>PXYW01000007.1:121201-176058 GCA_003023695.1 Sulfobacillus benefaciens | reverse complement strand
GGAGGGCCACAAACGTACGCGTCAGCAAGGGAGTCTGAAGCGAAACGCGGTAAGGTTTTGGCGACTACATCATGGATATACCCCGTCTCTCCATCCCAATTATCCTGAATTGACGGTTCTGATAGCGCAGGAATAAATTGAAAATGGGGAAGTTGAGCGCTCAATGTCGCGATTTTATCCAAATAGAACAGATCATGCACGGTACGTACACCATAGTAAAAGGTGATGGGTCGGTTAATCTGGTTTTCCGCCAGGGTGTTTAAGATGGACCACAGCGGCGCCATTCCTGAACCGCCACCCACCAGTATTATGGGTTGATCGCCGTTCTCCCGCAGACAACAGACCCCGTACGGCCCTGTGACGGTAATGTTGTCCCCAACTTTTAAGCTAGTGTTCAGCACTGTGGAAAACGCACCGCCGGGATAGACCTTGATCAGAAATTCCATCAACTCTGAGCGCCCAGGGGTATTGGCCATTGAGAACGACCGGGTCACTCGCTGCGCATCAATAGTGAGGTCAACATACTGGCCAGCCCAAAATTTGAAGGGGGTGGGCTGGTTCCATTGCAGCTGCAATAGCCTAATATCGTGGGTGAGCGACTCTATCCGCGATACCTGTGCGGCATAGCTTTTCACGGGAATGGCTAATTTGAGAATGTCTTCGTCGTAATTCAACAATTCTACCGTTAAGTCGCTGTAGGCCAGGGTCCGGCATAATAGGACATACTCCTGGTCCCGTTCGAATTCGGGAAGAGCGAAAGTGGAATACCGCAACAAGTCAATATCGCCACTAAGTAAAATGGATTTGCAGCTCGCGCATTGACCTTCTTTGCATCCGTGCATGAGCATAATTCCTTGGCGGAAAGCGGCTTGCAACACGGTTTCGCCTTCTTCTACATCCATCTCAATGCCAATCGGTTCTAACCGCACCGAATAGTGCATGGGTGCATCCCCCTTAGGTGTATTGGCAGGCAACCTAGAGGCTTCGGTAGCACCCCCGGGTTGCCCTAGCATTAGATGCGGTGTACGGTAAAACCCTTCTGGTATTCAGCAATATGAGCCTGACGAGCCTCAGGCGTCATCGCTCTTAAGTCCAGCAAGGGGCTGCGCAGTTCGTAGCCTCGGACGTGGTCTAGCGTCCACATCTTCCTATCGTCGAAGTGCAAATGGGGTTGAGGTACTAGAGTCTTCCCATCAGAACGTACAAAACCCAGATCTTGAATAATGTCTGCTAAATCCCACCCATGATAAACTTCTTCCCATTGCCGGCGACCGCTGAATCGACCCATGGCTGGCGTGGGACGGCCTTCATATTCGCTGGCAAAGGCTACCTTATGAGTCCATCGGCATTGTTCGGAGCAATAGGTGTAAAGTTGCCCATCGACTTCGTCCACCACCATATCTTCGCGAATCAGACAGGGAACAAGGCAACTCCAGCACCGATGAGGATATACATATCCAGTGTCAGCAAACACGACAGGAGTGCCGGGGGTGGAAAATTTTCGATAATTCTCCCACCATGCCCCGAACTTGTTGTACCATCCGGGATATTTGTACTCGAACCACTCGAAATCTCGTTCGTCGAGGGGGTCGATACGCCAAAAGTTTACCGGCCATCCGGCTGAAAAGAATTGAGCTGTGTAGTGGACGTAATCTTTTTTGATGATACGGTCCCACGCTGCTTGAACGTCGTCGTGATGAATTTTCAGTCCGTATTTTTCTAAAGGCAACAGATAGCTGCGATAATAGTCGTCAAATATCCACCGTTGCCAAAGTTCGGCGTAAGATTCGCGATCTTTGCTGCGATCTTTGGTGCCATATTCGATAATGGTGCCAATGGCGGCATCGACAATCGCGTGGTTTTGCCAAAAGGCGTAGCGTATGTCGCGTTCCAACAGTTGGTGATTATCCGGGTCGGCGAGTACTGACATCAAAGTGGAATGGCCATTGCCGATGTGGCGAGATTCATCGGATTGCACCGATAAAAAGACGGTAGGAAGCGCGTAGTCACCATTTCGTGCCGCTTCTGACGGCATGGCAACAAATAATGTGTTGGTAAAAGCGGTTTCTGCCACTACTTGCAAGTAAATATTAGTCGCGGTAATGGCGTCTCCCGTAATGAATCCTTCAGCAAATTGGCGGCCGATAGTAGTGGCATAACATTTTCCGAATGCTTTTTCGGTAATGTCAAACCCCGCCGGGTCAATGTAGTTCTCCATATACCACTTCTTTAAATTCATCTGAATCGTCGAGTGCCGCATTTCGTCTATCATCTGAAGAGTATAGCCAGTACGGAGATCGTGTCCGGGTACGACGTTGGCCTCAATCGCCATGGACCGTGCGGCCGAGATTTCGGGGAAGGGAATAATCGCCAGAAACAGTTTCATCCACTCAATCCATCGGGGCTCTACATCACGGAACATATTGCCCCGCAGTCCGGCATCAAGCGCACCATAAACACGGTTGTCTTTTTCTTCCTGCATAGGAAAATAGGAGCGCAAAACTTGCTTCATTGGATCTTTGGGAGCCTTGGAGAATTTGTAGTCTGTGGGATACTTCATTGATTGCTGGGCGTAGGTGGGCAGCCAGCCTAAGTCAGAAATTCGACGCGTGGCTTCGGCCAGGCTAACCCCTCGTTGTGCCGTAATCTTGGATAATGATGTGGCCATGTTAAACCCCCTTAAATGTGATCCAAAGGTCGGCTGAAGTTATTTGAGAGATACGAAATACTCTCACATAAGAATAGAAGCAAACTTAGTGCCAAAATCTTGGATGGAACAAAATGCTCTCACTTTCAGTAGATAAGGGCATTCTCCGAGATTGAACTGTAGTATCTGTTGTTGCAAAAACCATGAACTGTCGAGGTTTGCGACACCGCGGGGTTCATGCGCATGGAACAAGAGGATTAGGGTACAACCATGGTAATACAGGACTACATAGGTGCCAATATTTGGTGTAAAATGAAAGATGTGAATAATGTTGCAAAATGCGACACCATCATGATCGTGCAACATAGTTATGCGGTGCCAAATCCCTTGGGCTGGCATTGACAACCTCTCGGTCTCGGTTTCCCGGTCAAGTTATTCTGGCACGAAATCCGCTTCAATAATTGGGCAGAGGGTAAGTCCCTCCTGTAGGTTTTTCAATTGAGTCGTTGCAAGGGTTTAGTGACAGACAGGAAAAGAAGGGATGGGAGTGCAATGTTTAAAACCGCTGATGGAGACGAGATTTTTATAATTGATGGGCACATCGCGTTTTGGGATGGCAGCGCAGCCAACCAGCGCAACCGACATGGGGCCGAGTTCATCGATTGCTTTTATGATTACCACCGTAATTTGAGTCCAGAAGAATGGCTATGGCCGCATGACAAGTTTACCAAATATGATGAAGATACCATGCTCCACGATTTGTTTGGTCGAGGCTATGTGGATATGGCCATCTTTCAACCTGTGGGACTCACCGATTTCTACAAAGAACCGTTTGGAAACATTGAGAAAAACTTTGGGCTGGTGGAAAAATATCCTGGGCGGCTTATTGGCAACGGTTATTTCGATCCCCGGGATGGAGAACGTGGGTTGGACCTCCTAGAATATCGCGCCAAGACATTTGGCTTACAAGGTGTCAAATTGTACACGGCAGAATGGCATGGGGACTCCAAAGGATACAAGTTGTCAGATCCTTGGGCGCAAAGATATCTTGCAAAATGTTTGCAATTGGGGATACGCAATATCCACGTCCACAAAGGACCAACGATTAAACCCTTGAATCGGGATGCTTTTGATGTTGCCGATGTCGATGATGCAGCTAGCGCATTTCCAGAATTGAACTTCATCGTTGAACACATTGGATTACCGCGGCTCGATGATTTCTGCTGGATTGCAGTGCAAGAACCCAATGTCTATGCCGGGCTCGCGGTAGCTAATGCCTTCATTCATACTCGGCCCCGCTACTTCGCGGAAATCATGGGCGAGTTGCTTTATTGGCTCGGGGAGGATCGCATTTTATTTGGTAGTGATTATGCTTTGTGGCATCCCAAATGGTTGGTCGAGAAATTCATGAGTTTTGAACTGCCAGAGGACATTCAAAAAGAGAGCGGACAGAGACTGACGTTATCCATCAAGAAGAAAATTTTAGGAGAAAATGCCGCGCGACTTTACGGTATTGACATTGAAAAAGCAAAGAGGCAATTAGCTGGGGACAGCATAGCGCACGTGATAGAGCAAGCGGGATAGGAGGTGCCGTATGGCTGAAACCCGGTATCAAGAAATATGGCATGTGCTAGAACAAGTCATGGATCCCGAATTGGATCAACCCGTGACGGAACTAGGATTTGTTGATTCGATTACCGTGAATGGGAGTCAGGTGAAAGTGGTGTTGCGTTTGCCAACCTACTGGTGTTCTCCGAACTTTGCCTTTTTGATGTTGGAAGACGCTAACCAAGCGGTATTATCGATGAATTGGGTTGCTAAGGCAGAGATATCTCTTAAAGATCATCAGTCATCCGACTTGCTTAATGCCGGACTAACCGATGGGAAAAAATTTCGTGACATCTTCTCTGAGGAGGCTGACGGAGATCTTGAGAGCCTGCGGCTTCACTTCCAAAAGAAGGCCTTTATGGGTCGTCAAGCGGATCTTATTACGATAATGTTGCGGATTTGGGCCGTGCCTGAGGTGGTCAAATTGTCGGTCCACGAGGTGACAATTGCGTTAGGCGATCCAGAGACCAGTTTAGTATGGGAGAGGTATCAAGCCATGCGTAAAACACTCGGAATTTCTGCCAACCCTGACGACTATGCCCTAATTACCCTGGAGGGGAAGCCGATTGCAGATAGGGACTTTTCCCGTTATTGGCACCAGTTGCGTTTGACTCGGATGAATCGTGAATTCAACGGAGATTTGTGTCAAGGGCTGCTGCAGATTCGTTATGGAGGATAAAAGGCTGGTCCCTGATGATACCGCGGAAAGAGAAGGAGATGAGGGAATATGAGAGCTGTGCGAATTCATGCATACCATGAACCGGTCCGTTATGAAGAGGTGCCCGATCCAGAGATTTTGGGCCCAGGGGAGGTGTTGATTAAAATTGCCGGTGCCGGGGTGTGCCGTACGGATTTACACATTGTAGAGGGAATTTGGCGGGATGCACTGGGTGACCCACGGTTGCCGTACATTATCGGACATGAAAATGCAGGGCATATTCATCAAGTGGGTTCCGGGGTCACGGAGTTCACTATAGGGGATCCAGTAATTCTCCACCCTCTGATGACCTGCGGGCTCTGCTCGGCCTGTCGTGCTGGCAACGATATGCATTGTGTCAATGGACGGTTTCCGGGACTTGATGGCACCGATGGCGGATACGCCGAGTATATGCGGACATCTGTAAGATCGGTGGTGAAGTTGGCGTCAGGAACCGATCCGATATCATTGGCTCCCTTTGCTGATGCGGGGATTACCGCGTATCACGCGGTTAAGAAAATGACGCCTTTAACCGCCCCGGGCAGTGTGGTGGCGGTCATTGGTATTGGTGGATTGGGACACTTTGCCGTACAAATCCTGCGTGCTCTGACACCGGCGACGATCATAGCTGTGGACAGTGCGTCGGCACGTTTACAGTTTGCTGAGTCATTGGGCGCCCATCGGGGTGTTTTGGCTAGCAATGACGGCGGCGTTGCCCAAGTACGATCCTTAACCGGAGGTAGGGGTGCGGACATCGTGATCGACTTTGTCGGGGAACACCACACGCCAGGAGCTGGGGTGGCAATGTTGGCCAAAGGCGGCACTTATTCCGTTGTCGGCTATGGGGGTCTGTTGGAGGTGCCGACTCTGACATTCGTCAATCAAGAAATTAATGTGGCGGGGAATCTGGTGGGGACCTATAACGAACTGGTGGAATTGATGGAACTGAACCGCCAGGGTCTCGTTACCATTTCTGCCACGAGATATCCGTTGGCCGAGGCAGGTAAAGTGCTGGATGCCTTGGACAGGGGAGAAATCATGGGTCGTGCGGTCTTGGTTCCATGATTTTCTAATTTGGCTTAAAGGGAGGCAGGCTATGCCTAAATTGCTTCGATTTCACGATCAAGCCCGCAAGGCCCTCGCACATGGGGTTGATCAGCTGTCGGCCGCAGTAGCAGTGACCTTAGGGCCCAAGGGGCGCAACGTGATGATTGACCGTCCTTTAGGAAGACCCGTTGTATCAAGCGACGGAGTAAGCATTGCCAACGAAATTGAACTCGTTGATCGGTTTGAAAACATGGGTGCTCAATTGGTTCGCGAGGTGGCTCATCAAACCAACGAGATTGCGGGCGATGGTACCACAACCGCCACCGTTTTGGCGAATGCGTTAATCCAGCGGGGACTGGCTATTTTGAATGGAGGCGCCAATCCGGTCGATTTAGTCCGGGGAATGGAGTTGGCGGGGCGCCAGACTCTAAGCATGTTAAAAGAGCTGGCTCGGCCTGCCACTAGTCTTGAGACGTTACGACAAGTAGCCTCGATTGCGGGGGGCGACATGGCCACTGGATCCCTTGTCATGACCGCGTTGGAGCGGGTTGGAGTGGACGGACTAATTGCAGTGGAGCCTAGTTCAACTCTGACATCGGAAGTGGACGTTGTAGAAGGAATGCAGATTGATCGTGGCTATGTATCTCATCACATGGTTACGGACCGTCAATTGATGCGAGCAAATTTGTCCGATGTGGCCGTTCTGGTCACGGACCAGCTCATTGCCAAATCCGATGTGACAGCAATTGCCACTCTTTATCGCCAAGTGTCTAATCGGTACGGGGCAATGTTGCTCATAGCTGATGATGTGGCGTCATCAGCTATGGCAGAGCTGCTGGCAGTCAAACAACGAATCCCTTTGGTTATCGTGCGGGCTCCGGAATTCGGGCCGTGGCGCACCCTGGCTCTAGAAGATATAGCAATATTTACCGGAGCTCAGTTTCAAGCCAAAGATCTTGGACAGACCCTGGAAAAAATTACGATGGACGTTTTAGGCCGGATAGAAAGAGCAGAAATTACCAATGACTCGGCGACATTGATTGGAGGTCAAGGGGATCCTGACACCATAGCCGGGCGACGTTACGCCATTAACCGTCAACTCGAGGCTACTGAACAGCCATTTGAACGTGAAAAGTTGCAACAGCGTCTTTCTCGGTTATCTGGCGGCATGGCGGCAATTTACGTCGGTGGGGTTACTTCAGTCGATCAAAAAGAACGGATGCAGCGGGTGGAAGATGCCCTTCATGCTGCCAAAGCAGCTTGGCAGGAGGGGATCGTAGCGGGAGGAGGCGCTACGTTGGCGCAATTATCCCGTCGTTTAGCGCCTTTGCTGGAATCGTTGCACGGCAACGAAGCGGACGGTGCGGGTTTAGTTCAAAACGCCCTGTTGGAGCCATTAGCCACCATTGCACGAAATTGCGGCGTAGATGCTGAGCAGGTGGTGTCAAGGGTTCGGGAAATGCCGGAAAACATGGGATATGACGCCCTATTGGGTGAATTCACAGACCTTGTGGAGCGTGGGATCGTGGACCCGGTTAAAGTGGTGTATGCGGCCGTGGATAACGCGATCGCGGTATCCTCGATGATTTTGGCTACAGACGTGTTAATAACGGATATCTTAGATACCACTGATGTTACTGAAGGCCCGGCTCGCGGCGGCGGAGGGGAGTTGCTGGGTTTAGACTGAGACATTAAAGCAAAACTGGATAGGAGGGTGGATGATGGCGTCAAACATGCTTGTGAGTGGATATGATATTGGACGATCGATACGGGAATCGCGCATGACCTGGGAGAGATTTATCGACCAACATAATGGCGACGTAACGGCGAGACCGGCAGTTCGTGACTCTTGGCAGCGATGCCTGGAATACGGGCTGCAACCAAGTGTGTCTAATGCCCCTCGTCTCTTGCCCGAGACAAAAGTGGAAGAATTGGCCCAAAACCACCCTCTTTACCCAGAATTGTTGCCCTATATACACGAGCTTACCTCCATTATGCGTCATTCGGATCACTTGGTAGTTTTTTGCGACAACAACGGGATAATTTTGACCATTGACGGCGAAGGATTTCTTCGCAGTAAAGCGGAAAACATGAACTTCGTGCCCGGATCCGGTTGGTCGGAGAAAAATGCGGGCACCAACGCTATTGGCACTGCTCTAGCCCTAAGTGCCCCTGTACACATTTTCGCAGCCGAACATTATTGCGAGCCAGTGCATGAGTGGACTTGTGCCGCGGCTCCCATAGTGGACCCGGCAACTCGGAGCGTTCTTGGGGTGATTGATTTGACAGGATTGCGGGAAGCATTTCACCCGCATAGCCTGGCTGTGGTACAGGCTACCGCGCGAGCGATTGAGGATCGATTGCGAGATCGACTGGAAATTGAGCGTTTTACCATTTTCGGCGATTATTTGGAACTACTGAATCGTCAGCCCCACTCAGAACTTATCGCTGTTGATCGTGGGGGGCAGGTTATCCGTTGTTCCTCAGATTTAGTTGGCAAGGGATGGATTAGTAGCGACAATAAGTTGAGCTATATTCCTGCAAATGTTATTGAACAAGAAACAGGATATACCTGGGATATTGAAGGAGACAAAGAACGGTGGCGACTCATTGTGCGGCAATGTTTGCGCAATGGTCAACGCATTGGCTCCATCATCCAAGCGGTGCCTGTACAGTTGCCGACACGGGCTCAAATGAAGCCGCGCCCCGTTAAAAGTCAAGGCATGAAATATACGTTTGCCAATTTGGTGGGTAAGTCTCCGCTGTTTTTGAGGACCGTGGAAAGCGCTAGAATTGCAGCTGGCACCAGTGCCCCGGTTTTAATTACCGGGGAGACTGGCACTGGAAAGGAAGTATTGGCGCAAGCCATCCATGCCTCCAGTTTAAATGGCGTAGGACCCTTTGTAGCGATTAATTGCGGTGCGATTCCCATGGATCTCATCGGAAGTGAATTGTTTGGCTATGAAAGCGGTGCTTTCACGGGGGCTTCGAAAGATGGGTATCCGGGGAAATTCGAACAAGCCCATGGTGGTACGATATTTCTTGATGAAATCGGCGAAATGCCTTTGTCAATGCAGCCTTATTTACTGCGAGTACTTGATAGTGGGGAAATCACCCGCATTGGTGGACGCACCAGTATTCCCGTGAGTGTCCGTGTCATAGCGGCCACCAACCAAAACTTAGAAACCTTGGTCGCAAACAAAACTTTTCGTGCCGATCTGTTTTATCGGTTAAATGTCATGCGCATCAGTATACCGGCACTTCGCGAACGTTCGGGGGATGCCGTATTGTTGTTCCTGTACTTTTTACAAAAGACATGTCAAGAGCGGGGACAGGTTTTGCCCAAGATTCTCCCAGGAGCCATCAAGGCGTTGCAATGTTATGATTGGCCAGGCAATGTGCGAGAAGTACGCAATTTGGCGGAACAAGTGATGACGCTGCACTTCCATACCGACACCATTGGGATAGATGATTTGCCGATGCATTTCCGCCAGGCCCGCCCAGAGACCAAAATGTCTCGCACAATATTGAAAACCCAACAACAGGAATGGATTCGTCAGGTGTTGGAAGAATGTGCGGGAAATATCACACTGGCTGCCGAAAAGCTCGGTATCCATCGATCGACATTATACCGTAAACTTGCCCAATACGATTCCAACCATGGCAAAAAAACCAAGCGTGGTCAAAAGCGAGTGTCCCATTAATCCCCATCAAATAGTTTTCATGGGTAGCCTAGACCGAGTCATAAATTTTATGTTTATGCACCATCGACGCCCCCTATTCGTATGGTGATATTGCCTCAGGCTAACAATTGCAGTCGAGGCTAACACGGAGGGCAGGGCAGGTGACAATTGATGGCGTCAAGGGAACCCCAAATTAATCGAGAAAATGTCTCGCGGGCCAAAGACCGTCTAAGAGTTGTAGAGGCCCGAGTCGGGCGACGGTGGGGCCGACTGTTTTGGCTGCTAATTGGCCCGGGAATTTTAGTGATGTTGGGAGAAAATGATGCTCCTAGCATGTTGTCGTACGCGGCTACAGGATCACAATTCGGGATTGGATTTTTCATCCCGTTTGTGGTGTTTACTTTTATGTTAGCGTTTGTTGCTCAAGAAATCACAGTGCGGCTAGGGGCCGCTTCCAAAGCCGGCCATGCTGAGCTTATTTACCAGCGATTTGGCAGATTTTGGGGCAATTTTGCGATGATTGACCTGCTGTTCACCAATTTCCTCACCTTGGTGACGGAATTCGTGGGAATTGTGGCAGGCGCAGGATTTTTTCACATTCCCGCGCCCATTGCCGTGTTACTGGGATTGCTTGCTGTCAGCAGCGCTGTGGTATTGCGTCGGTATTGGTCATGGGAACGTCTGATATTGGCACTAGCCAGTTTCAACCTAGTCTTTGTAGTGGTTGCTTTTTTAGCTCCGGTATCATGGGGGCAGGTTGGTCATGCAATGTGGAGTTGGACACCATTGCCAGGTGGATGGAATTCCAACACCATTATTATGATATTGGCAGACATTGGAGCCACCATTACCCCTTGGATGCTGTTTTTCCAGCAGGGTGCGGTGACCGACAAAGGGCTTGCGCAAAAAGATATCCGTTGGGGACGGATTGACACCGCGTTTGGCGCCACTCTGGCAACTATGGCAGCAGTGGGCTGTATCGTGGTAACGGCCCCCTTATATATTCATCACATGAATGCAGGGCAGTTTGGAGCAGCGCAGTTTGCGCAGGCTTTGGTACCTTATATCGGCCATATTGGCGGAGCGTTATTCGCACTGGGCATTTTTGACGCAGGCTTGGTAGCTGCTGTTGCAATTTCTACGTCATCGGCCTATGCCTTTGGTGAAGTGGCTCATCAAGCACATAGCTTAAATCGCTCGGTAGTGGAAGCCAAAGGATTTTACGCCGTGTTGATTGGGGTGGCGGCTGTTGCGGGAGCCATTGTGTTGATTCCGGGATTTCCATTGGAAATGGTGGTAATCGTGGTCAACGTGATCGCGGTATTGACGATGCCACCGGCCATTGGGTTTCTACTGCTGTTGGCCAATGATAGGGAAGTGGTGGGTCCGCACAAAAGCACGTGGTGGTTGAATGTCTTTGGAATTGGGGTGGGTGTGTTTATTTCTTTGGCAGGTATCGTATACGCACTGACCGTGGTATTCCCACATTTTACTTTATAGGAGGCGACACCCATGGCTGCCGAACTGGATTCATTGGACGTAGAGCAATTGCTCCAAGAGCACTACGAGGCACAAGAGCGAATTCATCGACTTGGCCTTCGCCCTCTTTCCCCAGGACTGAAGGCGCTAATGTGGACACTGAGAATCTATGTGATTTTGATGATAGTGGCCGTTGCGGTGAATGTCATTCACAGCGTGTGACGATAAAAAAGGCCCTGCCATGGCAGGGCCTTTTTTATCTTGGTTGCAGTGTTGTTGTGCAATGCTTTGGGGTCGTGGTGCGGTTACCGTGGTACAGCGAGTCGGGACCCATTAACATAATAGTCATAACCCCACGGAGGCAATGGGGGATCGATGCTGCCAGCGCTCTCGCAGCAACTACAAAATAGCACAGTGGGCGGGTTGGTGAATTCTCTCCAGTCATCGGTCCAGATTCCTTCGTGAATCCACCACAATTCTCGATAATCGAGGGCATGGGCAATTATCCATTGCTCCGATATGTGTTGCGATAATAGGCTAAAAGGGGTTTCTCGCAAGGGGACACAAGAAACTTGCAACAAGCGGGCCCAGTGGACAAAGTTTCGAGAATGATGCGGGGAAAGAGTCATTAAAACTCGTGCTTGCGCCTTATGGGCTTGCTCAAGAAAATTATACGCTGTGACGTTCCAATGCTGTTCATTAATTGCATAATGCCACAAGAGGCGTGGCCATCGATTTGGCATTGCTTCCTATCCTTTCTATGCAGTTCACTCTAATCTTTGATGGCAGTTTATTATTAATGTTATATTGTAGATTATACGAATTGTCGGAATACGACAACTGGTACAGCGCGGGTGATACTGAAATTAAGACTGATCCTTTCTAGAGGGGGGCGAGAAGTGGTTTCACCACCACTTCTCGCCCCCTCCTTATCTGTTCTCCGTAATTAGGGATGAGATCCCTGGTTCGCTCCAGAACCAGCGGTTTCGATCCCTGGCCTCGACCATAGCAAATATAGGGTCATGGCGACGAAAAATCCTACGTAAAAAGTGAGATCTGCGCCCCCCAACTTATGCGCAATCGGACCCGTGAATAATGTGGAACTCATGAAAGGAATAGATACCATGAAGCCTACTATGAAACTGACGAGGGCTCGCCATGCTTTGGGGGTTGCTTCTAATGTGCGAAAGTGCACTTGCCGTAGGTAAAAGTCGGCAAACATAACGCCCATCCAAGGGGTCATCCAATAGCCTAACAGCAACAAAAAGTTGTCGTAATATTGCTCGAAGGATCCCGAACCAGCAAGGCTGAGTCCCAGCCCAATGAGGCTTGCCAGCGCGGCGAGACTCCATCGTGGCAGCCGTAGATCAAGCGCTCCGGCGGACAGTGCGTTGGAATAGAGGTTAAGCGCGTCCGCCGCAGTGCCGCCCAGTATTATCGCGATCACGGAGATGCCTCCCAAGGCACCCGTTACGGAATGTAGGGCGGCGATGGGGTTGGATGCCTCGGGTCCGGCTACCACGGCCACCGCCGCGCCGACCAATTCGAGCCATGCCGAGGCAATAAATGCTCCGAGAAAACTCCAAACCATGATTGAGCGGCGAGATGTTTGTGAGGGTAGATATCGGCTATAGTCAGATGCATAAGGACCCCAACTACCGACGTAGGAAAATGCTGCGGCTACCATAATCGCGAACAATACCCAGGGGTTATGAACCGCCGGGTGATAAGAACCGAGTGAAGGGCGTCCGATAAGAGAAATCGTCACGACCAAAAATAGGATGCCTAACACCACGGACATAATGCGTTCATAGGCATGGATGAGATTGTGACCGTATATTGCAATGAGGCCCTGAATAAATACCAAGATCAATGCGGCTTGGTAAAATGGAAGGTGAGGCCACAATACTCGAAGGCCAAAGGAGCCAAGGATGTTGTTTACAGAAAACCAACCTATGGTGCTGACATAATTCAAAAGCGCCGGTAGATATCCAGCCCGGCGGCCAAAGATTCGTTTACTAATCATGAGTTGAGGCAATCCATAAGATGGCCCCATAGCTGCGCACAAAGCCAAGACCCATGCCCCTACAAGATTTCCTACCAGAATAGCAGCTACGGTCCACCCCCATGGCATACCAAGGGAGATGGGGAAAAACCCTAGTGCGTAATCAGCTATGGTTAAATTGCTGCCAAGCCAAAGCGTAAACTGGCTTCGCGGGCGGCCATGACGTTCACGGCTAGCCACGGGTTCGACTCCGAAAGGTTCAACTTTGAGGACCGTGGTGCCGTATTTCGGGTTAAGTGCCATAAATGGGACCTGCTTTCCTATAGTTTAGTACATACTACTGTATATACACGATGAATGATTGTTTAGCAAGGCCTACGACAATAAACACGGAATTGTAGATCTGAGTAATGGGGTTTCTATCATCGCAAGCAAACAAGCACAACGGAAGGTAATGGGCTACAAAAGTGGACATGGTCGGTTTAAGCTCTTTATATTTTGTTGGTCCTCTTATCATGCAAAGAAATGGGGGTGATATAATGAAAGCCGCCATACACAGGGCGGCGATGCCTGACCTAAGATCATTCCCAAGATAAGAGCGATCACACCAATGTGCAATGAAATCGAGGCGATCCAGTGATCCAGAAGAAAGAAGCTGTAGTGAAGAGGATGGGGCCGGCAGTGCTCAGTGCGGTTTCCGCTGGGGTAGCCATTAGCTTGACTTTTTGGTACCGTCGCCAACCTGCAGCTTCGCTTATTGTTAATCACGGAGTGGCATTTGGAGTGGGTGCTGATGTTCCGAGGACAGCCGAGATTGGGGTGTTCATCGCATTAGCGGTCTTAGGACTATTGTATTGGCGATGGCAGCGTCTGCGGTATCCTTTGGGCATGATGCTGGGTGGCGCCATCGCCAATGCGGTGAGCCGCATTCTATTTGGTGGTGTGGTGGATTATTGGCATGTGGCGCCTTATCCCTATGTCTTCAACGCGGCGGATGTGGCTATACGTCTGGGGCTGGTATGGGTATTGATTAGCTTTTGGATCAGTCGTGGCCAGACTAGAACAGGAACTGCTAACGATGCACCAAAAGTCAAGGAATTATGAGCTAGGAAAGATCAGGACAACACCTCAATATGTTTGGCACGCAATTCCTCTATAGCTCGATCCACATCGTCATAGTTCTCAAATTCTACGGTGTGAAAATGGTAGCCCTGGGTAAGTTCAGACAGCAGGGATATTTTGGCTTCGGCGACCAAGGTTAAAAATTGTTGGACGTCGTGACGTGATCGCAGGTGCAAAGTGCCCGTGAGTTCGCCGTATATGGGATGTTCGACAGTGACATTGTGAACAATAAGACCGTGATCGATTAATGTATACAATTCAGCGGGGGTCTGTTCCGGTGTGTGGCGGACCGAGAGTAGTGTTGTTTTGACATTGTTTGGTGTTGACGCGAGATAGTATCCTTGAGGAGTTGCTACGATAGGGTGACCCCCTGCACGCAGCAATGCAATTTCATGCACCACCACTTGACGGGTCACCCCTAATTTTAATGCCAAGTCTTCGCCCCGAATTGGTTCCCTGCGTTCGTGCAAGAGATTCAGTATCCGTTCTTGCCTTTGCTCGCGGTCACGATTCATCAACATCTTCTCCTTTTTAACGTGGTTTTATGTTACCACGCGTCCAAAGAATTCCACATAGGAAGAGTGGGGCATCACGAGAAAAACATTTTTGCTCTATTGTCAAAGTTTCAAAAGCCCTTTATAATTCATAAACAGAATTATGGTCGGAAAAACGAACAATGGTCTGGGGGAAGTCGGGTTATGAGTGAAGGCCTAGTGCGATTTGGCGTCGAGGATGGAATCGCCGTGATCACGATGGATGATCCTGAGCATAGAAATGCTCTAAGTCTCACTATGCGACGAGGGTTACGGGACGCCTTGGAGCGGTTTAATACGGACCCAGCGTGTCAAGTGGGAATTCTGACCGCTTCAGGTTCACAGGTATTTTGTGCTGGTGGCGATCTCAAGGAAATGGCCGAGCATCAGATCGGGGTACCGGAGCGGACATTTGTGCCGATATTAAATAGAAATCTTTGGATAGACAAGCCAATCATTGCTGCCGTCAATGGAATTGCGTTTGGCGGAGGGTTTTTATTGGCCATGATGTGCGATTTAGCAGTGGCTGCAGATCATGCGCGATTTGCGATGCCTGAAGCAAAATGGTCTCGTGGAGCCCCGTGGTCCATCCCCCTCCATTCCATGATGTCTCAGCGCGTATGGATGGAATTGGCATTGACCGGCGACCCCATCGACGCACAACGGGCCTATGAAATCGGATTCGTTAATCGAGTAGTGACTCCTGATGTGCTCTTGTCCAATACCATGGCTTTGGCGAGACGAATTCGCGACAATGCGCCGCTCACGGTGCGCGCCACCCGTCAAATGATCTATATGGCCGCGGAAATGGGACGCACAGCCGCTTGGGATGTGGCAGACCATTTATTTGAGGCAGTATACCGGAGCGAGGATGCTCTAGAAGGCCCGCGAGCCTTTCGTGAAAAAAGAGCGCCACAATGGAAGGGGCGATGACGGAGATGGGGGAGCGATTATTGCGTGTTGGATGGGGTTCGGCCTATGCAGACGATAACCTGGACCCGGCAGAGGATTTGGCGTGTAACGGTGATCTGCAGGTTTTGTGTTTCGACGCGCTTGCCGAACGGACTTTAGCTTTAGCACAGGTGCGTAAACGAGAGAATCCCCAGTTGGGCTACGATCTACGGTTAGATGAATTTTCCCAGCGATTTTTTCCTTATGCGGCACGTGGCTTGAAGTTGATCACCAACATGGGCGCGGCCAACCCAACCCAAGCAGCAGTCAAATTAGCCCAAGCGGGGAAAAGTTATGGCTTGAAAATCGCCGCTATCACGGGAGACGACGTGCTAGACACGATATTAGAGACAGATCCGGTATTGGATGAAGTCAATTGTCCTCTCAGTGCGATGACGGGAAAGGTGATCTCAGCCAATGCCTATATTGGTGCAGATGGCGTGGCCAATGCCTTATCACGTGGAGCCGATGTCGTGGTGGGAGGCCGTTTGGCGGATCCTTCGTTGTTTCTGGGAGCAGCCATGTGGTGGTTTGGGTGGTCCCCTTCTGATTGGAGTCGATTAGGCCAAGGAATTGTCGTGGGCCACCTATTAGAGTGCGGTGTGCATGTCACGGGCGGAAATTATGCGGACCCGCCTTATCGTAAGGTTCCGGGTCTAGACCACTTAGGAATGCCATGGGCAGAAGTATTTCCGGATGGCGAAGCCGTGATTGGCAAATTGCCAGACAGTGGCGGTATGGTCACTCCTAATACGGTCAAAGCACAATTGGTGTATGAAATTCATGACCCTGCACGCTATCTGACCCCGGATGTGGTGGCGGACTTTTGTCAGGTTACTGTGGAGGCGACGGAGAATCGGGACCAAGTGAGGGTTCGTGGTGGTGCTGGCACCATGCGACCAGATACTTTAAAAGTGCTAATTGGCGTTGACCAAGGATTTACTGCCGAATCCGAAGTATCGTTTGCGGGTCCGGGGGCTTATGATCGGGCGTTGTTGTGTCAAGAGGTGTTGCAATCCCGTTACCAGCGCTTCTATAAAACGTCATGTGAAGAGGTACGTTTTGATTTGATTGGCGTCAATGCCATCCACGGGCGAGCGACACCGACATTAGAGCAACCGCCTTATGAAGTCCGAGTGCGTATGGCGGTTCATACACAACAAAGAGCCGTCGCAGAACGCGTTGCGCGCGAGGTTGAATGGCAATATTTTGGTCCATCGGGAGCCGGGGGCATGCGAAGCCAAATTCGACCGTTTCTGGCTTTATACAGTAGTCGCATACCTCGGGATCAAGTACCTGTCGAGGTAAGCATTTGGAGTTAGCGCAAGGCGGATTTTGGGAACAGGGAGGCTGAAGATGAGTCGCGTGATGCTTAGAGAGGTGGCATTTGCTCGGTCCGGGGACAAAGGGGACACATCGAATATTGGTTTGGTGCCTTATCGGCCGGATGATTTAGATTGGCTTCTGGACCAAGTCACTGTAGAACGGGTGCACGCTTTGTTTGGCAGTGAGGTCAAGGGTCCGATACACCGATATACATTAAGAGGAATATCGGCGATGAATTTTGTTTTGGAAAGAGCCTTGTCGGGCGGGGTATCGCGCTCTCTGAATTTGGATGCCCATGGTAAGTCATGGGGGAATTTATTGCTGCGTATGGAGGTCGAGGCACCTCCGGGATGGATTCCTGGATGGGTGGAGGAGAGTGGGCGGATTGAGTGAAGGGGATATCTTGTGGAGGCCTAGTCCCGAACTAGTCAAACGTGCTAACATCACAAGGTTTATGGATTGGCTAGGTCAGGAAGGCAGAGTCTTCGACAATTATGAGCAACTCTGGCAGTGGTCAACGGATTCTTTAGAGCAATTTTGGGATTCCATCTGGCGTTATTTCGCGTTGCCCGGGCGGGGCACAGCTCCGGTGTTGGAAAGTCGACAGATGCCAGGTGCCGTGTGGTTTCACGACAGTATGGTAAATTATGCGGCTGCGTTGCTACGGCCGTATGCCACTCCTGACCGGGAAGCTATATTATGGGCAAATGAAGCGGGGGCCCGAAGGTCGATGACCGTGGGCGAATTATCGGCCGAGGCGGGTGCGTTAGCGCAAACTCTCAAGAACTGGGGGGTTGGTCCCGGAGACCGGGTGGCCGCTTACCTTCCTAATATTCCACAAACCGTAGTGGCTTTTATTGCGGTAGCAAGCTTAGGGGCAGTGTGGTCAGTGTGTTCACCTGACTTTGGAGTGCCTAGTGTGGTCGACCGCTTTCAACAAATCGCTCCTAAGGTGTTGTTGGTTGTCGATGGCTATCCGTATCACGGGCGATGGTATGACAGGGCTTCGGAAAGTCGAAGTTTGCGAGACAGCCTTAATTCGGTGGAGCACACCATCGCCGTCTCCTATCAAGGGTCGGATGAAGGGTGGATGGGCCCTGGCGTGTTGTCATGGAGCCAGGCGGTACAAAATCCCCATCCTTTAGCCTTTCGTGAGGTTCCGTTTGCCCATCCTCTCTGGATTTTATATTCATCAGGAACCACCGGGTTGCCTAAACCCATCGTTCACAGTCACGGAGGCATGCTGCTTAGCCATTTGGTCAACGGGTCATTTCATCTGGATTTGACTCCGCAAGATCGATTTTTTTGGTACAGCACAACGGGATGGATGATGTGGAATGTTGTCGTAAGCGGGCTTTTAGCTGGCAGTACCATTGCCTTGTATGACGGTAACCCCGCCTATCCGGGGCCGGATGCATTGTGGCGCTGGGCTGCTAAAGAAGACATTACGATTTTTGGCACGAGTGCCGCCTTCCTCCATAATTCAATGAAAGCCCAAATTGAGCCTAAGAAATTTGGCGATTGGAGCCAGCTGCGGGCCGTGGCGTCAACCGGTTCGCCTCTAACTCCGGAGGGATATGAGTGGATCTATGGGGCCGTGAAGCCTGACGTATGGTTAGCACCCGCAAGCGGCGGAACCGATATTTGTGCGGCGTTTGTGGGAGGGTGCCCAATACTGCCAGTGCGATCTGGCGAAATGCAGTGTCGGGCACTGGGGGCCAAAGTAGAGGCATACGACGCCAATGGTTTGCCTGTGATTGATGCTACCGGAGAACTGGTGGTGACCGAACCAATGCCTTCGATGCCCATTTATTTGTGGGGTGATGTCGATGGTTCCCGTTACCGCTCAAGTTACTTTGACATGTATCCGGGGGTTTGGCGGCACGGCGACTGGATTCGCATCACCTCGTACGGTAGCGCCGTGATATACGGGCGTTCGGATTCTACCATCAACCGTTATGGGGTACGGATGGGATCCTCAGATATCTATCGCGTAGTCGAAGCAGTTCCGGGAGTGAAGGACAGCCTGGTGGTAGACCTTGAATATCGGGGTGGCCGCTCCTTTATGGCGCTTTTCATTAAAATTGATGATACCGAGGCCGATAAGGTTAGGCAAGCGATCAGGGAGGCTATTAAAATTCGGCTAAGCCCGCGGCATTTACCAGACGATATCGTTGTGGTACCAGACATCCCTAAAACATTAAACGGAAAGAAACTGGAAGTTCCGATTCGACGCATTTTACAAGGTGTTCAAGTGGATGCAGCGGTAAGTGCCGATGCTATGGCTAATCCAGATAGTCTTGATGCTTTTGTAACCTATGCGCAAACGCTGATTCCACCCTCGGAGAAAGGATGACATTATGACCCATCAGCAATTGGCAGAGGCCCTAAAGACGCGGATTCATGCAGCCGAACGTGGTGGGCCGACTAAGTACCACGAACGCAATCGTTTACAGGAAAAATTATTTGTGCGGGAGCGCATTCGGCTAGTGCTAGATAACGACTCTCCTTGGATTGAGGACGGCGCTTTGGCAAGAACTCTTGATGCAGATCTACCGGGTGATGCCATTGTCACTGGTGTCGGGGTGATTCACGGGAAACAAGTGGCCATCATTGCTAATGATTCGACGGTGAAAGCGGGGGCTTGGGGTCGGGTCACGGTGCAAAAAATTCTTCGCATGCAAGACTTAGCGTTACGATCACGTATTCCGGTGATTTATATGCAGGACTCTGCGGGCGCCCGACTTGATGAACAGTTCTCGATTTTTTTGGATCGTAACCACGCTGGAAAAATTTTCTACAACCAGATCCAAATGTCTGGAGTCATCCCCCAAGTCTGTGTGCTGTTTGGGCCATCACCAGCTGGCGCCGCCTATTTGCCAGCATTTTGCGATTTTGTTGTCATGGTGGACGGCCATTCGTCATGTTACATTGGTTCACCGCGCATGGCAGAAATGGTTACTGGAGAGCGAGCAAGCATGGAGCAGCTCGGTGGGGCCCGTATGCATTGCAGCCAAAGTGGCCTTGGCGATTACCTAGCTGCTAATGAGGAGGAAGCGGTGGCCAAAGTGCGGGAGTTTTTGAACTTCATGCCTTGGCATTGGGAGGAAGAACCGCCGCGTCAGGCGGCCCAATTCCCGATATCGCAGAAACCACTGGAAGAGATAGTGCCGGCTAGCCAAAGTGCGGTGTTTGATATGCAAGAGGTTATCGACGCCTTGGTAGATGGCAATAGTTGGCTGGAACTAAAGGCCTTATTTGCTCGTGAGCTCATCGTCGGATTGGCTCGAATCGGTGGCAGGGTCGTCGGGGTGGTAGCCAATCAGCCAAAGGTCAAGGGTGGTGTATTGTTCCCCGACTCTGCCGACAAAGGCGCATGGTTTATCCAATTGTGTACTGCATATGGGATTCCCCTACTGTTTTTGCAGGATATTTCCGGGTTCATGGTGGGGAGCGCGGTGGAACGCCAAGGAATTATTAGGCGAGGGGCTAAGATGTTGTCTGCGTTGGGGCAAAGTGTTGTACCCCGTATCTCAGTATTGGTACGCAAGGCATACGGTGCGGGATACATGGCCATGGCGGGCGCATCGTTTCAAAGTGACAGCGTGATCGCGTTGCCGACCGCGAAGGCAGCCATAATGGGTCCAGAGGCAGCCGTTAATGCCATTTATTATAATAAGATTCAGGAATTGCCTGAAAAAGACAGGGAGAGATTTACCGAGGAAAAACGCGCCGAATATGACTCCGAACTGGATATCATGCATGGTGCCTCAGAATTTTTCATTGATGCGGTAGTTCCCGGAGAACGATTACGGGCCGAGTTGATTGAGCGGTTTAATATTGCTTCCCGCAAAATTGCTGTTTCGGTTCCGCGCCGCTCTATGGTGATACGGGGATGAGGGAGCAAGGTAGCGGTGCCGAGAGGTTGGAGCAAAGAAAAGCTAAACGACGCCAGGAAATTTTGGATGTGGCGGCTCGGTTGTTTGCTACCCAAGGGTATGATGGAACCACCGCTGAGGCTATAGCGGCCGCGGTACATTTGACCAAATCGGCCCTTTATACCTATGTTGGGAGCAAAGAAGAAATAGCGGTCCTGCTACTGGAGTCAGTGGTCAATCAGCTGATTGAGGTGTCCGAGCAAATCGAAGCGGAGGGCGGATCTCCCCGTCATAAGCTATGGACATTAATCGTTCGGCATGTAGAAGTTCTAGGCAATCACCCAGCTTCTTCGTTACTGTTCTTGCACTCTGAGCACATTTTAGCACCCGATCGGTATCCAAATCTTTATGCCCGTCGTGATTATTATGAAGCGCGCATTCGACAGTGGATTCAAGACGGAGTGGATCAGGGCCAATTTGCTTTAGAGAACGTGAAACTTGCCGGATTTATGTTGTTAGGAAGCATCAACTGGGTCATCCGTTGGTATTCCCCCCGCGGATTGCTGACAAGCCAATCAATTGGCCAGGCGTATGCGTCCATGCTGTTAGGCGGATTGGCACACCCTCTTGCATCGGATCCAGAAAAGGAGCATCCCAATGAGTGACATCCTCACGGTGGAACAAGATGCGATTATCAGAACGGTTGATAAGATCGCAGAACGGTATGACCGACGATATTGGTTGGATCATGCCCACACTGGCACATTTCCTCGCAGCATGTGGAAGGCATTGGCTGACGCAGGGATTTTGGGAATAGCGGTTCCAGAGCCGTTTGGTGGTACCGGGCTCGGCCTTTTAGAAATGGCCTTGGTGCAAGAACGGCTTGCGGAACACGGAGTGCCTTTACTATTATTTGTGGTAGGACCTGGTTTGTCCTTAATGCCGATAGTAAGGCACGGGACGGCGGATCAAATGCATAAATTTGTGAAACCTGCGGTAACTGGGGACAAAGTGTTTTGTTTTGGCATTACGGAACCGGGAGCGGGGTCCAATACCATGAAGATTGAAACCTTTGGCAGAAGGACCGCACACGGCTACCGTGTTACAGGACAAAAAGTGTTCATTAGTGGCGCAGAGCACGCAGACTACATGCTGCTAGTAGCCCGCACTGCTGAATATAACTCCCAAGGCCGGGACGGATTGTCATTGATGGTGATTGATTTGAAAGCGCCCGGGGTTCGGGTTGTTCCCCAAGAGATGCTTGTCCAGTCACTGGAACGTCAGGCGCAGGTCTTCTTGGAAGACGTGGAGGTACCTGAGTCCGCAGTGATCGGCGAAGCAGGCCAGGGGTTCCGCTATTTATTTGACGCGCTCAATCCTGAACGGATTAATGTAGCGGCTATGGCCGTAGGTTTAGGACGGTATTTGACCACTCGTGCCGTCGATTATGCTAAAACCCGCGAGGTTTTTGGGGTGTCCATTGGTAGCCACCAATCCTTGCAGCATCCTTTGGCAGAGGCAAAAACGCATTTGGAATTAGCATGGCTGATGAATCTTCGAGCGGCTGAAGTGTATGACCAAGGCGGAGCGCCCGGAGAGTATGCCAATATGGCAAAATTGGGGGCTGTGGATGCAGCCTTGGAAGCCGCTGACATTGCTATCGAAGTGCACGGTGGAAATGGATTTACCCGAGACTACGACCTATTGTCGATATGGACGCTGTGCCGATTGCTAAAGACAGCGCCGGTGTCGCGAGAGCTGGTACTGAGTTATATCGGCCACCACGTTTTAGGGTTGCCAGCGTCGTACTGACGCGAGCAACCTTTTGATTTAGGATGAAATGTTGCATAATTCTAAACACATTGATCAAGGGGGAATTATTTATGGCTATACCGAGTCAGACCCGTCGAGATGGAGAATCGATGGAAGCTTTTTTGAATCGTTTACATCAGAAATATAATGGGAATCCTGCGACAATGGCCCAGATGCTGGAAATCGCGGTAAGAAGAAATCCGCAAAAGACTGCGTTGGTTGATGGTCAAGGAAATCGGCTGTCATATAGCGAAATGGGGCACGCTGTCTCACGGATTGCTGGCGGCCTGCGATCGGCCGGAATTATGGCCGGGGAACGAGTGGCGATTATGATGCGAAGCCACGCCCACTACGTATTAGCCTATTATTCGGTAATTACCCGTGGTATGGTCGCCGTTCCTATCAATGTGCGATTGGCGGCTCGTGAGCTAGCTTACATCTTTGACAATGCGGGGGTGAAATTGGTTATCGCGGATCAGGAATTTAGTACTGTGCTCAAAGAGGTGTTAGGCCTTTTGGGACGGGAGATTCCTTGCTATTGGACCGGACCGGCTACGGTGGAATTTGGTCAGCCTTGGGATGTGCTCGCACAGGGTGAAGAGACGGAAATAGCTGATATCCACGAAGACTCACTGGCAGCCATTTATTATACCTCTGGAACGACAGGGCAACCCAAAGGTGCCATGATTACCCACTTAAATATGACTGCGGTTGGGCAGCAAAATGTAGAAGCTTGGTACTTTGACTCGCCAGACGTAGTGGAACTGGAAATTTCACCACTGTTTCACGTTTCGTTTCAAGAATTTGGCCCAACCATTCATTGGGTTGGAGGAACGTTGGTGGTTGACAACTTTTCTCCGGCCAGAAGTTTAGATCTCATTGACCAGGAAGGCGTGAATTCTTTCTTTGCGGTACCATCCATGCTGCTTCTGATGATGGAAGCGCAAAAACAACAGCAACGTGACTTATCTCGGGTTCGACTAGTGAAATATGGCGGTGCCCCGATGCCCGCCGAGGTTATGGCGCGGGTGCGCCAGACTTTTCCTGCTGCACAACTGGTGCAGGGATTTGGTCAAACCGAATCTACGGGTATGATTGCAGTAACTTGGCCCGAGGAAGTTTATGATTTCCCGTTGTCGACTGGTCGAGCCATATCGGGATGCAACATTCGCATTTTGGATGCTGAGGAGAATCCGCTGCAGCATGGCAGTGTAGGGGAAATCGTGGCTCAGGGGCCGCAAATTATGGCGGGATATTGGAAAAATCCTTCTGCTAGTGAGGAAACATTGAGGGGTGGGTTCTTGCACACAGGGGATCTGGGGTATTTGGATGAGGGCCAACGACTCTATGTTGTAGATCGCAAGAAGGATCTCATTATTAGGGGCGGGCAAAATATTTATTCCGCTGAAGTCGAAGAGGTGATTTATGGTCATCCGGCGGTCACCGAAGTGGCTGTAGTAGGCCAACCTGATCCAATATATGGTGAAGTGGTTGTGGCGTTTGTCAGGGTACACCCCGGTGATTTGGTGACGGCGGAGGAATTAAATCGATATCTTGAAGGCCGCATCGCAATTTACAAAAGACCGGTGGCTTATTACATTGTGGATGACTTTCCGCGCACTGCTAGTGGTAAGGTGCGCAAAGTGGAGCTTCGCCAACGTCTTGCAGAGTCAGGAAAATCAAATTAAATAGGGGGATCTTTCAGAAATGGACATGGCGGCGAAGGATCACGGTGGCTTCGCCGCCAATTAATTCACAATCTTGTCATGGCAACACAAAGACCAGCATTTTGATACCGGGTTTCCCCAATCTGAGGTCGGTCTCTTAGACGAACCTGTCAGGAAAAGATGCTACGAAACATGGCACATGAAATTGTCAACTAATCTCACATGCCAGTTGACTTGACGTTCGGGACACAAATGCTACGATTTTCGTTATGAACATGGTCACCTGGAGGATGGGTCGGCACCCATTGGGGCATTATCGCAGTACTATTCAGGCCCGATAATGGCAGTTAAAGCGGAGTCCAAGTTTTGGGCAGACAATTTGGCTTATGGGAGTGCTACCGTCGTATCGGGCATATTTAATTGGCTTTATGCGATCTTGTTAGCCCACGGGATGGGGCCCACGCGTTACGGTGTGGTGGTAACTCTTAACAATATTGTGGCAGTGGTCACGTTACCTGCCTCAGTGGTCACGTTAGCCGCTACTCGTCGGGGAAGGCCCTTTCAAAAATTGCTGAGGATTCGAATTTGGTATGGAGCGGCTGGCGGCCTCTTGTGGCTACTCTTGGCTCTATCGTCCCCATTTTTAAGCTCTACCTTTAAAATATCACCCCCATTATTTTTAATTTTTGGATTGGCTACTTGGCCTATTATTGACTACGCGGCTAATCTCGGATATTTAGCACGCGCTCGGCAATACTCATGGTTGGGTATCTTGACTGCTGCGGGATCCGCACTGAGTGTGGGTGCGGTACTGGGCGCAGTGCAGTGGCGTGAACCGGTGGCCGCATTGGGCATTTTCCAAGCGATGGCTCTATGGATATTATGGGCTACCAGCGCGAGGGTGGTTAAACGACTTCCAGTGGAGCCAGCACCGAATCGGGGATCTATTGCACTTTCTGCCGGGGTCGGCATGGCGCAAAGTGTGATGACCTTACTGGATGGTGTTGTAGCCAAAGCCAGGCTGGGACCTGCTCAAGCAGGCTACTATAATGGCCTGGCAACCGTAGGACAATCGCTCCCATTTGCAGCTGCAAGCTTGGCTTTGGTGATGTTAACGGCAATGTTAGACCGTCCTGGGCAAAGAGCCAAATGGCTCAATTGGACATTGGCAATTTATTTGGGGTTGGGGATTGGAATCGAAGGATTATTTTGGCGAATGCCAAAAACCATAGTGGATTGGGTGCTTGGCGGGCGATTTAACACCGTGTCCCACTGGCTTGTTCTTTACGGGTTGGGGATGCTCGCTTTGGGCTTATTAATGATTTATTTGGCGGAGGCTATTGCCCGCGGATGGTGGGAATTGCTGGCATTGGTGATTGGTGGACTCGCGCTGTGGATGTTTATGCTGATTCATGCCCGCGGATTTCCGGGATTGGTACATGCTACGGCGCTTTCATTGATGCTGGTTGCGTTAGCAGTGCTGGCGGCCCGAAGTTGGTTAAATTGGCAACGTCAATAAAGGTCGTGCTAGCCATATTCTTTGGGTCACCTAAACCAACGCGGAAGATTTTAGGCAATGTGCATGAGGATGAGTTCACAGAAAAAGCCAATTCAGGAGGGCGAAATGGAACGCACGGCTACAGAAAATTCGTCGGGATGGGAACTGGAGATTCGTTTGCAACATGTCAATCCAGAAGTTGTACGCCAAATTCAGGTGCCTAAATCGTTAACGTTTGACCAGCTTCATATGGTGATTCAAGAAGCCATGGGGTGGCAAAATTATCACCTTTATGAGTTTAAGGACAATGGTATTAGCATCACCACCCCAGATGACGAAACGGAATTTTCCGAAGCAACTTGGGACGCTACACAACATCACTTAGACGAATTTCCGTGGCAGGAAGGGAATATATTCACTTATGTCTATGATTTCGGTGATTACTGGGTTCATACGATCCGAATTGGCAAACGCCTATATTCACCCCTATCACGTCCTCGCGTTATAGGTGGTGCTGGTGCCTGTCCGCCAGAGGACGTCGGAGGTCCACCGGGATATCGCATGTTTTTGGAAGCTTTTGACGATCCAGCTCATCCGGAACATGAAACCTATGTTAATTGGAGCCAAGGCCACTATAATCGTGAATTTAGTGCAGAGGAGGCCGATAGGCGACTATCACTCAGGTTTTAGCAGGGCCAAATACGCTAACGCAAAGTTAATAGTGTCACTTTAGAGCCCTGGGATGAGGTCAGTGCTACGGCTTGTCCGTAACGATTAAGAATCAAGGCTGCGACTGGATAGCTAGGGCTATTGGGTGTGACAATGGCTTCTTGCAACGAACCGGCATCGTACCAAAGAGCCAGATCTTGTGGGGTCCAGGACCCGGGAGTCAAAGATTTAAGGGAAGTTAAAGCGGGTTTGGCGGACAATAGCGCAATGCCTTTTGTGGTGTTGACAATTTGTAAGGAAGAATCGTCTAGCGTCCAGGTCGTCCAGCGTTTGGTCAGCCACGTGGATTTACTTGCCTGTGGCGAAAACAGGAAGGGACTATACAGCTGGGTCCCAACGGACCAAACAATGGGGCGGGTTTTGACAGCGGTTTTTGGCAATAACCCCATCCCTCCTTGGGTCCAAGCCTGGGCAGTACTTGGAGCAGCGGAACGTGCTCCAGTGAGGAAAATTTCTTGCCAGGTAAGAAATGTGTGAACGGTAACAGCAGGAGTTGTCGGTCCCTGGCCTGCGGCATTATTTGGGGCAACCCAATAGGTGTAACTTCGTCCCGGAGTTACGGTATTGTCCACGAAACTAATCTCACGATTAGGTTGGCTGACTTGGCCAATATTGACAGCGTGGGAAAAACTTTGCGTGCCTTCCGCGCGATATATGATGTACGAAGTAGCCAAAGGTACTTTGGCCCAAGTCAATGTTACATGAAATGCGCCTGTCGCAATGCGATACGGACTTGGACTACTGGTGGGCGGACCCGCTGCCAAAATCTTTTGTTGTTGGACACTTTGTTGTTGATCCTGGTTTAGTTCCGTCAGGACAGGCCGAACTTGGCTCAAATCGGCCAACCATCCCGCTCCATATGCTATTGGCACCAGCATAATGGAAACCGCAGCCGCCGATCCTAGAAGATATCTCGCATATCGTCGAGGGGGAGAATTGTGTACCATAGCCACTCCTTCTTGATACCCCATGTATCGCTAATGAAGAATCTTGACTAAGTATACACTAACGAATTTACAAGAATCATGAGGCATTTGCGTTTAGTTTTCATCGTTCTGAACAGAAATTGTTTATCTGGGCTGACACTATGTTGTATTGCCGGACTTCACTGATAACACTCTATGGGTGTTGCAGGTCATTCAAACACTTATCGTGCACCGACCATGTTGAGATAAGTTTGTGGCCAAACACGCACTGATGACCGTAAATTGGATTGATGAATTCAGGAAACCTCACGCATAATGGGAAGGACTTTAACACTCCGAGGAAGGGGAAAGTGACCACGATAAAACGATATCGACTCTTAATTGCGTGCCCAGACCGTCCAGGAATCATTGCGGCGGTGTCTAACATGCTGTCTCATAAAGGGTGCAATATTACAGGATTTGACCAATATTCCGAAGGCCTAGATGGTGGTCTGTTCTTTATGAGAGCTGAATTTGATGATCCGTCGTTCGCAGAAGAGGACATTACCCTGGCCAAGGAAATGCAATTGTTGTCCGAATCCTATCAAATGCAGTGGCGTTTGGCTGAAGCTCAACGGCCTAGATATTTAGCGGTTTTAGTGTCCACAGAGGATCATTGTCTTAATGAGCTGTTGTGGCAAACCCAGCGAGGAGACATAAATGCGCAAATTCGAGTCATCATTAGTAATCATTCTATCTTGGAGCCTGTTGCCGAACGGTTTCAGATCCCATTTCACCATGTGGCAGTCACTAAAGGCCAGAAACACAACAGTGAGAATGAGATGTTGGCGTTGATACGAGACTACGCGGTAGATACCATAGTCTTGGCTCGGTATATGCAGATCTTGTCACCCGAATTCGTTGCGCAGTACCCCGCACGGATTATTAATATCCACCATTCGTTTTTGCCTGCTTTTGCTGGTGCTCGACCTTATCACCAAGCTTATCAACGTGGGGTAAAATTAATTGGAGCCACAGCGCATTATGTGACCGCTGAGTTAGATGCCGGGCCGATCATAGAACAGGATGTGCGCAGAGTAGATCATCGCCACCAATTGGAGGATTTTAAACGGTTAGGCCGTCAGGTGGAACGCGCGGTTCTGGCCAGAGCGGTGGAATGGCACGTGAGTGATCGGGTTTTAGTATACGGCAACCGTACAGTGGTTTTCCCTACATGACATTCTCACGGATGTGGCGGGTCAGGGAAATGGTTTGCAAAAAGGAGGAATGCACATGCTGCCCGCTTTATTTATTGCTCACGGATCGCCGATGGTCGCGATTGAAGAAACTGACTATAGCCGGTTTTTACAGCAATTAGGCAAATCTTTTCCTAAGCCTAAATCGGTGGTGGTGTTTTCTGCGCATTGGGAGAGTCCTGTGCAAATGGTCAGCGCGGTATCGCGATATTCTACTATTTATGATTTCGGGGGGTTCCCTGAGGAACTTTATCAGATTAACTATGCTGCTCCCGGCAATAAGGATGTGTCTCGTCAGATTCAGCAATTATTTGCTGGGGATCAGATTTCCTATAATGTAGAAACTAAGAGGGGCCTGGACCATGGAGCATGGACCATTTTGCGGCGTCTCTATCCTGAGGCGGACGTTCCGGTCGTCGAGCTATCAGTCAATCCGCGAATTCGTCCCCAGGAACAATACCGGATTGGAAAAGCACTAGCCCCTTTGCGTGGCGAGGGTGTACTCATTATCGGCAGCGGCGTTACGGTGCACAATTTTCAACTACTGGCCGTGCGAAACAATCCGAAAGTACGGGAAATTGTCAATGGCTTTGAAGATTGGTTGGAAGCCCATTTAGAATTGTGGGATTTAACGGCGTTGTTTGACTTTGAGGCCCAGGCGCCGTACGCCAGCATTGCAGTGCCGGCGGGTGGCAATGAACATTTTGTGCCACTGTTTTATGCAATGGGGGCAGCCGATGCCACGCGGGTAGTGCACACTCTTTATCGGGGGTTAGAGATGGGAGTAATGACAAACAGCATATACCAATTTGGGTAGATAGCCTAATTGGTCAGCCTAAAGTATAGGGGCACTTATTGATCTCTGCGGTTGTGCGTTTGGCCGACATCGTAGCATTTCTGTTGATTAGTGCAAACACTAGGCAGAAAGCGCCGAGACACTCCCAAAACGGGTCGCTTGCCAAGTCCCAGGTAACTGTTTCCGCCCCCCAACCGATCCAATTCGGCAACCTCCTCGATAAGGGATCGCGTATGTGGCGGTATCTGTGCACTTCCCAACAACAACAGGACTCTCATCCTGCCTGCCCCCTTTCCCATGACTGGCTTACAGGATGCCGCGACCACAGAATCAAAAATGTGAGGGCCGACAGCGCGGCTAAAGTCATGCACAACCACAATACCCGGTCGAGAGACAGGACCTCAAGGAGGCCACCGATAAGCAAATAGGATGCCCCGTCTGATAGGTTTCCTATGGTTGATCGAATGGCCATGACTTTGCCTATCAACGGACGCGGAGTGTGAGTTTGCAACGCAGTGGTGAGGGAAGGGCCGCTAATAGGCATACCGATGCCCTGCACCACTATCGCTCCCATTAGCAAGGGAAGGCTTCCTATGCCTAAGCCCATGGCCAACAAGGCCAAGCCTCCAGCGCGCACGGCATAGCCGCCGAAAATCCATGTGGGTGATCGGCTGGCCCTCCGTTTGACCCATAAAAAGGACATTCCCACTTCTGCCGACGCCATTAGACCTATTGCCAATCCGTATGACACGTTGTGGCTCAGATGCATTGCTGTCAATATCTTCGGCAATGCGATTTTTATCACGCCTGCCTCCGCAACGATGGCGGTTGCGAAGGCGGCTACGAGGTAACGTAGCGGAGACCGTTGCGAGAAGACAAGGGCGAGCCCCTGCATTAAATCGTTTAAGGGAGTGGCCCCTAAAGAGGGCAGCTGTTTGGGCAAACGGATGAGATAGACTGCAAGGGCTGAGATAAATAAGGTTGTGACGGGGATCCAGAAGAGATCCGGTATGGCATGGGTCCACAGCAGAAGGACACTGCCCACGATGGGCATGATGATACCACCTAAGCTTTCTGTTGCATTGAGATAAAGATTCAGCTGATTCAATAACACCTCGTCAGCAACCAGGTCCGGTGTAAGCCCTTTACGGGCGGGGAAATAAAAAGCGCGAACGGATGACGCCAGCAACAAGGATCCAATAAGGACAGGAACTGTCAATCGATGGAAGGCGGCCGCTAAGGGAATTAATGACAACAGCATCGCTCGGACAAGGTCGCACCAGATCATTAAGCGGCGTTTATCTACCCGGTCTGCAACTACGCCGCCCGCCAGACCAAACAGCACGTATGGAATGGACGCTGAAAAGAGGATCAGTCCCGACTGGAAACTGTTGCTTGCGAGGTCGACGGCAACTAGAGCTGCGGCCATTGAACTGATAACGTCCGATCCGGATGCCAGGGTGTCCGTTAATATATAAAGGAGCACATTCTTTGTCATCGGTGTTTTGTCTCCTTCAGACGTACCTAATGCACAAAGGGTAACTGGCGGAAGAGCGGGTTGGCGTGAGACTAACGGTTTAAGAACACTCCGACTTTAGACGTATATCTTTCATGTTTTGTCACTCGTTTGACTCCTTTCAGGAACCAAGGCAATCGGTCTTAGGGGGTCCTCTTGGGCGGTGCAAAGTGCCCTCTTAAGGTCTCCTGCGCAGTGGTCGACCGAGATTCGGTAATATGCGTGTGGTCTCTGTCACGCAATGGTTGAGTCACCAAGGTGTGTGCCGACAGATCGAAGGGGACCCAATACTGGGGAAACTACGCGGATGCAAATTGCTCGTAGTGTTCTAACTCGTATAGCCTCACATTATTCGCTGCGTCGTTCGCCATCCTGTTTAGGTCTTACTTGACCCTATGATACAAGTTTCGTTTTTCATGACGTCGGGAGACAACCACCAATCCAGCCAATTGGGCTCCCCCAACCGAGAAATTCGGGCAAGGTCGCTGTGTTGAACTAAAAATGCATACAGTAGTCACATATGAAGATAAAGGACTATAATGGAGACATACGATGAAAACTTACCAGAAAATGCTAATGTTGGTAGAATTGATTGCCCAAGCTGGTGCACTTAGTCCCAAGGAACTGCAGTCGCGGATTGATGTTCCGCGCAGTACGCTTCAAGCGCTGTTGAAGACACTTGCGGATCGGCATTGGCTCATTCGGGGAACTGACGGGTATCGTCTTGGCCCTCAACTTGGTGGTATTGGTGGGGCATATTTAGCCTCTGTCGATGTGCGAACTATTGCTTTGCCTCACTTACGTCGGTTAGCCGACAGATGGAATAAGACCGTGCACTTGGGAGTGATGGCCAGCGATGACAACGCTGTGGTATATATCGATAAGGTTGCTAAAGGACCTTTGCCATTACATTCCGAAATTGGAAAGACGGTACCGTTGCACTCCACTGCGCTGGGAAAATTGTTAGTGGCGCTATCCCCTTTAGATGTTCAACACCGCATCATACAACGTTTGGAATTAACTCCTATAACCCCTAACACGATAACTCAACGCGATGATTTCTTAACAGTCATTCGGAGGGTGGCCGAAACTCAAATTGCGTGGGACGCTGAAGAGAACGAAATGGGGATTACATGCATAGCTGCGCCGATTCGGGATTTTCAGGGAAGGGTTATAGCCGCTGTAAGCGTCTCAGGAGTGAGCGAATCCATGTTGGCGCAGAGTGCGCAAATGGTCGAAGATTTAAAAAACTGCAGCGGCGCCATTTCGTGGGAGTTGGGCTGGATGACGCCTCACAATAAATTGGAGGAAGGGCATGTTTGATACTTTAGATACACCGGTACTGCTTATCAACGAGGACACTGTCGAGGATAATCTGAAGCGCATGGCGTCTCGTGCCTTGGCGCATGGAGTTGCTCTAAGGCCCCACAGTAAAACTCACAAGTCTCCGCAGCTGGCGTGGCGCCAATTGCAATGGGGGGCTAATGGAATTATGGTCGCAAAATTAGGGGAAGCCGAAGTCATGTTGGATGCAGGTCTACGCGAGCAAACGATAGGGTATCCGCTAATCGGCCAACTAAAAGAAGACCGGTTGGTCAGCCTGATGCATAAGGGCCTAAAACCTCGATTTAGCGTGGATTCGGTAGAGGGGATTACTCTGTTGCAGAGAGCAGCAATGCGAACGGCGACGGTGGTTCCTGCGTTGATCGAGGTAGATACTGGAATGAACCGCTGTGGTCTTGGAACCATTCCTCAAATCATTGAGTTGGCTCAAGTACTTCGTCAGACGCCGGGAGTCAAATTTGCCGGGATTACCTGCTTTGGGGGCCATGTGGCAAAAACTCGGGATAAAGATGCCATTGTCACGCGTATTAGAGAAGAAAATGGCCTGTTAATCCAAATAGTCTCTGAACTCAGGGCCGCGGGTCTGGATCCGGAAATCATTAGCGAAGGAGGCACCGTGGCCGCGGCATTTTTAGAAGAATTGCAGATCGCAACAGAAATTCGACCGGGCACTTATATCTATAACGATGCAGCCACGGTCGCTTCGTATGCTGCTCGATGGGAGGATTGCGCACTCACTGTTTTGACCACGGTTGTAAGCAAACCGGCAAGCAACCGCATCGTCGTGGACGCCGGAAGCAAAACATTGTCGTTTGACGGCCCAGTGGGAAATGGCTACGGCGTTGTCAAAGGTTGCCCACAATGGTGTTTATCAAGGCTGTCAGAGGAGCATGGCGTACTAGAAAGTCAAGACCCCTTGCCATTTCACATTGGAGATCGCTTGGAAATTGTACCTAATCATGTTTGTACCACCGTTAATTTGCATGATCGGGCATTTTTAGTAAGAGCATCAGTCATTACGGGGATGTTGGAGGTTGCGGCGCGGGGATTGGTGCAGTAGTGAATCCGGTGCAGGATGAATGGAACTCTTCAACAAAGGGGCAGTCAAGATGATTCCTATTGTTCAGGTATTAAACGGAGTACGGGTGATCCCGATAGTGCGTCACCATGATACGAACGTGGCTATGTGGCAATGCCAGGCGCTTGTGGAAGGGGGATTTCCGGTTATAGAAATTGCGCTGACCACCCCGAATCCGGATCGCTTATTCCGGCATTTCATCCAGCGGTATCCCGGTGTCACGTGGGCGGCGGGGACGGTGTTGACCCGTGATATGGCGGCGATCGCGCTGGATGCAGGGGCCCGCCTCGTGATTTCCCCGGATTATTCGCAGGAGGTGGCGCACTATGCCGCCGAGCATGATGTCCCTTATATTCCTGGGGTGATGACTCCATCAGAAATTAGCCGGGCCCTCCGGGAGGGACTGACCGTGCTGAAATTATTTCCCGCCGGGACCGTGGGTGAGGGACACCTGAAGGCGGTACAGAAGGTCTTTCCTGCGGTGCGGTTTATCCCCACGGGAGGGATCGGCGCCGAAGACGTGGATAGCTGGTTGGCCTGTGGGGCGTTGGCGGTTGGTCTGGGGGGCAAATTGCTGCAGGGGACGGCCACGGAAATCACGGAACGCAGTCGCCGTTTGCTACAGGGGGGGCGCCTATGACACCCGACAAGGTTTTTACGTTTGGAGAACCGCTGGTGGTGCTGTCGCCGGGGCAACATGAGCGCATTGTGGATGCGGCGCACCTGATTCCGCGGGTGGCAGGGTCGGAGCTCAATGTGGCAGTAGCTTTGGCCCGATTGGAATGCAGTGTCCAATATGGAGGGGCTGTGGGGCCTGACGCGTTTGGCCAACTAATTTTGAAGGCATTACGGGCGGAGGGGCTGGACACGAAGTGGATATTCCGTGATCCGGATCATGCCACTGGGTTTTTTCTGAAAGAATGGAGTGGGCCGACCGAGGAGCCGGGGATCCAATATTTCCGCCAGCACGCCGCCGGGAGTGTGCTGCCCATTGCCGAGTGGCAGGCCGCATTGACGCAAGCCCAATGGGTGCATGTCTCGGGAATTACTCCGATGCTCAGTCCGCAGAATCACGCGCAGATGGTGGCCGCATGGTCCCACATTGCCGGGGTGAAAAGTCTAGATGTGAACATTCGGTACAAACTGGGACCGATTGGGGATTGGCGGACCTGTCTTGGCTGCCGCCGATGTCCTGATTGGCTCCGGGGAGGAATTTCAAGCGCTGTGGGAATGCGAAGCGGCCGACGTGCGCAGGGCGGCGGGGATGGCGCGTCAACAGGTGGTCATTGGGACCGAGGGCGGGCACGGAGCCTGGTTGGATCGGGGCCAGGGCATCGAGCAATTTCCGGTGTTTCCGGCACGCGTGGTGGATCCGGTCGGTGCTGGAGACGGGTTTGCTGCCGGCGTCATTGCAGGGCGATTGTGGGGTTGGCCATGGGAACAAGCGATGGCACTCGGCATGGTGGTCGGGGCTTGTGCCGTTGCGTCATTGGGCGACTACCAAGGATATCCGTCCCGGGACGAGGCCTTAACCTGGTTAAAACGGGAGTGGATTGCCCGGTAGCATTGCTTCCCTCACGACCCTGGGTACAAGGCAGGGCGCCTTTGATCGACACACGGGAGTCGGTGCCTTGCACTGGCGATCCGGGCCAAATCTAGGTCTACAGTTAGAAAGCTGGTCGTTTCCGATGCTTGAGCAATGGGTAGGCCGAGGGGATCGCACACTAGACTACGACCGGTAAAGCCATTTTCGGCCTGATTGCAACCCGCGATATATACGGTGTTCTCTAGTGCCCGTGCCTGAATCAGCAGTTGCCAGTGAAATTCCTTTAGCGAACCGCCATACCAAGCGGAAGGCACGAGAATTATTTCACTCCCGTCGAGCGCTAACGACCGGGCGATTTCTGGGAACCGCAATTCGTAGCATACCATGAGACCTAATCGTCCGAAGGGCGTGTCGAGCGGAGACCAAAGTCTCTCGCCTGCGAGAAACATGGCGGACTCCTGAAAGCCAAAGGCATCATACAAATGGGTTTTGCGATAGGATCCAACCACCTCGCCGCGATTGTCGACAACCACCACCGTGTTATAAACGCGAAATTGAGGATCGGGCAGGGCAGGTCGCTCAAAGATGCCAAATGCGACCCACATGTGATGTTGTCGAGCCCAATCTTTCATGTGCCCCACAAAGGGACCGGAGAGGGGCTCGGCAAGATCCGAACGCTCGCGATTGGGCATGGAAGGTGGCGAAAGGGCCATAAAAGTTTCGGGAAACACGATGACAGCGGCTTTACTTGCTGCAGCTTGGTCAAAATATTGTTTAGCGACGTTTAAATTGTCATTGGGAGACGCTTGGACAGCCACTTGAGCTAATGCAATTCGGGTCAAATGGACACCTCCTCAGATTGCCGTCATTATCATCCGCATGTCGGGCAGTGTCAATGCCATGTTACAGGCGTCTATTGGGTAGTTCGATTCCATTCATAGGGCGTTTCCTGGTAGACACAGTAATTAAGCCAGTTGGTGAATAAAAGGTTCGCATGTGCTCGCCAGTTCTGCCTTGGATGCTTAGCGGGATCGTCGTGGGGAAAATAGTATTGGGGGAGGGCAATATCTAGCCCACGTTCTTTATCTCTGGCATATTCATTTTTTAGCGTATCCCAGTCATATTCGGAGTGTCCAGTAACAAAAATTTGTCGGCCATTGCGGGAAGCAACTAGATAGACGCCAGCTTCTGGAGACTCTGAAAGAATTTCAAGGTCAGGGATTTTTTCGATGTCTTCACGGTGAATTTCAGTGTGTCGCGAATGGGGAGCAAAAAATTCTTCATCGAACCCGCGGACCAGCGGGGTGTTCTTTTTGAGATAATGAGGAAAGACTCCAAACATTTTGTGCGGCAAGGCATACTTAGGAACGCCGTAGTGGTGGTATAAGGCCGCCTGAGCACCCCAGCAAATATGCAAAGTCGACGTGACATGAGTGAGTTTCCAATCAAGGATCCGTTGTAATTCTCGCCAGTAATGGACGTCTTCAAATTCCAGCTGCTCGATGGGCGCACCGGTAATGATCATTCCATCGAAGTACTGGTGGTCGATTTGGCTAAATGTTTGATAAAACGCGGTTAGATGTTCTTGGGACGTATTTTTCGATTCGTGTGTGGCAACTCTCAACAGACATATGTCAACTTGTAGCGGAGAATTGCTGAGCAACCTTAATAATTGAGTTTCGGTAGTTTCTTTTATGGGCATTAGGTTGAGGATGACAATTTTAAGCGAACGGATATCTTGATGAAAGGCACGGTCTTCTCCCATGACAAAGACATTTTCGCTTGCCAGTATTTCTTTGGCAGGTAAATTATCAGGAATTTTAATCGGCACGAGAAATCCTCCTAACGTGTACAAAAGCCAGATCCTTCTTCAATGTAGGTAAGCATGCACGTTTTAATCGCGTTGTTCAAGAGTAAAAGTTCATGCAAACGCCGAAAGAAGATCGTAGTATGACATTATGTGAATGTATCGCCAGGTATCTCTTCCTGGCCTTGGGATTTGTTTTATTCCGAATTCTCGTGACTATAGGAGACATAAAAATGCCAACAATCAGCTTGTGGGCGTACCCATGGGATATTGCCAGGTTAGGAATTGACAAGGTTGTCGAAACAGTGGTGGAAGCCCGGATTACTTCGCTAAGCATTGCAACGACTTACCATAGTGGTCAGATATTATCACTGGCCAATGGGGACCCGCAACTGTTTAGCTCGGGGTCCGGTCCCTTGTTTGATTTTCGCAAGTCATCATGGACCCTAGGGCCAATAAAAATATCGCCGATCATGCTATTCCGTGAATTGGGTAACGCGCTGGCTCATGCGGGAATTAGTCTAAGAGGTTGGACAATCATTGGCCATGATCAACAAGGACTGGCTCCAGTAATTAATGCATGGGGACAACCGATAGCGCATAGTGCTTGTCCGTTAGCTAACCAAGACGCGATTTTTCAGATGATTGATCAACTTGGGGACGTTGGCGTCTTTAGTACGTTGGACCTAGAGGCTATCGGCTATACCCCGCTTTTTCACGGTGGTCATCATGAGATTTCTGGGGTAGTTATCACACCATTGTTGAATTTCTTATTATCCATGTGCTTTTGTCCCTCATGTGAGGCTTGGTTTGGAGAAATTATGGATTGGCCTGGATTCCGAAAAATGGTGCAACAGGACATTAACCAGTTACTCGATTCGGAAAGTAGTGACGAACTGATGCAGTATTTAAGGGAACGTCTGCAAGTGGCGCAGTTTATTCAAAGACGAGCCGACGCTGTGGAAAGCATTGTAAATCGGGCGTTTTCGACGCAGCATATGGGGATGGCGGTGATTGCCCATTCGTTTGGTCGATCTGCACGTCTATCATGGTTGGAAGGCATACCTACGAGCCCGACGCTTCACGGGGACATCATCTCATTAGGTTATGGAGAGCCAGTCCAGATTCAGGATGATATTCAGTGGCTATTACAAAAAGGTTGGCGTGTTGAGCGGATCATTGTGGGACAGACATTGGTTGCAAATGCGGTGCCTACTTTGGATGATGCCGAACAGCGGCTTGCTGCGGCATTGGACATGGGAATCACACGCTTTAGTTTCTATAACTTGGGTCTACTCAATACACGACGCTTGGAGTGGCTAAAACATTTGGCAGCCACAATTTGGACCTAGTCCTGCCAGATACCGATGGTCCTTAGGAAGCCCTAGTGTCAGTGCTGTCAAACCGTGTTTCGTCTGGTGATGAATTGCGGCCGTGGTTGATTTTTGGAATCAGACATGTGTGTGCCATGTGAATCTTTTGTCATTGGGTGCATTGTGCCATCGTTGGTCTATGCTTATATTATGGAACGTTCAAAATCGCATGCTTTAATTATTCTGTCCACTGTAGCAGCCATTTATGGGCTTATTTTTATGGAGCGCACTGCCCCGGGCTTGGTGACGCCGGAACTGCTTGCCTTATTTCATATTTCACCAGCCGTTTTGTCTTTGATGACTATGGGACAATATTTAGTCTATGCGGTGTTGCAAATTCCCGTGGCAATAGGGGGAACCCACTTTCGGGCCGAGCGCCTGTTGGTGATCGGTACGGTGGCGGACGGGGTTGGCACGTTGCTCTTTGCGCTAAGTCACAGCTTTGCCATGGTAGTGGCATCACGGGTGGTGGTAGGACTTGGTGATGCCTTAATCTGGCTCAATATCGTCTCTGTGCTTGCACGATGGTTTAGTTATGGGGTTTTTGGCCGCGTTCTAGGAATTACCGCTATGGCCGGGAATGTGGGAGCATTGGTTGCAACGGTGCCGTTGGCTTTATGGATCGACTCGGCAGGATGGCGAATGCCATTCGTGGTCATGGGCAGTATTCTGGTTGGTTTGGCCGGAGTAAGTGCGCTGATATTTAGTCGCCTTACGCCAGCCCACCAAGACTGGAAAGGTCAGTATGCGATTGTCCCGTGGCGGGACGTATTGGGTTCAGGAAGGCGTATTGTGATGGTGTCTTTGGCACACTTCGGTCTTATGGGCCCTTTTCTTGGATTTGTCAGTTTATTAGCCGTGCCATATCTAAGACACGCTTATCATTTTTCCGAAGTAGCCGCCGGCACATTTTTAGGTTTCGGGTTACTGGGATCTTTAGTTGGGGGTCCAGTGGCTGGTCTTTTGGCAGACCGGTTAGGGGTTGCGAGGCCGTACCGGTTTGTAGCTGCAATAAATTTGATCGGATGGATGACCATTGTGATATGGCCAACACATTTGCCACTGGTTGTGCTCGGACTGATTTTTGGGGTATTGGGAATGGCTAATGGGGCTAGTGTCCTGACGTTTGCCGCGGTGCGCGAACGATTCCCAAGTCACGCAGTAGGACTAGCATCTGGGGTAGCCAATACGGCGGGATTTCTTTCAGCGGTGTTGGTTCCTTTTTTCATGGGACTGGCATTGTCCTGGCATCCGTCCAGCCAGATCGAGCTAGCAGTCGTGTTGCCTTTTGCTGCGCTTGGACTAATAGCCACTTTGGGATTGTCCCACGTTCAAAAAAAGAGTCCAGAGCAACCGCAAGTTTAGGAATAAACGTCCCCGGCTACAGACCGCGGATACTGCGGGAACCGCCGTAGCGGCGTGAGTGGGCCTCGGCACTGGCCACCGACTATTTCCACTAGCACCATGCCCGGAGCTCGGCAAGAGTACGCCATGATATGCCCTGGAGGGAAACGGGTCTATCAGATTCCAATAATTATGTCAGTTTAGTCTTGCCTTTCGGGTGCCACGGCTTGGGGGTCGGTCCTCTAACATGGATACGCTAGCAAAGGACCGACGGGAAGATTATTGAAAATAGCACAACAAGTTATTGCATAAATATGCCCCGTCGATTAGTATTTATACGATTCGAAGGAGGCGCTATTGTGATTGTTCGCTTAGCAACGGAGTCAGATGTACCCGTCATTCATAATATGATTCAAGAATATGTAGACGACGGAACATTGTTGCCGCGCACGCGAGAATCCTTGTATCGTTCATTGCCCTCATTGGTGGTGGCTGATGCAGAGGGTGAATTGGCTGGGGTGGTAGCCCTTCATCGTTTGGAGACGCATGTGGCTGAGATTCGGACATTAACTGTAGCCAAAGGATACCAAGGGCAGGGAATGGGGCAGCTCTTGGTGCAATTTGCGCTTAAACTCGCAGAGGATACAGGTTATCATAAAGTCATTAGTTTTACTACTCAAATCGAATTTTTTTCTCGTTGCGGTTTTTCTGTCATTGCCAGAGATACGGTACCAACGAAATATTACTTGGATTGCATTCATTGTAGCAAATTGTTTCGCTGTGATGAAACCGCTATGGAACGGGTATTAGTTGAATCACCCGTATTACATTCTGTCAACCGCTATGGTCGTCAAGTCATCCAACTGCATGATGTAGTGGAGTGCGAGCCCAAAGCAAAAGCCATCCAAGATTAGTTGGTTTTGCTAATTTTAGTCGGTCTTCTCGACCACGAGTCTGGATTAATGGCATTTTGAGCTCGTCCAGCAAGTCCTTCAAGAATGTTTGCTACGGCATCGTGCGTCATCTGAATCCGCGTTTCTTCCGTTAAAGTACCAACATGGGGCGACAAAATCACCTGGGGCATGGTAATTAGGGCGTCGCTTACTTGAGGCTCGAATTCATACACATCCAAGGCGGCCCCAGCAAGGGCGCCGCATTTAAGCGCCTCTACTAGTGACTGCTCATCCACTACGGCGCCTCGGCTAATGTTGACTAGAGAGGCGGTAGGCTTGCATAGGGAAAGGAATTGGCTGTCGACTAGGTGATGGGTTGCGGACGTGAGCGGCACAACTAAAACGATAATATCTGATAGCTGAATGAGCTGGTCTAATGTGTGGAACCCAGTATGCTGGGGCAGTGGTCCGTGGGCCCGCGTATAGGCCACATGGAACCCGACTGCCTCCAGCAATTGTCGAAGACGTTGTCCGATCCGTCCATAGCCGACTAATCCCACAGTTTGGCTACTGGCGTTGTGCGCCATTCGTGCATGGCCAAACAGGGGGTTAGGCAAGCCAGAACGATGACGAAGACGAATATCGTGGTCATGTGCCACTACGTGTCGTAATAATGAAACAACCAATGTCAGACCTAATTCTGCTGTAGCTGTGACAACCGCTTGCGGCGTGTGGGTGACTAGCACTCCCAGTTCGGACGCGGCTTCCACATCAATGTAGTCATATCCTACACCATAAGCGGACACCACGATTAATGACCCCATTTCTAAGAGCCTTCTTCGGGACAAGGGATAGTCCGGATTGACAATCAGGCCATTAATGCGCGGCAATGTGTCCTGGTCTGGGATGCCTACCGCCCAACACGCATGTTTGCTGGCAGTGCTATCCCAGCCAACTAACGGCGCGATGGTCTGGCATTGATATTGTTGTTTCACGGCAAGCGGCCTTCTTTCTTAAATTTAAGTTAAATAGCCGTATCGGCTGGCCGAGAGGTGGCTGTAGCCGGTTTGGCTTTAACCAGCATGGTTAAAACGGCGGAAAGAATGAGGCTTAACGACATAAACAGAAACCCGTCGTTAGGTCGTCCGGTGACTGCGTTGAGGTATCCTACGAAATACGACCCGACAAAGGATCCCAAGGCACCCATGCTGTTTATCATCGCCATAGATTCGCCGGACGCGCTTCGCGGAACAATATCAGGGATAATCGCAAAGAATGGACCATAAGGGGCATACATCATCCCACCTGCGAGCACTAATAAAATCATGGCGGGGATGAATTGATGGACCCCAATGACGAATGATCCGTAAAGTGCTAGCCCACCTAGAAGCAAAAAGGGCCAGACATAAATTTTGCGATTCAGTTGCTTATCCGCAAAATATGAGGCTAATACCATTAATACAATGGCAAGGAGGTAAGGAATGGCGCTAATAAGTCCGGTAAGCCCGATACCGAGGCCTGAGGCAGCTTTAACGATCGAAGGAAGCCACAAGACGAATCCGTATACCCCAATGCTCCATAAAAAGTATTGACCTGCTAACAGTAATACTTCCCGCGATTGGAATGCCTTCCAATATTGGGGTTTTTCTCGAAATTGATTTTGCTCAGCGACGAGTGCATGGGCCAAGTGGCTTTTTTGCTCCCCATTTAGCCACCGGGCATCCTCGGGCTGATCGTTGATCAAAGCCCACCAAATAAAAGCCATGATGATAGAGGGGATACCTTCCAAAATGAACATCCATTGCCAGCCGATAACGGCAATCAGAAATCCGGACACTACCGACATCCAGAGCACTGTAACGGGATTGCCAAGAATCAAAAAAGTATTGGCGCGGGCGCGTTCTGGTTTCAAAAACCAATGGGTATTAAACACTAACAAGGATGGGAATAAGACACTTTCCACCACGCCTAGCAGCAATCTATCGATCATGAGCCAGGTTACACTAGACAATAGGCCCGTGAGTGATGCCAAAATTCCCCACAATATCATGCCCCAAAACACGATCCGTTTGGCGCTGCGTTTTTCGGCGTAGTGTGCGCCGGGGATTTGAAAAAAGAAATAGCCCAAAAAGAACAACGATCCCAGTAGTGCCGTGGTACTCGATGTGATATGCAAAGTTTTGGACAATCCAGCTGCAGCTCCGAAGCCGAAATTGGCCCGGTCAACATATGCCAAGCTATACACGATAAAAATAACGGGAATCAATCGTGCCCACCGCTGGCGAGCTCCCGTGGATCCCATGGCAGATCACTCCTTTTTTAATCGGTGACTGTTGATAGTCGAATGGCGTATCACTAGACTTCCAGATAGCCGGGTATGTGATGGAGAGGAGATGCCGGTTTGTTGAATTTTGTCCACTAATAGTTGCGCTGCCTGGTTTCCCAAATCAAAGGTGGGTTGTGCAACGCTGGTAATTCCGCCCAGAACAAAGGGGGCCCAATCAGGATCGTCTATCATAATAAGTCCCATATCTTGAGGGATTCGACAGCCACACAGTTCGATGGCTTTCACAGCGTACAAAGCGGTAACCGCGTTACTACACACCACGGCCGTGGATTCATCGTTCGAGTGTGCTAACATCTGGTCGATAATAGCAATTAGTCCGCTGGGATCATTGTCTCGGCGTACAAATATCTGAAGAGCCTCCCATTGGGCATAGGAACTCAAGACGGTCTGTTCGCGCTCCCGACGTGAACTGACTTCATCCGGCGGATCAGTAACGTAGACAATCTTTCGGTAGCCTTGCGACTCGAGATGCTTTAAAGCAAGGTGCATAGCTCCCGCGTTATCGAGCCCAACCATGTCCCAATCATCTACATCGTCCATCAAGCGATCAATGAGTACTAAAGGAATGTTGTTTGTAATTAAGGAACGCAATGAGGGTGTTAGTTTATTGGAACTGGGTTGCAGCAGAATTCCTTCAACACGTTGATTTAATAACCGCTCAACGAGATAGGATTCGTGGTCCGGGTTGTTTTGTGCGTTGGCGATTAAAAGACTAAATCCAGCGCTGTTGGTAATATTTTCGATGCCATGCAGTACCGCAGGTACATAGGAGTTGGATAAGTCTGCAACCACCGCGGCAATTAGGCCACTCCGCTGGGTCTTTAGAGAGCGGGCCCAAGCATTGGGTCGGTAGCCCAAATCCTCGATGACTTGTGCAATGCGTTGAGCGGTCTCCGCGGAGAGATTGCCTTCAACTCCATTTAAGTACCGTGAGACACTGGCTGGTGACACTTGGGCGCGTTGTGCAACATCGGCAATGGTGATCCCTTTGGGTTTCATAAAAATGCCTCCGAAAACGATTTCCGAAACCGATTTCATTGTAATGTCAATTCAACCAAATGTGAATAGGGTGTAGAAAAAATATTTCAAGCTCACTCCAAAAACTCGAGCAATGGTGCGTCATTATGGCCAGGCACGAATGTTTTTTGACGGGTATACATGGCATCAATTGCTTCGCCACGAGCGAAATTCCCCGACGGCCATGCTTAGCGATAAACAAACATACTGAAGAGGTGGTGGCGGCCCAATTTAGTAGTGGCCTGCACGTCGCCGATGGTTCTGACAAACTCCTTGAGGACATACCCTGATCTCGAAGATGGACAGGGGGGATCGGGCTTGGCCGACGTATGGCATACCTTGAAACCGGAAGAAATCACCATTCAATTGCGGTCGGATGGAGAACGAGGGTTAAGTGTTGGCGAAGCCGACCGGCGTTTAGAAGAGATTGGGTACAATGCTTTGGCCGAAGCGCCTACGGTGTCACCGTGGATGATTTTCTTTGCGCAGTTTAAAGACTTTATGGTTTTGGTCCTACTAGGAGCTACTGCGGTTTCCTTTGCTCTCGGGGAAATTGGCGATGCGCTGACAATCGTGGCCATTGTGGTCATGAACGCAATCCTTGGTTTCATGCAAGAATACCGTGCGGAGAAGAGCGTTGAAACCCTTAAAGCATTGACTGCCCCAACGGCACAGGTATGGCGTCAAGGACGCCTGGTGGAAATCCCCGCAAAAGAACTGGTTCCTGGCGATGTCATCGAATTAGAGGCGGGAGATGTGGTTCCAGCTGATGCACGGTTATTGCAGGCCCATGGCATGGAAGCTGAAGAAGCGGCATTGACCGGAGAATCCTCGGCAGTTGCCAAGGAGGTTGCTGCACTGGGCGATCCTGAGCTGCCTTTGGGAGACCGGAAAAACATGGTATTCATGGGCACGGTGATTAGTCGAGGGCGAGGGCGTGCAATGGTGGTGGAAACCGGGATGCACACTGAAATGGGAATGATTGCCCACTTAATTCGTGAGGCAGTAGAGGATCAGACACCATTGCAACGCCGTCTAGAACACCTGGGAAAGATCCTAGTAATTTTGTCATTAGTCATTGTAGCGGTCGTGGTAGTGACTGGCTTAGTTCGCGGAGAACCACTGTATCAAATGTTTCTCACCGGGGTCAGCCTTGCTGTGGCAGCTATTCCAGAAGGACTACCCGCCATTGTCACCATAGCCTTGGCCCTAGGGGTTCAGCGCATGATTCGTGCCCATGCCATTGTACGTCGATTGCCGGCCGTTGAGACATTAGGGTGTACTACAGTAGTCTGTTCGGATAAGACGGGAACGCTAACCCGAAATCGAATGACGGTGACACAAATGTATGTGTCAGGGCAACGGTGGCAGCGCGACGAGAGTGGTTTTATGGAGTCCAAAAGTCACAGTGAGGCCAAACGAGTCGATTTCGAACACCTCATGCAAGGAGCCGTATTGTGCAATAACGCAATAATTGGTAACGAAAGTCCGGAAAATGATGGAGCCAGTGGCCAAGGTGATCCTACGGAGTTGGCCATGCTCTGGGGAGCCGTGGAAGGAGGAGTAAAACCATCGGATGTCAAACAAAATTTCCGGCGGTTTGAGGAAATTCCTTTCGAATCAGATCGGCAACGTATGGCCGTTGGGGTGCAGAATAGACAAAATCAATCTCTTATTTATGTCAAAGGCGCTCCTGATGTGGTGTTAAGGCTTTGCCGCTTTTATCAGCACCAGGGCCAAGTCATGTCACTCGACATGAAAATGCGTCACGAATTTTCTCAAGTGAATGAAGACATGGCTGACATGGCATTAAGAGTATTGGCCGTGGCGTATCGTCCAATGGCCAGCTCGGAAGATCTGTCCAGTGCGGAACATGATCTGGTATTTCTGGGTTTGATGGGAATGATGGACCCGCCGAGGCCAGAGGTGATTGCGGCGATTGGTCAAGCCCGTCATGCTGGTGTAAGAACGGTAATGATTACGGGAGACCACCCCCATACGGCCCGGGCCATTGCCAATCAGTTAGGGATGATGGAGCCTGGTGACGAAATCATTACTGGACGCGATTTGGATGCCATGAGTGACGAAGAGTTGGTAGAACGTGTGGATAAAATTCGCGTTTACGCGCGGGTGTCTCCGCCGCACAAACTGCGCGTGGTTCGTGCTTGGAAAGCGCGGGGAGAAGTGGTGGCGATGACCGGCGATGGGGTCAATGACGCGCCTGCTGTTAAGGAAGCAGATATTGGCGTTGCTATGGGAATTTCGGGCACCGATGTTACCAAAGAGGCTTCAGCAATGATCCTAACCGATGACAACTTTGCCACCATTATCCGAGCCATTCGCGAGGGCCGTGCTATTTACGACAACATCCGAAAATTTATTCGGTATCTGTTATCGTGCAATGTCGGCGAGGTCTTGGTCATGTTTTTGGCAGCATTTATGGGGTTACCTTTGCCGCTGCTGCCAATTCAAATCTTATTTGTCAATTTAGTCACCGATGGCCTACCGGCCATGGCTTTGGGAGTGGATCCGGCAGCCCCAGGGGTAATGGACCGCCCTCCCCGTCATCCAAAAGAAAGCATTTTTGCTCGAGGACTTGGAGTCAAGATCGGCTTTCGCGGAATTTTGATCGGGATTAGTACTCTTATTGTGTTCATGCTATCGACCGGCCCCTTGGGAATGGGGCTGCGCGAAGCGCGTACAATGGCTTTGGCTACATTGATTATGAGTCAGTTGTTTCATGTGTTTGATGCGCGAGCAGAAGAACAAAGCTTCCTTGAGGTAGGGTTGTTCACCAATCCATGGGCGGTAGCTGCCGTGATGTCGTCAATTGCGATGTTATTGGCAATTGTTTATGTACCTAGTTTAGGTGAGCTTTTTAAAACCGACCCGATTGGATGGGCGGATTGGGCCTTGGTAATTTTGGCATCGGGTTTTGTTCAGTTGATTGCGGCAATCCGAGATATCGTTCTCAAACCAATGCGGCATATAGTTCCCTCGTCACCCAAGTAGAGAATCAAGCTGCGCCAATGCCCTTAGGGATCCCTCGGGGGGCCCCTAAGGGCATTGCATGCTCCGGCATAAAGTGCCAACCCCAAATAGGGTCGGGTGTAGGGCTAAAGGTGTAGCCGCACTACGGCTTTGCTCGGATGCCTTTCTTCCCGCTTCCGACGACTATTGAGTCAAGGAATCCAGGCGGGAGGAATGGTATATGTGGTTATGGCCATCAGCAATTGAGAGATATGCCGAGGAACGATTAACCCGTGGTTTGGATTGGCTGGACTGGGGATCGCTCATATTAGCCATGCTTTGTGTTCTATTGGCATGGGTGTGACAGGATGCACGCAGATGTTGGCACATGAGTCGTGGATTGACCGGACAGAGGGCAGTGAACAGGGTGGGTGTTTTTCCCACGCTCTGGCCGTTTACGTAAACGGAAATTTGCGATATATTTGGTGAGAGGAGGGATGCGAATGAATGCCAACCATGCGCAGAATGCTTCCCGAATTTACACCATTAACGAGTTAAGCGAGATCTACGATATCACCCCTCGTACGTTGCGCCACTACGAAGATATGGGGCTGTTATCTCCTGAGCGCCGTGGCAATCAGCGATTATATCGGGAACGAGACCGCGTGCGGTTGCAACTGATATTACGTGGAAGACGGTTGGGATTTGGGCTCAGCGAAATTCAAGAAATGCTAAACCTTTATGATGCCGATCCCACCGAGGTGACTCAATTGCAGGATGTCATTAGGCGCGGGGATGTCAAACTTCGGGAGTTGCAATCGCAAGTCGAGGAGTTGCAAACCATTATGGCAGAAATGACCGAACTTCGCATGACCATGCAACGCCGGTTGGAACAGATTTTGTTACGGGGGGAGTAACCATGGAACACATATCGTATGCCTATGGAACCAATCACTTTGAGAATGACACCGAACTTAAAGCGGTCTTGAGACATTTTTGGGCGGACCACCAGGAGAAATGGGATCAGCTGAGCCAATTTGGCGCCTTGGCTGGCAAAGATATCTATGAAGCCGTTTATCATATTGACCACGAGGCACGACCAGTATTAATAGCGCACGACTTAGACGGCAATCGCATTGACAGGGTTCGCTTAAGTCCTACGGAGACCAAAATATTAACGCAAACCGCATGGATTACGGAACCTCCTTATCGGGGACAAGGATGGCCATATCATTATGCGTTACTGTATTTGCTAGGAGATCCTGGCATCGGATGCATCTTGACCATTACCGGTCAGACGGCTTATGCGCTGCACAAGTATGCCACGCCGTCTATTCCCAATGCCGACCGCATCGTGTCGGATTTGTTGACCGGAAACGCCTGGGGAGCAACGTGGATGACCGAGTCCCAAGGAGGCAGCGATTTAGGAGCTAACGAAACCATGGCCCAAGCAGACGGAGAGGTTTGGCAGTTGACTGGCGATAAGTATTTTGCTAGTGGGGCCGGACTGACTGATTATGCCATTACCACTGCCCGTCCCCAGGGAAGCAGGTCTGGTCCTAAGGGATTGGCACTGTTTTTATTACCCCGTCTCAATCGTCGAGGAGAACTAAATTATCATGTGAGGCGTCTGAAAGACAAAAGTGCCACCAGGGCGGTTCCTTCTGGAGAAGTAGAGCTTGACCACAGTGAGGCTTATCTTATCGGCAAAGCAGAAGAGGGCATTTATTACACATTGGAAAATCTCACCGTATCACGACTGGCGAATGCCGTGGTAGCCATGGCGACCGGGAAGAAAGCTCATCTAGAGGTGTTGGGACGGGTAGTGCGACGGCAAAGTTTTGGCAAAGTGCTGAAAGAACATCCCCTAATTCGTCGGGATCTTACGGACCTCGCGGTGCGTTCAGCTGCAGGCTTGGCGTTGACATTTTATGGGGTGCAAAAATTTGATGCGGCGTGGAATGACAGGCCTCCGTATACCGATCGTTACCACCTCGCTCGATTCATTACACATTTGGCCAAAACCCGAACGGCTGACCATGCCGCAGATATGACCGCCATGGCAATGGAACTTTTTGGGGGCCTAGGATTTTTGGAGGAATATGGCGTTGCAAGATGGCATCGGGAAGCTCTCATTACTCCGATTTGGGAAGGTCCAAGCAATATCCAAGCCTTGGACTTTTTGGAAACTATAAAGCGACAAAAAGCCCACCATGGGTTTCTTGAAGCGATGATTCCATTGTTGGATAAAGTGGGGACGAAACATGCAAACCAAGCTCGTATTGTGTTGGAAGAAAGGCTGGACCATCTTGAATCGCTAGCCGGACGGGAGGCTGAATGGCATGCCAAACATGACTTAAGAGATATTGCCGATGCCGCTCAAGTAGCGTTGCTTTATGATATGGCCACCGATCAGGGACCACGATACGCTAAATTGGCGGAACTTTATGCAACACGGTTTCTGTGGCACCAAGAGTATCCTTATTGGGTAGATGATGAAACGGAAATATGGTCAGCAACCGCTGATGCGTAAGGGACCATGAACGAAATACAGGGCCCATTAGGCGGTGTTTTGGGATTATACGCAAATGGACGGGGGGGCGGAATTTGACTGAAAGTGAATCCGTTTTCTATACTCTAGGCACCAATTTGTTGATGCCATCAGAGTTGGCTCGCGGACCGGGGAATTCGAGTTATGCCCATGGCGGTGCGCCAGCGGGACTTGTGGTGGCACTGGTGGAAAGGGAATTGAAGGACGATCAGTGGATCACGTGCCGCCTTTCCCTGGACTTTTATCGACCAGTCCCGCTACGACCACTCTCATATTCTATAGAACGTCGTCAGGGATCGTCGATAGCTCATCATTGGATCACCTTGCGTGAAAACAACAAGGACATTTTAACTGCTCATCTAGTCAGTATGCGTCGCGAACCGATAGAGTTGCCGGAGGGTCGGCCGAACCCTCCGGTTGTGGAGGACCCGGGAGTATTGCCGGATCTACGGGTGGAAGACATGCCTTCGGGGCAGAAATCATTTTACTATACGGCGATGGAAGCCAAGTCAGTACCGAGTGACCACATTGAGGGCACTCGTCGGGGGTGGTTTCGGTTCTTGTATCCTTTGTTAGATAGAGATGTAGTATCTCCAACGGTGCGAGCAGCGGCAACGGCCGATTTTGGCAGTGGTTTCAGTTGTCCGCTATCGTTTAGGGAATATGTGTTTCCCAATATCGATATGACAATGTCAATACACCGAACACCTGCAGGGGAATGGATCGGGATGTCATCGCGCACCCGTTTGGGATCCGACGGAGTGGGTGTCACCCATAGCACGCTTTTGGATTTGCAGGGTCCATTTGGCATCGCGGTGCAAACGTTACAACTGCGGATGCGGCCCGGTTAATAACTTTTTCTGGCGTTTTAGTCATTGGCTGACCTTCTAACAATTGCATTATAATGCCATCTGCAAAAGACACCCCATTTCCTGGTTGAACTCCCCCCAACCATATGACACACTAATATTCGGACATTGTTGGAGGCATCTGCGACGGGACTAACCTTGACCGCCAAGCTCCCACGGTATCCCTCCCTGGAGCACAGTGTGTTGCGTGCAGAGACCCTGAACGCCTACCGACAGGGATGCAAATTCGGTGCCGGGAAATTGTTTACACGACGCATTGCCTAAGCAAGCCATCCTGCATGGGGAGCGATGGGTATACCCGTGGGCTGGGGCCGTTGACATATACCTTGTGTTAGGTGGAGTGAAAATGTTGTCTGCCATAATGTCATTATTAGGGCACTTCTTGTGGGTTGGAACTTTAGGATTTGGTGGCGGATTTGGCATGATTCCGCTGATGAAAACGGTGACCCTAAGTCACCATTGGCTGGGTGTTTCGGCGTTTAACGAAGCGATTGCTCTAGGGCAGATAACCCCAGGTCCGGTTGCGATTAGCACAACCTTTATTGGTTATCGGGTGGCCGGTGTTGGAGGAGCCCTGGCCGCCACCATTGCTGTCTTCACTCCTCCAGTAGTGATTGTGGCGGTGCTTAGTCGATGGTATGGAAAATTGAAGTCGGTTCCTGGCGTACAAAATGTGCTTTATGCAACGCTATCAGGTGTGGTGGGACTCATTTTGGGTGTGACCATTATGCTGGGCCGAAGCATTGTTCATAGTGCTGAAGGCGGTCTCTTTGTAGTGGCTGCCATCTTGGCTGGTCGCTTCAAAGTTCCCTATTGGGCAATAATTTTAGCGGCGGGAACTGTTGGCGCAGTGTTAATGCGGGGATAAGAACGAGGCGCGTAGCGGAGGGTGGATGAGGTGAACGATTCGTCAAATGAGTTGAGTAAGCCCTCGTTAATGCAACTGCTCATGGTGTACATGAAGATAGGCATTTTAGGATTTGGTGGCGGCTATGCGGTGTTGTCGTTTATACAAAGCGAGGTTGTTGTCCGCAATCGGTGGTTGACAGAAGAACAATTTGATCACATGGTGGAAATGACGTCGTTTGCCCCGGGGCCGACCACGACTAATGTTATGGGCGCGATTGCTTACCGATTGTTGGGTTGGCCAGCGTTAGTGTTGGGCACGGCCGCGGTATTATGGCCGTCTTTTTTACTGATTCTTATTTTGGCTAAACTGTCTGATGTCCTACATAGTCCCATGGTAAAGGGAATTTTAAGCGGCATTGAGTTGGCAGTGATTGGCTTATTGGTAGATGTTGTAGTGACACTTTGGCATGATGTACCAAAAGTCTGGCTGACGGTAATTTTGGCTCTGGTGGCGTTGGCAGCGACGATGTTGAATGTTAATCCGGCCCTTACTATATTGGTAGTGGCTGTCCTTGGAACGGTGGATTTTTTGATTCGTAAAAAGCCATTGGGTGCGCCCACTCGTCCTAATACCGCGAAACCGCGGTAAACCGCCATCTTGCCTAGCAACTGTTCTCAAAGTGCGCCATAAAGTCTCCAGCTTTAGCCTGGGGACCATCTGGGGGACAGGACACCAGCCCTTGTCTCGCCTCACTCCTTTAATGCGTGGTGCCCGATCGCTCTATGGCGTTGAACCAGAGCCAGGATCCCAACCGAGATCAGGAAGAGAGGCCAAGAGATGACATGATAAATATAGTATTATATTAGAGAGTGTTGGGATTCAAGAAGGGGAACAAAAATGATAGCGTTTACGAAGATGCACGGTCTAGGCAATGACTACCTGTTTATTGACATTCGGGGAAAGGACCTGAAACCCGATGTCTATTGGCACGACTTGGCAATTGCGATGAGTGATCGCCATTTCGGGGTGGGGGCCGACGGTATTATTTTGATCGATAATGCCCAAGTGACTGGTGCGCTTGCTAAAATGCGCATTTTTAATGCGGACGGATCCGAATCGGAAATGTGTGGAAACGGCTTGCGAGCCATGGCGAAGTGGCTCTATGACCGGGGTCAGTGGGAGGAAAACGCGGGTATTGAAACCGGGGCGGGCATTCTCTACCCAGAAATATTGTCTGTAGAAGGGCATAGAGCCCGACGGATTCGCGTCAACATGGGAAAGCCTCGATGGACACGGGGCGCTTTGGGGATGACGGGAGACAGTCAAGCGTCAGCGCTGAAAACCCAACTCGAGTTGGATAACGTGATGTGGCCAGTAGCCTGTGTCTCCATGGGCAATCCCCACGTTATGCTGTTTGGTCCCTTGTGGGATGCAGAAACCATGGCGCGACGCGGACCCCAAATTGAGAATCATCCCACCTTTCGTCATCGCACTAACGTGCATTCGGTGGAAGTGGTCGCTCCTAACCATTTGCGGATGCGGCATTGGGAACGGGGAGCGGGCTTGACACTCGCTTGCGGGACAGGTGTGAGTGCAGCATTGGTAGCCGCGGTGCTTAATGAGGGTGTGGCGCGAATAGCGCAAGTCGAGGTTCCCGGCGGGGAATTGGTTGCAGAGTGGGAAGAATCCAGCGGCAATGTCTACTTGACCGGGACCGCTCACGAAGTCTGCGAAGGCGCGTTTGAACTACGCTGAGTTATTTGCCTGCTGCATATCGCTTCTTCTTGCGCCGTCGATCCCACAGCCACCAAGTCACGATAAGTGCGCCGATAACAATCACTGCAGGGATTTCATACTGATGGATGGCTTCAAGGCCGGTTTTGACGTGGGGGCCTAAAATAACGCCGGCGGTTACCGCAATGAGCGGCCATAAAATTGAACCGATCACGGTGTAGGCAAAAAAACGCCAAAATGGCATTTCAAATATTCCTGCTGGATAAGAAATTACCATTCTGACCCCGGAAATGATGCGCCCAATTAAGATCACTCGGTCGCCTTGGCGGCGAAAATAATTTTCCCAGTATTCCAATCGTGACTCGCTTTTAAAAATAAATGAAAGACGTTTGAGAATCAGGGGACGCCCACCCAAACGGGCAATCCAATAAGCCAATGTTGCACCGGAAATACTGCCGGCGGCGCCAATCAGTACGACCAGCGGATAGCTGAAAGTCCCCTTATAAACCAAATATCCGGAAAACAGCAAAATAATTTCCGAAGGGCTCGGGATACCAACACTTTCTATAAACAGCACGGCAAAAACGGCTGCATACCCAATACGTCCAATCCACATTGCCACAAAGGCTATTGTTGCCGCCACGCCCTCAACCCTCCCAAATGGCATCAGTATATCATGACTGTCCCGTCGAACGTGGCAAGTGGGGTACACTATTTGGCAGAACTTAAGGATGGAGGAGACACGTGAAGTCTTCCATTAAACCAATGGTCTTCGTTGGATTCGCATTTGGGCTCCTGGTCGCGGTGTTTGCACCTAGCATTTTGGCCACGCCAAGTTTGCCCGTTGTTTCGGCTAACCGTCTCTTAGACAAAGCGCAGCGAGTGTTTAGCCATGGCAATTTCGTTGTCACTTGGAGACTGAGAACCGCAAGCGTTTCTACAAGTTCGTTAGGGTTAAATGAGTTGCCCTTGGCACCGGAACCGTGGATTTTGTCCTCCGCAGGTGACAATTGGAATTTTTATGATGCCAACCAATATCAGTGGCGGTTTGAGAATGAATCCAGCTCAGGAACTATCGAACGGGTGGTGGCACGTTTGGGGAATCAACTGACCATCGGGAAGGGGCAGCAGTTGATTCATCAGCGACTAGCCAAAATTTCTTGGACATTGCCGTGGGCTATCCACCCCAAATGGGTGGCCAGCACATTTCATATTCGGGTGGCTAGAGAGCCAGGGGAGGCGGTACCTATGTATAGAGTCACCCTGGTTCCTCGAATTAACCCTCTGCATTATACGTACACCTACTGGATTCAGGCCGAATATGCGGTGCCCCTTGGATTTCGCGTGGCGGAGAAAACACACACGGTCTTCTTCTTGACTTACCAAGCATTTTCTGAAGGTGCTCCAGGGCCATCTGCGGACCCACCAAGCGCTTCGGAAAATAACTGACGCTTTGGGAAGAGTCGAGGTGATTGGATAAGAGACCGCTGATAAACCAATGGGGGCCAGGTTGGTTGTCCATGCGATACCTATCGTGCTATGATGGCGCTACTTTACTATAGGTAAAGGAGGAAGGGCTTACATTGATTCATCCCCAGACGGATCCGGAATTGGCGAGTTTGTTGGCCGAAGTACCCCTTGAGCCCATTGACTGGGATAATTTGCCGCGGCAACGGGCGATAAATCAAGCACGGGCATTGGAGCAGTTGCAACGGGTAGCGGACCCCGTTGGAGTGATTATAGAAAATCTACAAGTCCCGGAAACAAATAACACGCCCTCGATACCACTGAGAATTTACCGTCCTGCACTCGCGACTGGGGTTCTACCCGGGGTGTATGCGATTCATGGGGGAGGCTTAGTTCTAGGAAGCCTGGAGTCTTTAGAGCTTAATTGCCGTCGCTGGGCACTCGAATGGAACGCGGTAGTGGTTTCGGTGGATTATCGCTTGGCCCCCGAAAATCCCTATCCTGGACCAGTG
>PXYW01000007.1:44535-121117 GCA_003023695.1 Sulfobacillus benefaciens | reverse complement strand
CGCCGCATTAATGGTACGGGATTATGGCGGACCAGAATTGCGGTTGCTAATGCTTAATGCTCCTATGCTAGACGATCGCAACTCCAGTGTATCGGCGGTGAGTTTTGCTGATGCGCCGATATGGTCTCGCGAGGATAATCTTCGCGGGTGGCGGGCTTATTTGGGGGACTTATGGGGTAGCGACGCGGCATTGCCCTATGCAGTCCCGGGACGTGCACCCAATCTTCATGATTTGCCGCCGGTATTTATTACTGTGGGCAATATCGAAGTGTTTCGCGACGAATGCGTTGACTTTGCTGCACGTTTGATGCGCGATGGAACGGATGTCGAACTCCACGTCTGGCCCGGAGTATTTCATGCGGCGGAGCAATTTTCCCAGGCCGCGATTGTCAAACGAATGGAAGCGGAAGTTCATGGCGCCATGACGCGGGCGCTTTACGGTTAAATACAGAATCCTACTTGATTGACACCCGGTGTAGCGACCCTTATCATGAAAAGCATTAGAATACTACCGAATTCGTCGCCTATCACAGAATTTGCAACACCATCTGAGCAATTTGGGAGGCATAAAGCTTGGACATAAAGCTGGTGAATATTGGCTTCGGAAACATCGTCTCGGCCAATCGCATTGTGGCGATCGTGAGTCCCGACTCAGCCCCCATTAAACGTATTATCACTGAAGCTCGGGATCAAGGGGTACTCGTGGACGCAACCTATGGCCGGCGTACGCGGGCGGTTATTATTACTGATAGCGATCATGTGATATTATCGGCTGTGCAACCTGAAACGGTTGCCAACCGATTGAGCAGTCGCGAAACATCGTCTCCCGAGTTAGAAGAAGACGACGATGACGAGGAGGAAGCCGAATAACGTATGGGCCGTCGACTAACGATACAGGAATTGACCAATCAAACCGAAAGCAAGTATGCGTTGGTTGTGGCTGCCGCCCGTAGAGGTAGGGCGATTATGGACGGACATCAACCGCTGATGGATTCGACCGCGTCCAAACCTGTCACCATTGCATTGCAAGAAATTCATCAGGGACTCATTCATGTAGAAGTGCCCCCGGTCGGAATTAAGTAGCAATGCGCATTATTGTGGGCGTCTCTGGCGGGATTGCAGCTTATAAGTCAGCCATCGTGGTGTCTAGCATGGTACAGCGCGGTCATCAAGTGCAAATATTGATGACCGAAGGCGCAACCAGATTTATTCAGCCATTGACGTTTGAGGCACTATCGGGTCGGCCTGTCGGGGTTTCGGTCACCGACCAGCCAGCGGGCCCGATTTCGCATGTTAAGTTGGGGAAATGGGCTGACGTTTTGGCTGTCGTGCCGGCCACGGTAGGCATTATGTCCCGTTTAGCGTTGGGTGAGCCGACCGATCTGTTATCTCTGACCTACATGAGTTATCGGGGTCCCGTGGTCATAGCACCCGCTATGGAACCCAAGATGTGGCTTCATCCGCGCACTCAAGAGCATGTGGCCAAGCTGGCAGCCGATGAGGCACAAATTGTGGGGCCTGTGGAGGGACACGTCGCTTCCGGCGATGAGGGAATGGGACGGCTTGCCGATCCGGAATTTTTGGTACGCGCCATTGAACATGCACCAATTCCTAAGGCATTATCGGGGATTCATGTGCTAGTGACTGGAGGCGCTACTTGGGAACATTTCGATCCAGTGCGCGCGATAACCAATCCATCCACTGGACGGATGGGGTTTGAAATGGCTCAAGAAGCCGCATTTTTGGGGGCTCGGGTCACGTATATACATGGGCCACGCGGGGCTGACTTCGGCACTTTGCATCCTTCGGTGACTTCCATCCCGATAGTCAGTGCCAAAGAGATGCGCGATGCTGTCTGGAATATTGCAGAATCGGCCTCGATTGTGGTGGCGGCAGCGGCGGTATCTGATTTTCGTCCAATTTCGCCTGCTAAACAAAAGCTACATAAATCTGAAATTACTGCGCATTGGGATGTCACCGCAAACCCTGATATTCTAGCGGAATTAGGCCAGGAATATGGGGGTAGAAAATTTCTCGTGGGTTTTGCCGCAGAAACCGACAATGTTGTTGCTTCAGCCCAAAGCAAATTGGCGGCAAAGCATCTGGATGCGATTGTGGCAAATCCTGTGGGCGCCAATTTGGGATTTGGCCACTGGGAACATCGGGCTCAAGTCATTGACAGGTTTGGTGGCAATGCCACAATCAACGAAGAATCCAAAGAGATTTCAGCCCGTAAGATATGGGAGCGCCTCGTTGATTTGTTTTACCGGGAACCCTATGTTTGATCGCCCATTTTGTGAGATGCTGCCGGGATGCTGTTGGGAAAGCGAGACATGCTCTGCTGTTTCCCATGGTCGACGGGCATTTGCTGGCTGGGGTGACGATTTCCTAAGTCATTTAGATTTCGGCAATGTTGCCACTACGCACTATCGGGCAGTTATTGCTGGCGTTCAGTGTCCTTGGTGGAATAGTGTTGGCTCAGTTAGTTACGAGAGGAACACTAGCTATGGTCGCAGACATTTTTATCGTAATGCAGGTTGAGGGATGAAAATTGCAGAGGTAGTGGTTGATCGACCAGTGCGCGGATTGGATCGGGCATGGTCATATGCAATCCCGGAAGGAATGGACCTAGTAAGCGGAACCCGGGTGGAAGTGCCGTTAGGTGCCGGCAAAGCGTTTGGGATTGTGGTAGCGATATCCGATTCCAAGCCTGCCCAAATTGAGTTGAAATCCGTTTTAGCCGCGTTGGACCCTTACCCGGTATTGACATCGGAAATGATTGATTTAGCGCATTGGATGGCAGAGCGCTATGTCTGTTTTCTTCCCCAGGCCTTGCGGGCGATGATTCCGTCGGCAGTGCGGCGTGGAATGAAGCCCAAGGTCATATGGCATTATCACACGGTAGGAGAGCGCACCGGAAGATCCAGCCTCAAGCAGACCTTGTGGCAATGGATTCATGAACATCCCCAGGCAACACGCGTGGAGATGCAAAAGGTATTCACCAATCCCGGGACCCTGCTTAAAGCATTGGTGGCCGAGGGGTCAGTAGTGGCGACCCGGGAGATAAAAGGCAAAGAGTTTCGCGTCAATCCATCGCCTTACCAGCTCAATGAAGATCAGTTGGCCGCCATTTCCGCTATTGACAGCGCGCCTGGGCGTCAGTGGCTTTTAGAAGGGGTAACGGGTTCGGGGAAAACCGAGGTCTATTTGGCGGTTTTGCAAAAGGTATTGCAACGCGGGGGACAAGCCTTGGTATTAGTGCCGGAAATTGCGCTGACACCTCAAACCTGGGAACGGTTTAGTGCACGATTTCCGGATTCAACCTATGTGTGGCATTCAAATTTAACGGATGGGGAACGGGTGCAACTGTGGCAGGCGGTTCAAACGGACGAACCGTTGGTGGTCATTGCGGCGCGCTCGGGAGTGTTTCTGCCGTTTCAGCACTTGCGGTTGATTGTCATTGATGAAGAACAAGAAACCAGTTACAAACAGGAAGATCATCCTCGTTATCACGCGCGAGAGGTGGCCATACGTCGGGCAAAAAGTTTTGGTGCGACCTTAATTTTGGGTTCTGCAACTCCAAGTCTGGAAACAGCGTGGAACGCACGTCAGGGGCATATCGGCTGGATTAAACTGCCAAGCCGGGTGATGCAGCGCAGTTTGCCAGAAATGCGAGTCGTTGATATGCGCCAGGAATTAGCGACGGGGAATCGGGGCATGTTTAGCAAAACCTTAATGGACGCTATTAGCGCGGCACTTGAGCGAGAACAACAAGTACTGCTGTTTTTAAATCGCCGCGGGTTCTCGACATTTGTCTTGTGCCGATCTTGCGGAAAAGCGCTGGGCTGCCCTCATTGTGCGGTTACCCTAACCTATCACAGCGACCAGGATCATTTGCGTTGCCATTACTGCGACTTCACCATGCCGATGCCGACTCATTGCCCAGCATGCCGTAGTGACAAGATCCGGTATTTTGGTGCGGGTACCGAGCGAGTGGTAGCCGAGGTGCAAAGGTTGTGGCCACAGGCGCGGATAGTACGCGCTGATCGCGATAGTCTCACGTCGCGTGACAGCTATTACCAGTTGTATCGTACTTTTATCCAGGGGCAGGCTGACGTGTTAGTTGGCACCCAAATGATTGCTAAAGGCATGGACTTTCCACGAGTGACGGTGGTCGGCATTGTGGCCGCGGATTTGGGGCTGCATTTTCCGGACTTTCGTAGTGGCGAGCGCACTTTTCAATTGCTGGTGCAATCGGGAGGGCGTGCGGGAAGGGGCATTGACCCAGGGCAGGTTGTGGTGCAGACATACAATCCTGAGCATTATGCGATAACGCATGCAGTGACCCAAGATGTCGACGCCTTTGTTCGGCAAGAACTTGAGATGCGCCAGGAGTTGGGGTACCCGCCATTTGGCAGTTTGTGGCTTCTCGAACTCAGCGGAACCGATGAGGGGGCTGTTATCCAGGCGGCACAACAATTAGGCGATCAATTGTCAGTTCGTTTGGCAAACAATGCGGCGGTTCTAGGGCCCAGTGCGGCACCTTTGTTGAAAATCCGTAATCATTACCGTTATCATATATTGGTTAGAACGGCGTCTAACGAACTGGCAGTGAGTCGTACTTTATTGGAAATGCAGAGCGAGCATCCAGAACTCAGCATCACGACAGATCCATACTTTATGTTGTAGAGCAGGAGGTCACGCGCGTGCTGGAAATTCGGACGGTCGGAGACGAAGTGCTCCGCCGCAAATCAAAACCGGTGAAAGCGGTTAACAGCTCCATTCGTCGCTTGCTTGATGAGATGGCCGAGACGATGCAGCACGAGTCAGGTATTGGGTTGGCTGCCCCCCAGGTGGGTATCGCCAAACGTGTGCTGGTGGCGGACGTAGGTGAGGGGTTAATTGAGCTGATTAATCCGGAAATTCTTTTTGCCGAAGGCAACCAAGTGGGGTTGGAGGGCTGCTTGTCCATTCCCGACGTGGTGGGAGAAGTAAGTCGTGCACAATCTGTGCGGCTAACCGGACTAAACCGCGATGGCCATCAAGTGTGGATTGAGGCCAATGGGCTGCTGGCACGGTGCTTGCAGCACGAAATTGATCATTTAGACGGTATATTATTTACCGATCGTGCCATCCGTATTGTGAGTGAAGAAGAATTGCAGGAACGGCGAAAAGAGGTTGTGGTCGATTAACAATAATTTGGTTCGCATTCTATTTATGGGGACGCCGGAATACGCGCGTGTTATTGCGCAAGGGCTGTCTGAGCAACCAGGAGTGGTGATGCGGGTTGTCTCCCAACCTGATGCTCCGGCGGGAAGAAAATTGCGGCCGATCCCTTCTCCGGTATCCCAATGGGCACGCGAAAAGGGGTTGCCGTTAGATCAACCTCGCCGAATGCTGGATTTCCGCGAAACTTGGCGTCAGTTTGCGCCTGACTTAATTGTCACGGCAGCTTATGGACGAATCCTTAGGCCTTGGTTGCTATCGTTGCCAACGATCGCTGCCGTAAATCTGCATGCCTCATTGTTGCCACGTTGGAGGGGACCGAATCCCATTGCTTGGGCGATTCGCGCTGGGGATACTGAGACCGGGGTCACGTTAATGGCCATGGACGACGGGATTGACTCCGGTCCCATTTTGTCTCAAGTTGCGGTATCTATCAGTCCTCAGGCGACATTAGGAGATCTCACTCAGTTGCTGGCAACGGCAGCAAGAGATCTACTCATCGCAAGCTTGCCTCAGTTGGTGACCAACCAACTGACCCCTAGAATGCAAACCGCAGAAGATGCCACCTACGCTCCCAAATTCTCGTCGCAAGAGGCTCATATCCCCTGGCAGCAGTCGGCTAGGGAGATTGTCAATTTGGTGCGCAGCATGACTCCCGGTCCCGTGGCTTATACTATGTTTCGGGCTCAGCGACTGCAAATTTTACATGTCAAACCCGAGGCAACGGTTCTGTTAGCTCCGGGTCAACTACGGGTTGACAAGGAGGGCGCTCTAGTGGGAACAGGTGATGGGGCTATCCGTTTGCTGCTGGTTAAGCCGTCCGGAAAACGTGCTATGACGGGGGCGGAGTGGAGCCGCGGTATTCGGCTTAACGGCGAGGAGTTTCTTACATGAAGGCGTGGGGTGTAGCGCGCCAAGAGGCGTTAGTGGCATTAGGACGGGTGCGAAATAATGTCCCGGTGGCTGAAGCTTTAACCGCGTCCCATCAGACAACTAGTATGTCGGCCAATGATCGTGCCTTGTTGACTCAATTAGTCTATGGCGTTTTGCGCCACCGTCGGTATCTGGACGCAGTTATTGAGCCATTTGTGCGGCAAGAATTGGAACCCGACATCCGGGATATTCTGCGCATGGGATTTTTTCAATTGAAATTTTTGAATCGGATTCCACCCTATGCTGTCGTCAACGCAGCAGTAGAACAAACCAAAGCCATCCAGCCAAAAGCATCCCGGTTGGTTAATGCAGTATTGCGACGCGGGCAACAGTATGAGCCGACTAACCTGAATTTGGCGGTCCAATACTCCCACCCGGATTGGTTGGTTGCCCGGTGGGCCACTCGTTTCGGGAATCGATTGCCGGAGATTCTAGCGGAAAACAACAAAATCCCGCCTTTGACACTGCGCGTGAATTCTACGAAAGCTTCCCGGGATGATGTTTTACGGGAACTTAAGCGGCTAAATATCGAGGCGGAGCCTTCCCGATTTGTTCCGGAAGCTATTCGGGTCACGGGATCCCTGTGGCTTGAACATTTGCCCTGGTTTCAAAACGGATGGGTATCGGTACAAGATGAAAGTGGGATGTTGGTATCTCATGTCCTAGATCCCCAGCCTGGGGATCATATTTTGGACCTTACGGCCGGAGTAGGAGGGAAAACTGGGCATCTGGCGGAGATGACTCGTGGACAGGCAAAAATTGTGGCAATCGATGCATCTGCCCATCGATTGATGCTGTTGCAACAGAACTTAGAGCGTCTAGGGGTGGCGGGCGGGGTAACTACCCAAACTGGCGATGCTCAGTCAATATTGGCATCCATGGGAAGATCTCAGGCGTTTGACAAGGTATTAGTCGATGCGCCGTGCAGTAATCTAGGTGTATTGCGTCGCCGAGTGGATGCGCGGTGGCGCAAACAGGAACAAAACCTCGTGGAGCATCAAGCACTGCAGCGACAGTTGCTGGCTTCTGCCATTGAGGTCACTAAACCGGGGGGAGTCCTGGTTTACAGCACCTGCTCCATTGAGCCGGAGGAGACTACAGAAGTAATCGCGGCTATGTTAACACAGTTCGCTGACGTCCATAAGGACTCGGTGATGCCTTATTTACCCACTCCATTGCCAAACGCGGCGACGGCCGACGGAATGCTTACGATCGTTCCCGGAGATTACGGGATGGACGGATTTTTTATCGCCCGTTTGGTAAAGGATGCGGGAGGAGAGTAAATTAGAGGCAAGGAAAATACTGACATAGAGAGGATAGCGTGACGATGGTTGCAAACGACCCTGACGTGCTTTCCATGACCCCGGAGGAACTTGAAAAGTGGATGGCCGAAATAGGAGAGCCACGATTTCGCGGCCGCCAATTGTTTGAGTGGCTGTGGCAACATGGAGCACCCAGCTATGAGGATATTACGGTGTGGCACAAATCATTGCGCACGTCGATGGCCTCTCGCGTGCCACTTAAACGGCTGACGGCGGAAAAAGTACAGCTAGCGCAAGATGGCACTACAAAACTGTTGTTGCGACTTCATGATGGCAACCGGGTGGAAACGGTTTTACTGCCACATCCTTATGGCTACAGCGTATGCGTTTCGTCCCAGGTTGGGTGCAATATGGGATGTCACTTTTGTGCCTCCGGTATTTTGGGTAAGAAGCGAAATTTATCGGCTGGGGAAATGCTGGATCAGGTGCGTTATGCGAACCAGATTTTGGGCAAGCGTGGTCAAAAAGTGAGCCGCGTCGACTTGATGGGCATTGGTGAACCGTTAGACAATTATGATGCCATGGTCAAATTTTTACACCTCTTGCATCATCCGCTGAGTTTTCAGTTGAGCTATCGCCATGTTACCGTATCCACTAGTGGCTTAGTGCCAGCCATTTATCGTTTGGCCGATGAAGAGATGCCGGTCACTCTCGCCGTTTCTCTGCACGCGCCTACCGACCCGCTGCGCTTGAGGCTAATGCCTGTAAACAAGGCGTATCCGTTGTCCCAATTGATAGGAGCGTGCCGCTACTATGGTGAAACGACGGGACGACGGGTCACGTTTGAATATCTGATGTTAGACGGCATCAACGACTCGCTCGATAACGCCAGGGAATTGGTTGACTTAGTTCACGATTTTTCATGTCATGTGAACCTAATTCCCTGGAATCCTGTTGCCGAGCATCCATTTAAGCCTTCGCCAATGGCGCGGGTTCGACAGTTTCAACAATTAGTGCAAGATCGTGGAATTTCTTGTACGATACGAAAAGAGTTAGGACAAGAGATTGATGCCGCGTGTGGCCAGTTACGTCGCCGCGAGGAGGAGATTGTACGGTAAAGACCTACGGGCAGTCGCATCGTGGACTAGTGCGTCTACGCAATGAGGATAGCTTGCTGATGCGTGCGGTAGACTTTGAGGGATATTTAGTGGCGGTGGCTGACGGTATTGGTGGTGGACCCAGTGGGGGAGAAGCCAGCCGTTTGGCTCTTGAAACACTGGATGATGCGGTAGGCATCACAATTAAAGATGCCTCGCGTTTGGTTTCTGCCGTGGCTTTGGCTAATCGCCGGGTGTTCGAGATGAGCCAGGAAGAAGAGACATTGCACGGAATGGGCACTACGTTAACCGCGGCCATATTGTATCCGAACCGTTTGTTGCTTGCGCATGTGGGAGATTCACGGGCCTATCGTCTAACCCCTAGCCAAACCATCCGCTTGACTGTTGACCATTCCGTGGCGGGCGAAATGGAACGGGCGGGCTCTCTGACTCACGATGAAGCCCGGCAGCATCCACGGCGTCATGTCTTAACCCGTGCCGTAGGACCCTTTGATCGGGTCAGGGTTGATGTGGCCGATCTGACGTGGAATTGGCCAGATCGTTTATTGTTGTGTACGGATGGATTATCTTCTGTGGTATCAGATGAGGACATATTACGCATGAGCTTACAATTTTCCGGTCAAGCTTTAGTTGATGCCCTGATTGCATCCGCTTTGTCTCAGGGGGGCCCGGACAATATCACCGTAGTGTTGGCAGAAGTGACCCAGGATGTAGGTGACGCCCATGGTGGGTAAAGTGTTAGGTGGCCGCTATGAGGTTTTAGAGCGAATTGGAACCGGCGGGATGTCTCTCGTCTATCGCGCACGCGACTTAACATTGAACCGCCTGGTTGCCGTAAAGATTTTAAAGCACCAATGGGCGGGCGATGATGAAGTCGTGCGTCGATTTGATCAAGAGGCACGTTCGGCCGCATCGTTGGTCAACCGACACATTGTCCAAGTGTATGACGTGGGCCGGGAAGAACCGGATATTCACTACATGATAATGGAACTAGTGGTCGGTGAACCCCTTCGCAGCAAAATCGACCGGGAAGCGCCATTGCCCATAATGGAAGCGTTGGACATTGTTGACCAAGTCGCAGCCGGTCTAGAAGCTGCCCACAGCAAGAAAGTGGTGCATCGCGACATCAAGCCGCAAAACATTTTGTTGGCTGAAGATGGCACGGCTAAGGTTACTGATTTTGGCATTGCGTATGCGGCAACCTCAGGAACTCTGGTTAACACCGGTTCTATGTTGGGTACGGTACAGTATTTAAGCCCGGAGCAAGCGCGGGGAAAGGCGGTGGGACCTCAGTCAGACTTGTATTCCTTAGGAGTGGTGCTGTTTGAAATGCTTACCGGCAGACTTCCTTTTGAAGGGGAAAGCGCCATCGGGGTTGCTATCAAACATCTTCAAGATGACGCTCCTAAGGTGCAGAGTCTAAGGCCCGATATCCCGACGGAGGTTAGCCAAATAGTGGAGCGGTCCCTGGCGAAAGATCCTGCGGAACGCTACCGTACCGCCCAAGCATTTCGCAATGACGTGGCGCGGGTTCTGTCGCCTGGTACGGCACCCGCAATCATCGAATCCCAGGAGGCGCCAGCTAAAAGTCGCAGTGTGGTAGCCGAGGGTGGGAAAACAACAAAGTCACACGAAAAGAAGAAAATCCCTAGGTGGGTACCGTGGACCGTTGCAGTGGTTTTGCTGTTACTATTGGCTGGTGGCAGCTACTACGCACTCAACCGTTGGCTCAACGTGCCTTCGGTTGCCGTTCCCAACGTCAAAGGACAATCCCTGGTGAGTGCCAAGGTCCACTTGCAAGGGGTTCGTCTACATGTGCAAGTGGTCGGGAAAACTCCGTCGAGCCATCTGCCCAAAAATTTTGTCGTCAACGAAATTCCCGATCCGGGAACGATAGTGAAGCAGGGCCAGTTTGTCCAACTGGTGCTGTCCTCGGGGCCGGAGCAGGTCACGGTGCCTAATCTCAAAGGACAGGATATCTTCTTAGCACAACAGGAACTCAAAACGGAACTTCTGAACATTAAAGTACATCATGTAAACAACCAGCAGCCGCAAGGACTTGTGGTACGGCAGTCGCCATCCGCGGGTACATTGTTGGCTCAAGGTGGTACTGTCACCGTATGGGTGTCTAACGGGCCCTCGGTCTCGAGTCAAACTATGCCATATTTGGAAGGACTGACGGTATCTCAGGCTGCAAGTGAACTCATCGGCTTGAACTTGGCGGTGGGCACGCCTACAGAAACCTATAGCACGCAACCGGCTAACACCATTATTGACCAAAGTCCCGAACCGTATACTCCGATTGGAAACGCTACACAAGTCAACGTCACCATATCGGAAGGACCTAGCCCGCAGAGTGCAAATTTGCCGAAAAACATTAACCCCATAACTTGGCAGATCCCATCCACAGCGCCGCCAAAATCTCTGCTGAAAGTAGTGGTGACCGATAGCGCGGACAACCAGGAGGTGTTCTACCAACTGGTGAACCCTGGGAAAGTCGTGAGTTTTACGGTTGTCTGGTATGGGACCACGGGACAACTGGAACCATACTTAAACGGCCAGCCTCAGGCACCGACGGCATTAACGTCTAATAGCGGCAACTCGGCTCCCCCGAGTCCGCCGGGAAATGGTACCTAAGGTGATGCTGCGGGGCACGGTCGTTCTCTTAGAGGCCAATCGGCCGACGGTCACCACCGAATCGGGGGATCAATACTTGTGCTATATGCGGGGGCGGGTGAAACGAGATGTGGGCCGGATTATGGTAGGTGACCAAGTGATTTTCGAGCCCACCGATAATGGCGAAGCCGTAATTACCCAAATCTTGCCTCGCGGTCTTGAGCTGAAACGGCCTCCGGTGGCCAATGTGACGGGCCTGTTTGCCTGTTTTACCTTGAATGATCCCTCGGGAAATTTGGAATTACTAGACAAAAGGCTGGTCATGGCCGAAATCTCTGCCATGAAGATAGAAATCATCGTGACGAAAGTAGATTTGGTTAAAGAGCGTCAAAAGCTTGCCCATTTCGTGGAACTATACCGATCTATTGGATATTCGGTATGGCCGCTTAGTGTGGTCGCCGGTTTTGGTATTGAGGAGTGGGTGAAGACCAACCGTTTTGGAATTTGGGTGCTTACCGGAGAAAGTGGAGTGGGTAAATCCTCTCTCATTTCCGCTGTGGTACCCCAAGCACAGGTGGCAACCGGAGAACTTAGCCGCATCGGACGGGGACAGCAAACCACCAGGTGGGTACGATTGTTGCCAATACAAAAATTTTGGTTAGCGGATACCCCGGGGTATACGTCTTTAGAGCTATCGGGAACTGACCCGCATCAAATTGCGGCCGCCTTTTTGGAGTGGTCTGACGTGCATTGCCGTTTCCCTAATTGCTTGCATAGTAATGAACCCGGATGCGAGGTGAAGGAGGGAGTTGAACTGGGCAGATTCTCGCAGACAAGATATCGCCATTATCGCCTGATGCTGGAACAGTGGACACGGCGATGGAACTAACCGCAGCGCGTCGTGGACAGATTATTTCTTCAGCCGAGGATGTTTTGACGGTGGGTATGGAATTGATTCATTTCGATATGCCGACCGATAATTGGGAAAGTTTATTGTTTGCTGTGGACAACATTCGACAGCATACTGATTTGCCTATTGACCTGCATATGATTACCGAGGGACCGATTAGGTGGGACCAGGTGCATAGTCGTGGGATTGACATAATCACTCGTACCTGGAATTCATCGTTGAATGCGCGATGGTTTGACGCGTTATGGGACGTTGGGTTGTTGCGTGGTGTGGCTATTGGCGCAACCCAAGATTTGCGGTGCTTGGAAGCTGTATGGACGTATTTGGATATGGTCACCATCATGGCACCGGGCGGAAATATGGGATCAGGGCTGACGAGACTGATACAGCGTCGTGGCAACCACCATCGTCCCTTAATTGCCCTTGCTGCCAAAGAGTTGCCCGAGACCATCCCCGGCGGGACTGATATTCTGCTGTTAGGTGACGAGGCATTATCTCAAAAGTGTGATGCACCTTTTTGCTAGGAACTCCGTACCATGATGAGTGTCACGATGGGTGACACCTGGAGGCCCAGCAAAAGGGGGGGAAGTGTATGCGTCCCATCCGCGGTTCATGGCGGGCCCGTCGACAATTACCATATAAGCTAGGAGGTGTCGGACTCGCACTAGTGGGCGGAGTTTTGGTGATCAAAGTTCTGCCGATTTGGGCTTGGGCGGTCGGTATCGGATTATGGCTGGTGTGGGCTGGATTGGGTCCGTTGCTAGTGGGAGGACTATTAATTTGGGTTGGGTACCGACTCTTTTTAGCACGGTAAGCATGTGACGAGAGGAGCGTGGCAAAAATGCGGGTGCAGGTTGTTAAAGTACCGCGAGCGGTCGGAAAAGTATTGCAATTTGTGTTAGGATTTTGGGCACGCGACAAACACTAGGGGAAATAAGTTCCCAAAGGATGGGTGATGGGTGCAAGACTATCGGGTTAAGGCGACGGCAGCTCATGGCGCAATTCGAGCGATTGCGACCAGAACTACGAAAACGGCGCAACAGGTACAAATTGTGCAAAATGCGTCACCCGTGGCTGCCGCCGCCTTGGGGCGGCTAATCAGCGGTGCGGTGATGCTGGCTGCTGATTTTAAAACAGAGTTTCGTATAATGCTTGAGGTTGACGCCGATGGACCATTAGGCCGAGCAGTAGCGGAAGTTCGCACCGGAGGATTGGTGCGAGCACGGGCCCAGCACCCCACTGTGGACTTGCCTCTGCGCCCTGATGGCAAGCTTGCTGTAGGAAGGGCAGTGGGGGATCAGGGAATTTTGCGGGTAGTTCGAGAAGAAGCTGGACAAGCTCCTTACCAAGGACAGATAGCATTGGTTAGCGGTGAGATTGGAGAGGACTTAACAGGATATTATCTCCAGTCGGAACAGATCCCCAGCGCGGTGGCTGTGGGAGTTCTGATAGGAACTAATGGCTTAGTAGCAGGTGCCGGAGGTATAGTAATTCAGGCACTCCCCGGTAGTGAATCCGTGGCGGATACTATTGCATCGCGATTTAAGCAATTGGGCAATCTTAGTTATCGTTTATCGGAAGGTCAAAGCCCAGACGATTTATTACGGTATTTATTACCAGAACCGATTGTATGGTATCCAAAGGAGTTGCTTGCGTATCAGTGTCAGTGCAGTGAGGAAAAAAGCCTTGCCATAGTCAAAAGCCTGCCACAAGAAGAGGTGCTGGCCTTGATTCAGGAGAAAGGGGCAGAGGTCGTGTGCCACTACTGCAACACGGCGTACCCCATTTCACTCTCGGTGCTGGAACAGATTGCTAACCGATAGTGTTAAATAGCACGTTCGACCTTGCCTGATCGAAGGCAGCGAGTACAAACATAAATGTGTTGAGTCCGCCCATTGATACGGGCACGCACGCGTTGAATATTGGGCTTCCAAACGCGTCGCGTCTTGTGATGGGAATGACTGACATTGTTGCCATACACCGTGTGCTTGTCGCAAATTTCGCACCGATACGCCATAAAAGGATCCTCCTCCGACACCATAACATTCCGTGCTATGGTACCATGAATGTAAAGTCTCTGCAAGGTTGGGATAAGCTATGGATAAAGACACCGAGTGGGGTCAAATTTCGGTTCATGATGATGTGCTGGCGGCGCTGGCTGGTGCTGCAACGGTCGCGGTTCCTGGAGTGGTAGGGTTGGTCACCCGGCATCATGCTGAAGGTGATGTGCCGAAAATGGTTCAAGAACAATTGGCCAAAGGAGTAACCATTACCCAAGATTCATCGGGAATGACGATTGATATTTCGTTAACGGTACGTTATGGTGTGAAAATCAAGGATGTAGGTTTGGCTGTCATTGGTGCGGTGGAACAGGTCATTATCGACGCAGTGGCTATCTCACCAAGACGTATTGCAATTCACATCGAAGGAGTTCGGAAGTAGTGACCCATGTGGCGCCAGCGGCAGAGAAAACTTATATCACAGCCAGCGACTTTGGGCTTTGGCTAAAAAGAGGGGTCCAAGCGTTGCGCCGCGACGTGGCGCGAGTTGACCGCATTAATGTATTCCCGGTCCCTGACGGCGACACAGGGCATAATATGCTTGGCACTTTGGAAGCGGCTTGGGAGGCTGTGGAGGAGAGTGCGTCACGTCATCTGGGACACCTGGTGCGTGTGGCGGCGCAAGGTGCGGTAAGCGGAGCAAGGGGGAACTCGGGAACAATTTTGTCCCAGGTGCTAGTGGGCATGGCCGAAAGTGGCGGAGAGAAGGAAATCTGGTCGATACCGGATTTTCGTCAAGCCTGGGAACAGGCCGCGGAGGTGGCTTATCAGGGTGTCTACCAGCCCGTGGAAGGCACTATGCTCACTTTGATCCGGGCTCTGGCGGAGAATGCTCACGGGGACACTGTGGCCCAAGTGCTGCACAACATGGTGGTTGCTGCCCGTAAAACAGTTTTGGATTCGCCGCGCTTGTTGTCCGTATTGCGAGAACGTGGGGTCGTCGATGCGGGAGCCGAAGGTCTCTATCTGGTCATCGCCGCTTTCCTAGGAGATGGGATGGCAGAGATGTCTGCGGAGATACTGACCCCACGGAACGCGATGCCAGTGAATCTGTTGACCGAAGAGATACGCTTTCCCTATGACACCGAAGCGCTGATTGCGCCATGGTCAGGGTCTCTACCGCTGGGCAGGATCCGGGAACTCCTTGCTGGATACGGTGATTCGGTTGTGGTATCAGAAATGCAATCATCTTTAAAAGTACACGTGCATGTCGCGCAACCGGAACCTCTGATAAACTTTTTGTTTCAACTAGGACCGGTGGTGCAAATGGAAATGCTGGATATGCGCCACCAAATGCAAAATTTAGCTCAGCGCGAGTTGCGGCCTGTGGTGATACGCGAACAGTGGGCGTCTATAATGCCGATTCGCATAGATGTCGTAGATCCCAATTCCCCAGCAGCGGAAGCATCGGAAACATTATGGATTGGACCGGGGGTCGAGGGTCGTCGGTATTATGTGGAGTCGTTGGGAGTAGCCTGCCAGTTATTCTTGGATTATGATGAAGATGTCTCTTGGGAAGATAACTTGCGCCATTTACTGCCGCGGGCGAAGACCATAACCTCATTAACCATCCGCTGGGACGCTGAAGGGTATTGGGTAGGCGATGTGCGGGAAAAAACCCGCCAATCAGCCTTGGCAGCGGTGAAAGGTATTGTGGGAAGACACCGCCTGGTGACGATATATACTTCACTATCAGAAAACGAGGACAATTGGAACGGGGAGGCAGAGTGGTGGCAGGCGCAACTGAACGCAGAGGTCGTCAGCGTGCCGGGCGGCGTCGCACATCACAGCATGAATCTCGTCGTCCAATAATTGGCTTAGGCGAACCAATCACTGCCTTGCCCGGGGTGGGGCCGAAAAAAGCGGAGCAACTGGAAAAGCTCGGGATGCGAACCCAAGGAGATCTGTTGCTTTTGTGGCCACGACGCCATGAAGATCGCACGACCATTACGCCGTTGTCCGAAGTGAAAAGCGGCGGAGATTTTACCGTTGTCGGGTGCATTAGTCGAGCGGACTATGATCCCCGCCGGCAAGTTTTGAGGATTTCAGTTACCGATGGCTTGTTTGTTATATATGCGACGTTTTTTCATGCCCGATGGCTCACTCGCCAATTGCAATCCGGGGTTATGGTGGTATTAAGTGGCCCTGTCGAATATTGGGGCACGCGTCTTATTATGAAACATCCACAACATGAAGTCTTGTCACCGGGAGAGATGCCGCAACAGGGTTTGATCCCCATTTATCCGTTAACCGGAGAACTCAAACAACGATGGCTGCAGCAGTTGATGAAGCAAGTCATCCCGATTTTGGCCCCGCAGGCGGCAGATCCGTTGTCCCAAGAGATTTTGAACCAGGAACGGCTGATAAGTCGTGGCCAAGCTCTCCTGCACTTGCATTGGCCTCCGTCTCAGGAGGCGTTAGAAGCGGCGCGAAAACGTCTAATTTTTGATGAGTTTCTTCGCGTTTCACTGGCGGTGATGCGGATGAAGCAATGGGATCCGGGGATGCCCGGGATTCGTCAAAATCCCCAAGGCGTTCTTTCGCAAACATTTTTAACTCAGTTGCCCTATGCGCTGACTTCTGGACAAGAAACCGCATGGCGTTCAATTCGCCAGGACTTAGCGGCCCAGCGCCCCATGTTGCGGCTGTTGCAAGGAGATGTGGGATCGGGGAAAACTCTCATCGCTATTTTAGCGATATTAGCGGCCGTGGATGCTGGGCATCAAGCTGCGTTTATGGCCCCCACCGAGTTGCTCGCGGAGCAACAATGGCGGGTTTTAAAAGATTTAACGGCCTCGTTGCCTATCTCGATTGGTCTATTGACCGGTCAAGATCCAAGCCAGTCGGGGAAAGTGCGAGAAGGCATTGCCCAGGGCACACTTGAGGTGGTGGTGGGGACTCAGGCGCTGTTGTCTCCATCCGTGCGGTTTCACCAGTTAGGTCTAGTGGTTATTGATGAACAACATCGCTTTGGGGTGCGACAACGGGCACATTTAGCGCAAAAAGGCTATTTCCCTGACTTGCTGGTAATGACTGCCACACCTATTCCCCGCACTTTAGCCCTCACTTTATATGGTGACCTTACTGTGTCGCAAATTGAAGGGCTGCCTCCAGGTCGACAACCGATTACGACCATCCATTTACCTTATCGTGAGAGACGGACTGCTTATGAGTGTGTTCGCCAGGCAGTACGAAGAGGCGAACAGGCTTACGTAGTCTGCCCTTTAGTAAACGAGAATGATGATCAGGATGTGGTTGCGGCCACGGTATTGGCTGAAGGTATGCAGCGGATTCCTGGTTGGAGAGTTGGCTTATTGCATGGCCAACTGCCTAGAAAAGACAAAACACAGATAATGGAGGCTTTCCGTTGCCACGACATTGATGTTTTGGTGGCCACTACGATTATTGAGGTGGGAGTGGACGTGGCTAATGCTACTGTTATGGTAATCGAACAAGCCGATCGGTTTGGCCTAGCCCAACTACATCAACTGCGGGGTCGGATTGGCCGTGGCGCCAAACCTGCCACCTGTTATTTGCTGGCTGACCCGAAGACGGAAGAGGCGCAATCGCGGATGGAGGCCATGGTGCGCTGGTCTGATGGGTTAAAATTAGCTGAGCAGGATCTAAAAATTCGCGGTCCTGGAGAAATTTTAGGATTGCGCCAACACGGGGTTTCCGCGTTTGAGTTGGCGGATCCAATCCATGATGCATCATTAATGGAGCACGTGCGGCAAGTCGCCCATGACATTTTAGAGTCTGACCCGATGCTGGACTTTGAGGGTCATCAGACTCTAAAACGCTGGGTTGATGACGCAGTGGCGTCCGCCTTGCCCAATCAGATGCTCCATTAAGTCACCTAAGCGGTAGGCGCCTTTAGTCGGAGACTGAAAGGAATGCTGACTAAAAGCAACACGGCGGTGGTTTCCAACGCGCCCACAGCACCGATGCGGCTGGCCAACAGCCCGATGCCTCCGACTCCTAAAGCTCCTAGAGTGTTGCCCACACCCAGTGTCAAACCTGAAGCCATGCCCTTGTTTTCGGGGAACAAGGCTTGGCCGTACACCATGACCACCGACCCAGTGGAATAAAGAGCAAAACCTAAGAGTCCGATACTTAACCAAATGGCCGGGCCGTTAGCATGCAAAAACCACCATAAAAAGAGGCTGGAAAGGGCAGCCGAGGCAATCAGAACAGGTTTGGGCCCGAATTTATCAGAAATGGCGCCACCCGTCATGTTGCCGACACTGCCGACTAAAAACAGGGTCGACAACAAGGCGGCGGATTCACCGAGGGGTCTATGGAGAGTATGCCACAATATCGGAACCATTGTCAGTGTTGCGGTGGAAGCTAAGTTGCGCAATACCACGACGACCAGCAAATTCCCTGCGTGTTTGAGACCGCGGCGAAACGCCGGGGTCCAAATACTGCCTCTTATGACTTTGGGTTTAGGCGACGGCCGCATCACGAACCACATGACAATGGCCATGGTCATTCCGGGAAGGGCTAGGACCCATAGTCCATGGCGTCCCAAATATAAAAAGGTGGTGGTAGCCGCGATTGGTGCAAGAGCTCGGCCAATATTTCCCCCAATCATAAAAAAACTCATACCTAAACCCTTACGGGAACCGGATAGTTCCCCTACCAGGGCTGATGCATGGGGGTGAAATGCTGCATTACCCAAACCGCCGATTAGCAGGGCTAACACAAATATACCGTAAGAGGGCGCAAAAGCCAGAGCAGAGGCAGAGATGATACTGCCGACAAACAGCCCACCAACGACAAAATAACGGGTTCCGACACGGTCAGCCCAAAGTCCCATCAACGGCTGCAACATTTGTGTGGTGAGTGCTGCTATTGAGCTTAAGAGACCTGCCAGGGCAATCGAGAAATGCATGGCGACCATTAACACTGGCAACAGTGAAGGATATAGGTTGGGATAAGAGTCATTAAGGAAGTGAGCAAAAGTATAATAGGCCGTCTTCCAGGAAGGGCGCGCAACCCGCGTACCCTCGCCCAGAGTGCTGCTGGAAATCATTGCATAATCCTTCTCTCTAGCATGATCTGTTAATAACAGTATACTGATAAAGTCAGTCAATAGCAATAACGATAAATTTGGGAGTGCAAGGTTGACAGATCCGCTGTGGGCGGTTATAATACGACCAATTACATGTTCAAGCGATGAATGGGAAGAGTACGCGGAAAAGCCCTCTAAAGCGAGTCGGAGACGGTGTGAGACCGATGAGAAATATTTCCGCCGAATGGCCCCAGGAGCTGCCAACCGAAATAAATTAGTAGGCTTGGCCGGACTCTTCCACCGTTATTCGGGAAGGCAATATCGGAGCAATCCCGTATTGCTGAAGTGAGACTTGTAAAAGTCTAATTGGGGTGGTACCGCGGAGTAACCTTCGTCCCTGTTGTTGGGATGAAGGTATTTTGGTTTTGCGGAGGGACGACATGGGGTTTTTCGACCAATCGGGGGCAGGAGAAATTTGGGAAAGTCCCCATCATGTGCATTGTGCCGTAGTAAGGCGGTACGTTGTCGACCAATTAACGCCAATTTCGGCATTTCTTAGATTGCGGCCTTTAGGTGCCCATACTTTGCTGGAAAGCGTGGAAGGAGACGAAAGAATTGCCCGGTATTCGTTTATTGCCGTGGGCGAATGGGCACGTCTGTTGGAGGCGGACGGACAAGCGGTATTAGTCAGTCCAGAAGGCACTGAAGTGGCGCAGGATCCTTTGGAACTGCTGCGCCGCCAGTCCCAGAGGCAGCAAATTCCCGTACCAAAAACGGTGGAACTGCCATTTGCGGGCGGTGCGGTTGGGTACTTTGGGTATGACTGGGTGCACCATTTGGAAAAATTGCCACATCGGCATAGCCAAAACGGACCCGATTGGGAATGGGTATGGCCCAAAGCGGTGATTGCTTTCGACCATCGACGGCATCAAGTGACGGTTATCGTGGAAACTCTCAGAGAACAGCAAGATCAGGCTTGGGCCCGACTGCAAATCCTGGTCGACGCCTTGCGCCAACCTTTAATGCTGGCAGAACCACGGGTTCAACGGGTGGCCCCTGTGGTTTCCAATATGACGCGCGACTATTATGATCAGATGATTGATCGCGCTCGGGATCACATAGTGGCGGGAGATATCTTTCAGGTGGTGTTGTCCCAAGCCTTGTCGTCACGAATTGTTGGAGATTCCTTTAACCTCTATCGCCGCCTTCGTCATGTGAACCCGTCTCCCTATTTGTTTTATTTAGAAACTCCGCGTCGAACACTGGCGGGATCTTCGCCGGAAGCCTTAATTAGGGTAACTGATGGGTTAATTAGCAATCGTCCCATCGCTGGCACTCGTCCCCGCGGCGCCTCTGCTGCCGAAGATGCGGCTCTTTGGGATGATTTGATTCAGGATCCCAAGGAGCGGGCCGAGCATGTGATGTTGGTCGATTTGGCGCGCAATGACTTGGGCCGCGTATCACTGTATGGTTCGGTTTCGGTCACCCAATTTATGCAGCAAGAACTGTATTCCCACGTGATGCACATAGTGTCCGAGGTGGAGGGCCGATTGATGCCAGAGTATGACGCCCTCGATGCGCTGGCCGCGTCCTTCCCGGCAGGAACTCTCACGGGAGCCCCGAAAATTCGGGCAATGGAAATCATAGACGAACTAGAACCGCAGGCCCGAGGCGCCTACGGGGGAGTGGTAGGCTATTTTTCTCATCAAGGCAATCTTGATACCTGCATCACGATTCGGACATTGGACGTGACCGGAGACAGGGTCACCGTACAAGCCGGAGGCGGGATTGTGGCGGACTCGGATTCCGCTCGCGAGTTCCAAGAATCGTTGAATAAAGCCGCTGCCGCATTAGCAGTACTTGAACCAGATGAGGAGGAGTGGCTGTGATTCTGGTTATCGACAACTACGACTCGTTTACCTATAACTTGGTGCAATACTTGGGAATGTTGGATGAAACTGTCCAAGTGGTCCGTAATGACCAAATCACGGTGGAGCAGATTCGTGATCAGCAACCGGATCAAATTGTGATTTCACCTGGGCCCGGGCGCCCTGAAGATGCTGGCATCACTGTAGAGGTGATTCAAAGATTAGGGGCCTTTACCCCAATTTTAGGTGTGTGCTTGGGCCATCAGGCGATTTGCTTGGCCTATGGGGGAGAGGTGGTCCCTGCTGTGCGTCTGATGCATGGCAAGGCCGACCAGGTTTATCACAACGGGCAGGGAATATTTCGTAATTTGCCCCAAGGATTCCCTGCGGGACGATACCACTCCCTGGCAGTTAGTATCAAGGACGGAACGGATTTGCTAGTGACAGCCCATAGCCAAGATGGCACGGTCATGGCAATTGCCCACAAGACGCATCCGGTGTGGGGGATCCAATTTCATCCGGAATCTATATTGACGCCGTCCGGAATGGACCTGTTGCAAAACTTTATTCACATCACGAGCCCTTTTCAGGCGACACATGTTAAAAATATTGGAGGAATGACACCATGAGCGACGTGGTAACGGAGAACCTTTTGACTTTAAGTGAAGGGCGCGCCTTGCAGGAAACTGAGGCTTACACTTTGATGGATGGAATTATGAGTGGTGTCGTGAGCCCAATTCAATTAGCCGGGGTGCTAATGGCGCTTCGGGTACGTGGCGAAACCATTGATGAGTTAACCGGATTTGCCCGGGCCATGCGCGATCATGCCATAAAAGTGCCCGTGACCCGAAGGCCGGTCTTGGATACTTGCGGAACCGGGGGCGATCGTTCGATGTCGTTCAATGTGTCTACCGTGTCAGCTTTTGTGGTCGCGGGCGCAGGGATAGCCGTGGCTAAGCATGGCAACCGGTCGGCAACGTCTAAGAGCGGGAGCGCGGATCTTCTAGAGGCCCTAGGAGTGCCTATTACACAAGATCCCGTCACTGTTGCCCGGTCTGTTGACGAAATTGGCTTTGGATTTCTATTTGCTCAGAGCGTGCATACCTCGATGAAATTTGCTGCGCAAACCCGACGCGAGCTGGGGGTGCGTACGGTATTCAACGTCTTGGGTCCCCTCACCAATCCAGTCAATCCTGAACGCCAACTCTTAGGGGTATTTAGTCCCTCGTGGGTAGAGCCGATAACCCAGGTGCTGGCCAGATTAGGCACCGATCATGCCATTGTGGTTCACGGAGCAGGAGGAATTGATGAGGTATCCCTGTCTGGCCCTACTCGCTTTGGGCGGGTTAATCGGGGCGAAGTCACCTTCGGTGAATTTTCTCCAGAAGACTTGGGACTCCCGCGTTACCCCAAACAAGAGATTGTGGGCGGTGATCCCGTGGTGAATGCGGCCATTTGTCGCCGAGTTCTGCAAGGTCAACCGGGAGCTTATTTGGATTCAGTGTTGGCCAATGCTGGTGTCGCCCTTTTTGCCGCACGGGCCGTGACAAGCATGAAAATGGGAGTCGAGTTAGCTCGCGACGTGATACGCCAAGGACAGGCGTGGGAGGTGCTGCAACAACTGACGGAACCCCACACGGTGGCTCAAGAATTATAAGAAAGGGGACAACGGCATTATGTTTTTAGACGAAATTTTGCAGTCGGTGGATGAACGGGTAGCCCGCCTGCGTCCGGTGCAATCTTACCTGCGCGATGCGGCGCAGGCCATGCCACCCGTCCGTTCCTTAGAGGCTGCGTTAACCCATGGGATAACGAGACCTGCTGTCATAGCCGAGTGCAAACATCGATCCCCCTCCAAAGGCTGGTTCACAGAATGTTATGATCCCGTGGCCCAAGCGTCTCGCTACCAAGACCTGGGAGCCAGTGCGATTTCGGTGCTAACCGAACCCCACTACTTTGCCGGCGAATTAGTGCATTTAGAGGCAGTGCGCCGTTGCGTAAAATTACCGGTGCTGCGCAAGGACTTTGTCCGAGACGAAGTTCAACTATTCGAGGCGCGGGCGGCCGGTGCTGACGCAGCCCTGTTGATTGTTCGTATCATCGATGATGAGGAACGTTTGAAAAGTTTAGTAGAAACGGCAACGGGGATTGGACTCGAGACCATTGTTGAGGTGCACTCCGCCAATGAAGTGGGGAAGGCAGTGGCGGCGGGAGCCAAGATCATCGGAATAAACAATCGGGACTTGGATACCTTCGATACCCGTCTAGGGTTTTCCCAGGAGATGGCAGAACTTGTGCCGCCCAATGTGGTAAAAATTAGCGAAAGCGGCATTGGCAGTGCCGCAGATGTCACCTGGCTAGGAGAGATTGGGTTTGCCGCAGTGTTGGTGGGCGAGAGTCTGATGCGCGGGGCATCGATTTTGGAGGCGCTGCCGCGTGGCGACCACCGTTAAGATTTGTGGCGTCCGAGACAAAGCGACCGCCAAGTTTTGTTTTGCTCATGGAGCAGATTTTGTAGGTCTGGTATTTGCACCGAGCCGACGGCAAATCAGCCTGGGGGTTGCGCAGCAAATAGTTCAGGAAATACCCGGCCGGTACGTCGCTGTGGTTAACAGCCCCGACGCAGCAGCGCTCCTGGAAATCATCCAAAAGATACGGCCGTACGCCATTCAACATCATGGAGAGCCTATGTGCGAGTGGTTAGAACTAAGTCATGGCCAAGGCATTGCGGCCATTGCCACCACCCTTGATCCCCGGGCGGACATTGTCCTGCTCGATGGACCGATTCCCGGCCAAGGCCAAGAACGTCAGTGGGAACGACCAGCATGGCCTAAACCCCTGTGGTTGGCCGGGGGGCTCTCACCGAAGAACGTTCGTGAAGTGGTGTGCACGCTAAGGCCTGATGGCGTGGACGTGTCATCAGGAGTAGAGAGCCAGGGCAATAAAGATTGGAGATTAATTGCGGCATTTATTGAGGAGGCTAAATCATGGAACGAGTAAAGGCGATGCCGGATAATGCGGGGAGATTCGGGCCCTTTGGTGGGCAATATGTTCCGGAAACATTAATACCAGCTTTGAATGAATTAACTTCTGCCTACGTCCAGGCTAAGGCTGACACCAGCTTTCAACGCGAATGGATGGATTTGCTGAAGGATTACGTGGGTCGTCCGACCCCGCTCCGCCAAGCTTATCGGGTTACCAAGGAACTGGGATTTCCCGTATATCTGAAACGCGAAGATTTAAACCATACGGGTGCGCACAAAATTAACAACACGATGGGACAAGTGTTGCTGGCCAGTCGTATGGGCAAAACTCGGATTATTGCTGAAACCGGAGCTGGCCAACACGGGGTCGCGACGGCCACTGCCGCCGCGTTGTTTGGATTGAAGGCCGAAGTGTACATGGGAGCGGAAGACGTCAAGCGGCAAGCATTGAATGTCTATCGTATGCGGCTTCTGGGGGCTCAAGTGCATGCCGTTAATGCCGGGACCAGTACCTTGAAAGATACCACAAATGAAGCGATTCGCGACTGGGTCACCAATGTTCGGGATACCTTTTACGTGATTGGCTCCGTGGTGGGCCCGCATCCTTACCCTATGATGGTAAGAGATTTTCAATCCGTCATTGGGCGCGAGGCACGAGGGCAATTTCGGCGCCTAACGGGAGGCTTCCCCACCCACATTGTCGCACCGGTAGGAGGTGGGTCCAACTCAATGGGGATATTTTATCCATTCCGACAAGACCCGGTGGCTTTAATTGGGGTGGAGGCTGCTGGAAAAGGAATCGACACTGGACATCATGCGGCCACCATCACCAAGGCTGAACGCGGTATTTTACATGGCAGCTTGAGCTATTTATTACAAGACGAGGACGGGCAGGTGCAGCCAGCGCATTCTATTTCGGCTGGTCTGGATTACCCAGGCGTTGGACCTGAGCACGCTTATTTTCATCATATTGGCCGAGCCCAATATGTCTCAATAACTGATGATGAAGCCCTTCGGGCTTTTCACCATCTAGCTGAATGGGAAGGGATAATTCCCGCCCTGGAAAGTGCGCACGCAGTGGCCTGGGTGATTAAAAACTGTGATGCATTGCGCGAACAGAAAGCACGCGTTTTGATTAATCTTTCGGGTCGTGGCGACAAAGATGTCGACGCGGTGCTGGAATATGAGGGAGGACTACAATGACGACCACAGCTAGCATCCAAGAGGCTTTTGATTGCAGCCGCGCTCAAAAGCGAGCCGCTTTAATTCCCTATATTACGGCTGGGTATCCGAATCTGGCTCAGTTAGAACCATTGGTCCATGCATTAGAAGATGGGGGTGCGGACTTAATCGAAATTGGCATCCCTTTTTCGGACCCGCTGGCAGATGGTCCCATATTGCAAAAAGCAGCCAGCCAAGCGCTGGAGCAAGGGGTTAAGGTGCAACAGGTGCTCGATGCGGTGGCACGTCTAAAGGTGGCCGTACCGCTGTTGTTTCTTACTTATATCAACCTGGTTTATCGCCGTGGCATTGAAGAATTTATTCGAGACAGCCACCAAGCTGGGATATCGGGTCTCATTATCCCCGATTGGCCGTGGAACGAAAGCGCTCGATATCAAGATTGGGCTTACCGTGAGGGAATAGCCCTGATTCCTTTCGCGGCGCCGACCTCCACCGATCACCATCTGGATGCAATCGCTAAAGGCCATGGGTTTGTTTACACCGTATCGGTAACCGGGGTCACGGGAATGCGCACTAAGGTGGACGCCGGTGTGGAACCGTTGGTCCAACGGATTCGTCAGCACACCACATTGCCTATTGCTGTAGGATTTGGCATTTCGACACCGGAACAAGCTAGACAGACAGGGATGGTGGCCGACGGCGTTATTGTGGGCAGTGCGTTGGTACAGGCTCTCATGGACCGACCAGATCAAGCCCCCGAGGTTGCCGAGCGGTTTGTTCGTACATTGCGAAATGCGCTATAGGGAAATTTGCCAGGGTCGCTAAGGTCTTGACACCGCGAGATACGCGAGGTATCATTCCACCAATATAATTGATCGAAAGCAATGATTGGGAAGAGGTCAGAGGCGTAGGAGTTGCAGCGAGCCGACGGATGGTGCAAGTCGGTACCCTAACACTGAACCGTACCCCCAGGAGTGTGCATCGAACCCTTAGGGCAGTAGAGAATCCGGAATCCACCCGTTACTGTGGAGCGGCTGTGTTAGCAGTCGGCAGAGGGGCCAAGCCAATGCTTGGCCAATAGGGTGGTACCGCGGAGTGAAGGCCTTCGTCCCTAACATGGGACAGTAGGGCCTTCATATTTTTTGTACCAGACTGCCAAACGCAAAAGGCCGGAGGGATGGGATTCGATGATTATTGTGATGGCAAAGACTGCGACACCTGATGACATTACCGCAGTGACAGACCGGCTTAAGGCCGACGGGTTCCAAGTTCATATCTCTCAAGGGGTAGAGCGCACTATTATTGGGGTCATTGGAGAGCGGACCGAGGAGGTTTTTCGATTGGGTTCGATGCAAGCAGTGGAACAAGTGGTACCGGTACGCCGACCATACAAGCTCGTCAGTCGGGATTTTCATCCGGAAGATACGGTGGTGAGGGTGGGCAATGTGGCGTTCGGGGGCAAGCGTGTAGTAGTAATTGCTGGGCCGTGCGCAGTAGAAAGCCACGAACAAGTGATGCAAGCGGCAGAAGCCATTGTCCACATGGGGGTGTCAGTCCTGCGGGGAGGCGCCTATAAACCCCGTACTTCGCCCTACAGCTTTCAGGGTATGGGATTGGACGGACTTAAAATTCTCGCTGCCGCACGCGAAAAATATGGTTTAATGGTTGTCACCGAAGCCGTAGACCATGCGAGCTTGGCCAATGTGGCCGAGTGGGCCGATATGGTGCAAATTGGGGCTCGGAATATGCAAAATTTTGAACTGCTTAAAGCGGTGGGCCAAATCGGGAAACCCGTGCTATTGAAGCGTGGATTGTCGGCCACTATTGATGAGTGGCTGATGGCCGCAGAATACGTGGCTGCGCACGGTAACCCCGATATCATTTTGTGTGAGCGGGGTATAAGGACCTATGAGTCGAAAACCCGCAATACGTTAGATTTAAGCGCTATTCCTGTGGTCAAGCAGTTGTCTCATTTGCCTATCGTAATCGATCCGTCTCATTCGACTGGACAGTGGAATTGGGTCGCCCCCATGGCACGGGCCGCAGTTGCGGCTGGTGCTGACGGGTTGATTATTGAAGCGCATCCCAATCCGGCAGAAGCACTGTCCGATGGTGCGCAAAGCTTGAACCTTCCGCATTTAGCAGAGTTGGTCACCTCGCTTGCGGGGATAGCAGATGCGGTTGGGCGATCTCTGTGAAGATTGGGGTCATTGGTCTTGGTCTAATTGGCGGATCGATTGCCAAAGCCTGGCGCAGTAAAGGACATGAGGTGTATGGATACGACAACGATCAAGGGAGTGTAACCAGAGCCATAGGGGACGGCGTTATCGAGCCGGAATGGGAGTGGCGGCAATGGGTGTCTCGGGTGGACCACGTTGTTGTAGCCACTCCTGTGGCCACCGTGGCGCAGTGGATCCGTGACATTACGATAGTGGGTCGCGAGGGGCCAGGAGTATTGGTAGATATTTCATCGGTGAAAACACCGATACTCACCGCCCTGCAACAAGTGTCATCTCCGTGGCAGGCGGTATCGTTTCACCCAATGGCAGGGAGCGAGCGCCGCGGTTATGCCGCAAGCCGTAGGGATTTGTTTTCTGGGTTTGCTTGCGCGGTGATTGTTGGGGATTTGCCACCGCCTCCCAGAGAAATTGTTTCGCAATGGATGACGGTGCTGGAGATGCATGCAGAATCGGTGACAGCAGCCGAGCATGATGCCATGGTTGCTGCTGTCAGCCACCTCCCTTATATCATATCGGCGACTCTGCTAGCGGCGGTAGCCGCAGAAAATCCCATGGCTGGCCGACTGGCTGGACCTGGATTTCGAGATACGACTAGAGTTGGCGCCAGTGATCCTGGCCTATGGGATGAGATTTTACGCGCTAATCGGAATGAGGTCCAGAAGGCGCTTGGTCATTATCAACGCCTATTGGCACAGTGCCAAGAAGATTTATCCCAAGACCGGTTTCCGGCGCTATTGCGCGATTGTCCTCAGAAGCGGCATGAGTTAGTGCATGAACGGCCAATCATCTAGGAAAGGACTTCAACATGAAACTATTTCCCTGGACCCGTCCTTTGGTGGCTCGTTTCCGACCTCCTGGGGATAAATCGATCACTCATCGGGCAGTTCTTTTCTCGACTTTGGCTGAGGGTGACAGTGAAATTTATCATCCACTAGATTCATTGGATATCGCGGCTAGTCTGCGCTTGGTACAAACCATAGGGGTTGAGATTATCCAACAGCACACCGATGCTTGGGTACTACGATCCCCGGGGTACCACCAGCTTCATGAACCTGATGATGTGATTAATTGTGATAATTCAGGGACCACAATCCGGTTGGCAAGTGGATTATTGGCAGGCCTGCCAGGCCTTACCGTATTAACAGGAGATAATTCGTTGCGACGGCGTCCAATGGCCAGGGTTATTGAGCCTTTGACACGGTTAGGGGTGGATATAAGAGGACGCACTGGCGGATTAGCTCCTTTGGTGATAAAGGGTGGTGCGCATCGAGGCGGCGTGATTGCGCTTTCGGTTGCGTCGGCCCAAGTGAAATCAGCGGTGCTGTTGGCGGGGATGACAGCCTCTCAGCCCGTTACCGTTCAAGAGAAAACTCCAACCCGGGATCATACCGAACGATTTTTGCATGCCATGGGGGCGAAGATCTATGCGGATGCAGGCAAAGTCACGGTGGAACCGGGGCGATTGCAGCCGATAGCGGTGACCGTTCCCGGCGATCCCTCCTCAGCAGCGTTTTGGGCGACGTTGGCCGCGCTGTTACCTGGGTCGTCTTTGGTTATTGAAAAAGTGAGCGTTAATCCGGGACGTGTGGGATTTTACCAGGTGTTGCAGAAAATGGGCGCGGGCGTGGAATTTCGAGTGCAGCAACCGGATCCTGACCCCATGGGTGAGATTGTAGTGGCCTCGGGACCATTAAGGGGAATCAGCATAGGTCCTGAACTGGTGCCAAGTCTCATTGATGAGCTGCCGTTGATAGGACTTTTGGGATCCTTGGCACAAGGAAAAACCGAGGTACGGGGAGCTGAAGAATTGCGGTTCAAGGAAAGCGACCGGATTCATACCACTGTGGTTAATCTACAAACCCTAGGGGTGGAGATCAAAGAGCTGCCTGACGGTTTCGAGGTATGGGGCCAGGATCACCTGGGGGGTGGTGTGGTAGATGCCTTTGGCGATCATAGAATTGGGATGATGCTGGCCATTGCAGCGGCGGTGAGCCGAGAGCCGCTTGAGCTCTTAGGGGGAGACGCGATTGCTATTAGCTATCCGAAATTTTTCAGCGATTATCAACGACTGGGATCGGTATAGCTATAGCGGGTAATGCCATACTAACATGCGATACCAGACCATATTGGTATCTTCGGTTGCTCCTCTCTTTGTGACCACCTATTCCCCCATAGGTGGTCACATTTACTATGTAATGTCCAAAAAATTTTGCAGGAAAGTTGGCTTGTCGGAGCGAATATTATGGGTCACACTCTAAATTGAGGCGAGGGCATCTCTATGTATATGGGCATTGATGGGGGCGGGACCAAGACGCGAGCGGTGTTGGTGAATGATTCCAAAGTGGTTGCGCAAGCGGTAGCTGGTCCGTCTAATGTATTGGTGGCGGGAGAGCAGAGGGCCTTTGAAGCGGTATCTCAAGTGTGGCATGAGCTCCATAAACATCTGCAAGGCAATGCGTTAGAAGGCACTGTCTTGGGGTTGGCAGGAGTGGATCGGTCTTTTGTTCGGGATAACTGGATTCGACGTCTAGACCAATTCGTTGTGGGGCGTTATTGGCTTGTAGGAGATTATCAACTTGCCTGGGCAGCTATGACCCATGGTGCTCCAGGAACGGTGGGAATTTTAGGTACGGGATCCGTGTTTTACGGGTATAACGGAACCCACGAGGCAAGGCTGGGCGGATATGGATGGCAGTTAGGGGATGTCGGTTCAGGTTTGTTGCTGGGCCAGGAAGCGGTCAAAGCAGCCCTGGGGGCCCTCGATCGCGTCTCCGAAGATACCGTGTTAGTGGACCTGGTCACAGAATTTTTCGGTGTGGCAACCGTAAACGAAATTTTGGCCAAGTGGTATACACCACCGTTTGAAATGAGAACGGTGTCGGCTTTGGCTGGACCGGTATTAAGTGCGGCCCGCTATGATGGGGTAGCGCATCGCATCGTCCAGAGACAAGCCTACCGCGTGGTCAGGTATTTAGAAAGATTGACGCATCAATTGGGGATCACCGATGTGTATTCCGTGGGAATCGCAGGAGGTTTGGCTGGCTTGTGGCTTCCTTGGCTCACTCGCAGTTGGGAGCCTTTAGGACACCGTGTTGGATTAACCGTAATATCGGAGCCGCCAGCGCTCGGTGCCGCCGAACTAGCGAGTTTATGGCACAGAACAGGTAAAAGGAGTGATCGGCATGCCTTCGCTTAAGGGTCGGATATTTTTACGCCCGGAGAACGATTTAGTCCCAGCAGAGATAACCTGGGAAGATGGGGGACGGATTGAGCGGATTGAACCCAAGTTGGCAGGTAAGACCGGACCCGTGGTGCTGCCAGGGTTCATTGACGAACATATTCATGGAATTGCCGGGATGGATGTGATGGATGAGGATCTAGGGCGATTTGCCAAGATATCAGCAGCTTTGGCGCACCATGGGGTAACTGGTTTTGTAGCTACAACCATCACGGCCCCTATTGATCCGGATCTTAGACGGGTCATCGAACAGTCTCAGATGGCAGCTCAAGACGGCTTGCCAGGCGCTTCCCTGCTAGGAATTCATTTAGAGGGCCCATTCATCGACCCCACGTTTAAAGGCGCCCAGCCCGAATCTGCCATTATTGCCCCTAGTATTGAACGGGCAAGGGAATTAATCGGGGACAATCGCGATGGGTGGGTGCGCCTGATTACCATGGCGCCTAATATGCCGGGTGCGATCGATGTGATGCCGTGGATGATATCCCATCGGGTGGCGGTGAATCTTGGACATTCTGCCGCCACTTGGGATATAGGTCGGGCAGGTTTGGTCGCGGGCGCCACCGGTTTGACGCATTTTTTTAATGCGATGTCGCCCTTAAAACATCGTGAACCGGGATTGGTAGGCCTTGGACTGATGAACTCTCAGTTGTGGTGCGAACTCATTACCGATGGCATTCATGTGCGACCTGAGGTAGTTCGCTATGTGTTCCAAACCATGGGTCATAGAGTGCTTTTGATTACCGATGCGATGGCAGCCGCTGCTATGCCCGACGGTGATTATCGGTTAGGCGGATTCCCGGTAAGAGTGTTGGCGGGGGCGGCACGGTTGGCTGATGGTACCTTGGCCGGGAGTGTTTTAACCCTGGACCAAGCCCTCAGAAATTTATTGCACTGGGGGGTTCCGTTATCGGCGATTGTGGCCGCGATATCTGAGAACCCGGCAACACGGCTGGGACTGGCTAATCGAGGACGCTTGGCCCCGGCAATGCAGGCAGATATGGTGTTGCTGGATGATGACTGGCAAGTTCACGCCACATTGCGCGATGGCGTTGCCATCTATGATGCACACTAAATTTTGGTGAGAAGAGTGAGGTTGTAGTGATGCCCTACCTAGAAGAATTGTCCGTGTATGATTTGGTTCAATATCTCAATCAACAGGATTTAAAACCTCAGTTGGCGGTTGCTGGAGCCGTTAACCAGATATCCCAGGCAATTGAAGCGATGGTTCCTCGTATGGAGCAGGGTGGTAAAGTGCGGGTGGCCGGAGCAGGAACTTCAGGTCGTCTGGCCCAGCTCGATGCATCGGAGTTGCCGCCTACATTCGGGATAGACCAGGACCAATGGAAAACATTGATGGCCGGGGGACGGGACGCATTTTGGAATGCGGTGGAAAGAGCCGAAGACAATGTTGAAGAGGGATTTAAGGATATGGCGTCCGAGACCTTGGGGATGAACGATATCGTCATCGGGGTAGCGGCTTCCGGGCGCACACCCTACGTCCAAGGAGCGCTTCAGGCCGCCGAACGAGCGGGCTGCCTCAGAATTGGGATCTTTTGCGTTTCCACGCCGCCTTTACAACCCTTGACACACATCACCATAGCTATTCCAGTGGGCCCGGAGCCACTTTCCGGATCCACGCGGATGTTGGCTGGCACCGCACAGAAAATGGTGTTAAACATTATTTCGACTGGTGTCATGGTGCGTCTTGGGCATACTTTGCACAATTTGATGATTGATATGAAACCGTCCAATCATAAGTTGAAACTTCGCGCCGAAGCGATTGTGCAAGAGTTGTTAGACTGTGACGACAACACTGCACGGAATTTGCTTCAACAGCATCAATACCAAATTCGCCCGGCTTTGATTCAGGCTTTAACGGGCTCCCGTGACTGGCAAAGTTTCAAAGGCTCTCTGGGGCCTTTGTGGCAATTGAAGCACTTAGACGGCATAGATATCCCAGCCGAATAACCAAAACATGATCCATAGGACGCCTACAAGCATAATGGCGAGACCTGCTGTGGTTACTGCAGCGTCTCGCCATGTAATTCGTTGGCCATGAACCAATCCCGAAACCAGAACATACATCGCTACAATGAGACTGATAGCCGGCACGATGAAAGTAGGAGACAACACAAAAGCAGCGCCAATCACAATGAACCAAGGACTCATGGCCATTAGAATTGCTCGTCTCGTAGCGTCGTGGCTATAGATGCCAAGACGAGTGCTGATGGTATCCATGACCATCATGCCGGGGTATAACAAAATTACGCCTCCTAACAAGACCAGGATAAACCCATAAATTCCATGCAAAAATGCTCGGTCCGGAAACGGAATACTAAAGACTTGGCCGAGGGACACTATGAACGCAGTCCATAAGAGGTTGGACCAATAAAAGGTTTGAAGGGCCGCCCCAGGGTGGCGGATGAGCAAGCGGTCAACTGCCAATGGAGAACGGATAAATTGGTACCATAGACCCGCAGCCTGTGGGGGTTGTCGACGTGGTGAGAACCGATTCATGGGGAGACCTCCTCTTTTGGGACGCTTTTAGGTTACCTTATAGGTATTCCAGGGCATGACCAAAAAGACGTCGCGGGAAGTCGAATAATTTTTTTATACGGAGTGTATAACTTTCTTGATCATGTGAGAAGAATTTATTATGATGATATCGGAGTACCGTTTGTTGAGGATGTGATGGAGTTGCCGATCCATGGCCCTGATGAGCCGGTGTACACTATCAGCGTGATGGCACGGCTTGTAGGCGTGTCGACACAAGTGTTGCGCATTTGGGAAAGGGAATGTTTGGTTTGCCCGGCCCGAACCGAGAAAAACAACCGGTTGTATTCGGAAAATGATTTCTATCGGTTGGTGCAAATTCGGGACCTAACGCAAAAAGGCATCAACTTGGCGGGAATCCAAGCGATCCTGGGCACGGTGGAGGTCCGTTACATACACAGTAATCGGAGTAAAGCGAGGGAGAACAATTATGGGCAAGGTCGTCGGAATTGATTTAGGAACCACCAACTCGGTCATTGCAGTAATGGAGGGCGGTCAACCGTCTGTGATCCTCAATACTGAGGGAAGCCGATTGACACCTTCAGTAGTCGGTTTTAGCAAAGCCGGGGAGCGGCTGGTAGGTCAACTGGCCCGCCGTCAAGCTGTGATGAATCCGGAAAACACCGTGTTTTCGATCAAGCGGTTTATCGGCCGTCGTTTTGACGAAGTTGCATCAGAGCGGTCGCGCGTTCCTTACAAGGTGACGGGGGGATCCAACAATCAGGTGTTGGTGGAGTTGCCCAATGCCGGCAAGAGCATGACACCCGAAGAGATTTCCGCGATGGTTTTAGGGAAGTTGAAAGCCGATGCGGAAAAGTATTTAGGTGAAAGTGTCACTCAGGCGGTCATTACCGTGCCAGCCTACTTTAACGACGCGCAGCGTCAAGCAACTAAGGATGCCGGGAAAATTGCCGGGTTGGAAGTTTTGCGCATCATTAACGAGCCGACTGCGGCTGCACTGGCATATGGACTCGACAAAAAGAAGAACGAAACGATTTTAGTGTGGGACTTGGGAGGCGGAACGTTTGACGTGTCGGTGCTTGAAGTGGGCGATGGCGTTTTTGAAGTGAAGTCCACCTCGGGAGACACCCACCTCGGTGGCGATGACTACGACATGAAGTTGGTCGATTACATTGCCTCCGAATTTCAAAAGGACAATGGCATCGATTTGCGCAAAGACCGGCAAGCTTTGCAGCGACTTATTGAAGCAGCAGAAAAAGCAAAAATCGAGCTGTCGTCTGTGACCGAAACGCAAGTTAGTTTGCCGTTTATCACTGCGGACCAAACTGGACCCAAACATTTGGAGCAGCGCATCACGCGCGCTAAGTTCGAAGAGTTGACGGCCAGCTTAACAGAGCGTACGGTGGGGCCCTTCAAACAGGCCTTGCAAGATGCCAAGTTGTCAGAGAGTCAAATTGATGAGGTTATTTTGGTTGGCGGCTCGACGCGCATGCCGGTGATTCAAGAATTGGTCAAGCGCCTGACAGGAAAGGAACCCCATCGCGGCGTCAATCCCGATGAAGTGGTGGCCATTGGGGCGGCCATCCAAGGTGGTGTGCTGGCCGGCGAGGTAAAAGACGTGATCTTATTGGACGTTACCCCGTTATCACTGGGTATCGAAACTATGGGGGGCGTATTTACCAAGCTAATCGAGCGTAACACGACGATTCCGACCCGCAAGAGCGAAACCTTTACGACGGCGGCCGACAACCAGACCAGTGTGGAGATTCATGTTTTGCAAGGCGAGCGCAGTATGGCGCAAGATAACCGAACCTTAGCGAGATTCAGCTTAGCGGACATTCCGCCAGCACCCCGCGGGGTACCCCAGATTGAAGTGACATTTGACATCGACGCCAACGGCATTGTCAATGTGTCGGCTAAGGATTTGGGGACCGGCAAGGAACAGCGGATAACCGTGACGGCTTCGACGCAGCTGTCGAAGGAAGAAGTGGAGAAATTGGTACGCGAGGCCCAGGAGAAAGCGCAAGAAGATCAGCGGGTGAGAGACTTGGCCGAAGCCAAAAATCGGGCGGAATCCCTGGTATACGCAACCGAGAAGACTCTTCGTGATCTGGGTGACAAAGTGGCAGCCAACGACAAGACGTCCGCCGAGGATGCTATTCGGGCAGTACGCGATGCACTGGGCAAAAACGATCAGGAAGCCATTACCAAGGCTGTAGCAGAACTGGAAACGGTTTCTCATAAGTTGGCCGAAGAATTGTATAAGTCTACGCAGAATAATGACCAGGCTCCTCCACCACCGCCAGGAGGGGCCGGTGGTGATGACGTGATTGATGCAGATTTCAGACCATCGGAATGATGGTCAAGAGAGGTGGGGAGGACCAGGCGGCTTGGCCACCTGGTCCTTGCCCTTGTGAGGTGGAGGAGCCATGGCAGCACCCAAAGATTACTACAAAATTTTAGAGATCAGCGAAAATGCCGATGCAGCGGCTATTAAATCTGCCTATCGGAAGCTCGCGCGCAAGTATCATCCCGACGTAAGCGGCAAATCTAGTGAGGATCGGTTCAAAGAAATCAATGAGGCATACGAAGTGCTGTCCAATCCGACTAAACGCGCCGAATATGACCAGTTGCGGCGGAATTTTGCCAACCGGAAGGCCAGGAGTCAAGGGCCTGGCTATCAACGGGTATCTCATGATTGGGATGGCTTTAACGTGGAGGACTTCGGCAGTATTTTTGAAGATTTGTTTTCCGGGCCAGGACAAAGTACACGGACACAGCAGAGGCCCCGGTCGACCCCGGAAGAAACGGTAACGGTGACCTTGGAACAAGTGATGACAGGGACGACAATTGGGCTGACTGTCAACCAAATTAAGCCGTGTCCAGTCTGCCATGGGACTGATCCGGACTGTGCGCGATGTGGAGGGTTGGGGCAAATCATTGAACCGCAACGGTTTGATGTCAAAATTCCGGCGGGTATTGAGGATGGGGCGGTTTTGCGCGTAGGAGAACATGCCCGGCTTAAAGTGCAAATCGCGCCAAACCCAAGATTTTCCCGACAGCATAACGACCTGGTGGGGCGGGTTATGGTGTCGGTCCCGGTAGCAGCCACGGGTGGCGAAATTTCTGTGGCCCCCTTGGTGGGAGATCCGATTGCCGTCAAAGTGCCAGCCCACACCAACCAAGGTAAAGTGTTGCGCTTAAGAGGCATGGGCCTTCCGGATCGCAGCACTGGCAAACGCGGCGACTTGCTGCTGGAGGTGACGCTGAGATTTCCGGAGCCGTTTTTGGCAGACGATGATCGGCTGTATCGTGAAATAAGTGCATTGCACCAAGAAACAGGAGGGGACATTCATGCGCCTCGATAAACTAACGGTAAAATCTCAAGAAGCGCTGTCAGAAGCGCAAAATCTGGCTCGTGAGCGAGGGCAGCAAGAAATTGCACCGGAACATCTGCTCATGGCATTGCTTCAACAGGCTGATGGCGTGGTGCGACCGCTAATCGAAAAAATTGGCGTGCCTTTGGCGCCATTGCAATCTGCTTTGGACAAAGAATTGCAGCGGATGCCCAAAGTGTCGGGAACGCAGCCTGGAGCCTACATGAGTCCGCAATTGACGGCGGTGGTGGAAGGTGCCGAGGCCGAGGCCGGACAACTCAAGGATGAATATATTTCTACTGAGCACCTGTTGCTGGCCTTGGCGGAGCGTCAGGATTCGGCTGCGGGACGCATACTGCGAGACTATGGAATACGTCGCGATGCTTTGCTTCGGGCGTTGAAGGACGTACGGGGATCTAGCCGAGTCACCGATCAAAATCCCGAAGAAAAATACCAGGCATTGTCTAAGTACTCTAAGGATTTGACGGACTTGGCCCGCAAATCCAAACTGGACCCGGTTATTGGGCGTGATGAAGAAATCCGCCGGGTTATCCAAGTTCTGTCGCGGCGCACTAAAAACAATCCGGTTTTGATTGGTGAACCAGGGGTAGGGAAAACCGCCATTGTTGAAGGGCTGGCCCAGAGAATTGTCGCGGGCGATGTGCCCCAAGGACTTAAAGATAAAAGAGTGCTGGCGTTAGACCTGGGGTCGCTGATTGCGGGCAGCAAATTTCGCGGCGAGTTTGAAGATAGGCTCAAAGCCGTTCTCAAGGAAATTGAGGCGGCCCAGGGCAGCATTATTCTCTTTATCGATGAATTGCATACACTCGTGGGAGCCGGAAAGGCCGAGGGCGCAGTGGATGCGGCCAACTTGCTGAAACCTGCGCTGGCTCGTGGGGAATTGCGTGCTGTAGGGGCTACTACGCTAGATGAATATCGCACGTATATCGAAAAAGATGCCGCTTTGGAACGGCGCTTTCAGCCGGTGTATGTAGGAGAACCGTCTGTTGAGGATACCATTGCCATCTTGCGGGGGCTCAAATCTCGCTATGAGGTGCACCATGGGGTGCGAATTCGTGACGGGGCGCTCGTAGCCGCAGCCCGCCTAAGCCATCGCTATATTACCGATCGGTTTTTGCCGGACAAAGCCATCGATTTGATCGATGAAGCAGCATCGCACCTGCGGGTGGAAATGGATAGCTTGCCCGAGGAACTTGATGAACTTGAGCGGCGCCGAATTCAACTGGAAATCGAGCGAGAAGCTTTAGGTAAAGAAGAGGACGCGGCCTCACAAACCCGATTGCAGCAAGTGGAACAGGACTTGGCCAATGTTCGTGAACGTCGTGATAGCCTTATGGCGCGCTGGGAACAGGAAAAGGCATTGGTCAATCGTGTTCACGAACTGAAATTGAAAATTGAGGAGACCCAGGCCCAAGAAGCGCAAGCGGAAAGAACCGGAGATCTGGGGCGCGCAGCAGAACTTCGCTATGGCACCTTAATGAACTTGGAGCGGGAATTGGGCGAGGCGCAAGCGGATGTTCAGCGCTTGGATCAGCAGGGACGGATGCTGCGAGAAGAGGTAACGGAGCAGGACATTGCCAGTGTTGTCGGGAAATGGACGGGAATACCGGTGAGTCGGCTGTTGGAAGGGGAACGGACGAAATTGGTGGAGATGGAGACACGCCTGGGGGCAAGGGTCATTGGCCAGCAGGACGCCATCCGCGCCGTTTCGAACGCCGTGCGGCGTGCCCGGGCAGGCCTGTCCGACCCGCGTCGTCCCATGGGATCTTTTCTGTTTCTAGGCCCGACTGGTGTGGGTAAGACCGAATTAGCCAAGGCATTGGCCGCATTTTTGTTCGATGATGAGAATGCCCTGGTGCGTATTGATATGTCGGAATATATGGAACGCCACTCGGTGTCACGCCTGGTGGGTGCTCCTCCCGGCTATGTTGGGTATGAGGAGGGGGGGCAATTAACCGAGGCGGTGCGCCGGCGTCCCTATTCCGTAATTCTGTTGGATGAGGTGGAAAAGGCCCACCCCGAGGTGTTCAATATTTTGCTGCAAGTGCTGGATGACGGTCGGTTAACCGATGGTCAGGGCCGCACGGTAGATTTTCGCAATACCGTCATTATCATGACCTCTAATCTGGGTAGCCACGTGATCCTGGAAGAGGAGAATGCCGAGCGGCGCCAAGCACAAATTGAATCTATCTTGCGGGAATCGTTCCGACCGGAACTGCTGAACCGTATTGATGAAGTGATTACCTTTTCACGGCTCACGGCGGCCGAGTTGCGCCTCATAGTGTCTCTAAGCCTGGAGGATGTCAACAAACGGCTGGCAGAACGAGAATTGGTCTTGGAAGTCACTGACAGGGCAAAGGATTGGCTTGCGGAGCGGGGGTATGATCCGCAGTTTGGGGCGCGGCCCCTGCGCCGTTTGGTGCAGCGGGCAATCCAAGATCCGCTGGCGATGAAACTGCTTTCGGGCGAAGTTCTGCCTGGACAAACGGTAAGGGTAGATGTAGATCAAGACCAGCTTACTTTTACGGCTTTGACCACTCCCGAGGTCACGGTATAATAAAGGCAAACTAGGTTTGGGAGGCTAAAGTGTGAGCAATGTGCGGCGTATGGCGGGAATGTTGGTATTGGTAGCCGCATTAATTTATGGAGGGTTTCTGGTAGGGCGGGCGATACCGCACCGCTCTGCCGCGCCCCACCACGCTGCTTTGGCCACGGGATCGGCTGCCGCTCCAGTCGGTCTGGCTCCCGGCGATGTAGCACCCAACTTTTCTTTGCAATCGACGACGGGTCAGTTAGTTACCCTGTCAAGTCTTCGGGGCCATCCCGTGTGGCTCAATTTTTGGGCTACCTGGTGTCCCTGGTGTAAAAAAGAAATCCCGGAAATTGTTCAAGTGAAGGCCCAATATGGGTCCCAAATCGATATTTATGGTATTGATGAACAACAGTCGGAATCTACAGTCGTCGCCTACATGGATGCCAAACAGATGAATTACCCGGTACTGCTGGACACTACTGGCACAGTCGCTGGAAATTATGGAGTGCAGGATTTTCCGACTTCTGTCTTCATTACCGCTCAGGGAAGAGTTGCCGGTGTATACACTGGCGCTTTTGCTTCCCGCGCATTAATGGATCCATATTTGGCGGAAATTTTGCCCTCATCAACACACTAACTCACGCTGCGCCATGACAAACCGATGAGGCGCCACATTGTCAGGTAGAGGATCACCGCCACTATGAGACTGGACAATAATCGCAGCAACGGATCCCAACCTTGATGCAACGCCCACCCTTGCCACCATCCGGTCATAATCACCACCGGGATGGTGGCAACGAAGGGACGCATTAAAAGGTTGGCCCATCGGATGCGCTCCCCAGTAATTCGCACCGTTGCCCAGAGATTCAATAGGAATGACAAGCAAAACCCGATTGATAAGGCCATGGCGACTCCTTGCGCTCCGTGGTGCGGATGGGCCGCTAAAATCCAGATGAGACACACTTCCACACTGCTGGCGATTAAGTCATTACGGAACGGAATGGCGGTGTGGCCCAATCCGCGCAGCACACCTGAAAGCGTGATGTCAAAATACAGGAAAAATCCTCCTACGACTAAGGGAATAAAGACGTTTGTAGGCACTTGGGTGTGAAATAACAGGTCATCTAATTGCACTCCTATAATGAGCAGGATAGCCGTCACCGGTACCCCTACCAATGCAGTGGCGCCGAGACTATCTCGAACATGTTGGCGCACCGTGCGCATATCATGCACGGCTTGGGACTGTGCTACTACGGGTACCAAATTGGTAGCTAGTGACAAAGAGAGAGCAGTGGGAAAAAAGATTAGGGGGAGCACCATGCCAGTTAACTTGCCAAACAGCTGAATGGCGGCAAATCGGCTTAACCCTGACCTCTCGAGACGCAGTGGAATCAGGACGGCCTCAATGACAGCGACCAACGATCCCAACAAACGACTAAAGGTTACTGGCAAGGACAGCTTTAGAAGGTCTCTAAGGTGGGGCATCGAACTCCCGAGCAATTCCTCCGAGGGAGGACGATGCCAGTATGCCCAGGCCAAAATGATCAAACTGACTGCTTCACCAATTGGAATAAGGATCACAGCGACCAAAGGAGCATGGGGAATTTGTTGACCGATGATATTGAGGATTCCGTACATAATGACGACCCGTGCTAATTGTTCAGCTACTTGTGATGCCGCAGGAATTTCCACTCGTTGCAAGCCAATAAAGTATCCCCGCAGCACCGAAGAAAAGGCCACAGCGATAAGTGCTGGGGCAATGGCCCAGAGTAGCGGAATGAACCGGGGGTCATGATAGATCGCCATGGCCAGTGGCCGTGCCCAAAAATAGATCAAAAACATCAATGGAATACTCACCGATAATACCAGGGTTATGGCGAGCCGAATCAGGGCCCGAGTTTGTGCCTGGCCCTCCGCAACCATTTGGGAAACAGCCACGGGGGTTCCCGCCACAGCCAATGTCACTAATGCAACATATAATGGGAATATCATTTGGAAAAATCCTAGCCCTTCGGCTCCCAAAAACCGTGCCAGAAGCATGCGGTAAAGTAATCCCAACCCACGAGATGCCAAGGCTGCGCTGGTTAGCGTTAAAGTGCCCCAAATTAATCTGCGTTGCGACGATTTCATGGACATTCCCCCGCTATAGATTTATGTCCCAGTACCTCCATACTTGCGTATTATTAGCTGGCGGGTTTTTTGCCGTGGACAAGATCCCCTATAATGTGGGAGACCGTCGTTGGACGATAAATGCGACAATTGTTTCGTGAGAGCAGGGGGGATAGGGACGCGAACGTCAATGTTGAAACGGTTTGGTTGGGTGGCCTTGCCTGGTGTTTTGCTAATGGCTATTAACATCATTCATACGGCACCGCCGCAGTTTTTGTTGCCTGGTGGACATACCAGCGTGAGCTATTATCCTTATAGCTTTCTTCATTATAGCTACGCCGACGTGGTTGCCCTTTATGGGGCGCGGCGTCTTTATTTGCACAACATCCCATATTTCCAAAATGTGATTGAATACCCCGTATTAATCGGCATTTACATGTCCGTAATGGCCTATTTGCCTACATTTTGGGGATACTTCACGGGGTCCGATTTAGGTCTCGTGGTTGCTTTTCTCTTCACCCTGTACCCATTATGGAGGGCCCGGGGATATAAGACTGCGCTGTGGCTAAGTCTTTCTCCATTGCTTTTGGTATATAGCGTGTTAAATTGGGACATTCTGGGGATTTTATGCTGGGCCTGGGCTGTGTGGATGTTTGAACAGGAACGCTACCGTCAGGCGGGGGTTTGGATTGGAATTGGGATTGCTGTGAAGTTTTTCCCTATTGTCATGGTGCCTTATTTTGCAGTCTGGTTGTGGCAGCATCAGAAAACGCAATTGAAACCGTTTTTGTGGGGTGTGCTGGTGACGGGGATTGGAATCAATCTACCCTTTGCCCTCTTTGCCGAAGAAGGATGGTCTGAGTTTTTTACCTATAACAGTGGGCGCCCGCCAGACCCCGGAATTTACCAGTGGCTAATGCAAATAGGCTGGCTCCATTTAAGTGGTGTCAACTTGGTAAGTGGTGTTGCCACCCTAGTAGGGGGCGTGGTTCTGTTGGTATTGATGATCCGTTATCGGTGGAGCCCGGTGGGTGTGGTTGCTGCAGCCTTGGCCTGGTGGTTTCTTTGCAATAAGGTCTATAGCCCCCAGTATATGCTTTGGGTGTATACTGCGGTGTTGTGGGCAGGCGCAGACGGCTGGCTCCTTTTGGTGCTGAATTTTGCGGGTTTGGTTGATTTTTGGCTCGCAATGCGGTGGCTAGCACTAGGGACCACCGGTAGCCCGTTTTTGTCGCGATTTGTTGACACTGCCGTGGTGCCAGCGCTCTCCTTAAGGGACCTCTCTCTTGTTTTAGCGGTGTTGGTGACTGCGGTAAAAATGGTTCGCAAGCGCAACACCGGCTAACGAATAAGTTTCCCTCATATGGGGCAGTCTAACCTTCAGCATTGTTCTGGGTGGAGGTATGGATGCAAGAACATAGGGAGCAACATCCGTTTGCGCCAATTCAAGTGCGAACCGATATGGCGATAGAAGCACGGGATATTGTGCGGGGCGAAGCGCATGAAGAAATTCCTGGGGTGCGGGTGCGCGACCATAAGGATCGGGGCGTGCAAATTACCGAGGTTGAGATCTATCACGAAGATGCCGAGCGACTAATGGGAAAACCTAAGGGCCATTATATAACCCTGGATGTGCCGCAATTTAAAGATCGGGATCCCGACCTAAAACAGGGTCTGGCCGCGGTCATCAGCGAACAGTTGACACCGCTGCTGCCCCAAACAACGAATCTCACTATTTTAGTGGTTGGACTCGGCAATTGGAATGCAACCCCTGATGCCCTAGGACCTCGCGTGGTGGATCGGCTGCTGGTCACCCGCCATTTGCAGGAAATCGTGCCCGAAGATATCCGCCCGCGAATGCGGTCTGTGGCGGCGGTGGCCCCCGGTGTGTTAGGTACTACCGGCATTGAAACGTTGGATATCATTCGCGGGATTGTCAAAGAAGTTCACCCCGACTTAGTCATCGCGATTGATGCCTTAGCGGCTCGTAACTTAGATCGGCTTGTCGGCAGTGTGCAAATCGCGGATACAGGCATCCACCCTGGTTCTGGGGTGGGCAATCGTCGGCAAGGTCTGACCGAGGCCGCGTTAGGAGTGCCCGTCATCGCTATTGGCGTGTGCACTGTAGTCCAGGCGGTCAGCATAGCCCAAGAAGCCATTTCCTTATTGACTCAGCAATTAGCCGATGAGGTGAAATTTTACAAGATATTGCAGCAAATGAGTGTACCTGAACAAAAGGGTCTTATCGACGAAGTATTGGGCCCGCGTTTAGGCGATTTGATGGTCACACCCAAAGAGATTGACGTCTTGATTAATGACATGGCTGATGTGCTGGCAGAGGGACTAAATCGAGCTCTACAGCCACAATTGGACCGAAGCGAATGGGCGTGAGGGAGTACTCCATGCACTGAATGTTGGCCCGGGCCGCTTCCTTTGCCAAGCGGCCCGGCCTTTTTTCCAAACCAATCGAAGGAACAATAGCATCAGGCACACATAAGGGTTGCGTATTCCGCGATGGCCAAAAGGAGGTCAAGCAGGCAGCGGCCTTTTGGCCGCCTTTAGGGGTTATTCTTTCTTCCGTTTCCCAGGACACTCTCTCCGACACTTCCAAGGTAGTAGGCCCGGTGCCACAAGTACGGTTTCCCATAAACTTTGGTAAGTGATTGGCAAACCGGGTCCGCACCCTCCAGACTTCAGATTGCCCATGTCTGGCATCCCGTCACCCCCGGCTTTTTGATCTGTGCTTATCGCGACGGTTTGTATTGCCATTAAACGTGTCCATTATTGGACAATTGGCGCCAACGACGCAACTCGACGGGTTGCACCCATGGCGGCCTAATGGCGTCAGCGATCATCGGAGGCTTGCCGGATGCTGGTCCGCAGCCACTTTTATCAAAATTACAGATATAGCCACAGTATGACTTTCCATCTTGTCCCAGGGTTAAAACCTTTCTTGTGAAGATGTTAAAGATATAATACACTTTATGTTAAAGATAGGTGACAATCGGAGGGGTATTATGAATTTTGGTAGATTAGCAGCGTTGGCAGTCACTGGTACCCTGGTTGTTTCCCTGGCAGGATGTGGAGGTTCTGGCGCACAACAGGTCTCTGGGACCAAAACCGGGACCGCCAATGTGGTGTATGCCGGATCGCTGGAGTTTGTTAATAATGAACAAGTGGGGCCGGCATTCGAAAAAGCCACCCACTTTCGCTACCAAGGTCAAGGTGGTGGTTCGTTTGGGATGGCGCAAGAAATAAAGTCGAAGACTTTGGCGCCAAATGTTTTTGAGAGTATTGGATACGCTCCAATCCAGGTCATTGAACCGAGAGATACCAAGTGGGCTATTGCTTTTGCCGCAAGTCCGCTGGTTGTGGCCTATTCGCCAACGTCCCATTATGCACCCGAATTGAACGCCATTCGGGATAAAAGGCTTCCGCTGAGGGACTTGTTCACGTTAATGGCAACACCAGGATTTCACTTGGGACGCACTAATCCAAACACAGATCCTCAAGGGCAGGCATTTTACATGATGGTCGAATTGGCCGTGAAACATTATAATTTGCCCGCGGGAACCGTGGACCAAATTTTGGGAACGTTGAATAATGCCAAGGAAGTCTACTCTGAGGAAGGCATCTTGACCTTGCTGCAGTCTGGAGGACTCGATGCCAGCAGTGCCTTTTTATCCGAAGCACTAGAACGACACCTAGATTACATTGCCTTGCCTTCCTGGATGAACTTTGCATCACCCGCGGAGGCCTCGGTTTACCGTAGTGCGTCCCTCACGCTAAGTGATGGGAAGACCATTTCAGGGAAGCCGCTGACAGTGGACATCACCACGGTAGGTACACCAGAACAGGCCTCGGTAGGGTTCATTAAATTTCTGCTGGGTGCTCAAGGCTCAACCATTATGCGCAACGCGGGGTACCAAGTGTTCTCGCCCGAAGTGTTTGGCTCTATGGCTGACGTTCCTAGCGCATTAAAACCTTAATGAGACGGCTTCTCGGAATTTGGAGCGGCATTACCCTGGCAGTGCTATTTGTTCCGGTTGTAGTGCTGTTCTTACATGCGGGGTCATTGGAACAGACGATTCGATCTACGGCGGGACGCAATGCTATTGAGGTCACCTTGGGTTCGGGGATCATTGCCCTGGCTGTCGACCTTCTCTTCGGAATCCCGCTGTCGTGGATCTTGGCACGCTTGGTGAGGCCAAAATGGCGTCGTTGGTGGGGCACACTGCTCATCATTCCTTTGCTGATGCCGCCTTTAGTCCTCGGTTTGGTTTTGGCTTATGTTGTGGGCCCTGCAAGTCCGATAGGATCAACGATCAGCCTGGCTAACACCTTTGCCGGCTTAGTGATTGCCCAAATATATGAATCCTTGCCATTCTTTGTGTTGACTGCCTGGGGCTATCTCGGGGCAATTCCTCGATCCCTGGAGGAAGACGTCTGGGTTTTGGGGAAATCCCCTTGGCAAACTTTCTGGTTCGTTACTTGGCCGATGGCTCGTGCGGGATTTGCCATCGCGGCAGCGATGGCCTGGGCTCGGATCGTCGGTGCATTTGGTGCGCCGGTAGTGGTTGCCTACCATCCCAGCGGATTGCCGGTCGCTATCTGGATCCAACTGCAAGAACAAGGGTTACCAGCGGCGCTGGGATTGGCCTTATGGCTGATTATCGTTTCCTTACCACTCCCGGTATGGCTTAACTGGAGGTTCTCTCATGTTCGCTATGACCGTTAGGCAAAGAGGACGGATGGAGGGTCAGTTTGAGTTAACACCTGGGATGCATGCGATTGTAGGGTCATCGGGAGCTGGCAAAACCACGTTGTTTCGTCTGATTGCGGGGTTGGAACATCATCCCTCTTTGAAAATCCGATGGAATGAACAATCCATCGACAGGTTATTGCCGCATCAGCGACCTGTGGCCTATGTTCCCCAACGCCCCAGTCTGGTACCTCACCGCACTATTGAAGACCAAATCCGATGGATTGCCCAGGGATCTCTACCCCATTGGAGCCACTGGATTCAGTGGCTTAACCTGGAAGAACTTCTTAACCGCTATCCCCACCAACTTTCTGGAGGTGAGCAGCAACGGGCAGCACTATTGCGGGCTTTGGTGGCGAAAAAGCCTATCTTGCTGCTTGATGAGGCACTGTCACAAATTGATCGTCCCCATCGTGTGTCTCTTTATCGAAAACTTCAAGAAACATTAGGGGAGGAAACATTGCTGCTCTTTTCCACCCATCAATGGGAAGAGGCCGAGCAATTTTCTGAGTATGTGGTTTTTCTCCAAAAGGGGCGCATTGCCTCATCTAATAACATAACCCAAACGGTCCCGGTGGATTCGGAGATGGCTCGCATGATGGGGTATGTCGGATCGGTGCCGGTGCCCGATGGGCATCTCCTGATTCATTCGCGAACTATCGTGCTCGGACAAAGCCTAGGGCCTTCATTGCATATATCCGGGCAAGGATATCAGCAACCGGTAAGTCCGACACTATCGCGCTACCATTTTCTTTCCGACGATGGCCGATTGCTTTTAGAATGGATAGGGAATCCTTCCGAGACCACTCAGTTTGATGACATCAGCATTATTAACCCGGTCCTAGTGCCGTTTTCACTGCCCAGTACCCAAGGAGGCGGATGATGAATGACGTGGGGTGAAACACTTGCTCAACGACGAAGCGCATTAGGGTGGTCGCAAGAACGGTTGGCGCAGCAACTGGGGATCACGCGGCAGACACTCATTGCGCTCGAACACGACAAACGTTTGCCAACCTTGGCTTTGGCCATTAAGTTGGCGAGTCTTTTTGACCTATCGTTGGACGAGTTAGTGAAGCCGCTGGCGCCGGACTCTATTGGGCGAACAGATCACTGGCGGTGGTTTGGAGCGAAACCAAGTTTTCCGACATTAGTGGTGTGGGCGAAAATACATGATGCGACAGTTGTGGTTCCAACGATGTTGTTAGCAGCACCGCGCTTGCCTGATGCGTTGTGGAACCCGAAGTCCGGCGTTCTGACTCCTTTGCCGTCGGCCCGGGATCCTCAACGTGTTATGCTTATTGGGGGATGCGATCCGTATCTTGCGTGGCTGCGTGATCTATATGAAGAGAAGCGACCCGGGTATTGGATGGAGCCAATCCGGCTATCAAGCCAAGCCGCGATTGCGGCATTTACCCAAGGTCTCTTGCATGTTGCGGGTTCCCATTTATTTGACGCATCTACCGGGCAATATAACCTCATTGACTTTCCCATGGCTGTTACACGGTTGCATTACCTTACCTGGGATGAAGGGTTGATCCGTCATCCGGAAGCTACCGCAGTGCGCCAAATCGCGATCCGGGAACCTGGGAGTGAAGCACATTCCTTGTTTTTACGGCATCAAGGTAGCATTTCCTGGGCACCGGATATGTTCTATAGTCATCAAAGCATTTTGGAGCAAGTGCAGCATCACCCAGATTGGGCTGGGGTGGGGTTAGGCAGTTTAGCAGCGACGTGTGGGTTGATCTTTGAGGCTTGGGCCCAAGAGTCCTACGATTTATGGATCCGCCCGGAGAATCTTAAGAGTGTTTGGGGAAGAACTTTACTGGAGGTTTTGGCATCGAAGGCCTTGCACGGTCTGTTCAGTCAGATCCCGCATTTGGCCTTATCCGGGTCCTAAATATTTTGGACCTCAGCAATAAAAATGGACGGCAGGGCCGTCCATTTTTTATAAGGTGCAGATCGCGTTAGGAGACCGGAGATGAATTACCGATTCCGGCCGGCGAGATTTTGCTCGGCCATTTCAATCATTTTGCGCACCATGTGGCCGCCTACGGCTCCGCATTGACGAGCCGGGACATCTCCCCAATATCCATCGTCAACGCCTTGGAGTCCTAGTTCGTGTGCCACTTCGTACTTGAACTGGTCCAACGCCTTTTGCGCGCCTTGCACAACTGCGCGGTTTCCGGTGTTGCTGCCTCGTGCCATGTGTCGTCACCTCCTCATTAATGAAGTGATGTTAGTATGGCCGGGGCCGGAACTTTTAACCTAGAAAGGTTTGGTATCAACGGGTGCGCCGGGTGGGTGTTCTTCCGGCCAAGGTTTGCTCGGCCATTTCAATCATCTTGCGTACCATGTGTCCGCCTACGGCTCCGCATTCCCTTGCGGGAATGTCGCCCCAATAGTTGTCCTCGGGTATTTGGATACCCATATCCCTTGCTACTTCATATTTGAATTGATCCAAGGCTGCCGCCGCCTCACGTACTACGGCATGTTGCCCAGTGCTGCTTCCACGTGCCATCGTTGTTCACCTCCCATAATAAATGGTGTGCTTAGTATGCCGATGGTAATGCGACATATTCTAGCAATAGATGGAATTTTTCCGTGAAAAAATTCGGCTGACATGAATGTCAGCCGCAACTTCAGGAGAGCTTTTGTCGCCGCGTCCGAGACGCCTTAAATGCCGTCTTTTGGCCCCCGCCTCCGCCACGCATCTTTTTGGGCAACATGGATTTCTCATTGATAAAGAACCAAGCCACAATACCAGTCCCCAGAGCTAACAGCGCCGCTCCCCAAAATACCCAGTAACGGTGGGCCATGGCCATGGCAAACAGTGGGGGGCCCATAGCGACGCCGAAAAATCGGACACTGCCATACAAGCTGGTGACGACTCCCCGTTCTTTAGACGTTGTGGCGCTGGTTACCAGGGTGTTTATCGCGGGCAAGACACTACCGGTACCGATACCCTGAAACCCCAAGATGGTTAAAGCCAGCCAAGGAACAGTGGTGACAAAAAAGGGTTCCGCAACCATTGCGGCTGCAATCAGCACCAGCCCGCCTGCCACAATCGGCCGGGACCACGCTGAAAGGCGTTTTTGAAGCATAGTGCCGGAAATGTACGACGTGATCGCTGATGCCAAAACTGGTATCGCGATGAGCAAGCCACGAGTAAATTCCCCGTACTTAAAGGTCTTTTCTAAAATATCGGCCAAGTAGCTTAAGACGCCAAACAAAATGAACAGGACCACGGCGCCACCCAGGAAAGTTGCCGCAATTGACCCGGCTTTTTGGCTTAAAGTATGGGTGAGACCTTGCCAATATTGCTGAAAACCCCCTTGTGCTTTTTGACCTTTGGGTTCTTTAATGACGTACCATACTGCAGCGGCGATTGGAAACGACAGCAAGCCGTACACAAAAAAAGGAGCAAACCAAATGATTAGCGCGATGGCGGATCCGGCGATGGGTGAAATGACCTTACCCAGGCCATTTGATGCTTCCAAAATGCCCAACGCTCCCGCTCGGCTTTTACCTTGATACATATCTCCGGCCACCGCCATAGCCAATTGATACGTGCCACCGGCTCCAATCCCCTGCAACAAGCGCGACCCCATTATCCAATAATATGGGTGAGGAAACAGCCAGGCGGAAATTCCGGCGCCCAGTCCCCCCAATCCGTAGACAGCTAACGCCGGGACCATAATGACTTTACGCCCGAGACGGTCAGAAAGCGCTCCAGCAAAAGGGATAATAACGCCGGCGGGAATGGAAAATATAGTAATAATCAGCCCCACTTGAAAAAGGGTTAAATGCATAACACTCATCATTTTCGGCAACACCGGAATCAGCATAGAGTTGCCCAGAACCATGATGAAGGGGACCGAGCACAACACCGCCAATTTGAGCCCATGTCGGTCCGATGCAACCGTCGATCCCGAAGACGCGCCCTGCTTTGCCATCAATTGTGCCTCCCATATTGGAATTAAAGAACTACACTCTCTAAACTGTCCCAAATTTTCGCGGCAATGCGAAAAATATTAACCGTCACCTCCATCATCTGGCCTGAATATGGTGCCTAAGAAATCTCCAACCTGAGGAGGAGCATAAAACGATGGCACATGATGACAACAAGGCTTGGTTAGATATCCTGGATTTTCCTGTTGCCGACCGGACCGCTAAGCCGCGGCAACGAGGACTGACAATGGTCATTGATAAAGGACTGGGACTGACGGATACTCGTGATTTAATGGAACTGGCATCGGACTACGTCGATTACCTGAAGCTGACCTTTGGCACTTCGGCCTTTTACCACACGCGCCTTTTGCGGCAGAAAATCGAATTGGTAAAGTCGTATGGGGTACACATTTATCCCGGAGGAACTTTCTTGGAATTGGCATTGTTGCAAGGACGCCTCATTGAATTTTTGGACCGGGCGCGGGAATTAGGATTTACAGGGGTGGAAATTTCCGACGGCACGATTAATTTAGATCCGGAAACCCGCCACAATACCATTCAGCTGGCACGAGTGTATGGCTTTGATTTGGTGGTCAGTGAAGTGGGCAAAAAGGACCCGCGTGATACAATCCCTGATCTTCGCCTATGGGAACAAGTGGCCGATGATTTGACAGCGGGATCCGATGTAGTCATTGTGGAAGGCCGCGAAAGCGGGCAAGGCGTCGTGATTTACGACGATCAAGGAGAAGTCTTGGAAGATGAATTGGAGCAAATGGTGCGTCATTTGCCTGATCCCACCCGTGTGTTGTGGGAAGCCCCCAAAAAACACCAACAACAGGAACTAATTTTGCGGTTTGGTCCTAATGTCTCTCTGGGAAATATTGAACCTCAGGATGTTTTGGCGTTGGAGGCATTGCGGGTAGGATTGCGGGGAGATACCTTGCGCCAGTATTATGTGACCAGCGGGGCATTGGATCCCATCAAATGGCCACCTCCGCTGAAAGTGAAAGGGGGAGATTTGGTCGATTGATGTTGTTTATCGTTGGCAGGATGTTCCGGACGATGTGAGTAAGCGATCTGTGTTGGTGATTGACACCTTAAGGGCGACCACCACATTGACCACCATTTTAGACCGCGGTGCCGCCAAAGTCTTGACTTGTGCGTCACTGGACGAGGCGTTTCATTATAAGCGGCAAGACCCTGCGCTAATTCTAGGAGGTGAACGCCACAATCAGCCAGTACCGGGGTTTGATGCGGGGAATTCACCATTTGATTATCCACCCGACTTGGTCGAGGGGCGCTCCGTAATATTGACCACCACCAATGGCACTCAGGCCGTGTCCCGGGTCCAGAGGGCTGCCTGGGTTGGTTTAGCCTGCTTGCTTAACGCCGCGTCGGCCGCCAGACGCCAGCAAATGCAGAACTTCGACGCGCTGGTGGTTTGTGCGGGAACGGTGGGTGAGGTGTCTTGGGAGGATGTGTTAACAGCGGGCGCCGTCATCAATGAGTGGCCGGAGCGCGACTGGACCGATGCGGCCCGGCTGGCCTGGACAGCATTTGCGGCGAACCAGACGCAAATTGCTCAAAGCGTCATGCAGTCCCGCCACGCACAACATTTGTTGGTGTCCGGAATGCAACGCGATGTGGCATATGCTGCTCGCATGAACCAGTCGTCCACAGTGCCGGTTAGAGGACCGGACGGATGGTTTTATCATAACGTTTAAAATTTTGCCGTAACGACCGGTCGCCACCAGGCCGGTCTTTTTGTTGTCCTTCTTTCATAGATATTGCCGTCGGAAAGTGGACAGCGGAGGCGGCCATGCTGAACAACGCGACTATCGGATTGCTTGCACTATTAATTTTAGGTATCTGGGCTCGCTCCAATTTAGTGGCTGCCGCTGCGGCCATTTTGTTGGTGATCCGTTTTACCCGTCTTTCGTTTTTATTTCCGGTTCTGGAGCGTCGAGGGGTAGAGGTGGGTTTGCTGTTCTTGACCTTGGCAATGCTGGTGCCTTTTGCCGTGGGCAAGGTAAGTCTCAAAGATATTGGCAAAGGGTTGCTGACGGTGCCAGGGATCTTAGCCGTCATTGGCGGCGCTGTGGCCACCCATTTGAATGGCCGTGGTCTTCACCTGTTGGCTGACAACAGCTACTTGATGATAAGCCTCATCGTTGGGTCCATTGTGGGAATTGTGGTTTGGGGAGGAATTCCCGTAGGACCGCTAATGGCTGCCGGGGTGACGTACTTGATGCTGCAAATTATTGAGTCGGTTGGTCGATATTTTCATTAAATGCAAGCGGGAGCGATAACGATGTCCAATGACATTTATTTGCGTGGGATGGTTGTCATTCGGTTTTTGTCAGCCATGATGGAACTGACTGGAGCGTTTCTTATGTGGCGGTTTAATCGCATTGAGATGGCTGTGCGGATAAATGGTCTTTTGGGATTAGTAGGTCCAATAATTCTGACCACCACAATGCTGCTAGGTATAGCTGGGCTGGCAGCCACTAAAGTCCCGCTGGGAAAAATTTTTTGGATTGCTGGAGGTGTCGCTCTAATTATGTGGGGCACCACTCGGTGACCACGGGATTTTGGGTGATTTCGCTGCGATCGTTGTTGCGGCATTGGCGATTGGCTTTAGTTTTGATGGTCGTTGCTATATGGACTCCAGGGTCCATTTTCGTGAAAGGTCCGAAGAATCCTTTCGGTGTAATGGTGTCGGTACCAACCCACCAAAGGGTTGTGGCCCTCACTATCGATAATGGCCCTAATCCTCGCAGCACCGAAAAAATTTTATCATTGTTATTGGCGTTTCATGCCCGTGCGACCTTTTTTGTGTTGGGATCGCAGGCAGAAAAATATCCCCACCTCACTCAGTTGATTGTCAAAGACGGGATGGAATTGGGCAATTACACGTACGGCCACATCAATCTGACCCAGCATAGCCTGGCCCAAGACGTCGCCGATTTGAGGCGGACCAACCGCATCATTCAGCAATTGACGCACCACACCCCGCAATGGCTGCGTCCCCCGTACGGTGCCTACTCCACCAAAGTATTGCATGCAGCCGCTCAATGTGGCTTGCATTTGGTGTTGTGGACTCCTCCGTTTGCTCCTAAGGACAATCAAGATCCGAGTCAATTCATGTCGAATGTAATACGGCACCTAGCCCCGGGAGATATTATCCCGTTGTCCGAATCGGGGCCCCGAGTAGGAGAAGAGATGATAGCGCTGACTATCCTATTACATGATTTGAAAACCTTGGGATACCGCTCGGTAACCGTTTCCGCGTTGGCGAAGATGCATTAACTTCCACGTCAATGGTATACTGGCGACAATTGGATCTAGACCTCGTCTAGATGCAGGAGGGACATGCAATTCGCATCGTAGGAGGACAAGCCAGGGGACGCCGTTTGGTAGCTCCCAAAGGGCTGGCGACCCGTCCGACCGGGGAGAGGGTGCGTGAGGCACTTTTCAATATGCTGGGGCTGGAAGTGGAGTCAGCCACCGTGTTGGATCTCTACGCGGGATCTGGGGCGCTTGCCTTGGAAGCATTATCGCGGGGGGCGGCTAGCGCCTGGCTAATCGAACCTGATTATCAGGCGCGCCAGGCGATTAAGAAGAACCTAGCCGTCTTGAGCCCTGGGACGGAGGTAGTGGTTAAGGCGCTTTCTGCAGAACGCTTTATGACTCAAGCAGTTAAGATGGGCAAACGGTTTTCATTAATATTTTGCGATCCTCCATGGAAACTTGGGCTTGGTCGCATCGTGATCCAGACATTGGGAAACATCACGGAACCTGGTGGATTGGTGATTGTGGAACATCCTGCGTCCCAGAACACCATCGTGATCCCGGGACTGGTGCCTCAGCGTCGGAGGCAGTGGGGCGATACGGCAGTTTCTTGGTATCGCTCAGAAACTCCGCAAATTTTGTCGAGGGAGGATCCTGCCGGTGAACCATAGTCATGCACTATATCCTGGATCGTTCGATCCGATCCATAACGGCCATCTCGATGTTATCGAGCGGGCAGCGCGGATGTTTCAATCCCTGCGCATCACGGTCTTCGTCAATTCATCCAAAGCGCCGCTATTTTCTGCTGAGGAGCGGGTGGAGCTGGTACGAGCGGCAACTCGCCACATTCCTGGCGTGACCGTAGAACAGAGTCGCGATCTCCTGGTGCGATATGCTGAAGCCCAGGGCTTTGACATTGTGATTCGAGGACTGCGGGCGGTGCTCGACTTCGATTATGAGTTTCAAATTGCGTTGATGAACCGGAAAATGGCTCCCGGTGTTGAGACCATTTTCATGTTGACCAGTGAACATCATGCCTATTTAAGTTCTACTCTGGTTAAGGAATTAGCTCGCTACGGCGCTGACGTCAGCGAGTTGGTCCCGGCACCGGTTGCGTCGGCACTCATTCAAAAATTTTCCCAAACTGAGGGAGATCATCATGACTAACCAACCACTCGCATCGGAATTAGCAATGCTGTTAGATCGCATTGACGACTTAATCAATCACGCTCATCGCTTGCCGTGGACCGGAAGAATATTGATTGACGCCAACGAGTTGGCGACTCTCGTGTCCCAAGTGCACCATGTGTTGCCAGAAGAAGTGCGCCAAGCCCAGTGGATAGTCGCTGAACGGGATCGCATCTTGAAAGAGGCGATGGACCAAGCGCAGTCAATTAAAGCAGATGCCGAAAAAGAGATTGCCCGCCAAGCTGAGGGATCGGAAATTGTCGCCAAAGCCCGGGAGCGGGCCCAGGACCTCACGGAACAAGCCCGGCAAACGGCCAGGGAAATCCACCAAGGGGCGCGGGCTTATGCAGACGAAATTTTGGCGAGACTAGAAACTGAGTTAACGCAGGTCATGAACGACATAAAAAACAATCGGATGGAATTGCGGCAAGAATGAGAGTAAGACCCAACATATTAGCGTGGCCCAGCCTGCCTGGATAAGGCGGTCTATGGCAATTCGCTGCCATGAGAGACGTAGCCGCGCTGCATACAGTAATAGGGGCACTAACATGATGACACCATTGGTGGCCAGCATAAAGACATTCAATAACGGATGGGGAGAAGGCGAGGGAAATGGGTCGACCAAAATCTGATAGAGCCAGTGCCAAGAAGGCAATCGGACAATGCGAGAGACCATAATCTCTGCCAACAATATTGTGGCCCAATTCATTGCATCTAGAGCAGCCGAACGCCACCTAATGCTCATGGTGGGAGTGCGGCGGGTGGGAAAAAGAGGGCCGCCGCGGATGGCAATGGTGAGCCAGGCGGCTACCAAAAGGCAGAGATCAAGAAACATTCCTCGGGCCAATGGAGTAAAAAGCAGGGGATTATAACAGTTGGACCACACGAGATCTTGGTACAAACTTGGAGAGGAAGAGTTACTGGCGGCATGGTCGCATCGGCGCATGGCCCCGACCAATGGGAAAGACGCCACAGATCGCATCCAGGCTTGAATACCGGTGCGGCCAGGCAGCAACTGAATCATAATTTCTGCCATCAGAAGACTAGGGAACACCAAAGGCACAATGCGGCTCCACCAATACTGCACCGCGACGGCCCAGAGGTTCGGGAATTTTGTCCCTGCGGTGTATAGTATAGCGATACTGCAAAGCAAGATGATCCACATTGGCAGTTGGCGGTAAAGAGTTTTCATGACCGCCTCCGTTTATGAGGTTACTGGACAATATGCAATAGGTGCCGTGTCAAGTTATGATTGGGGACATCAAGGCATGACTATTGTTCATAGACTGAAAGGGACGAAAGAGATGTCGCAACCAGGGGTGACTTTAGCTTTGTCCTCCGGTGGAGCTAGAGGACTGGCGCACATTGGCGTGCTGAAGGTGTTGGACCGTTACCAAATTCCCATTCGGGGCATTGCTGGTTCCAGTATGGGCGGCCTGGTGGGTGCCCTTTATTGCACCGGTTATACTGGGCTCATGCTGGAAGAGGTGGCGCTGGGCATTCGGCGCAGCGACTGGCTTGATTTTTCTTTGTCCAAAATGGGCGTAGTCGCAGGGAGAAAACTTGAAGGACTATTAAGTTTGCTTACCCGGGGACGACGTTTTGAAGAATGCCAGCCGCCGCTAAAAGTGGTAGCCGTCGACATTGAGTCGGCAACTCCGGTCGTGATTGATTCCGGTAGTTTAGCACGGGGAGTGCGGGCTACGGTATCGATTCCTGGTATCTTCAGCCCGGTGGTTCATGAGGGTAGGGTACTGGTCGACGGTGGCGTGTTGAACCGAGTACCGGTAGATGTGGCACGGCAGTGGCCGGGCAATGTGCTGGTCGCGGTGGATGTCGGAGTGGAGCTGGCAACTAAAGTGGGGTCAATGTTTGATGTCCTTTTCCAAACTTTTGACATCATGGCACGCCAACTGCGTCAGTATCAGCAGCTTGATGCTGACATCGTGATCGAACCGGACCTGACTTTAAGCCGGGATGCGCATTTTAGTCAAATCGGGACCATAATTGCCGCTGGAGAACGTGCTGCAGAAGCAGCCATGCCATCACTCTTAGGGCTATTAGGAACAGGAATCACCAAGACCGATGAAGGGAGTGCTTTATGAAGACAAAGCGAAGTGTCGGAAAGACTCTGGTGTGGGTGCTAGCGATTTTGGTGGTGGCCGGCGTGGTGCTTTGGTTCATCCCCACGAATTATCTAGCAGTAGCTCCGGGAATTACCGGTAACTTGTCACAAATGGTGGAGGTGGCTCACGGGCACTCACCAGGGCGGGGAAAATTGTTAATGGTGGCTGTGGAAATAGGACAGCTTAATGAACTTCTTTATTTAGGCGCCAAGTTAGATCCTAATGTAGAAATTTTGCCCCTAAGCTACGCCACTGGGGGATTGAATATGAAACAATATGAGCAACTTAATTATGCAATGATGTCGGGGAGTAAGCTTTCCGCGGAAGTCGCTGGGGAACGGCTGGCAGGACTCAATGCATCGGTTGCCACGGTCCCTGGAGCACAAGTTGAAGGCGTGCTGAAGTCGGGTACAGCGGCCGGCAAACTTAAGGCGGGAGATTTGATCGTGGCGGTAGGACCCTATAAGGTGACATCACCCAGTCAAATTCGCACCGTGATGCAAAAGCATTTTACTTACGGCGAGATTGTCCCCTTTACGGTGATCCGCAATCACCAACGACTCGTCATTCCTATTAAGACTATGCACCTAAAAGGGGATCCTGCTCCGGCCATCGGTGTCTTGATAGGGCAAGAACTGGATTGGCATATTCCACGCCCGGTGACCATCAAAAGCGAAAATATCGGAGGTCCCAGTGCCGGAATGATGTTTGCGCTGGAAATTTATGACCAAATCACGGGAAAAAATTTAGCCCGCGGTCGTATAGTGGCGGGGACCGGCGAAATTTCCCCCAATGGTACCGTCAGTCAAATTGGGGGAGTGGCACAGAAAGTGATTACGGTCCATCGTGCGGGTGCCACTATCTTTTTGTGCCCCCAGGCCAATTACGCTAAAGCGCTGCGTATGGCACAAAGAAAAGGCTATCACATGACCATTTATCCGGTAAAAACGCTGTCTCAGGCGCTTAAAGATATAGAAATTGGCACGAGTGCCAACGCTTAGGTTAATTGGACGCTTCCCGGACATACTACTCCTTAATGCAGTAGCCAAAGGAGGATGTGACAATTGGCCAATGGGTCTAGTGGAGGGCAGTCGTCGACCAGTTTGCGTGATATCATTCAGGAGGAGTTAGCAAAAACTCAGCAGTCGGGGAAAAAAGACAATGGATCCAGTGGAAGCCTGGATCCTGAGCAGCTGCGGCAAATAGTGCGCCAGGAGCTCGCTTCCATGAGTCAAAATCAGGGCAGCAACACAAGTCAAAACTCTAGCAATAGCAATTCGGGACAAGGCAATAGCAGCAATAACCAGAGCAGCGCCTCGGGGACTAATAGCAACAAATCCAAAAAAGCGCAAGTGAAACCCAAAACCAGCGGCAGCAATAGTCAAAGCCAGACGGTTGCCCAGGTTCTCACGCAAGCCCAATATGAATTGAGTCAGGAACTTGAAGCCAATCTAAAAAAACTCCGTAGCGTAATTCAGCAAAGCGAGGAAATCGCCAAAAAAATCGAGCTGGTATTGGGTCGCGGAGAAAAGGGAAGTGGCAAACAAGAATGATGGTAGAGGCTCTCTTAGTACGAGGGGGCACCGTGTATGCACCAAAGGCTCTAGGGCGGCAAGATGTGTTGATTATCGGAGAACGGATTGCCGCCATAGGTGATCATTTGGAAATTCCACCATGGTGCCACGGTCAAGAGATCTCCATGGAAGGTGCCTTGGTGGTGCCGGGATTAGTGGATCAGCATGTTCACATTGCCGGAGGCGGCGGAGAGGGCGGCCCTCAATTTCGGACGCCGGAAATTCGATTGACCCAATTGACGCAGGCAGGGATTACCACGGTGGTCGGGGTCTTGGGAACGGATGGCACCACTCGGAGTGTCTCGGGACTGTTGGCCACCGCCCGCGGCCTCGAAGCTGAAGGCCTTACCACATATATCTATACCGGGGCTTACCAAGTGCCTACCCGAACGATAACGGATAACCCGCGAAACGACATCATTCTCATCGACAAAGTATTGGGCATCGGAGAAATAGCGGTAAGCGACCACCGAGGCAGTCATCCTAGTGATCGGGTTCTGGCCGAATTGGCCGCTGAGGCGCGTGTCGGCGGTCTATTAGCTGGTAAAGCGGGGGTGCTTCACCTCCATATGGGCAGCGGGCCACGTCGACTCGGCCCTGTGTATCAAGTGCTGGAAATAGCGGATTTGCCCCCGGATACTTTTGTTCCGACCCATTTGAACCGGAATCGGGAACTATTGCAAGATGCGGTGGATTTAGGGAGACGGGGCGGTTGGCTCGATATTACCACCGGAATTGAGCCGGCGGATGATGACCCGGACGCCGTGGCGCCGGCCTCTGCGGCATGGTTTTTGCGCGAGCAGGGCGTGCCCTGGGATCATATAAGTTTTAGTTCGGATGCGGAGGGATCGGCGCCGACATTTGATGCTCAAGGCCACCTGGTTCGGATGGAGATGGGATCGGCTGACACCTTATGGCAAGCCGTATTATCGCTGGTTAAAAGCGGGGTATCATGGGAGGAAGCCCTGGCCCCAGCAACCAGTACTCCCGCTCACATTTTAAAACTGCGTTTGGTCGGTAAGATAGCCCCAGGAATGATAGCCAATGTGCTGGGAATTCAAGAGGATATGATACACACCGTCATTGCTAAAGGCCAAATTATGGTGCGAGATGGCAAACCGATCGTCTATGGGACTTACGAGACCCCAGGGCAATGAGGGTGCCCTGGCCCCGATCCGCCAACTGGCGCCGCTATCGAGAGATTGCCAGTATTTTGGCCCAGCACGGATTTGTCATGGTCATGGACAGTTTAGGACTTTCTCGGCATCTCTCGATAAAACAGAGATGGCTTAGATCCCGCGTTCCCGAAGACGACGCCAATTGGGCTGAACGGCTAGGTCTGGTTCTGGCAGCCATGGGGCCGACGTTTGTCAAATTGGGGCAATTGGCGTCCTTGCGCAGCGATATTTTGCCGCTCAACTTGGTGACGGCACTAGAAAAACTTCAGAGTGATGTACCGCCATTTGGGTTTGATGTTTTAGTGCAAACGCTGGAAGCCGCATGGGGTCGACCGATGGCTGACGTGTTGCTGTATATTAATCCTGAGCCGCTGGCAGCAGCCTCTTTAGGCCAGGTGCATCAAGGCCGCCTTTTGACGGGACAAGCGGTGGTTATTAAAGTACGCCGCCCCCAGGTTGTAGAACAGACCGAATCAGATTTGGCCATTTTAAAACGTTTGGGGGAGTTAGCGGAAAGACGGACCGAATGGGGGCGGCAATACCAAGTCTCAACATTGGTTGCTGAACTGTCACGCACCCTTAGGGAGGAGCGGGATTTTATCGTTGAGGCCAATCATACGGAACGTGCTTTCAAGCAGTACAACGGGCAACGCGGTATGAGAATTCCCCAAGTGCTATGGGAATGGACGCGGCCTGAAGTGCTCGTGTTGGAGGAGGTGACAGGCACTAAGATTAATGAATGGACATCCTCATGGCTGGCGCCTAATCAGTTGGCGGAAAAATTTGTGGGTGCGGTGTATTATCAGATATTTGTCAATGGATTTTTTCATGCTGATCCCCACCCGGGCAATATTCACGTAAATGACCGCGGCCAAGTGGTGTTTCTTGACTGGGGACTAGTGGGAAATTTTACTCCTGACATGCGAAAAAAATCGGTGGATTTGATCATTGGCCTTTCGTTTGGGAAGTCTTCCCGAGTGGTCGATTCCCTTTTAGCACTTGGCGTCATTGAAGGTCAGGTTGACCGCCACGCCTTGCTTCAAGATGTGGATCAGTTACGGCGGCGATATTACGAAGTGGAGTTGGAGCAGTTCAATTTAGGTCAGGCACTGTCCGATATTTTAACCCTGGCTCAAACTTATCAAATCCGAATCCCTCCCGAGTATACATTGCTAGCAAAGACTGCGGTGACGGTGGACGGCGTGGTCCGCAAGCTAGATCCTCATGCGTCATTGGTCAATCTGGGGAAACCGCATGCGCTTGAACTGTTGTGGCAGCGGCTCACACCGGGATGGTGGGGGCCAGATGCAGTGGAGACCGCCATGGAGTGGGCGGATGCGGTTGTGCGGCTGCCAAACCAGGTGGACCGGGCATTAAATACATTAGGCCAAGGAGAATTTCGCATTATTCTGGAACACAAAAATTTAGACAAAGTATTGCAACACTGGGAGAGATTGGTCAACCGTTTAGCTTTAACGCTCCTTTTGGCAGCACTGATTGTAGGCACAGGATTAGTGGTGCATCGCGACCAATTGGACGCTTTGACCCACTTTCCTCTCGGGGAATATGCCTTTATCGCGACTTTGGCAATGGGACTGTGGGTAGTGGTGGGGGCTATGAGACGCGGAAAACTGTAGGTCGTGGTTTGTTGACAAGGATGAATTGCAATCGGTATAATACGAACAGTTTTGCGAGGTGGAATGATGGAGATTCGGGTCTCGGACGTCAAAAAATGGGCGGGACGAGAGGAAACCCTGCACATTGAGAGTCAGGAGTTAGAAGACGCTCAACAGCGTTTGGACTTTCCGTTTCTGTCGCCACTGTCGTTGGACGTTAAGGTGCGCAACACCGGGCACGAGTTGTTGGTGGAATGCCAGGGAACGGTAAAGGTACAAGCCATTTGCTCCCGTTGTTTGGAACCGTTTGTGTTAGACGTACCATTTGAAATTTTTGAGGAATTTCATGAAGAGGTGGGACCCGACGATCCTACGCTGGATTACCATCGGTTTCTTGGCGACAAAATTAGTTTAGACGTCTTAGTGGCTGACGCGGTCGCGGTCAGTGTGCCTATGGCACCTGTGTGCTCGGCGGATTGTCGTGGACTTTGTCCGCAATGTGGGATCAATTTAAATCGTGATTCATGTGACTGCGCCACTCCTGCCGATGATCGATGGGGCCCCTTAAAGGAATGGGCTGAGTCAGGTTTAGGCACTCGGCAGGATAAGGACTAACAGGTTTTAGGAGGAATGTTTGATGGCAGTACCGAAACGGAAGTCACCCAAGTCTCGCACTCGCACTCGACGGTCAACATGGAAGTTAACAGCGCCACAGTGGGTTGAATGCCCCCGGTGCCATGGGGATCGGATGCCACATCATGTGTGTCCGCATTGCGGATTTTATGACGGACGCATTGTGGTTAAGCACGATGCATAAAATTCCATGGTTTATCCATGGAATTTTTTTGCATTAATGTTATCACCGAGTATTAATATATAGTGATAAAGAGGGGGTGCCGGGTTATCGTTGCGGGTAAGCAAAATTGAACGACAACGTCAACTCAGAGAATTGCTGAGCCAAAACCCTCTGCAAACCGACGAAGAGTTGGCAGAGCATTTTGGCGTGAGTGTGCCTACCATAAGGCTGGATCGGATGCACTTGGGAATCCCGGAAATGCGGCTGCGATCGGAAAATTTGGCTCGACGCAGTGTCAATCAGGTCAGGGCTATGCACCGCCAGGAAATGGTGGGCGAATTGGTGGACTTAAACATTGGACATAGTGGACGGTCAGTTCTGGATACCGATGCCGCCATGGCTTTTGCCCATACCGGGGTTTTGCGCGGTCATTATATTTTTGCTCAAGCCGATTCTCTCGCTATTGCGGTAGTCGATGGGGACGTCGTACTCACCGGGTTGGTTAATGCGAAATTTAAACAGCCGGTAATGGCGGGCGAACAAATTAGTGCTTATGCTGAGGTCATTCGCAAGACCGGCCCCCGTTGGGTCGTGCTGGTGGAAAGTCAAGTACGGCAAGAAACGGTATTTCGGGCTAAGTTTGTGGTGTTTGCGGTAGCGGCATTAACGGCCGCAAAAGGAGGCAGCAAGTTTTGAAAATTGCCGTGGATGCCATGGGGGGCGATCATGCCCCTGACGCACCGGTAAAGGGAGCTCTAGCAGCCATTAAGGAACAACCATCCTTGGAAGTCATATTGGTCGGGGAACCGGCCGCCATTGACCGTGTGTCAAACCCCTTGCCGGAGCGCATTACCGTGTTTCCCGCCTCGCAAGTGATAACCATGGAGGATCGCCCAGTGGCCGCAGTCAAAGCCAAACGCGATTCATCGATGGTGCACATGATTAAATTGGTGGCTTCGGGTGAGGCGGTAGCGGGAATTTCTGCGGGGAATACCGGAGCTTTAATGACCGCAGGGTTGCTGAGCCTCGGGCGAATGCCGGGCATTGAACGGCCGGCCTTAACAGCTATTTTACCGGTGTTGCAAGGATGGGGCGTGATGCTTTTAGACGTTGGCGCAAACTTGGATCCGAAACCGTCACAACTGGTGCAATATGCCTTAATGGGTTCAGTGTATTGCGAGGAAGTGTTTGGAATGGCTAGGCCCAGAGTCGCATTGCTCAACGTAGGGGAAGAGGCGGGTAAAGGACCTCCACTCATCCGTGAAGCCCACCAATGGTTGAAGTCGACTTCGTTAAATTTCGTAGGTAATCTTGAGGCTCGGGAACTTTTGCAGGGTAAAGCCGATGTCGTGGTATGCGACGGGTTTTCGGGAAATATCGCATTGAAGCTGACCGAGGGAGTGGCCCGCGATATTATGTCGCAATTGCGCCGGGTTATGCTGCGCAATTGGACGACAAAATTGGCAGCATTGTTTTTAAAGTCCGGACTCCATGAACTGAGGACATTGCTAGATTATCAGGAATACGGGGGGGCACCCCTTTTGGGATTGGACCAACCCATTTACAAGTGTCATGGGGCCAGTGAGGCCAAGGCGTTTCGTATTGCGATCACCATGGCTCACCAGTTTGCAGTCTCTGGTAGTCAACAAAGAATCAAGGAACGGGTTGTGGGGGAGGAGACCAACGGATGACAAAACGCGCGGTAGTTAAGGGACTGGGGACATATGCACCCCCAAGAGTGTTAAACAACCACGATCTGGAACGCCTGGTGGATACTAACGATGAATGGATTGTGACACGAACCGGAATCAAGGAGCGGCATATCGCCGATCCTGAAGAGACCACAAGCGACATGGCGGAAAAAGCCAGTCGCATTGCGATGCAAGAAGCCGGTATCGAGGGAGACGACCTCGACTTCATCATTGTAGCGACAAATACCCCCGACACCCTTTTTCCTTCCACTGCTGCGCGTCTCGAGGCGCGTTTGTGCAACCATCCAGTGGCAGGAGTGGACCTGCAGGCAGGATGTACGGGACTGATTTATGCCCTCGAAATGGGTTCTGCCATGATTATGAGCGGAAATTTTCACCGGATTTTGGTCGTTGGAGCAGATAAGTTAAGCAGCATCACCGATTATCAGGATCGGACCACTGCTGTGTTGTTTGGTGACGCTGCCGGAGCTCTGGTGCTAGAGGGGCAGAATGACACCGAATTTGGCATTTTGGGATCGTATTTGCGTGCTGATGGGCGCGGGGGAGACCTGTTGGCATTGCCCGCGGGCGGATCGCGTTTACCTACCAGTGCGGCAACGGTTCAAGAACGTCTGCACTTTTTAAAGATGAACGGGAATGAAACGTTCCGCTTTGCGGTTAAAGCGATGCCGGAAGCAGTTGAAAAAGCGTTGGCTGCGGTAGGCATGACATTGGATGATATGGATCTTTTAGTACCTCACCAAGCCAACTTGCGCATTATTGACGCGGCAATACGGCGCTTTAACTTGGACCCTGACCGTGTGGTTATCAACATCGAACGGTATGGAAACACCTCAGTGGGAACCATACCCTTAGCGCTAGACGAGGCGCGCCATCAAGGGCGTCTGCGCCGTGGGGACGTGATTGTTCTGGTGGCTTTTGGCGCTGGACTTACCTGGGGTGCCAACGTCATTCGTTGGGGATATTAGCATGAGCGTAGCCATCGTCACTGATTCTACTGCGGACCTTAACCAAGCGTTATTGACCGCATATCAGATTGCGACTGTGCCCTTAAGTGTGGCTATAGGGGACACCTATTATCTGGACCGGGTCGAGTTGACACCAACCCAATTTATGGACCAACTGACCCACACCCGCGAACCCGTGCGCACCGCTGCCCCTGCCCCGGGGGCATTTGCCACGGTCTATCGAGAACTGCTGGACCAAGAAGGGGTCGATGCCATTGTCTCTATTCACTTAAGCGGAGGGCTAAGTTTCACGGTACGGGCAGCGCAGGCGGGCGCACGGTTGGTAAATGGGAACATCGCTGTGATTGACAGTCAAAATGCCAGTGTCGGTTGTGGGCTTTTGGTCTGGTGGGCTGCTCGCCAGGCCAAACGTGGGGCAACCCAGGCGGAAATTGTCTCGGAGATCAATGCACTGGTGCCAAAAATCCAGCTGCTGTTTGCGCCCGTGACGTTGGAGTATTTGGCGCGGGGTGGGCGCATAGGACAAGCAGCTCGTTTGATTGGCACGATGCTGGATATGAAACCTATTTTAGAAGTCGATCACGGCATCATTAAGGCCGCCAAAAAGGTTCGCGGTGTGCGCCATATTATTCCGGCCATGCTGCAGTTGTTCGGGGAACGTATTGCGGAAGGCAGCGATTGCTTACTTGCACTAGCAAGCACCACTCCAGTGCCGGAATTGGACCAGTTGTCCCAAGCATTGTCACAAAACTACCATATCGTTGATGAACTGCGGGCAGAAGCAGGTCCGGTGATTGGTGCCCATGCCGGCCCGGGAGCTTTTGGTGCAATTTTATGTCCTCTTCAGGCACAAGAGGTGGTACAGTGGACTCAAGACGAAAGATGAACACGTGAGTAACAACGAGATAGGAGTGAAGCACTTGTCCGGCTGGGGAGTGATGTTTCCAGGGCAGGGTTCGCAGTTTGTTGGTATGGGACAGGCGTTGGTGGCGTCATCACGCGTAATGCGGCAGACTTTTGAAGAAGCCAATGATGCGATTGGATACAATCTCAGCGAGGTCATTCTGCAGGGCCCTGAAGAGCGGTTGCAGGACACGGAAGTTCAACAGCCGGCGATACTGGCTTTAAGCGTGGCGATTTGGCGAACGCTTAAGGAATATCGTCCGGACTTTCTCCCCGTGTTGGGATTTGGATTGTCTTTGGGAGAATATTCAGCGTATGTTGCGTCAGGTGTGTTGACCTTGGCCGATGGGGTGCGGTTAACTAGAATTCGGGGTCGGGCGATGCAAGAAGCGGTCCCTAAAGGCGAGGGCGGGATGGTTGCGATATTGGGGCTGAAATCCGAGCAAGTGGAAAAATTGTGTTGGGAAGCGTCTCAAGTAGCCTTAGTGGAACCCGCGAACTACAACGCTCCGGGTCAAACTGTAGTGTCGGGGCTAAACGCGGGTTTAGACATGGTGGAATTTAAGGCCCGCGAGTTGGGGGCTCGGACCGTGCGCTTGGCCGTGAGTGCTCCTTTTCATTGCCGGTTGTTGGATCCCGCTGGGGAGGTTCTTAAAGCCGCCCTGGCGGAGGTTCAACTCGGGAAAGCCGCATTTCCGGTCTTGGCCAACGTTGATACGGTCCCATGTGTAGTTGAGGAGGACATCGTGCCAAGGCTGATCCGGCAAGTATCGCACCCGGTGCTGTTCGAGCACACGGTGGAAAGGGCTTTAAGTTATGAGCTGGATGGCTTGTTAGAGCTTGGCCCTGGCCGCAGTTTAACGAGTTTGGTAAAAAAAATAAATCGTCACCAGCGTGTTGTTAACATAGAAGATCCCGATGGTTTGGCTCGAGCCCTTGAACTGGTTTAGGGTGGAAGCTATAATAGCAACGAATTGGGGCCCTAGACGCGTAACAATGCAACAGGTGACCGTTTCGAGGTGGCGTAGTGGAATTTGACGGATCGCGAGTGGCTTTAATTACCGGCGGCTCTCGGGGCATTGGCAAAGCCATTGCTTTGAAATTGGCATCCGAAGGCATTCGGGTAGCCATTAATTATCGCGGCAACCAAAGCGCGGCGCAACAGGTGGGCGAAGCTATTGAGCAAATGGGCCAAGAGTTTTTATTATGTCCTGGCGATGTGAGTTCAGTGGCTGAATCGCAGCATGTGGTAGATCAAGTGCTTGACCACTGGCACCGAATTGATATTCTGATCAATAACGCAGGAATTACTCGAGACAATTTTTTGCTGCGGATGCGTCCGGAGGATTGGGATACCGTCTTAGCTACCAATTTGACAGGCACCTTTGCTTGTACCCGAGCGGCGTTGCGTACTATGGTAAAACAGCGCTATGGCCGCATCGTCAACATTTCATCCATCGCTGGGATGATGGGTAATCCGGGACAAACTAATTATGCTGCGTCCAAGGCGGGGATGATAGGATTTTCCAGGGCGTTAGCCCGTGAAGTGGCCTCGCGCAACATTACAGTCAACGTGGTAGCACCGGGACTCGTGAAAACCGAATTGACCGAAGGGATGACCCGATCAGCTCATGAAGGGCTGTTAGCGCAAGTACCTTTAGGACGCATGGCAGAACCCCGCGAAATTGCGGATGCAGTGTGGTTTTTGATTGGAGCCGATTACATTACTGGACAAACTCTAGTGATTGACGGCGGGCTCATGATGGACTAATTCTGGTGGAGGTGTGTGGTTCGTGGCAAACAAAGAACAGGTGTTTGATAAAGTCAAAGAGATTATCGTGGATCAACTTGGAGTGGATGAAGAAGAGGTCACACCAGAAGCGTCTTTCATTGATGATCTGGGCGCCGACTCGCTGGACATTGTAGAGCTGATTATGGCATTAGAAGAAGAGTTTGGATTGGAAATCCCCGATGATGAAGCGGAAAAAATTAGCACCGTGAATGATGCAGTAGAGTATATCCGTGAGAATGCGTAATATATAACACCCGGCGTAAGCCGGGCCATGAAGTGAATATGAGTTAAAAGGGGGTAGCCGCCCGTGGAGCGAGTCGTGGTTACAGGCATGGGCGTGGTGTCTCCAGTAGGACACGGACTGGAGGAATTCTGGCGCGGCATTACCGAAGGCCCGAGCGGAGTAGGTATGGTTCAACGCTTTGATGCGACAGATTATCCGAGTCGTATCGCGGCGGAAATTCGCGACTTCGACCCTTTGCGTTATTTTGACCGCAAGGACGTGCGGCATGCGGATCGATTCGTTCAGTTAGCGGTGGCAGCTGCCCAGGATGCTGTTGAAAATGCCGGGTTGGCCGCTATGGATCCCGAACGTACTGGGGTGGCCTTTGGTACCGGCATTGGGGGCCTGACCACCTTGACTGAGCAATATGATATTTTGCGCGACCGAGGTCCAAGTCGAGTGAGTCCTTTTTTAATCCCTAAAATGATTGCCAATATGGCGGGCGGCCAAATTGCGATGCGGTTTAATCTTAGGGGACCCAACGTGACGTTAGTCACGGCCTGCGCTTCTTCTGGCAACGCGTTGGGGGACGCCTTTCGCACAATTCAGCACGGGGAGGCCGACGTCATGCTTACGGGCGGCTCCGAAGCAGTGATTTTGCCGATAGCGTTTGCTGGATTTTGTGCCATGAAGGCGTTGTCCACTCGTAACGAAGATCCAACTACCGCCAGTAGACCCTTTGACCAAGGGCGTGATGGATTTGTGATGGGGGAAGGCGCAGGGTTTTTGGTATTTGAGAGTTTGACGCATGCCCAGGATCGTGGTGCTACCATTTTAGCAGAGGTCATAGGCTATGGTCGGTCGGCTGATGCCTATCATATGGTGGAACCAGAGCCTGAGGGCGCAGGGGCAGTATTGGCCATGCAGCGCGCACTGCGCGATGCTGGACTGCAACCGGAGGCTATTGACTACATAAATGCCCATGGCACGTCAACGCCAAAAGGAGACTTAGCAGAAACTATAGCGATAAAGAACGTGTTTGGGGAACATGCTTATCGCTTGGCGGTATCTTCTACCAAGTCAGCCACGGGGCATTTATTAGGAGCGGCCGGGGCTGTGGAGTTGATAGCCTCAATTTTGGCCATCGGGCATCAAGTGTTACCGCCGACGCTCAACCTGGAAGCCCCCGGTGAGGGATGCGATTTGGATTATGTGCCCAATGTGCCAAGACCGCACCCGGTGCACCGAGTGATGTCTAATGCGTTTGGATTCGGCGGACAGAACGCGTGTCTTATCGTGGAGGACTTCTCTTCATGATTGACTCTAACCTCGAAACCTGGGTGAAAAGTGCGCCGTTGTTGCGGCAAGCTCTGACCCACTCGTCCTATGCCAATGAAGGAGTGCGGAAGGAAGCCCATAATGAACGTCTGGAGTTTTTAGGCGATTCGGTGCTGCAATTAGTGGTCACTGAGTGGTTGTTTGAACACAACCCGTCTTGGAGCGAAGGACAGCTGAGTCAGGGTCGTGCTGCCATCGTGTGCGAACCCACCCTTGCCGAGGCAGCGATGCGCTTGGACTTAGGGTTGCGCTTGCGTCTAGGTCGAGGAGAAGAACGCAGTGGAGGGCGTCAGAAACATTCTTTATTGGCTGATGCCATGGAAGCCGTGATTGGTGCCGTGTACCTTGATGGTGGATTGGATGTGGCCCGCGATTTTGTGCTAAATGCGTTAGGATTTGCCTTGCGGGGTGTCGAAGGCAGGGAAGCTGGGAGGGATCACAAGACGGCATTGAACGAATGGTTGCGTCGTCGTGGGGAAGAGCCAGTATACGAAGTGGTGGGATCATATGGTCCCGACCATGCCAAGACCTTCGAAGTCGAGGTCTCGGTGGCAGGGGTTGCGTTAGCGCGTGCTTCGGGGAAAAGCAAAAAAGAGGCGGAACAACTTAGTGCTAAGGCGGCATTAAAGCAGTTATCTGATAACGAACCCTCGGTGCCTAGCCGTTAACGATTTGCGTGATCGTCATTATCAATTGCTATTACTTTTCTGAAAACGCTTCGGGCAATTTGCCGGGGCGTTTTCGGTGTTTTGTGTTAAATTGGTAGGGAATGCGAGGCAATTGGACAAGATTTCCTGTTTTTTGGGTGCTGGGATGATCCCATGGAGATGGGCAAGTATTCGTATGAGGAGGAATGATCATGGAATTTGAACGCCTAACGCGCACCACCAGGTATTTAGATCCTCGCAAGGACTATCAACAGACGACTATTGAGAGCGAAATTCGTAAAGACCCACTAACGGGTATGAGTGGGCGCATAGCGCATTTTGCCGGCGTGCACTTTCCTGAGATAGATTTGGAAGAGTTATCGCGTCTCTCGCTGTCTCGAGGTTCGTGCCCGTTTTGTCCTGAATTGGTAGAACAAGTCACGCCAAAATTTCCCCCGAATATTAACCCCCAGGGGAGATTTCATCAAGGCGAAGCGGTTGTGTTTCCCAATCTATCGCCTTATGACACTCATAGCGCGGTGACGGTGATGACTAAGGCGCATTTGGTGCCAGTTGCTGACTTAACTCCACAACGCCTGCAAGATGCCTTTGGCATTTCCATTGATTATTTCCGGGCTGTGAATCAGGTGGAGCGCCACATGGGATATGGACTTATCTCCTGGAATTACTTTCCTATGGCGGGCGCAAGCTTGCTCCACCCCCATTTGCAAATCTATGCTACGGATCATCCGGGGAATTTTTTGGGTGCGGAAATAGAGGCGGCAAAGCGGTATCGAGAACAAACGGGGCACATCTTTTGGGATGATTTGATTGCCGAGGAACGTAGACGCGGTGAGCGCTACTTGGGACGCATCGGCAATACAGAGTGGCTGATGCCCTTTGTCCCCCAAAGCTTTATTGCTGATGTGGAAGCGATTTTCCCCGAACGCTATTCGATTTTAGACCTCACAGCAACAGATCTGAGGGATTTTTCAGTAGGCTTGCAACATGTTTTCCGCTATATGGAACAACACCAAATCTATAGCTTTAATCTGGCGTTCTTCCCCGGAGCCTCTCTTGTGGACGACACCTGGGTACACGCGAAGCTGTCTTTCCGTGGCATGTTTAACCCCCTTTTGCATTCGGCTGACGTATCGGCGATTAGGCAGTTGTATGATGAGCCATTTACCACAAGTTACCCTGAAGAAGTGGCACGAGAGTTGGCACCGACATTTCAGCAGTAGAAGAACCCGGCAGCCATTCGCTGGCTGCCGGACAACTTATGTCGAAGAAGACGGGGTGCTCTTCGGGGTGTTGGGAGACACCGGTGATAGCACTGGCGGCGGTAGCGGCGTCCCGGATCCGCTGGAGGGAGGCGCCGAGGGTGATGATGTCGACGGCGAGGCACTCGGGCTCGCGCTGGGAGGCGTGGAGGACGAGCTGCTAGGAGGCGTCTTTGGCGAACATGACTGTGTCGGCGGCCAATAGATATGGTCAGCGGGCAAAGGCGCTCCAGGTTTCCAATCGGGTTCTTTTTTCAGGAAAACTGAGGTGACAAACGGTCCACATCCTGGCTGCCACAGCAGATTGGGATTAGAAGCGACCACCTTCAAGGGAAAGTGTGATTGGCCCACTGAGGTGGGTTGGGTGCCTTGAACAAACCAGGCGCCTTCAATATCTCGTGAAGGGGTATACTGGCTGGCAATCAACCCCGAAGTGGCACTAACATTGGGTACGTAGACCACGCCGGGGGGCCGTGAAAAGTGTTCCACCGGAATGTTTTCGGCTTGGTTGACTTGCTCCATGATGGTTTGCCAAATGGGACCAGCACCTACGTCCCCGTAGGGATAGACTCCTTGCAGTGTTGGAGGTTGGGGATATTCACCATGCACGTTGCCTTCCCAAACCCCGACCGTTAACTGCGGCTCGTAGCCCAAGAACCATGCGTCCGCTTCACCATTGTTGGTTCCGGTTTTTCCTGCGGCGGGACGCCCAATCCCTAAGTCGTACCCGGTTGCCGTGGCGCCGGCGGGGCCGCCGCCTACGATGGCAGGAATGGGATTTGGATCAAACACCTTTTCCAGCATGTGGTCCATAACGAAGGCGACCTGGGGGCTGAATTCCGCTTGTCCTTGCGGATTGTCTTGAAAGATGACGGCACCATCTTGGTTGACCACCTTAGTCACCCAAATGGGCTTCATTCGAACACCGCCATTAGGAAAGGTAGCATATGCCTGAGTCATTTCATAGGCATTAACCCCACCTTGCTTAAAGCCTCCAATGGCCATACCGAGATAGCTGGCATCAATTTCCGGCAGTTTTAAGCCAAATTTTTGGGTGGCAAAATTGAATCCGTACTGAATGCCAATGTCGTGCAACAAATGGACCGCGACGTCGTTGTCGGAAATGGCCAGGGCATCTTGCAAATCCATCCAGCCGTGATAGACGTGGTCGTCGTTGTGCGGCCACCACTGGCCATTAACATGGAAAATGGGGACATCCTGAATCGGTGTCATCGGGGTGTATCCTTTTACCAACGCCGCCGTATATTCCATCAAGGGCTTAATAGACGAACCGCTGGATCGAAGGGCAGTGGGAGAGGTGGCCAAGTCTTCGCCAAATGGGGTGTACTGTCTGGCGCCAATAACCGCTTCAATATATCCGTTATGCGGGTTTTCCACCACCACTGCTGCCTGCAGGTTTTGGTTGTTGCCAAAGTGATAATTCATCCAATAGGTGACTGCATTTTGCGCAATGTTGTAGACGGTGGGATCGAGCGCCGTGTAAATCTTAAGTCCACCATTGGTGATCATGTTGTAGCTCATACCCTTAGATTCCAAATAGTTGATGACGTGCTGGATATACCAAGGATAGGGTAGTGAGCTGCTCGATGACGTGATCTGCTGGGGATGAAAATTCAAAGGGGCCAGATAATCGGCATGCGCCTGGCTTGGCGTAAGATAGCCATATTTAGCCATGGCATCCAGTACCTGCAATTGCCGTTCTTTAGCTAACTTGAGATTAACCAGTGGGTCATAAAGCGAAGGGGCTTGCGGCAGCCCGGCCAGCATGGCGGCTTGGGCAACGGTGAGCTCTGAAGGCTTTTCCCCAAAATATGATTCGCTGGCAGCGTATATTCCGCTGGCGCCATTGCCGAAATATACCTCATTTAAATACATGTCCAAAATTTGTGGTTTCGAATAGGTGCGAGCCAACTCGAGTCCAATGAAGAATTCTTGTAATTTGCGCTGCAATGTTTTTTTAGGACTGAGATACAGATCCTTGGCTAACTGCTCGGTAATGGTGCTAGCTCCCTGTACTGCCGCGTGGTGCACTACGTCTACAAGCGAAGCCCGCACGATAGACTTCAAATCGAAGCCCGGGTTGGTGTAAAATCCATGATCTTCTATGGCCACGATAGCATGCTGCATGTTGGGAGAAATAGCGGAAATTGGCACGTTGATGCGATTCACACTGCCATGAAGGGTTGCGACCTTTTGACCGTATTGATCATAGATGGTGGAATCCTGACTTTGCGTGGTCAAAGACACCAGGGAGGTCATTGGCGGCAAGGTGGTCCAGGCAGCGTACGATTCATAGCCTGCAAATCCAAAGCCAGCTAACACGACTAGCGCAAAAGCCAAAATAGACACGCGTCCCCAACGTATCCGTCTATGCGTGGCGCCTTTCTTGCTGGAAGCAGGGATGGCGGGGGATTTTGCCGGAGTCTTAGCCGAAACTTTTTTGGTTGCAGGCGCCTTGAGCTTGCGCCCGCAAAAACGGCAGTAAAGGGAACCGGGACTATTGTCCTGACCGCATTTTTGGCAACGCACGTTAATCTGTCATCTCCTTTTGGTGCGACTCGCTCTCAGGCGGCATAGGAGGCTTAAAATAAATGCCGACGAGAACCAGAAGAAGGCCAAACAAGAGCCAATCCAATGCGCGTTGGTGACCTAGCAGTCCCCAAAGGAATCCTACTACACCAAACAAACAGCCCATGCCCACAAAAATATGTTGGGCCAGGACGGGTTTCAACAGTTGCTGGATATGGACCTTCAATTTCGTAACGCCTTGTATGCCGGTTTGGTAACGCTCTCGGATCCTTTGTCCTACCGGTACACCTTTCCTGGTCGACTGAGGAAACGTTAAGGAATCCTCTTCCACCAGAGTCCGGTGGGGCACCAATTTGCTGCCACAACTGGGGCAGTACACGCTATCTACCGGAATTTCAGCACCGCATCGACGGCAAAACATCATGCGCGTTTTCCTCCCAGGTTAGCCCTTTGCCTGTTATCTCTGGCATCGCGGCGGTTAAAGGGGGTTGCCTGCTAATGCTGTTCATTGTAGCACACAATTATGTCGAATTTGATGGAGCTTGACGAGTGCTGCGCGTCGCCATTGTTATCAGACCGTTTACTAAAAGGACCGAATTAATTGGTGAATCGTATAGCGTGGCCATGACTGAGCGTCGATATTCATAAGGGTAGGATCTAGGAGCCGGGCGTCGTCTTTAATCCCAATGATTAAACGAATCTGGTGATGGTTGGTATCTTGCTGTTGGGCTACACACCAGGTGGCAGGATCTGGCGCCGGCCAATAGCCTAGCAACAGGACGTCATCTGGCAAAAACGGTCCGACAGGCGGACCGGGGTATCGCCAAGCCCATTGAACAGTTGGAACGCCCACCACGGTAATGGTCTCCCCCGATAAGAGGGGTTCGCGTCCATCGCGAAACCCCGCGATTATTGGCACCCTTCCATAACGCTGCCTGGGTTCGCGGGCTATAGTGTCTTGGATGCGATATTGGCCACTGAGGACGGCTCGCTTAAACCCTGTCAATCCTTTATAACTTGAGCGCAAAGTCCAGTAATAGACGGCTTTTTCATCGGCGTATCCCAACTTTCGTGCCAATTCTTTTCCGGTGATATAAGGGTCTTCTAAAATGATTTGGGCCATACTATTCAACATGCGTGTTAACATCACGCGGTCAAGCCTCCTTCTGTGAGTATTCATCATGATATTCCTCCTTTTTTGGTAAATGCCTTTACCTATATCCTGTCAATTTATCGACAAAACTGCCTGGAATCTAATTCTTGGGTTGGGCAGGAATCTCTCCCTTAAGTGGCGAATTGACTGCCGTTAGAGGTTCGCGCAATGTCCTGGTGTGGGGAGGAACCATGCATCTGCACAAAGTGGTTATTTACGGATTTAAATCTTTCGCCAAAGAGACACAAATAATATTGCCCCCGGGAATTACGGCCCTAGTGGGGCCCAATGGCGGGGGGAAAAGCAACGTGGTTGATGCCATACGTTGGGCGTTAGGGGAGCAAAAAGTTCGAGAACTGCGCGCGGAAAAATGGGATGAACTGTTATATGTGGGGGGACCGGGCCGACCATCGGCCCGTTTGGCGGAGGTGTCACTGCACTTTGACAATGCCGACCAAAAGATGCCGAGTTGGCCTGAGGAACTCGTCATTACCCGGCGCTACTACCGCAGTGGAGACTCGGAGTACCTGATCAATGGAAGAGTTGTGCGGCTAAGAGATGTGTCCGATATGCTTTTGGATAGCGGGTTAGGCCGTTTTAGTTATGCAATCATAAGTCAAGGCCGCGTGGAGGCCACGTTAACTCAAAAACCTCGGGAACGTCTTGAACAACTGGAAGAGGCAGCCGGTGTCTCACGATACAAGGTGCGTAAACGAGAAACCTTGCTGCATCTGCAAGAGGTGAATAGCAATGTCGCGAGACTGAGTGACCTCCAGGGAGAGACCGGACGCCAAATGGAGGAATTATCTCAACAAGCGGAACAGGAGCGGCAATATTTGGCGTGGCAGTCCGAACGCCAGCGTTGGCAAACGCAAATTCAACATACCAAATTTCGCAATGCGCAAAAAGCACTTGGTAAGCTTCAGCAGCAGCGGGATTCCCAAGTCGCCAACCTTGCTGAACTTGCCCAGGAATTATCCGCTCATGAAATTCAAGTGCAAACGGTACGGGAGTCGGCCGAAAAGGTGCAAGAGGCAATGATGCGTGCCGAATCCCAATGGCGCCATTGGGATAAGGAGGTCACCCAGTTGGAACAACAAGAGGCCGTAATGTTGTCGAAACTGGAAGGACTTACCGGGGAAAAGGAACGCCTCGGCACAGAACTGCAGGAAATCGAGGGCCAAGCAGTCCGGTTGCGTCACGAAGCATTACAACTGACAGACCGCTCAAATCACCATAGCAGTGAATGGCAAGGTCAATTGGTCACGCTGGAACAGAAGATCGCTCAGCTGGAACACGAGGTGCAAGAAGTCGCGGAAGAGCTGGATCTGAGAAGACGCACCACGGCTCAAAGGGACATAGACTTGGGGTTAATCAAACAGTCACTGGCTCGGTGGCAAGGAGTGCTGGGTACGGATTCACTGGACAGCTTAGCCGAGGCCATGGACTTCAAACGGACCCAGGTAAGGCAAATGGAACGAGAGGTGCAGCAGCTTAGCCAAGAACTTCAACAGCTCACAGAAAAACGTCAGCAGTTGGAGCGTTTTCGCCATCATACCGAACAAGAATTGTTGCCTCTCCGCCATCAACTTGCGCAGCGCCAGGCGCGTTTAAGAGCCTTGCATCAATTGGAGGCCGAAGGGGAAGGGCTGCCTTTAGGAGTCCGGGCAATATTGCAAGCGCAACGTGATCAGAAGCTTGAGGGAATTTTGGGCACTGTGGGATCGCTGTTGACGAGTGATCCCGATGTAGCGCTGGCAATTCAGATTGCGCTTGGTAATGCTAGTCACGATGTGATTGTAGAGCATGAATCCCAGGCCCGTCGCGCTGTCAGGTTCCTTCAGGCCCAGGCCTTAGGGCGCGCGACGTTTCTGCCGTTAGACACTATTCGCCCTGGCCTGGTGCCCGACGGCGAGCGCTCGCTGAACCGGCTCCAGGGGGTGGTCGGCTGGGCTCTGGATGTCGTGCATTTTGAAAGAAGTTTGCGACCAGCCATCTCTCATTTATTAGGCCGAGTACTCGTGCTTAAGACGCTGGACACTGCTATGACGGTGGGGGCGCACCACCGGTTTCGCTACAAGATGGTAACGTTAGATGGACAGTTAGTGCACGCTGGTGGCGCCATTACCGGTGGGCATCATGGACAGCGGGACTCGCGCAGCAGCCGGGTTACAGAAATTCAAACCCTCACCCAGCGCGTAGCAGAAGATTTGAAGATTATTGAGGGTAAAGAAGAGTTGCTCAAAGCAAGTTTAACCGAGCTTAGGGAAACAGAAATTCTGTTGGACGGAGCCCGCGAACGTCTTAGCGAACGGCGCCATCATTG
>PXYW01000007.1:0-44421 GCA_003023695.1 Sulfobacillus benefaciens | reverse complement strand
TTGCGCCAACAATTGGCGTCTCTATTGCAGCAGCAAACTCAATTGCGCGAGGCCCTAGCCCAGAGCCAAGCCGCTCACTCTCAAGCTGAGGCCTTGCGCGAACGCATCGGGGCTGAACAAGAACGTGTAGAAAATACCCGGCGGCGGATAGAGGCCAGCTTACATCAAATCAACGCGGCAGTGGAGACGGCGAGCCAAGAGAAACTGTTGATCATGGCTCAACATCAAGCAGCCGTGAGCCATCGCGAACAGCAACGGTTAGGGTTCGAGGAGAAACGGCGTGAGTGGGATCAACTTAAACAGAATGGTTTAGCGCTGGAAAACCGTCTGCAAGCGCTGCAACATGAGGACCGGCGCCTTACTGCAAAAACTCAACAATTAGAACAAGAGATCTTTAAATTGGAACATACGTGGGCGGAATTTGTTGAGGATCTCGCAATACCGTCACTAGATCCAGACCAAGTGGCCCATGCAGAAGCCGAATTGACACGTCTTGACCAGACTATTGCTTCACTAGGGGATATAATGCCTGGGAGCCTGGCATTATATGAACAGTTGAAAACGCGCTGGGAGTACCTAGCGCAGCAATTGGACGATGTTGCCTGTGCTCGGGAAGACCTCTTAAAGACTCTAGACGAGTTGGACCAGGAAGTCGGTCGACGTATTGAGGTTACGGCAACCCGTGTAGAACAAGCGTTCAGCACGGCATGCCAGACCCTCTTCTCCGGAGGACAGGGTGGGTTGTCATGGACCCCCGGGGACGAAGGCGGCGTGGACGTGTGGGTACGCCCTCCTGGCAAACGGCCAAGTCAGCTAGGCTTATTGTCGGGTGGAGAGAAAGCATTGGGGGGCATCGCCTGGCTTTTTTCCTTGCTATCAGTACGGCCATCGCCATTTATCTTGTTGGATGAGGTGGAGGCCTCGTTGGACGAGGCCAATGCAGCCCGATTTGCCGACTATCTGGCAGAATTGCGGAAACATACCCAATGTGTTATTGTGACTCACCACAAATCAACCATGGAAATTGCGGATGCGTTATGGGGAGTAGCTGGGGACGGCCAGGGGCAGAGTCGAACGGTTTCGGTATTGTTGGAACAAGTATCGTCGTAATTAGATGAGGTGGGTAGTGTGGCGAATTTTTGGGAACGGCTAAAGCAGGGAATGACACGTACACGCATGGGGCTCGGTGGTCGATTGCGAACCCTATTCACGGGGCGGGAATGGCATGACGACCTTTGGGATGACCTTGAAGAGGTGCTCTATGAGGCAGATTTGGGTTCCGGAACCATCGAATACTTGCTCGACCAGTTACGCAAAAGGGTTCAGAAAGAGCGGCCAAAAACCGCTGATCAGGTTTTGCAACAACTGTTTGAGGTGATGGTGTCAGAACTCGGAGAGCCCAGTCCTACATTGGCCTTGGACCCAGGTGGGCCGTGGGTATGGCTGATGGTCGGCGTCAATGGCACTGGAAAAACTACAACAGCGGGGAAATTTGCCTATTTGTTGCAGCAGCAGCATAAAACGGTGATATTGGGTGCGGCCGACACTTTTCGCGCAGCAGCCGTAGAACAATTGGTGGAGTGGGGCCGTCGAGCGGGAGTTGAGGTCGTACACCAAGCTTCGGGGGCAGATCCGGCTGCAGTGGCTTACGACACCTTGCGGGCAGCCCGTGCCCGAGGTGCTGATTTGGCGATTATTGACACAGCCGGGCGCTTGCAAAACAAGGTAAATTTGATGTTGGAACTGCAAAAAATTCGCCGGGTGGTGGAACGGGAGTACCCTGGGGCGCCTCATGAAGTATGGCTAGTCATCGATGCAACCACCGGACAAAATGGGTTGAGTCAGGCAAGAATTTTTATGGATAGCGTGAAAGTGACTGGAATTGTGTTGACGAAGCTGGATGGGACGGCTAAAGGTGGCATAGCACTAAGTATTTATCACGAACTGGGAATTCCCATTAGATACGTGGGGGTGGGGGAGACAGCTCAAGACTTGTTGCCCTTCAATCCGCATGATTATGTGCGAGCAATCTTGGGTGAGGAGAACGAGACAGTCCCCTAATTTGACCCTTTCCTAAAAAATGGGTATAGTATAGACATTACCTTGAATACGCCGAATTCTGCCTGGCAGAAACGGGGGACCCAGTTGTGTGGGGTGAATTGCGCTTGCAAGGGGCAGGTCCACGGTCCCAACCCGTCAGCTAACCTCGTAGGCGTTGGGGGCTCAAGGTTTATCGGGATTTCGCGCCTTCCTATCCCCCGGGAACATGTCGGGCTTTTTTTGTGGGCTCGTCTCATTCTGGGAGGTGTTTTAAATTGCCACGCCGCGTATTGCAGATATCGTTGACCGCCGACCCCCTAAATCCTCTTGATGGGGGCGAATTGGGCGGACAGCAAATAGTGGTTCGAGAAGCCAGTCTAGGATTGCAACATCAGGGGTTTGGGGTCGATGTGTTGACCGTTGCTCAACACCCTATGCTGCCGCATCATGCCAGTCTGGGTCAAAAGGGCCAAGTCATCCGGACCTCTCGGGTGGCGGCGTCTCTGTCTGACCCCCAATGGCTGCAGTTGCAGGAGCAATTGTTTCATGACGCAATGACCTGGATCGAGGGTAACCATCGTCGGTACCAATTGGTGCACAGCCATTTTTGGGTATCCGGGCTGATTGGGGAACGGATTGCCCGCCATTTGGGAATACCTTGGGTGCACTCTCCATACAAAATGGCGGAGTGGGTTAAACGACCCTACGGGGAATACTCCGAGACACGGAGAGAACATGAGCAAAAGCTGATTGCCAACGCAGATGCTATCGTGGTGCCTTATCTTAAGGAAACCGATTTGGTGCATCGTTACGCACCCAACGTACCCATTTATGTGGTAGCGCCTGGTGTGGATGTTACCAGCTTTTTCAGCCGCGACCCAGGACCGGTTCTAAAAGGTTTAGGTTTATCCCGTCGCCCGTTGCTTTACGTTGGCCATTTAGATGTGGGCCGGGGTATTCATGACGTGCTTGAGTATATGACCACCCAAACGCTGCCGGAAGACTTAGTCCTCCTTCTCATTGGAGGCGATCGGGGCGCAGTAGTACAAGGCCATCCGCAAGATCCGCGCTTGGCCGAACTAGCTGAAGCTTTGGGACATCATGTCCGGTTTTTAGGGCCTATGCCCCATCGAGCCGTCGCCATGTATTTTGCCACCGCCCAAGCGGTCATCGCCCCAAATCAGGGACCCACATTGGGGATGGCGGTGTTGGAGGCGTTGGCATCAGGTACCCCGGTGGTTGGTAGCAATGTGCCCGGGGTTGCCGATTGGATTGATCCGGGAGTGAACGGATTTGTATGTGAGGACAATAGTGTCGCTACACTGTGGCATTATGCCCGGGTACTTTGGGATGATGCGAATTTAGCGCACAAGATGGGATTGGCCGGTCAAACCGTGATTCATCAAAGTCATGGCGGAGACGCGATGGCGTCTGAATTGGCTCAAGTGTATGAAGAGGTGTGCCAAGGTAACTCTCCCAGCGTAGACGCAGGATAGGCCTATGTGGGGATCTTGTTAGCTAGCCGGACAAGGAATACGCCTTGTCCGGTTTTGCTTGACACCAGTACTTTTTTTCTTTAGTATGTGGTTTGTTGTTCTGTTAAGGAGCAGTGCTTGACACCGGAGGCCTTGCCCTGTGAATAACGTGGACGTTACCGAAGCCAATTTGTGGTTCGATTTCTATGGACCTCTTTTAACGGACCACCAAAGCCACATTTGGCAGTTGCATTTTCAGGAAGATTGGTCTCTTGCGGAAATCAGCGCTGTACAAGGCGTGAGCCGGGCAGCGGTGCAAGATGTGCTGGAGCGGACCGCCAATCTCCTTCGCGACTATGAGCGAAAATTGGGTCTTGTGGCTGCTATGCGCCAACGGCAATCCAGGTTGTCACGGTTGATGCAGGTACTGGGCCAGTTGCCAGGAAATCCGCAAGTCCGCGAAGCGATGGCATTGGCCCGCGGTTTGGCACTGGAGGAGGGGCTCTCCGATGTTTGAGAATTTGACCGAAAAGTTGCAGTCGACGTTCAAACGGCTTCGCAACAAGGGACGACTCACAGAGGCAGATGTTAAAGAGGCGCTGCGGGATGTGCGGTTGGCGCTGTTGGAAGCAGACGTTAACTTCAAAGTGGTTAAAGACTTTTTGGCTACCGTAGAACGTGATGCGGTGGGCCAAGATATTTTGGAAAGCCTGACTCCAGACCAGGGGGTAATTCGGGTCGTCCGGGACCACTTGATTGCTCTAATGGGGACAGCAGTGGAACGTGTCAAAATGTCCTCGAATCCCCCTACCGTGATTTATCTGGTGGGACTGCAAGGCTCCGGCAAAACTACCTCAGCTGCCAAGCTGGCTTTAATGTTGCATCATCAAGGAAAACAGCCTCTTTTGGTAGCGGCTGATATCTACCGTCCAGCCGCCGTGGACCAATTGGTGGCCTTAGGGGCACAAATCAACATCCCGGTGGTGCATCAGGATGGATTGGACCCGGTTGCACTGGCCCAGTTGGGATTGCAAAAGAGTCGGCAGTTGGCCCGTGACGTGGTTATTGTGGACACCGCTGGACGACTCCACGTGGATGAGCAATTGATGGCGGAACTGCAGAAAATGCAGGGTAAGGTGCCGGCCCACGAGACATTGCTGGTAGTGGATGCGATGACTGGTCAGGATGCGGTTCGGGTGGCGTCAACATTCAAAGAACTGTTGCCATTAACCGGGGTGATTTTAACCAAGCTTGATGGGGATACCCGCGGTGGTGCCGCATTGTCCATTCGGGCTGTGACCCAATTGCCCATAAAACTTGTAGCGATGGGTGAAAAGGTCGATGCTTTGGAAATATTCCAGCCCGATCGCATGGCGTCACGTATTTTGGGAATGGGTGATGTCCTTACCCTGATCGAAAAGGCAGAACAAGCCCTAGATAAAGACGACACCGAGCGCTTGGCCGAACGCATGACCAGCAACTCCTTTAACTTGGAGGATTTTCGCAATATGCTGCACCAAGTAAAAAAACTGGGACCGTTGTCCAAAGTGATGGAAATGTTGCCGGGTATGGGACAGCTCAACAAACTAAAAAGTCAGGTCGACGATTCCAGTTTGGTACACGTCGAAGCGATTCTCAATTCGATGACGGCTAAAGAGCGACTTCGCCCCGATATCATCGACGGCAGTCGCAGGCGGCGGATTGCTAAGGGCAGCGGGACCTCGGTTCAAGAGGTCAATCGGTTATTAAAACAATTTCAAGAGATGCGAAAAATGATGCATCAGTTTAAGGGCCCCGGTGGGAAACGTAAATTGTCAAAGATGCCCTTCCCGCCACTCCGTTAAAACATTGAGGAAAGGAGGTCCACACGATATGGTGAAAATTCGGTTGCGTCGAATGGGCGCCAAGAAACGACCGTTCTACAGGGTTGTGGTTGCGGATGCCCGCGCCCCCCGCGATGGACGCTTTATTGAAGAAATCGGGTATTACGATCCTACCAAAGATCCGGCCATTGTGAAGATTGACGAGGACAAGGCGGTGAAATGGATCCAAAATGGGGCCCAACCTACAGACACTGCCCGATCATTACTGCGACAAACTGGTGTGCTCAAGAAAGTCCACGAAATGAAGCAGACGGCTAAGTCCCATGAGTAGCCACCGTCCCCAGGACCATGAAGGGTTTGTTATGGTGGGAGAGATTGTCGGAGTGCATGGCATTGATGGCACCATGAAAGTGTACCCGACAACCGACTTTGTCGATCGATTGGTACATCGTAAGTCGGTGTGGGTGTCTTCAGATACGCAACCCGTGGCGGTCGTGGAAGCGAAAACGCATAACAATGTGGTGTTGATGCGGCTGGCGTCAGTACGCACGCGAGAACAAGGATTGCTGATGCGCGGGAAAACCTTATGGGTCCCCGTCGAAGAGCTTCCGCCATTGCCAGAAGGGGAATACTATTGGCATCAACTGTTAGGGATGCAGGTTGAAGAATGTGATACCGGAAGGGTTTTGGGAACGCTGCAGCATGTAATTCGGTCGGGACAGCATCATGACTTGTTCGAAGTCGACCGTCCCAGTGCCAAACCGTTGCTAATTCCGGCGTTGCGGGCTGTAGTCCGGGACGTTGACGTAGAGGCAAAAGTCATGCGGGTTGTCCTGCCTGAAGGGCTGGAGGATGCAACCTAATGGTCATCCAGGTGGTTACCTTGTTTCCTGAGATGATGGCTGGAGTGTTTGAGACGAGTATTATCAAAAGGGCGCAAGACAAGGCTTTAGTGGAGTTGCGTGTGGTGCCCTTGCGTGAGTTCGGAGTGGGACCCCATCGCATCACCGATGACTATCCTTTTGGGGGTGGTATCGGCATGGTGTTGCGCCCTGATGTGGTGGTACCCGCAGTCGAGTGGGCCATGATGCATCATGCCGCTCCCGCCAAAGTGGTGGTCACCTCTGCACAGGGTGTCCGATTCAGCCAAGCAATGGCTGAGGAATGGTCGCATTGTGATCACTTGATATTCGTTGCCGGCCATTATGAAGGGATAGACCAACGGGCGATTGATCTGTTGCATGGGGAAGAAGTGTCGGTGGGGGACTTCGTTGTGACAGGCGGCGAGTTGCCTGTTATGATAATGGTCGACGCGGTGGTGCGCCTGTTGCCAGGGGTTTTAGGAGCCCGTGGCGGCGCCTTGGAGGATTCATTTAGTACGGGACTTGATGGCTTGTTGGAAGGTCCGCAGTATACTCGCCCCCACAGGTATCGAAACTTGGAAGTCCCCGAGGTGCTGGTTTCGGGCAACCATGCTAAGATAGCGGGTTATCAGCGGAAGTTGCGCCTTGAGGTGACGCGATCCCGTCGACCGGATTTATTGGAAGGCAATGACATGAATTTTTAAAAGAAAGGAGGCGACACCAGTGGATTACATTAAACTTTTAGAGGAAGACCAGATGCGCCACGATATTCCTGCATTTCGACCAGGCGATACCGTACGGGTAGCCGTCAAAATCCGTGAAGGCAATCGCGAACGAACTCAGATGTATGAGGGGGTTGTGATTGCGATAAAGGGCACCGGGTTGTCTAAGACCATCACGGTGCGCCGCGTAAGTTACGGCGTGGGCGTAGAGAGGATTTTTCTTTTGCACTCGCCGCGTCTTGAATCTATTCAGGTGGTGCGTAGAGGCAAGGTGCGCCGCGCCAAACTCTATTATTTAAGAAAGTTGCGGGGTAAAGCTGCGCGGATTAAGGAACGTCGGTAAGTAACTGAGAAAGCGAGGGTACTCTCGGGTAGAGGGTGCCTTCGCCCTGCGCAAGGGGGGGTTCGGTGTCGCAAAGAAGTGGCTGGCGGGAAATTATTGAGACGGTGGTCTTGGCCTTTGTGCTGGCATTTTTAATTCGCACTTTTGTCTTTGAATCATTTCAAGTTCAGGGCACCTCGATGTTACCGACGCTGAAAAATAATGAGCGGGTTTTAGTGAATAAGTTAATCTATGATTTCGAAACACCCAAAACAGGTCAGATCGTGGTGTTCAAGTCTCCGGTAATCAAATCCCAGGATTGGATCAAACGGGTGATTGGGGTTCCTGGGGACGTCATCAGTGTGAAAAACAATGTGGTGTATATTAATGGAAAGCGTTATCACGAGCCGTTTTTAAAATATCGCCAATCGATGAATGTGGCCCCGATCAAGGTACCGCCGGGAGATTTATGGGTGGAAGGGGATAACAGGCCCAAAAGTTTTGACAGTCGATACTTTGGTTTTCTCCCGATGAAAAATCTGAAAGGGCAGGCGTTTTTAGTGTGGTGGCCCTTATCTGAATTACATTGGTTAAACTAGGGCTATGACAAAGAGCAAGTCGTGGTATCCAGGGCATATGATCGCCACGCAAAAAGTTATCCGGGAACTGGCCCCCTATTTAACTGCCTTCGTAGAGGTTGTTGATGCCAGAGCACCGGAATTGACGCGCCACCAACCTATGGATCAATGGGTCGGCAGAGCTAAGCGCGTGGTGGTGTTGAATAAAATGGAGTTGGCCGACGCTCGGGCTACAGAGTCATGGCTTGACTGGTACCGACGCCAGGGCGTTATTGCTGTGGCGTTAAATGCGACGGCCCATCAGTCAGAGCAACAATTGCGGGCTGTTTTGAAGCAGTCCTTAGATCCCCCTTACCGGCTCGCAGTGGTAGGACTGCCGAACTTGGGCAAGTCTACCTTGCTTAATCGCATGGTGGGAAAACACCGGGTGGCCACTGGCGCCAAGCCTGGGGTGACCCGAGGACCGCAATGGATTCGGCTGCCTGGCGGGTGGGAGTGGCTGGACTTGCCCGGGGTCGTGACGCCGTCTAAGTCTAAGGATTGGCGGCTCAAGTTGTTAGGCGTGGTGCCAGTGGCGGCCGAGGAATTAGAAGAAATGGCGGACCGAGCCTGGCAGTGGATGTTTCCTGGGGCCGACGCAAGCGCCGATTGGGAGGCATGGGGACGGTCTCGGGGTTACTTAATGGCAGGAGGCCGAGTGGATGCGCATCGTACGGCTCAAGCCGTGCTAATTGCGGTTCGCGATGGCGCCTTTGGACGGCATAGTTTGGAGTGGCCCCCTCATGGCCCGTAGCCGGGTTGAGCCCGAGAAGTGGTGGCAAACGCTTTCCCATTATGAAGCCCCCCACTGGGCAGCTGGACGCCTGGTAGCTGGGGTCGACGAAGTGGGGAGAGGACCGCTGGCTGGACCGGTAGTGGCCGCGGCGGTGATATTGGATCCGTCTTTTCCAGTGATCGGAATTCGCGATTCCAAAGCGTTGACCGCATTGGCCCGAGCTAGACTGTATCCTGAAATTTTACAGAACGCAGTGGCCGTTGGGGTGGGGATGGTGGGACCACGTACGATTGATCGAATCAATATATATCAGGCATCGCGAGTGGCGATGCAACGCGCCATTGCGGCCATGGAGGTAATGCCGCACGTGGTGCTTAGCGACGCGATGGCGCTTGACGGCCCCTACCTGGTGCACTCCATCGTGCATGGGGACGCGGTGTCAGTGAGCATCGGTGCGGCATCTATTGTAGCAAAAGTTATTCGGGATCGGTATATGGAGGCATTGGATGCGTACTATCCTGGATATGGCTTCTCCCAACATAAGGGATATCCGACCGCTTTGCATCGCAAGCGATTGCGAGAATTAGGTCCGAGTCCTTGTCATCGCCGAAGTTTTCACTGGGATGCGTAGCGTCTTCTGAACAATGTCAAGATACTTGGAGAAATTTGTTATAATAGACCAATGTCACGCTGGGGGGTGCAGGATTGCCGAAGGCCAAACCGTTAATTATCGTGGAGTCGCCAGCCAAAGCCAAAACTATCAGTCGCTTTTTAGGGAATCGGTACCAAGTCAAAGCATCGATGGGCCATGTACGTGACCTGCCCAAAAGTCAGTTTGGGGTGGACGTGGAGCATGGCTTTACACCACGGTATATTACCATTCGTGGCAAGGGACCGATTTTGAAGCAGCTGAAAGATGCGGCCAAAAAGGCTGATAAGGTGTTCTTGGCTACTGACCCGGATCGCGAAGGAGAAGCCATTTCGTGGCACTTGGCGGAAGCCTTGGGCATTCACCCGGAAGCCACCCGCCGCATTGAATTTCACGAGATTACCAAGGACGCGGTCAGCCATGCCATTCGCAATGCGCGTCCTGTATACATGCCTAAAGTTAATGCCCAGCAAGCAAGGAGAATATTGGACCGCGTTGTGGGGTATCAGTTGTCCCCCTTACTATGGCATAAAATACGGCCGGGGTTATCGGCAGGCAGAGTGCAGTCCGCTGCCCTCAAATTATTAGTGGACAGGGAAGATGAAATTTTAGCGTTTGTGCCGGTTCAGTATTTTACTGCCAGCCTTGAAGCCGAACAAGGCAGCCTCTCTTTACATGCGGAATACGTGGGACCGCTAGGGGAAAAAGGCCGGCTTCCGGCCTCTGATGTGGAAATGGTCCTGAGTCATGTCAAGGTAGGCTCACGCGCAGTGGTGAAATCTGTGAAGACCCGTGAACGGCGGCGATTTCCCGCACCGGCATTTACCACCTCCACATTGCAGCAAGAGGCAGCCAGACGTTTGGGGTATTCGGTAAAACGCACGATGAGCTTGGCGCAGCAGCTGTATGAAGGATTGGAAGTAGCCGGGGAAGGAACCGTAGGGTTGGTGACCTATATTCGGACAGATTCGGTGCGGGTAGCCGACCTAGCTGAGTCAGAGGCCAAACAATACATTGCGTTGCATTATGGCGATGCCTATTTAAAAGATCAGGCGGCTTCCCGACCAAACCGGGATCCGGTAGGGTCCCAAGGTGCCCATGAGGCGATTCGTCCGACGGTGTTGACTCGGCATCCTGATCAACTCAAGAATAGTTTAAACCGGGATCAATTGCGTCTGTACCGATTAATTTGGGAACGCTTTGTTGCCAGCCAAATGGCGCCTTTGGTGTACGATGCTACCACCATTGACTTAATGGCGGAGCCTGGCGAGCAATTTCGGGCGCACGGTGCAGTCATCAAGTTTAAAGGATTTACCGAAATCTATTCGGAAGCCCAAGATAACAACGACGGCAACTCTGACAAGGAGTTGGATTCGTCGTTGCATCCCCTGCCGGATGTGGCGGAGGGAACAGAGTTGGTGGTTTCCCAGATAAGTGCTTCGGAACACTATACCGAACCGCCTGCGCGATTTAGCGAAGCTACGCTAGTCAAAACGTTAGAGGAACTAGGAATTGGGCGGCCATCGACTTATGCCCCGATTATTGAAACACTGTTGCAAAGGCAGTATGTGGAGCGGTCCCAAAAGCGCTTATTGCCTACAGCCCTAGGAAGGGTTGTGGTCGAACTTTTAAGCGAATACTTCCCGGAAATCGTGAATACCGCGTTTACCGCAGAAGTGGAGAGCCAATTAGACCGGGTGGAGTCTAATGAGATGGCATGGCAAGATGTGTTAGGGCAATTTTATGCGCCATTTGCTGAAGAATTGGCGCGGGCCGAGGCCGATGTGGAGAAATTGGAGCTGCCCAAAGAAAGCACCGACGAGGTCTGCGATAAGTGCGGCAAACCAATGGAAGTCAAATACGGACGTTTTGGCAAGTTTTTGGCTTGCACGGGGTATCCCGAGTGCCAGTTCACCAAACCTTTTTTGGAAAAAACTGCTGCATTGTGCCCTCGTTGCGGGAAGCCTCTAGTGATCCGCCGAACCCGCAAGGGACGCACTTTTTATGGATGCAGCGGTTTTCCCGAATGCGACTTTGTGACTTGGAATCAACCCACGGATAAAGTGTGTCCTCAATGTGGCTCATCCATGGCTGTCAAACGCCGCGGACATCGCGAAAGTTTCCTCTGTCTTAAGGAGGGATGCGGGTATGAATCTGAACAAGCCCAATAATCGGGGTAACAAAGTCCCTAAGTTGTCGGGAAATGCGTTAAGCATCAAGGATACAGTGAGGGCCTGCAACCCATGCCGGCGTCGCTTAAGAACACCGAGGCCGTTGTCTATCCCACCATTTGTGGCGGATCTGGGGGGTAGTGGCCATGTCCAACCCAGTTAACCCCTGGATTGCCGCATATCTTAGGCACTTGCGTGCGGTGGAAGGGGGAACTGACGACACCGTGCGCGCTTACGAGTCGGATTTGCATCAATTCGAAGTACGGGTAGGAAATTTAGAACTAGTCGACGCCAAGAGCATACGGCGTTGGCTGCTCGAAATGGGTGAATCGGGTATTTCGGCCCGCAGTGTGGCCCGGAAGCTATCCGTGATACGATCCTTTTATCGTTATTTGGAACAGCAGCAATTGCGGGTTGACAATCCCGCGCATCGGATATTATCACCGAAGTTTCGTGCGCACCTACCGCGGGTGTTGACCATTGATGAGATCACAGCGATGATGGAAACCGCTTGCCTTGAGCACGGTCCCCTCGGTGTCCGCAATTTGAGTTTGATTGAAACGATGTACGGGGCAGGACTGCGCAGTCAAGAAGTGGTCGACATAAATCTCCTGGATATTTCTTGGGACACAGGGATGATCAAAGTTACAGGCAAAGGCCGTAAAGAGCGTAAGGTACCTTTAGGTCGATATGGTCTTCGAGCATTGCAGCGGTATTTAGCTGAGGCGCGCCCACATTTGGTCAAAACCGCGACAGACGCTTTGTTCCTTAACCGCCGGGGCGGCCGACTGAGCACCCGCAGTGTTCGCCGCATCGTTAAAGCGACCATGTTGCGGAGTGCGGTGAGCCGCAATATTAGTCCGCACTGGTTGCGACATTCTTATGCTACCCATTTATTAATGAACGGAGCCGACTTGCGCATTGTTCAGGAATTACTTGGCCATGCCAATTTGCGTACGACGCAAATATACACTCATGTCTCGCAAGACCAGCTGACCCAGGTGTACCAGGCAGCGCATCCGAGGGCTCGGAGAAATTCACAGTAATATTCATGGAGGCTAAACACATGGAGGATATGTTATTTCATGGCACAACTATTTTAGCAATGGTCAAAGATGGGAAAGCCGTTATTGGTGGCGATGGTCAGGTAACCTTCGGCCAAAATACGGTGATGAAGCACACGGCGCGAAAAGTCCGGCGCCTGTACCAAGGAGCAATCCTAGCGGGATTTGCTGGGGCGGTTGCCGATGCCTTGACCCTATTTGAACGATTTGAAGGGAAACTGGAAGAACATCACGGAAACTTGCCACGGGCGGCGGTGGCTCTAAGCCGTGAGTGGCGAACCGACCGCATGCTGGGAAAGTTAGAGGCGCTGTTAATCGTTGCTGATACCCAGGATTTGTTCATTCTTTCAGGGACCGGGGAAGTTATTGAGCCAGATGACCATATTGCGGCGGTGGGTTCAGGAGGTAGTTACGCGTTGGCGGCGGCCAGGGCCTTTGCGTCATTGGATCAAGCTCCCGCGATTGAGGAAATTGTGCGGAGATCGTTGGACATTGCAGCGGACATTTGCATATATACCAATCATCACTTAACAATTGAAACATTGGGTTAGGAGGCAATGGGGATGGATGAGGCACTATTGACACCAAAGCGAATTGTGGAGGAACTAGATAAGTATATCGTGGGCCAAAACGAAGCCAAACGAGCGGTAGCCGTGGCCTTGCGCCATCGCTGGCGCCGTAGCCGCCTCGACCCCGAACTGCAAGAAGAAATCACTCCCAAAAATATTTTGATGATTGGCCCGACTGGCGTGGGCAAGACCGAAGTGGCCCGTCGTTTGGCACGTTTGTTACATGTCCCGTTTATTAAGGTGGAAGCCACAAAATTTACCGAAGTGGGGTATGTGGGCCGTGACGTTGATGCAATGGTGCGCGATTTGGTGGAAACCAGCATTCGCATGGTCAAAGAAGAGCGGACCGGATCGGTGAAAGATCGTGCAGAACGCGCCGCCGAAGACCGTATTGTGGAGGCCTTGGTCCCCGACCCATCGGACAACAGCGGAGCTAAGAATCCCTTTGAGGCATTGTTTGGCGGCGCAGGTGGAAATTATCAATCGCGTCGTCCCGTGGATGCCGAAGAACGTCGGCGTATTGACGACGAACGACGGCGGGTGCGGGAAAAATTACGGATGAAGGCCATGGAACATGAACTTGTCGAAGTAGAGGTCGAAGATGCTGGGCCATCGCTGCCCATGATGGGTAATTTTCCTGGTTCTGAGGACAATCAAATGAACCTCGGCGAAATGTTTGGCAACTTATTGCCCAAAAGAACCAAACGGCGCAAGATGACGGTGGCCGAAGCGCGTAAGGTGTTAACCCAAGAAGAGGCGCAGAAATTGATTGACACGGATGCCGCTAATGCTGACGCGGTCTGGCGGGCAGAACAGCAGGGCATCATCTTTATCGATGAGTTTGATAAAATTGCTTCGGGGCAAGACATGCGGGGGCCTGACGTCAGTCGCGAAGGAGTCCAACGCGATATTTTGCCCATTGTCGAGGGATCCACCGTAAACACCAAATATGGTCCCGTGAAAACCGACCATATTTTATTTATTGCTGCTGGAGCATTTCATGTGTCCAAACCCAGCGACCTGATACCTGAATTGCAGGGACGGTTTCCAATTCGTGTGGAATTCGATGCGTTGACGGAACAAGATTTTTATCGCATTCTCACTGAACCTAAAAACTCCTTGATTTTTCAGTATCAGGCACTATTGGGCGCTGAAGGCGTACAGATCCGATTTGAGGACGAGGCACTTTGGGCGATGGCCCGCTATGCGGATCGCGTCAATCGTGATACCGAAAACATCGGAGCTCGGCGATTGCATACGATTTTAGAGAAAGTATTGGAAGAACTTAGCTTCGAGGCGCCTGAACTACAAGGGCAAACTATTCCGATTACTGCGTCATATGTGGATCAGCGATTAGCTCGGATAGCGGACAATATTGACATTAATCGGTATATACTCTGAATTTTTGGTTTCGTTATCACATTCCAAACCAAAGTTATGGTATACTCATAGCCGGAATTTAGAACTGTGGTGACGAATTAACCAAATTTGAGGGGGCTTTTGTCGTGGAAGAATTGCTGGAAAAGACACGACGGATTAATCGTTTGTTACAACGGACGGCGGGACATCCGGTAAATTTTGAGGAAATGGCTCAAATTTTGAGTGAACTGATATCCGCTAATGTGTATGTGGTGAGCCGCCGCGGGAAGGTATTGGGATACGCGTTACTGGATTCGTTTGAATGCGACGTGATGATCCGAGAGGTCTTGGGTCAAGAAGTGTTTCCTCAATCTTATAATTCTGGTTTGTTAAAGGTTGACGAAACGTATCCTAATGTGTCGCAAGAAAGTCGACGTTGTGTATTCTTTCGTGACAAACCTTGCATTTACGAAAACAAAATTACGACTATTGTGCCCGTCAACGGTGGTGGAGACCGACTCGGCACGCTAGTGATTTCGCGGTTTGGACGGGAGTTTGACGACGAGGATCTTATTTTGGCCGAATATGGTGCTACCGTAGTGGCCATGGAAATTTTGCGCTCCAAATCCGATGAATTGGAAATGGAGGCACGGAAGAAGGCAGCGGTTAAAGTTGCGATCGACACCCTATCGTACTCGGAACTGGAAGCGGTTCAGCACATTTTTGAAGAACTGGGTGGCGAAGAGGGATTGTTGGTGGCATCTAAGATAGCTGACCGTGTAGGAATAACCCGTTCCGTAATTGTCAATGCCTTGCGCAAATTTGAATCCGCGGGCGTTATCGAATCTCGCTCTTTAGGGATGAAAGGCACCCATATTCGCGTACTAAACGATCGATTAATTGGTGAACTGAAAAAACTGCAGCGTTAACCTCACAAGTATTCCGGGGCCAGGCGCCCCGGAATACTTTTTACGTTCCCCCGGTGCACCCTAGATCGGCAAAACGGCGCGTCAGTGCTCACTCTTTAACGCCGATTAAATCTAGTGGTGACGAATAAATATGGTGTGCTGTGTGCAAGGTAATAACGTGATCCGATACCATGCTTTCCAAAACCTCCCATTGGCGTGCCTTAGCCTGGTGGTAGTGGTTGTCAGGATTTAAAGCGGATGGGGCTTGGGGCAATCCTGCCAGAAGGGTCGCTTGAGCCGGTGATAAATTTGCGGCTGATCGGCCAAAATAGGTTTTTGCAGCACGACCAACGCCATAACTGTTATGGCCTAAGTAGACTTCGTTGATATACATGGTGAGAATTTGCCGCTTGCTGTAGAGCACCGTGGCCATTAAAGCCAACAATGTACCGGTAACCTTACGAGGAATAGTCTTGTGGGGTGACAGCAACAAATCCCGGATAAGTTGTTGAGTAATGGTACTGCCGCCCTGGGCAAACGATCCCGTCCGAATATCCACAACTAAGGCCCGGCCTATTCCTTCAAATGAAATGCCCCAATTGCGATAAAAGCTCCGATCTTCGGTGGCAATTAAGGCTTTGGTAAACCAAGGTGACACGTGGGTCAGGGTTACCGGAATGCCATGGTGCGCCAAGGTGCGGCTTTGGACGCGCGTTGGCAACGAGGTGAGAGCCGACCAGTATCGCACATAGAATGCTGCTAAAAATCCGATGAACATGACGAGCACCCATATCCACCATTTGACCCAAGGACGGCCCCGCTTTGTCATAAACCCTCGCACTATTGATAGAACCTTGGGGATAGTCTCCAAGATTCCTGGGTCACTTGGAGGGGGTCGTGCGAGAAAAAGGGTCGTGCATTGAGCGTTTTCGTCACCTGTAATAAACGGGCGACGGATAGTTGAGCTTGGGCGGGATTGGTAGCAGTTCCGATGTTATCCGGGTGAAACTGGCGTCGAGTATAGACGGCATCGCTGGTCAGGACGATGGGCCCATCACTGAGCTCCACGACCAACGATTGATGCCCTTCTGTGTGACCAGGGGTGGAGATTGTGTATAATTGGGTGTCTAAGCGGTAGTCGCCGTCAACAAGATGCAACTGCTCAGCGTCTATGGCTAACGCAGCAGTATCAGGATATTGCTCCCGGTCTGAAGTGGCGGCTGCCCACTCGGAACGCTGGATAACAAATTTGTGTCGGTTAAAGGCACTATTGCCTCCTCCATGGTCAAAGTGCAAGTGGGAGTTGATGACCCCATCGATATCGCTTGGCGCAAATCCAATTTTTCCTAGTTGCGCGATGATGTAGTCGTCGGGTACCAGGCGGGGCTGCAACAGCTGCGAGAATTCTTGGCCTAACAATCCTTTGGGGTCGGTGCGACAGTGGTTAGAGCAACCTGTGTCAAATAGAAAAAGACCATTGGGCGAATCAATTAAATAGGCATAGACTGGGATGTTGAGAATATTGCCGGGTTCGCATTGAGGGTCCAAAACCGTTTCATCGGCTGAAAATGTGCCCACCGGAAGAATCCAAAGACGCATTAGTGCCCCCCCTACCTATTTGTGTTCTCATCATAGCATAACAATGGGTTAACGTGAGACACAGGCCTTTTGTGGTTGATGTGATGTAACCCTAACCGTCACTGTCACGTTATCAGGGTCAGAGATGTCGCACAGGCCGAAGAATTTGGGCCAAATGGTCGAAATTTCACGATCAACACAACTGATTCTACAGTATAATATCAAGGGTATGCCTGAAAGGAGCGGCGCCATGAGGCGATTTCGGTGGGGACGATTTTTAGCACTGCTCGCAGCCATCGTTGTAATTGGAGGCGGTATTGCTGCCTACCTGGGATATCGAGCGATCCAACCGGCAGCAGTAGAGACTAGCCGTGTACTTAAAAAGAATCCCCCAGGGTTTCAAAACCGCATTACGATTTTACTCCTGGGCAATGCCCTATCGATAATCAACAACAAAGACCAGACCAATCCTTACGTACGGGATCGAACTGATACGATGATGTTGGTATCAGTGAATCCTAAGACAGATCAAGCCAGTGTTTTGTCCATTCCACGAGACTCTTTAGTCAATATTCCTGGGGTTGGAGAAACGAAAATTAACGAAGCCAATTATTTTGGCGGGCCGAAACTCGCCGTCAAAATGGTGGAACAAACTTTGCATGTGCCCGTGGACTACTACATGGAAACCACCATGTGGAACTTTGAAAAAATCATCAACACTCTGGGCGGTTTAACCGTTGATGTCACTCAACCGATGCATTACGGCGGTGTCGGCAATCCTTTGGACATTAACTTAAATCCCGGAGTGCAAAAATTAAATGGGCAACAGGTACTGGAATATGTGCGATTTCGGGCGGAACCTCTTGGGGACATTAGTCGCATCCAGCAACAACAGTATATTGTCAAATTAATTTTGAAAAAAGTACTCACCCCGAGTCAAATTTATAAGCTTCCGGAAATTATCACCATGCTGCGCCAAGACATTGTGCACACTAATTTGACGTTGCCGCAGATGTTGTCGCTGGGCTTAATTGCAACGCATATTCAGTTATCGGCAGTGCGGTATGCAACTCTACCAGGTCATCCGGTGGTGCGTACTGACCCTGTTCTTAAAATCCCGTTGGATTATTGGGTGCTGGACCAGCGCCTCATGCACATGATGGTCGACGAGATTGTGCTGGAGAAGCCTTTGACCGCAGCTGATCGCCACAATGTTCATATTATTATCAAGGCGGGGACTGGCTCTATGCAACCGGCCGACCAAGTTGCGGCGTGGCTTAAAGCCAAGGGATTTACCGTGTTGGCTATTGACTGGTCTAACCGGCACAATCATGTTCATAACGAAATTTTAGACTTTACTGGGGATAAGTATTTAGTGGCCAGAATTCAATCAGCGTTAGGACCGGCGTCGGCTACAAAAATTACCGAAAGCCCTTATCATGATTATCCAGGATTAGACATGATCATCACGGTGGGGTCTGACCTGAAGTTAAATTCTAAAATCCAACCCTAAGATTTCCGATACTGGGAATCACCTCAGAGCATGGGGAGTGTGGTTTTGGCTACACTGATGCCGAGGTGATTCCCAATGAGCCATGGTGTTCGCAAAAAATTATGGGGAACAGTTGTCGCCTTAGCAGTGTCGGCGACCGGGTGCGGTTTTAATGCTCACGCAGCCAAAAACGAGTCCAGTTCTTCGTCAAACAAATTGCAAGTCGTAGGGTTTTGGGCCAACGATGCCTCTGCCGGACTTGCCGCAATATATCAATATCCCCATGCGATTTCCCAGTTTTCTCCGTTTTGGTATTCGGTCGACAGTTTAGGCGGTCTAACCAGCCATGTGAATTCCACGATCTTATCCCAAGTGCAAAAAGAACATATTCCCATTGTTCCCTTGGTAAATGACGCCACGGGAACGCAAGCCTTTTTGCCAGATCCGCTGACCCGGATACGAGCTGCCCGGGCGATTGCTGATATGGTTGGGAAAATGCATTTTCAGGGCGTTAACATTGACTTTGAACCCCCGCATACCCATTTGAGTAGCGATTTAACAGCCTTCGCTATTGATCTTAGGGATTTTCTGCCGCGAAACGATGTCATCACAATGGACGTGGTGCCGCATTCGGGCGGCGCCTATGATTACAGTAAACTGGCGCCGGAAATCAACCAGTTTATCTTAATGAGTTATGATGAACACGATGATGGATCGTTAGAAGGTCCCGTGGCCGCGATGCCGTGGGTTTCGAACATTGTCACGCGCATGTTAAGTTCGGTGCCCGCTTCCAAAATTATCTTAGGAATTCCTGTCTATGGATACAGCTGGCCGGTAGGCAGTACCGTGGCGACTACGATTCCCTACAATGCGGTAACCCCGATCATGAACCAAAACGCTAAGTGGAGCACTTTATATCAAGAGACCTATGCACGATACACCACGGCCAATGGCCCCACGATAGCGTGGTGGGAGAGCCTCCAAGGCATGAGTCAAAAAATTGCACTGGCTAAGAAAGATCATTTGGCTGGAGTCGCATTGTGGCATGTAGGCTATGCAAATAAGAGCGTAACTCAGTTGCTGCTCAGTCAAATCGGACGCCAACCCTAAACAAATTCTGCAGTTGCCAAATTTTTTCGTAGGGTTCCAACAGGAATCTACCCTAAGGATGTCGAATCAAATGGGGTAGAGGAGGCTTCGGATCCCTAATGGAGCTACAGGAGTTATGGCGGGTCATTCGTAAGCGCCTGGGCATTATCATTTTAATTGCTGTGGTAGCCACCGCGACCAGCGGTATTCTCAGCAAATTTGTGTTGCCTAAAGAGTACGCGGGAACAGCGACTCTGATTGTGATTCCCCGCAACTCTGCGCAAGATTTATTAACCTCAATGGTCACTGGGCAGCAGTTGGTGGATACCTATGCGCAGTTGGCTACGTCTCGGGCGGTCATTGGCAATGTCGCGGGCTCGCCCAAGTTTGGCTTATCGTTAACCCAACTTAGTCAGATAGTCACGGCAACTGCCGTTGCCAATACGGATTTATTAACCATCACCGTAAAAACTACGTCGCCGACGCTTGCTGCTGGGATCGCCAATGCCGTCGCCCATGCCACCGTCAATGAGGTAACCGCCGTCCAAGGACAAAAGAATTTGGAAATTGTCAATCCTGCCGTAGCCAATGATCTGCCGGTGGCACCAAAAACTAAAACGAATGTGGCTATCGCATTGGTATTAGGCTTGGTCGTGGGAGGCGGACTTGCCTTTCTGTTGGAATACTTGGACGACACGATTCACTCGGAAGATGATGTGAAGCGGGTTTTGGATTTACCTTTGCTTACAGTGATTCCTTCCATTCAATCGGCGAGCAATATCGGCAACGGAAGAGATCGCCCTGCCACACCTAAAAAGGGGAAGACACGAAAGCATCGTACGGTGCGAACCACCAGCACCGGCCGGATCGAGGGGAGATTATAACTTATGCCCTTGGACTTAACACAAATGCTGGATCCGAAATTGGTGGTGCTAACAGCGCCGCGTTCCGTTGCGGCGGAGCAGTATCGGGCGCTTAGGACTAATTTGGAGTTTATGAGCGTCGGGGGCGCCTTAGAGCGAATAATGATTACGAGTGCCACCCCTGGCGCGGGTAAAAGTCTAACCGCCGGCAATCTTGCATTGGCCTTGGCTCAGGCTAGCAAAAACACATTGTTGGTGGACGCAGACCTCAGACGGCCTATGATTCATCACTTATTTGGCAACGCGAATTTGTCTGGTTTGACCACGGCGTTGACACGGCCGGATGAGTGGGAGAAATATGTCCAACGGGGACCAATCGCTAATTTATCCATTATGACGAGCGGTCCGATTCCCCCCAACCCCTCTGAGCTCCTATCGTCGGTGACCATGATATCGTTAGCCGGACAACTGAGCCAGACCTATGACATCGTCGTCTTTGATACGCCTCCGGTGGTCTCCTTTACCGATGCCGTGGCGCTTAGTCAAACTATGGACGGAGTGCTTTTAGTGGTACGGGCTGGTCATACATCACGGAAAAGCGACATCAAAGGCAAAGAACGGCTGAGTCAAGTGAACGCTCGTGTGCTGGGTGTGGTGCTGAACGATGTCCAAATGCAAGACGAAGCGTACAGCTATTACTATGGATACGGGGAGAAGAAATCGTGATCGATTTGCATGCCCATGTTTTACCGGGTGTTGACGATGGTCCTAAAACCCTCGAAGACACCTTGGCTGTGGTGCGCCAAGCCACAACGGACGGCACTACTATTATTGTCTCTGTTGCCCACGCCAATGATGGCCATTTTGACGTCAGTCGCGCGCAGTATGAGAAAGCGTTTTCTGCAGCGAGTACAGCATTGGCAGCGGCATCGATTGGCGTCAAATTAATCCCCGCCATGGAAGTGCGATTGGGTCCTCGATTGGCGCAGGATTTTGCGGAAGGCAAATTTTTGGCAATAGGCAATACCGGATATTTTTGTGTCGAGTTGCCCCCTAACGATTTTCCGGCCTATACATTAGACGCGTTATTCGAATTGTCTTTGGAAAAACTGCGCATTTTGTTAATCCATCCGGAGCGCAATCGGGGACTTCGGAAGCGTCCTGAATTGGCCGACCGGTTATTACGAATGGAGGTCCTTGGGGTGGCCTCGGGCGGTTCACTGCTGGGTCAGTTTGGGCCCGAAGTAGAAGCTGCCGCGTGGCAGTTGATTGAAATGGGGCTGATTCAGGCGGTGGCTAGTGATGGTCATTCGGTCAGCAAAAGGCCGTTGAGATTGTCCGCTTACGAACCGGTGATTGCGCGGCGGTACGGAGAGGCGGTATCTGAGGCAATGTTGCATACGACACCGCAACAAGTCCTCGAGGGCCTCCCGGTGGAACTAGCGCCGCACGAGCGCATTGGCTGGCGGAGATTTTTTGCAGGACGCTAAACAACAAAAATTTTTATTTCACATTAGTAGGAATTTTCGGTTTGGTGTCGAATAAGGTAGTTAATCCAGTTCGGCCGAACTGGCAATTGAATGAACCACAAAATTGGGAAACGATCCCGGCGCCAGGCGAGGTGCCGGGATCTATTTATGTAGAGCTGACAAAGATAATGCATGTTTTATGATGGGACGGGCTAAATCTATCTCAATAGGGAACGAATGCCGTATTATGAAGAGGCGATGCCGTTTAGGGATGCCGCTCGGATGTAGCGGGGGGAAGAATAAGGAATCGAGGCGAGGAGCATTGCTAACAGTCGGATCGGCACTATTAGGAGCCGCACGCCGCATGAAGAATAAGACTGCGCTGATATTCGGTGACCAACAGTTAAGTTACCAACAATTAAACCAAAAGGCCAACCAGGTTGCGTGGACATTTCACCAGGAAGGGGTGGGGCCGGGAGAACGGGTAGCATTGCTACTGCCCAACGGGCTCGAGATGGCCGAATTATACTTTGGTATTTCCAAAGCAGGAGTGGTGGGTGTGCCACTGAACCTACGGTGGGCTCCGCCGGAAATTGCCTACGCAATGCGTGACGCTGATATTTCCTTGGTCATTGCGGATCCCGATTTTGAGCCGATTTTGAGTCAAATTCCCTTTGAAAAAGCCCGGGTCTTTTACACCGGACCCGATGGCAGTTGGACGCGCAAGGTGAACACCGCGCCAGTGAGCGAACCGGACTTTGTTACGGTCATGGAATCTGACCCCTGGGTGCTGGTGTACACATCGGGTACCACTGGCCGGCCTAAAGGGGCAATTCGCACCCATATGAGTAATATCATGATTGCCTTGGCTTTGGTCAGTGAACTGGGTATTTCCTCGGATCAGATAGGATTTGCGATTTTACCCATGTTTCATGTGAACTCGATGTGGTTTGTCACTCTGTCCGTAGCGATTGGCGCCACCTGTGTGATTTATCCGCACCGTACCTTTCATCCTCATCATGTGATTGAGCAAATAAATCTGCATCACGTCAACTACGGGATGTTTGTGCCCAGTATGTTGACGTTTTTGGCTGATGCCGTAGAGTCAGGTAAGGTGCGGGCGGATGGACTCGAAGTCATTATGACAGCCTCGGCTCCCTTAGATAGTACGCTGCGGGACCGAATCCTTCGAGGATTTCCCAAAGCGCGTCTGTATGATATTTATGGGTCCACTGAATATGGCGCAGCGACCATTGTGAGACACTCGGTGGATGGACCGCTGGGGTCCGTAGGCTATGCCACCATTGGCCAAGATATTGAAATACTGGATGATGGCCGCCGTCCAGTGGCCTCCGGAACAATCGGCGAAGTGTTTGTTCGAGGCCCGTCATTAATGAAAGAGTACTGGCATAACCCTGAAGCCAATGAGAGATCATTTACTGCCGAAGGATTTCTTACGGTGGGAGACATGGGCTATCAGCAGGAGGATGGGTTGCTGTTTTTAGTGGATCGCAAGCAAGACATGATTATCGTATCCGGGGAGAATGTGTACCCCACTGAAGTCGAAGAAGTGTTGCTTCGCTATCCTGGAGTGGCTCTAGCAGCTGTCTTTGGCGTGCCCGACCCGCGCCGTGGCGAAAGGGTGATTGCCATGGTGACGCAACGGGAAGGCGGGGACTTTGATTTAAACGCATTGGAGGAGCTGTGCCGGCAAAATTTGGCGGACTATAAACGTCCTAGCCGCATCATTGTGTCCCCGGAACTGCCGATCGGACCTTCAGGCAAAGTGGTGCGCCGTTTGGCTAAGGATGCTTGGCTAGCGCAATCTTGAGTTAATTTTTCAAGGCGTTCAGAAAGTCTTCGATCAGGTCGGTGGGGTCTTCGAGTCCTACCGACACCCGGACAACATCAGAAGTAATATTCCGTTGATTGCGCTCTTCCTGGGTCAGGGCGGCATGGCAGTGCAACTCCGGTAGCGAGACAATGGTCTCGGTGCCGCCCAGCCCGGCCCCGATGCGGGCAAAGTGGAGTTTTTCAGCCAAGTTGGGCACCAAAGCGGCATCGGCAAGACGAAAGGTAACCATTTGACCAAATCCCCGGTCAGTGGCCATGGTCTCTTTGGCGACGGCGTGCCCTGGGTGTGATGGAAGACCCGGATAGAACACTTGAGACACCGCAGGGTGCGATGTCAAAGCGTGCGCCAATGCCATGGCGGTTTGCGATGCTTGGCGCATCCGCACCGGCAGGGTGCGCAGTCCGCGATGCACTAAATATGAATCGTCAGGAGATAATATGGGTCCGCAGGCATTTTGGATGAAATAGAGTTGCTGGGCAAGTTCTTGGGTGCGTGCCACCGCGACTCCTGCGGTCACATCAGAGTGGCCTCCAATCATCTTGGTTCCTGAATGCAACACCAGGTCTGCACCCATAGTTAGCGGATTTTGTAGATAGGGAGTGACAAAAGTATTGTCAATCCAAACAGCTAATTGATGCCGATGCGCCCAGTCTACAATGGCGGGCACGTGTGCCACGTGCAAAAAAGGATTAGAGAAATTTTCTACCAAGATGGCGCGGGTATTCGGCTCCAGCGCTTGGTCCAGATTTTCAACCTGGTCCGTGTCGACATATGTTACCGCAATGTTGAACCGGGAAAAGACTCCGCGTAGTACTCTCTGGGTACCCCCCTGGCAGTCTCGTGTGACTAAGAGATGATCCCCCGCGTTCAGCAACAAAAAGGTTGCAGTCAGTGCCGCCATGCCAGAGGAAAAAGCAAAGCCGCGTACGCCGCCTTCTATGGTGGCCATTGCGGTTTCCAGGGCTTCCCGGGTGGGATTCCCGGAACGCGCGTAATCGAACGTAGAAGGACCCCAGGGGTTCGCCTGATGATACGTAGTGGCGCGATAGATGGGAGGGACTACGGCGCTAAGTTGCGGATCCAGTTGGCTTGCGTGAACAAAAACAGTATCCGATGGTTTGTTGGTTGGCATGGGAGATATTCCCTCTTTCCTAAGGAATAGCTTGCAGCGCTTGGTCTAAATCCGCTAATAAATCGGCAACATTTTCAATCCCCACTGAAAGCCGAACTAAGCCGGGGGTGATGCCCAAGGACATGCGCACAGCTTCTGGCAACTCACGGTGTGTCTCATAAAATGGATGGGTTATCAAGGATTCAACGCCTCCAAGACTCACTGCAGGGATAATGCAACGTAGCCTGTCCATCATTGGACCGACAAATTCCGGGTCATGCAACCGAAACGAAATCATGGCGCCGGGGCCACTGGATTGGCCTTGGTGCAACAATCGTCCGGGATGATCAGGCAACCCAGGATAATAGACCGCTTGGATTTTAGGGTGCCGGGCTAAAAACTGGGCGAGAACGGTGGCATTTTGCTCTTGGCGGTCGAGGCGCACATCCAAAGTCTTTAGTCCTCGCAATAATAGCCAGGAGTCCCATGGCCCTAGGATACCTCCCGAGGCGTTGCAAATGACGGCAATTTCTTCCGCCAATTCGGCTGTGCGGCTAATGACTAACCCGGCGACCACATCGTTATGGCCTGCAAGATACTTGGTGGCACTATAGACCACAAAATCTGCATCAAAATCAAACGGACGCTGCCGCAGAAAGGTCATAAAGGTATTGTCTACGGCCATCCACGCCCCATGATCATGCGCCAATTCGGTTAAAATCTTGAGGTCGCTAATTTGCAACAGCGGGTTGCTTGGGGTTTCAATAAATAGAAGGCGAGTGTGAGCCGTGAGCGCCGATGCAACTTGGTCCGGGTCGCGTGTGTCGACATATGTAGCGGTCACTCCAAATTTTTGAAATGTATCTTGGAACAAGCGGTAGGTGCCTCCATAGGCATCTTGGGTCACTACGACATGGTCACCGGACTTTAACAAATGGGCTAAAGCTGTAATGGCTGCCATGCCGGATCCAAAGACACTGGTGCCGACGCCGCCTTCCAATTCCGTCATGCATTGGGCTAAGCTGTGCCGGGTTGGGTTGTCGGTGCGAGAGTAATCATATGGGCCAAAGCCATCACTAGTATGTTGATAGGTGACGGTTTGAAAAATTGGGGTAATGACCGATCCGTAAGCCGGATCATTGCCAACTCCCGCATGGGCGACGCGGGTATCCGGACGCCACTCGTTTTGCGGCAAAAGAATCTTCTCCTTTAAAATCCGTTGTCTTCTATTTTCACAAACAGAATTTTGGCTAGTGCCTATGACAATAGAAATCGTTCGAGTCCGGTTCTAACATCGGAACTTTCGTTGGCCAGTTTTAACAATTCTTGACTAACCCATTCAATCCATTGGGGTAACGACCCGTTTTCGGTTTTTAACGCGATGCCGCGCACCATTTTAACTCGCTGAGCGTCAACATGTCCATGATCCTGGGTAAGGACATACTGCCACTCGCCAGCCTGGATTTTAATCGAATGCACGGTCTTGGTCTTGGAAAACAAACCGCCGCGACGGTCTACCGTCGTTTGCAGCGGAATCGCAGACTCAAGTTTTTTGGCCAGGACTTCTAAAAAAGTTAAGATATCGCTGGTGTCCTGACGAAGACTAGCCGCTAAAATATCAAATGAGAGGTCGTCAGCCATGTCCACCGCTCCCGTAGTGATTTGTTTTATTTTAGCATACTCCTGTCGTAGGCTTAAGATAACACCAAAGATCTGATATTTGACTTTTGTTGACGTTTGTAGTATGACAAACTTATCAAGAGTGTTGGAGGGATGAGACATGTTTAATCGGTCTCCATATGCAACTTACCAAGTAAGTGATGGCGTACCGGGACAGTTGATGGCACGGACCTTGGGGTACCTAGGACTGCTTCTGGCGATTTTGAGTGTAGCGGTATTGTTCGGGGTAAGCTTTGGTGCGGCGGGTATCTGGATTGGATTTGCCGCTGCCATCATAGGGACCATCATGGTATCCAGACGCATGGCCAGTGCCGGCGCCGCGTTTGCTTGGGGGGCCGTGGTGGCCATCGGCATGGGCATTATGATATCCCCGGTGATTTGGGGAACGGCGGCCACGGATCCGGGTTTGCTGCTACAAACGCTTGGGGTTCTGGTGATAACGATCTTAATGTCGGCGGCGATCGTCGCCTGGATACCGTGGGATTTTTCGCGCATCATGCCCCTGTTGTTTATCGGGCTGATCATGCTGATTGTGGTGAGTTTGCTATCGTTTTTTGTGCCCGCGTTTGCCGGCGTTGGAGCCTCCAGGGCATTTAACCTGATTGGGGTTTTGATTTTTACCGGATATCTCATGGTCGACTTTTCGTTAATGCGGATGCGAGGCAGAGTCATGCCAGCGCAGGGCACCGCAGTGGTTTTAGCCGTCTCGTTGCTCATCGATATAGTTAACCTGTTTTTGTTCCTGCTGCGTCTAGGACGGCGATAAGCAAGAGCGCCCTGCAAGCCGATATCAACCCGCAGGGCGCGCCCTTTTTGCGTCAATCCTAGAGGCGTGCGAGTAGCGGCATGATCCAATGATGGATTTTGGTGAAAATAGCGGATAGGATGCTGGCAAGGAGGGCTCTGGTGCTTTCGGCATGGCGTAATCCGTGTTGCAGGGTACCCAAGCCGGCAATGACGGGGTTGAGCTGCCACATCACCAATGCCGCCAAGATAATGAGAATGAGCAGGGTATTTCGCAAATAATGTTTTTTGGCTTTGGGTTTTTCTGAAGAGGAAGAAAGATGCAGTCCTCCTTTGTGGTTCCGCGCTAGATCCGATGGTGTGGACATCGTGTCACCTCCTCAATCGGTTATGGCTCATCCTAGCATTGATGGCAATAAATGGCAATAGAGTTGTGAGGCACAAAGTCCTCCGGGTTGTGCCCGTGGAAGTGCGCGACGTCAATTACTCTCGGTAGGCGTGTAAGCTCTCATTGTGCTGTGAGGGTGGACAATCGAGGGAGAAGGATTCTTAGGATTCGACGATGAAATAACTTCTCATCACAGAAGGGCCGCCGATGAGGAGGACTTATCAACACCCATGTTCCTTGCCTTCAAACGGCCTCCATGAGACGGTAATCCTTAAATTCTCTGCTGGTTATCCAATGGTAGCCACGTAACAGGCTGGTACCCGGACTTATCGAGGGGCGCACCGGACTTCGATAACTTCCCTGTCTTTAGGAACGAATGGAAAGTAGGGATATGCATTAAAAAATGCGCCAGGCGATAATATCTGGAAGCATTTGGGTTTTTTCAGTCCTACGTGTAGTCGCCTATGCCCTTGAATCACCGATATGCGTGCGAGAGACCCCACCGGCAATTAAGCTTACAATGGCAGCTGGCATAAAAGGTCCATCCAGTCCGAACGATAGAATGAAGAACAAAATAGTGACGAACCCGAATCCTATCAATAGTAAGCGAACGTGACGGAAATGAAAAAACAGCCAACCGAGGCTGAGTCCAGCAAGCACAGCGAGAGGCGTGATAGCCATTGATGCCCATCCAGCACTACTTGCTAAACTTACAGCCTGGCATATCGTTCCTGAAGGTAGGATGGTTGTACACGACGATCCTGTAGGTATGAACCAATAAGCCATAACGGCGGCACTAATCAACACGCTAGCGACTCCCGCCAGACCATCTGACAGGGTAGCGATGTGCCGATGCAGCCATCCGTTCACAAGGTGGTGCATCATTTAAACCTCCATTCCCGTAGGTGACTCGGTTTGACTGCTTGCCGTCTGGTGTATTTGGTGGGTTAAGCTAGCAAGAGTCATAGGATTAGCAGTTAGTAACATAGCGGCGAGTTGGTCAAGAAGGTCGTAAAATTTCTTGAGGGTTTCTATGCGGTGTTGAATGAACGTGTCGCCAGCATTTTGCGCTTCTTGTATACTGTCATCCACCAGTTGAAATGAACTGACAAACGCTGGTTGGTATCGCCGTTGAAGAAAGTGTCGTCCAATATCCCAAAAATCAATATTGGGGACAAAAAATACGCGGCGGTCACCTGGCTGATACTGTCTTCGCACCATTCCAAGTTCTTCGAGACGTCGGATGGCGACACTGACATTTCCTTTGGTTACACCTAACTCCTCCGCAATCTCGGCTAACGTTAGCGGTTCGTGGGCGGTGTAAAGTATGGCGTATAACTCTCCCGTAATACGACCGACACCCCAAAAATCACTTTGTATCCCCAATGCCTTCATCAATTGACGGCGAGCCCCTGACTTTTCCATAAATATAATCATCTCCGAACGTTTAGTTCATTCTAAACGACATAATGTTGTACGTCAACAGCCATAACCGATCTCCGAGCCATCCGGGTACACTGTTCATACGCACAATCTCTTCCCGTTAATTGCGTTGGCATCTTCGGTACTCGCTTTTCCCGAGTAATCCACGGTCTACTTTCCCCAGCGCAGCCTGGGGAGAGCGTGGCTGAGCGTTTAACATATAGTGCTTCTGTTCCAGGCTGACAAAAATCGCCAATTTTCATGGTCTTGCGTCGTGATTGATCCGGCACCCCAGTGTCCGGAAACCTGCGGACCGGTTATAAAGGATTGCTGACACCCGAAAAAGGATTGACATTTAAGCTGGTGCCGTCTAATTCCGTTGCACCGATCTTTTAGTATCTTATTAGATCACGCGAGTTGCGTTATCTCAAGGAGATTATCGTGCATATGGACGGGTCTCAAGAGATGGCATCTGATGTGGTTCATGCAGATCTTCAATGATCTCGTATTGTAGTCTCCCTGGTTTGCCGTGTGACATCATCATCGGTGCAGCCTAATCCTGGGGGATCCCCACTGAGGAGGTGCCGCGATGAAATTCGGAAACACCCTGGCGGAAGACAATAAACACCAATATTGCGGTAAGGGCCCAAGCCATCACCAATTTATGCAACACAATCGCCGCGAATAAAAACATACCCATTCCTATCGTCCGGGCTTCACGCGTGCCTACGGCACCGCTCCCATTGGGAAGTTTGCGCATCAGCTCAAAGGTCTCCGCGAAATGCCAGGCAATAACAAGAGCTAATAGTGTTAACGCGGGCTTGACACTCAACGGTACCCCCAGGGGGAGCAACCACCATAGCAGCACAGATAATCCGGTGACGATGGACAGCGGGAGCACCGAACTCCGGAGCATGCGCTCCAGCAGCGTGTCAGGCCAAAATTGGCGAATAAAGGCATTGTTTGCATTCCGCTGCCACAAAAATGTGGTGCTTCCACGCTGAAAGCGATAGCATGCCACGAGCCAAAACAACCAGACAATTCCCGTATGGGATGAAAAAATGAGCAATAGAGCGGAACGGATCAGCAGTGCAATTTCCAGCAACGCGAAGGCCTGTCCGGGAGAACGCAATAGTACAACATATAAACGGCCACATTCTGCAAAAGGGGGGTGCCAAGTTGGCATGTTCCCTCGAGCGCGACGGCCACGCAAGCGGGAGGCTTGCACCATATCGCGTACCAATTGAGGATTCGGTGCATACACCGTCCCGAGCGCCCTCATATCGGCATACAGTGCGCTTGCCTCTTGAATGGAAATCAAGTGTATTTTGCCACTGACTGCCAACGCAGCCGTCCATGCGAAAACCACCATGAGACCCAAGACTTCCTGTGGCCGAAGAGCAGCTTGGGATTGGATGGTAAGCGGCAGTACCACCCAATGAGCAGGCCAAAGCAGCGCCGTATGCGACCAGGCCCCCACTGCTATTGCTCCGAAGAGAGGCAAGAGCCACAGCCAGTGCCTTGGCTTGCGAGCGGACATCACACGCAAGCTTGACCAGACAAATCCCCATCCGCTAACACCCATCCCCCACAAAGCAAACAGTTCGACTTCTATCCAAAGATGTCTATGCACACCATGAAAAAAGGCTACAATGAGAGAGCCCAGAAATCCTTGAATCAATGCGGCTTTTACTTGTTGGACGATCCATGGACTCGCAGCCAAAGCACGACGAGAAATTGGCGAAGGCGCTAGCAATTCCAAATCTCCATGGGCGAGTTTAAATGGGACGGTGCCTAGTGCACGGGCCCAGGAAACCACCGCAACGAAGGTTAACAGTGGCGGGATTATGATAATCCACGTCGGTCTCATCCATGGGTTAGACGCGACCAAGTGTAGCACGCCCGCCCAGCTAACTGTCGTCCATCCAGCGAACACGCCTACTAGGTACAACCCATAGGTATACGTGACCCAGTCCGTTTTACTGGTGTCCACTCCCAGCACGCGAAGAGCGTACAGAATCTGGCTGGTGGCCTGTCGCAGACGTATGCGGGAAATTAGCAGGAGGTCATGCATCAGAGGCTCTCACCTTTGCCAATACTCGTGTGAGCACATTATGGGGCAAAGAGGCCAGTGTGATGTTCCCCGCTGCCATCACATCCGCCACGAAAGAATCCAGCACCAAACGGCCTTGTTCCAATACCAAAATCCTATGAGGAGCGCCTTCGTCGGGCAGCACATGCGTGCTTAATAGAACGCTGACGCCGCTGGCTACTAATTCAGCAAGGTATTTTGCCAAGAAAATTTGGGAATCGGGGTCGAGGGGTCCGTATGGCTCGTCTAAGAGTAGCAGCTCTGGCTTGGTTATCAAGGACATCACTAACGCCAATTTATACTGCATCCCACGCGAGAAACGTGATGGAAACGACCTAAGGTTGCGATGAATGCCGAATCGGGTCAGCAGGCTAGTTGCCTCATCTTGCCAATGACGAATATGGTTGGCCTGCGCCACTATCTCAAGATGTTCCCATACGGTTAAATCTGAATAGAACTGAGGGGTATCCGGCACCAGTTTAACCCAAGCTCTCACTTGCCGTTCTTGTTGAGCCAGGTACTGATCATTAATTGCAACCCTGCCGTTGGTGGGCCGAATCCAACCCGCCAATGTCCGCAATAACGTAGACTTTCCCGCTCCATTTTCGCCGAGCACTATCGCGGATTGTCCCTCCGGAATGTTCAGGTTGATATGGTCTAATGCCACGAAATGGCCATATTTCACCGTTAAATCTTGGCACGCTCCCCGCATTGGTTACCGTCCTCACGCCTATCGTCATCCTTTATTCGATTGTAGCACCGTCATGTTTGGCCGACAATTTGCCATGTCTTACCACGTGTTCACCGTGAGTTCGGGCAGGGTGTTGAATAACGAGCAGAGAATCCAAAGAAGGATTCAATCGTTACGATTCGGCGAGTGACCCATACCCATTGACACTCCCCAGGTGTCAAACCGCTGGTTTTTGGTGCCATTGCACGTATATAGGACCCATCATATATTTGCAAAGTGGGGTTGACTTATTAAAGCGTCAGGTTGCTGTCGTGACAAGCAAATCGCAGGTTTCGCTGACGGCCACTTTTGTGCAAATTTCGACAAGTTGGTGCCACACTATAATCCGTTGATGCGTTGCAAACCGAGGCTGGACACCATCATATGATGCCGCCCAAGGTCGCAGCTTACGACGCCAGGGTATCCCGGACTAGCATGCGTCATGCATGGATGACTTGGCGGACATTATCCCACTAAGGCTATGTGAGAAAGTCGGACGCGTCGTGCGGGGCACACTGTTACATGAGATAAGCTATTTGACAAGGCTAAAGCCGGGGGATTCTTCCGAGGAACCGACTGACGTCAGCTTTTCTTGCAAAGGGTTCGCCAAAAGCCCCCTAGTCGGTCGCCCGAAGGTTTCCGAGTACTGGGCTGATCATTCGCCGCATCCTGTTAACGTCTGGTCTTGACGACGCGATACATTTTACGTCTCCCACGATTGCAGGAGACAACCGCCAATGTATCCCAATGTCACAGCGAACGCAGGTTGAGTACCTATCAAGCGACTGAGGTATAGCATTGCCGGTTAAAACGTTCGCCTGACGGCGAGCGCCTTAATCCCCATCGCTGAAGCAAGGGGTTTACGGCGCATTCGTTAACTTGACCCGAGGGAGGCGCCGTAAAACGGAACTCAAACAACAGGAAAGTGGGAGCAGAATACGATGGGTGGAAGCAGGTGCATAAGCAGTCACTACGCATGAGGCGATTCTGGGGAAAAGATCTATGGGCCCAATTGATATCCCCATCTTGAAGGATTGGTGCTTGATCACAATTTTGAGGGACACCCGTAAAAATTCCCCATTGACCGAATCACTCCGACATGGTACATTGCCTAAAACTTAATAAATTTACTTCTTATCCAGAGTGGTGGAGGGACTGGCCCTATGAAGCCCGGCAACCCGCTTGCGTAGAGGTGGGTGCCAATTCCTGAAGGACGTATTGTTGCTGTCCTTAGAGATGAGAAGAGAGCTCACGCCTCTTCTCTGGCGTGTTTTTTGTCTGTTTATCTATTGGCACTATGACAGGAGCGATTGCATGAGAATTACAACATTAGGATCCTACCCCAAGATCCCCGCCGACCATGGGCCGAGTGTGCGGACGGCCATTCAGCGATTTGAACGAGGAAGCATCGGGCCCACGCAATTAGAGCAAACAATTAGGGATCGTACTCGTCATGTGATCCAGGTGGCAAAAGCGCATCGACTGGATTTGACGAGCGACGGAATGATTCGCTGGAATGACATGTTTGATGGCGTTGTGCGGGATATCGATAATGTGCAATCTGCCGGATTGTTACGGTTCTTAGACAATAATTTTTACTATCGACACCCCTTGGTTCGCGGCCGCCTTTCATTTCAAGGAGGGGTAGTCCGCTGGTGGATGACGCAGGCAGTGGGGGTGTCAACAATACCGGTAAAGGCGGTATTGCCAGGACCGTTTACGTTTTTGCAGTTGTCTCAAGATGACAGTTATCATAATCGGCAAGCATTGTTGGACGATGTTGTAGAAGTCTTGAGACTGGAGGCCAATTCGCTTTTGGATACCGGAATTCAAGAAATTCAATGGGACGAACCAGCGTTGGCCTATTACCCGGGATGGGACATTGGGGAGGTCAGCGAAACTCTCGCACACCTAACCAAAGATCTTTCCGTTGATCAAAGCCTTGCCCTTTATTGGGGCCCTGGCGTCCACCGTTGGATTGAGCCTCTGGCCATTGCTGGATTTTCTCGACTCTACCTCGATGCGGTTTCGGACCCTGAAGTGGTGCCGCGACTGAGTTCCGAGCAATTGCCCGTGGAAGTGGGAGTAGGCCTTATCGATGCTCGTCAAGTGAAAAAAGAATCGGTTCCCGAATTGGTCAAGAAACTTGAGCCGATTTTGCGTGTTCAAGGTGAATCTCGGGTCTGGCTCCATCCCAATGGCGGACTTGAGCTGTTGCCGCCGGATCATGCCGAAGGCAAAGTACACGTGTTATCCCAGGTGCGTGACGCAGTGGCGATCGCTCCGCGAAATGGAGGACGAGGATAATTATGGCTGAGACATTAAAAACTACTAGCGTCGGCAGTTTTCCCAAACCTCCTTCCTTGGTTAAGGCTCGTCAGCGGTTTCGACGGCAGGAGATCTCGCTTCAAGATTTACGTGCTGCGGAACAGGAAGCCACGCAGGAAGTCATTCGACTGCAAGAAGCGTTAGGCATCGATATTTTGGTCCATGGCGAAATGGAACGCGGGGATATGGTTGCCTACTTTGCTGAAAACTGGCAGGGATTTACCGAGTCGTTGCCGGTCCGATCCTATGGGAATCGTTATTACCATAAGCCGGTTGTGACCAATCGGGTGAGCTATGCGGGATCGACGGGTCTCACCGTGGAGTCGTGGCAAAAGGCTCAGGCTCTGACCAAGAAGCCCATGAAAGGTATGTTGACAGGACCTTATACGATTTGTGATTGGTCGTTCAACGACTTTTATCCAGATCGTCGGTCTCTGGTATTGGATTTAGCGCAGTTGGTGCATGAGGAAGCGTTGGCCTTGGCGGCCGCGGGGGCCGAGTATATTCAAATTGATGAACCGGCTATTTCCACCCGGCCCCAGGAACTGGACTTGGCCATTGAGGCAATGGAAATTGTTACCAGAGACCTGCCGGCGCACACTATTAGCCATATTTGTTACGGAGACTTTGATGCTATTTATCCCGCGTTATTGGATCTTCCTGTCAATCAATTGGATTTGGAAGCGGCCAATGGTCAGTTTCAATTACTGGAGATACTGCGGAGGGTTCCGTGGCCAAAAGACAAAGAATTGGCGCTAGGTGTGGTTGATGTGCATAGCCACAGGCTAGAGTCGGTCGATGAAGTCAAAGCGGGAATTTTGCGCGCACTGGAAGTTGTTCCAGCAGAACGCCTATATATTGATCCGGATTGCGGGTTAAAAACTCGTACCTGGGACGAGGCAGTGCAAAAGCTTACCGTCATGCAACACGCAGTAGACCAGGTGCGGAAAGAAGAAGGGTTGAAGTAATGATGGCCGCCGAGTTGGGCTTAAGACTCCGACACGGGATGGTCATGGTAGCGGATGGCGCCATAGGCACCGGGTTGTTAGCTAATGGGGCTTCGGTTCATGACTTGCCTTTACTGCCGCTTCAGTCGCCTGACTCGGTGTTTCAACTGCATCTAAGCTACCTGGAAGCGGGATCGCAGATTCTGGAGACCCATACTTTCCAGGCCAATGCCAGCAAATTGGCATCCCTCGGGCTTGGGGCAGATATTTTCAGCCTCAATCGCCGCGCTACCCAAATTGCTCGCCATGCTCGGGACACCCATGGGGAAGAAGCTTACATTGTGGGATCATTAGGACCGTTGGCGACGCCGGTGGATCCGCCGTGGGGCACAGGAACTGCCTATACTGACGCCGTATCTATGTATCAGGAGGCGGTTTCCGGGCTTCTTGCCGGCGGAGTCGATGGATTTATCGTGGAAACGATGTCAGATGCCTTGACAGTCCAAGCTGCTGTAGAGGCCATTCGGCGGGAGTCATCGCTACCCATTATCGTTACTTTTGCGTTTTCGCCGATGGGCACCACGCTTTTTGGCTTAAGCCCGGAAGAGGCCATGGATTTTGTGGCGGCACTGCCGGGGGGACCTCCCGATCTTGTGGGGGCAAATTGTGGCAGTGGTCCGGCTCCCTTATTAGACGCTATTTTGCGTATGGCCCCAAAAGCGCGGGAACAGGGAATTGGGTTGGCAGCTTATCCGAATGCGGGAGAACCGACACGGCGTGGCGATCGGATTCATTATCCCGCCTCAGCGGAATATGTGGGAAATATTGCGCCAGCGCTTAAATCAGCGGGATGTGTCGTCATTGGCGGGTGCTGCGGTACTACCCCAGACCACATCCGTTCAATATCCCATGCTTTGTCCTCTACCGCGACCCCAGAAATCGAGCCTTGGTCGACGGTGACGCTTCACGAGGGACCCAGTCATGAAACGCACGAGAATTCCGCAGCACCCGCTTCGCTTAGCGATCTTTTCGGCAAGCACTTTATAATTAGCGTGGAACTGGATCCGCCACGCGGGGTCACGGTGACCCGGACCCTAGAGGCCGCAAGGCGGGTACATGCCGCCGGAGCCGACCTTATTAATATCGGAGACAGTCCCATGGCGCGAGTGCGGATGAGCTCCTTGGCTACGGCGCGGTTGTTGCAAGAACAAACCGGATTGCAAACCATCATGCACTTCACGACACGGGACCGTAATTTGATGGGATTGCAAAGTGATTTGTTGGGTGCTCATGCATTGGGCATTAGAAATGTGCTGTGCCTCACTGGGGATCCACCCGGATTAGGCGACTACGCCCATGCAACTGCAGTGTACGATTTAGATTCGATCGGATTGGTTCGGGTTCTTAAGAGCTTTAACCAGGGTCAGGACGCCTTGGGACAGCCAATTGGAGCGTCCACCCATTTTGTGATGGGGGTCGGGATAAATCCCAACAGCGAAGATGTGAAGTTGGAAATTGAGCGCTTACGTGCCAAAATGGATGCAGGAGCGCATTTTCTAATGTCGCAGCCGGTTTATGATCCGACGATCTTGTATCGGTTCTTCGATCAGGTGCCGGATATTACAGGAATCCCGTTGCTCTTAGGAGTGATGCCATTGGTATCCTATCGTCAGGCTCTTTACTTGCATAATGAAGTTCCGGGAATTGACATTCCCAGTGTGATATTGGAGCAATTGGCAGGATCCTCGGAAGCGGCAAAGGTAGGGATGGAGCTGGCGCTGGATTTGATTAACCAACTGGGTTCTTTAGTAGCTGGGGTCTATTTGGTGCCTTCCTACAATCGGGTGGATAATTTGGTGCCGCTCATTGAATATGTCAGACGTACTTTCGACAGCGCTGCTTGTGCTCACCCTTAGGTGCCTGCCAAAGCCCAGCGAATCAATGCAGCCACCCTGTGTGGACTATCCATTTGAAATTCTGCCGCGGTGGTTCTCGCGTCAGTTCCTATCCACACCGTGACATCTTCGCGATAGGCTGCCTGAAACATATCCTCGTCGGTTTGATCATCGCCGAATACTAAAGCAAGCGAGCCAATATCGGGGGATTGCACCTGATTGCGAATAATTGCCATAGCATCAGCCTTAGTGGGGCCGGGAACGGGACGGATTTCCACGCATAAGTGGCTATGTTTAAAAGCCATGCCCGAGGGCATGGGCATCGTTGCCAGCATTCTTTTTAGAATGCGGGTGGTCTCATCATCAGCGAGACGGTAATGAATTCCCAGCGAATAGCGTTTGGCTTCAACGTAAACCCCCGGCAACTCCGATAGCTGGCGGGATAATTCCTGTGCCAATTGGGTGAATTGCCGGGTTAAGGCAGCGGCGTTTCCATGAATCCAGTGCCAATCAGGGCCAAGCACTTCAGCACCATGGTCACCAGCCATCCAGAGTAGGGGAATGGATCCGAGATACGTCCGCAGGTCGTCTATGGTGCGCCCGCTAATGATGGCAACAGTGTGGCCCGGCAGTTGGGTAAGTTGAAGCAAATCGTTGAGCAATGGCTGGGGCACCTTTACCTGATTTGGGTGAGCCTCAAGGTTCACTAAGGTGCCATCGAAATCAAAAACCCAGAGCCAGGGGCAGATCCTGGGGGGTGGCATCTGCCGTAGTCGCCGGTATAGTGCAGTCTCATCGTGAGGCATAATCTTGGGCCACCTGGTCTAAGGTTCCGACAATCTGTCGCATCCAGTCGTAAATTGTATGATGATGGATATGCTGCCGCATCAATTGAATGCGTTGAACCCGTTCGCGAATGGGGGTTTGCAGAGCGTGCGCCAATTGGTCGGCAAAATTTCCGGAATCTAACGGATTGAAGTGAAAGGCTTCGTCTAATTCGGCGGCGGCGCCCGCCGTCTCGCTTAACAGTAACACGCCACGATTGTCGAGTTGTGCCGAGATAAATTCTTTGGCAACAAGATTCATCCCATCAAAAAGGGAACTTACGATAGCAAAATCGGCTGCGCGAAATAAGCCCATAAGACGGGGACGATCCAAACTGCGTGGTACATGAATGATGGGCTGCCACCCATTTTGGGCAAACTTGCGATTAAGGCGCGCCGATTCGTCGGTCACTTTTTGATGGAGAAGTCGGTATTCGCGTACTGCAGTCCGGGTGGGCACTACGATTTGAAGGAACACAATACGTCCTTGATACTCCGGATATCGCTCAAGAAATTCCTCCAATGCCATTAGTCGTTGTAAGAGGCCCTTGGTGTAATCACCTCGATCCACCGAAATTCCTAGCATAACTTGATAGGATTCCGCTTTATGACGGATGGCCCGGGTCCAACGAACGATTCGCGGGCTTTCGACCATTTTTTCGATGGCGGTAATATCCACCGAGATCGGATAGTCCCTAACCGTGACCTCCCGATTGGGAAGCTTTATGGTAAGGGTTTCGCGGTCCACAGGATACTTGAGTCCGCGTTCGACAGCCGTTAAGAAATTATCCACATCTTGAGGCGTTTGAAACCCAAGGATATCGGCGCCCAGCAACCCTCGCACGATTTCCTGATGTTGTGGGCAAAGGCGAAAAATGGTGAACGGGGGCCAGGGAATGTGCCAAAAATGGGCGACAGCAACGTCGGGGCGCATCTCGCGAATGAGGCGCGGGAATAAGGCTAGTTGATAGTCATGAGAAAAAATCGCACCATTTTGTGGCGCGATTTGGGCGGTGCGCCGGGCAAACTTGCGATTGACTGTGCGATAAATTTGAAAGTCTTCGCGGGCAAATTGAGTACGCTCAATCAGCATATGGCTTAACGGCCAAAGCCCCTGATTTGCGTAATGGTTATAATAGCCGTTGACCTCTTCGGGAGAGAGAAAGATGCGGTGCAACGTATATTCGGGCGCTTGAGGAGGCACCATACGCACTCCATGGGGCGCCGTCTCCCGGTCGCCGGAACCGCTGCCCCAGGCAACCCAAGCCCCATGCACCTGTCGCAACACCGGATCCAGAGCTGACACTACCCCTCCCGCCGTTTCCAACCGGCGGATGCCACTGGCAGTTTTTTCGTCCACATAGGGTTCCCGATTGGTTACGACAACGAGGGAACGCGGTTGATACCAAGAATCCATAATGTCCTCCACAATTTGTCATCATAATAATGGTAACACATTGGGAGAAAATTTATCGGGGTCGCGGCATCGCGCTTCGTGAGTGCAGCCAACGGCGAGCGTCGTCGATTTCTGGATAGTGCAATAGCGCTAACACCAACACAAAGGTGATGCCCGAGATGACAGCACACAAACCTAATCCAAAAAGCAAGGAGAGGGGACCGGTGATCCGGTTTAAATGCAACCAGTGGCTTGTCGCTATCAGGATCAGGAGCATGGGTGTGGCGCCGGCGGCCAGTATGGAAAAGGTGCGTCGAAATCCGAGACGGTTTCGCAGCTTATGGTCACGAAATACAGCCCAGGTTAAGAGACCCGTGTTTACCCATGCTGCTGCTGCCGTCGCTAAAGCCAATCCATCGGTATGCATCACCTGTACCAAGATTAAATCGCCAATAATATTCACTAAGATGGTGATGATGCTAAACCGTGAGGGGCTCCGCGTATTTTGGGTAGCAAAAAATAGTTTTTGCAAGTAAAACGATAGGCCAAAACCGGGCAAGCCAACGGCAAAATATAGCAGTGTACCCGCCGTGAGTGTGGTGGAACGGTTGGAAAACGCACCGTGTTGATACAATAGCCGCAAAATCGGGACCCTCAGGATGATAAACCACAAGGTGATTGGAACAATCACCAGTAGTACCAGGCGAAACCCTTTCATGGCGAGGGTATGGAACAGGTCCTGGTCGTGGCGGCTGTGGTGGTGGGACAGCCGGGTATAAATTGGCGTGGCCAAGGATGCAATCAACAAACCCACTGGAATTTGTATGAGCACATAGGAGTAGTTTAACGCGGCTAAGCTTCCGGTTACCTGCGTGGAAGCCAATATTCTGTCGACTATCACGCCTACGGTGCCCACAGAACTAACCAGGAAATACGGCCCTGCCATTTTTATCATCTGCCGCAGCAAAGGGTGGCTAAAGTGCCATCGAAAATGCAGTGTCAGGCGTAGTCGTTTTAAAGCGGGCCAGGTGACGAACAATTGGGAAATCACGGCGAGGGTGAAGCCTAAGGCAACCCCTTGAATACTCCACAACTTGCCCAACACAATAATGGTTGCGATTCTCACCACGTTGACAGCGGCCGGAGATACTGAAGGAAGAAAATATTGCTCACGCTCTTGCAAGACGCCCACAATAATTCCTGAAAGGCCCCAAAATATGATCGTTGGCACCATAATGCGGGTCATTTCGATGGTCAAGGGCACTTCTCGGCCATGGAAGCCAAGGGCCACCAAATGGATAATTTCCGGTGCCAAGGCTTCACCAAACAGAATTAAGATGAAAGACAGCATAACGATTGCTGTGAATAATTCATTTAAAAACCGTTGTACCGAAGCCGGTGAGTATTGGGCATCTCCTTCCGTCATGATGGGAATCATCGTCGTGGAAATCACGGCATTGACGGTACTAAACAGTAAATTGGGCAACATCGACGCCATTAGCCAGGCATCTGTCAATTGGGATGTACCAAAATATGCCGCCATGACGATTTCTCGAAAAAACCCACTGATACGGCTAATTAACGTGGCGCCAAAGATTATGGTCGCAGACGCACCAATGCTATGGGACCCGGTTCGTGACCGGCGCGGGTGTACACGACTTTTCAGAGCGCGCCCTCCTAAAAAAAGATTGCTTCTTCACTAGTATATCAGGTCTCATCCTCAGGCTTGGTCCCGGAAACTTCGAGAATCCCCACAACGCTAGCAAATTTCGTCTAAATGCTGTTCGCTCACCCTTGGAACACTATAGAATGAAAAGGTAGCGAACGATACCCACAGGAGGGGCTTGAATGACCAATCCACCATCTCCACGTGGTTCAGGGTCAACGACCACACTGGCACGCCTTCGGGACCTCGTCCTGGTGATTATTGGCATTGGCATTATTTTAATTGCTGCCACCATGGCGCTATCACGGATTGCCAATGTGGTTGTGGTGCTAGTATTGGCTATGATGTTTGAAATTACCTTAAGTCCGTTAGTGGAACGCCTAGCCTTGATCTGGAAACGACCGTGGGCGGTGTTAGTTGTAGCCGGATTGAGTGTGGTGGTATTAGTGGCGGGCAGTGTTCTGTTGGTCACGGTCATTGCATCGCAATTAGCCGTTTTGGTCGCCCGGTTGCCCACGGAGTTTCACATCGTCACCCGCCATACCCCACGCATTTTGAATGGTCTATCCAACATTGGACTGAAGATTAGTGTGACCCAAATCGAGGATAAAATTTTCAGCAGCATGGGTCAGTTGTCCACTTTTATTGTCAAGCAGACCGTTGTCATCGTGACTAATCTGATTGATTTCATTGTGGACGGTGTCATTATTCTGTTTATTACCATATATTTGTTGCTGGAAGCCGATCGAATCCAAGTGGCGGTATTGCGCCTAGTGCCCCACCAGCATCGGGAGAGTTTATTAGCTGTCGAACATACTTTAACCCGCGTGATTGGCGGGTACGTACGTGGTCAGTTTCTCCTGTCTTTGATTGTTGGTAGCGGCTTTGGGTTGGGGAGTTGGATCATTGGGCTGCCATACCCCCTGGTCATTGGTGTATTTGCTGCGGTAATGGAACTCATTCCGTTATTAGGACCGGTGTTAGGAGCGATTTTGCCGTTGGTCCTAGCGCTCTTCAACAACCCCTGGGTCGCCGTGCCAGAAGTTTTGGTACTTCTTGCCGCTATCCACTTGTTGGAATCTCAAATATTGGGTCCACGGATCATAAGAAATCAGGTGGGGTTGCATCCAGTGCTGTCTGTGGTGGCCTTGATGATTGGGGCAGAATTGCAAGGCATTTGGGGTGCGTTATTCGCCGTACCGGCAGCGGGAATTTTGGTGGCGGCTTGGGTTGCGGCAGTGAGGGTTTGGCGGGAAAAAGTAGTGTTGCCCAGTCAAATGGTCGCCAGTTCGGAATCGCCTGATCCGAACCAGCGACCATCGCCAAAACCTGACCGCTAACCGAATTCCACTACTTTGTCGCCATAAACATGGGTGCGCGGATCAACAATGGCGCCTTCAAGCCGTACTCCAGGTTCCACCGTGACTTCATCCCCCAAGCCACTGTATTGAACAATTACGGTAGGGCGGTCGGCACTAGAAAGCACCTTGACCATCACCCCGAACAAGGACTGCTCGATATGTGCATAGGATTCAATGTAGCAACCTTCATCGATGTGGGAGTCAGAAATTTCGGCATAAGGCTCAACCGTGACGTCGTCGGCCAAGGTTGAGTTGCGAACTTTAGCATAGGGACCGATTTGCACATTGACACCGAGATAGCTTTGCTCCACAGTGGCCGTCGGATGGACCCTGGGCTTAGCGCGATTGGCAAATGGCTCACCTACCGGTCGCCGGGGCCAATCCAGGGCCATTTTGCCTGTCAATACGCGGTGCATCGTTTCCAAAAAGTCAGGAATATTTCCTAAATCGCCCACGTCATTAGCGGGAAAAGTGTGTACTTTAAATTGTTCTTTAACCATCCAGGGAAGCAAGTCTTTGCCGAAATCGAGTCGCTCACGGCGCATGACCTGCAGAGCCGGACTCTCGTTAAGTTCTTTAACCACGTCTGGTCGCAATAAGTAGACGCCTGCATTCATCCAAAAAGGCAGCGGTTGGGTGGCTTCCCAAGAAGAGGCATTGGCTAACGTCATCAGCTCCTCTACCGAGGGCTTTTCTTTAAAAGCTCGGATACGACGCGAGTCGTCAGTCAATATCACGCCATACCGTCCTAAAATATGGGATGCGGTGGTCTCCGCAGTGACCACCACGGCATCGGCGTTAGTGTCTTCAAACATCCGGTACATTTTTTGTAGGTCAAGATCGAACAAACTGTCCACTGGGAAAACCAAGATGGGCTGTTCCAGTCCAAAATAAGACGCGTTGCGCAAGGTGGCATCACCACTACCGGTATCTAACGCATCTAAGATGGGAGGAGAGTAATAGATGCCAATGTCCTGATACTGGTAACCTACATTGCTTTTGACTTGATAACGATTTTCCATTCCTTTGGCTACGATTAGCACATTTTGCACGCCTTGTTCGCCAAGCCAGTTAAGTTGCCAATGGATAATACGCCGGCCCATGAATCGAATGACAGCTTTAGAGCGAAGATAGTTTGTGCCTTTGAGCGTCAGGGGACGTACTCGTTCTCCACGTCCCGCTGCTAATCCCATCGCAACAATGGGCAATGGATCCATAAGGACTCCTCCGCGGTTGTGACGTGCTCACTAAGATACTTGGGTCATCCACCATTTATTTTACCAGACGGCAGCCATTCCATGCCATTAATGGGAAGGTCGTACAATTATCTATCAAAAAATTTTTTCTTCGTGCATAGAATCTAACATCCTATGGTATAATTTTAGTCAAGTAATGGGAATTCATCGCCCTAAACTTACAACTATGGAGGTGTTGAGGTTGGTTACTTGCCCACAATGTCATCAAGGGTATCTTCAAGAACGTGAAGATTCCCACGGAAATTTACACATCACCTGTTCCGAGTACCCAGCCTGCCGCTTTGAGAGCGTATCATGGGAAGCAATTTACGGGGACGCGGCACGATTTCGCCATCCGGTATCTCCTGGGCAAATGTCCTGATCATTTCTGTGCCACCCTGCGGCAGGGCGGCACAGTGGAGGTTCATCCGAGGTTTTTCGCCACGTAAATGACAACGGAATGACCTTCCAACGTAAGGCGCTTTTTGACAGGAGCCTCGTGCCATAGGCTAATAATGCCATTATCCTGTGAGTGTGTCTGGTTTTAGCATTCGTTTCCCCCGCAAAGTACCCCAATTCACGCCCGGGACCATCGGAGATGCCAGTTCTTTGCTGCAAAAAGTTCCCTTACATCTGTAAGCCCACGGCGAAATTGGGACTTAACTGGCGCCATTATTCGTTTTTTCTCCCCTACAACTATAACGGGCCCTGTTGCAACTTCGGAGATGCGGCGGTGTTATCAGCAATGGCACCACGCACCGTACAATTTTTAGGGACTGAGACGTATGAGCCAAGATCGGGTACGGCAACGATTCCTTGAATTTCGGGCCATAAGCAATTCCCAGACGGGGCTACAGTGAATTGATTTTCTCCAGGATCTTTTTCCGGCTGGGATTCGTGTACATCAGTGTGGTATGAATGTTACTGTGTCCGGCAAT
>PXYW01000069.1 GCA_003023695.1 Sulfobacillus benefaciens | reverse complement strand
GTGGGCACGGGCGTCCTTCCGGGCCTTTCGACGCGCCTTCTCAGCGGCCTGCAGGGATTTGCGCATAGCCACAATCCGCACCGGCAACAGCGGTCGATCTTTAGTACCCGGAATCTGCACCCGCCACTCCCCCGGAGTGGCGTCAGGCAACAGGCGCACCGCCTCGAGCACAGACCACGGGCCCCCATTCAGCGTTTGAAATCGCAGCGCATTCCATCCGAATCGGACGATGACATGCGCCTGCTGCGCGACAATCCATGCCAGCGCGTTCGGTTTCGCATAATTCCGGTCGGCCAACACCACATCCTCCGGCCGCAGGTGGAGCCGCATCAAGGACTCTCCTCCATGCGCGTCGGTGAGTTCGACGTGTTCCCATTGACCGGTGCCCAGGTTCCATTGGGCATGAAGGCGCCAGGAAGTCCCTGGACTCCCTGGCCGTTGAATGGTGCTGCCATCCGTCAGCACCAGCCGGAAACGACTCTTCAGGGCAGTGCCGATGCCTTGCGACCGAAACCATAGATCCAACAGATGACCGAGCCACGCGGACGCGTGGCGGAGTCGTTTGAGGACAGCGACGTCCGACACATCGGCCAAGCCACGACGGCGCGCCCACGCCGCCGTGGTGCGCAAAGACCAATCGTTCCAGGCATAGGCGAAGATGATTCGCAGGAGGGCCTCCGCAGACTGAATCGCCCGCAAGCGGGCAATCGCCCCAAACGTCCAGGCGGCATCTTGCCACCCTTTGGGGAGGAAATGGAGCACAACGGCCCATTGTTTTTCTTACTCGGTCTTTAGCCTCGTGGATTCCGGGGCATCATTCATCTTCACGGCGATTCATCTCCATAGGACGGGATTTCTTCCTGTCCTACTTCGCGACTCTTAGTGAGAATTCCTTTACGTGCCAGCAACTTTGTTTAAAGTTAGCGCATATGGGGGTGGACCGTCGGGTCTAGGATGCTCAATTGTGGGTTCCCTCCACCATCGGCTTCTTTCGTTCCGTGACCAATCGTACCGTTTGCGCTTTAACCGTGTCATGGCGTTCACATCAAACCGCCTGATATGTTGAACAATGATCGCTTCAAAGGATTGATTCGCCCCCGTACTCATCTACGTTTAATGCGACCGCAGTATTCCCTGCACCCGCATCCCCTGAACCAATGCGGCGGCTCCTGCTCTTAGGGACCGCCCAACCAAATTTTCTAACTGACGATTGACCTGCTCTTGCGCCGAGCACGCCTGATCCCATTCCCGCCGAGTGCAATACCCAATCAAATCTGCCATCATGCGCGGATACATTGCTGACAATCCCGAAACAACCCCGTGTCCTCCAGCAAGGTAGTGGTAGGTGGTGAGGCGTTCATTTCCCACCAATACTGAAGCATTGTGTCCTGAGGCCCAAGCCAAGTATTGGAGCACTTGACCAATATCACCGCTACTATCCTTAATGCCATCGATTCCGATCATCTCATCTACCAGCGAGACCATGTCAAGTTCCCAAACGGTGTGACCAACGGCCGGCATATTATACAAATATACCGATCTCTCCTTCCGAATGCCGTCAAATACCCCGTGAACCCACTCGATAAGTTCGTTTTGGTCAAAGGCTCCATAAAACGGAGGAGTCATGGCCACCCCCTCAACGCCCAATGAAAACGCATGCTCCATTAACGCCCGTACGTCACCAGGCGGGTTCGCTGAAATGGCAATCACAATTTTCTGAGGCATTCCTACTAAGCCGATTAGTCGTTCAAGAAACCGCTGCCGTTCAATGAGCGTTAAATCGGCTCCACGGCCAGTCGTCCCCAGTGCAAAAAATCCGTCCACCCCATGGGCCAGCAAGTATTCCAATGCCCCGCCTAATTCCTGATCTTGGGTACGGTCCAAAGGCGGTAAGGCCGTCCATAGTCCTGTAATCATTTTCATTCCCTCCTAAAATAGAGTCGTAGATGACCATTGCCATGTCGTCCCTCTGGACCACATCGAGCAACACTGATGGTTTCTTCGAGATCGCGAACGGTCATGACCGATGGCATCAAAATACCCTCGGCCCCCGCGTCTAATGCGAACCCTGTCCCTTGTGAGCACGCATGGCACCCAGCCAGCACCCCATCATCCTCCACCTTGAGTTGCACGAATCAGACGCGGTAAGTCCGGCATCTACCACCACAAAGTCAAAACCCTAATACCCCACCATCTCGAACCCAGACGACACCGAGCCACTAATGAAGAATTCCTGACAATCGCGTTCGTCACGCATCAAGGCTCGTACGATGGTTGTTTCAGCATGCACCTCCCACTATCCAAGTTGACCGCTACCCACCCCATTCTGGGTCATGCGAGTCGATTGCAACGTATGCAACACACTCGGCTGGGTTCTCCCAAACCAATCGTGAAGCATTAAATAATGAGCATATCGTGATTCGTATAGATCATGAGTACTAGCCTGAGGTTCCACGACTCGTTGTATAGGGGCCACCATGTTCTTAACGGCTTCGGAAAAAGTCGCATACCCTCCTCGTAACGATCCTGCCGCCACAGCTGCTGCAATCGCGGCTCCTAACGCAGTCGCCTCTGGAGACGACGCCACCTCAATCGGACGACTCAAAATATCAGCATAGATCTGCATTAACAGCGTACTTTTGAACGGCAGACCGCCACACGCCACCAACCGCTCACAAGCGATCCCTGCCGTATTAAAGGCGTCTAAAATACGCCGTGTACCAAATCCGGTCGCTTCCATCACCGCTCGGTAAATATCTGCCCCAGTCGTGTCCAGTCGCAATCCCACCAAGACGCCCGATAGTTGGGGATCACCTAACACCGAACGGTTTCCGTTCCACCAGTCTAGTGCGAGCAGTCCCGTACCACCGGCGGGAATTTTTGCTGCTTCTCGTTCCAAGCTGTCGTAACTCGCGCCAGGCACACTCGCTCCGGCCGCCACTAGTCCGGAAACCCATCCGAAGATGTCGCCCACTGCCGCCTGACCGGCTTCACAGGCGTACCTTCCCGGAACTAACCCATCTTTGACGATGCCAAAAATTCCTTCGGGTGTCGATAATTCCGTGTCCATGACAATGTGACACGTCGAGGTTCCCATGACCATCGTCACGGCCCCTGGTTCTATCGCTCCGGTACCGATGACCGCAGCGTGCGCATCGATCATACCTGCTGCCACCATTGTAGTGGGTTCCAATCCGAGCCGCTCGGCGACATCGGCTGAGAGGGCTCCGACACCCGCCCCGATGGGGACGATCGGGGCGCGCAACTTCGTTCGGCTTGCCTGGGCCAATTGAGGAAAAGATTTTTCCCAAGCGGCACCAAAGGTGCCTAGATCTGGTTGGTAAAAGGCTTTAAATCCCGCCCCTCCGATATTTCGCGACCATATACCCGTTAACTGGTGGACAACCCAATCCGCTCCCTCAACCATCTGGTCCATGGCATCAAACACCTCAGGAGCCTCCCGTAAGATTTCGAACAACTTGGGCCAGAGCCATTCTACGGAGACATGACCTCCATAGCGTGCAAGCCACTGTGGGTCCTCCCTTTTCAGTGCATTTTCCAATATGGTCGCTTCTTCGATGGCCGCATGGTGCTTCCATAATTTAGGCCAACTATGCGGTTGGTCTCGAAAGGAATCTAATAAACATAAGGGAGTACCTTGCGCATTGACCGGCAACACGGTACACGAGGTAAACGCTACGCCAATCCCAATAATTTGGCGCGAATCCACGGCAATCTGAGTGAGCAATTCTGGAATGCCATGAAATATGATGTCGCGGTAGTCCTCCGGATTTTGCAACGCCCATCCCGCGTCTAAGGTACGCGATGACCGAGGCAGTGTCTCACTTATCACTCCATCCGCGTAGGGTCGGACGACTTTTCCAATTTCTCTGCCCGTACTGACATGAACCGCAATGATGCGGGCTGATTCGGTTCCGAAATCCAAGCCCAGGGTAACGTGATCCATTACAGTGCTCCTCCTGGTCTATCTTAACGGTAATTGGGGCCTAACGCTCCGCACGCCCGGTAGTCTGCATCATACGTTCCAGGATCCCCATATGCGGACCATAAACTCGGGCGAAAAATGTCCGCGTGATCGACATTATGCATGGCCACGGGAATGCGTAACGCCGCGGCTAAGGTAATCAAATCGGCCCCGATATGACCAAAACTTAATGCACAGTGGTTGGCGCCCCATGCCTTCATCACCGAATAGACGTCGCGAAAGGCTCCGTATCCCGTGATCCGTGGCACGAACCATGTTTGCGGCCACGTAGGGTCTGTCCGGTTACTCAAAATTTGTAATACCTCGTCTGGTAACGCCACACTATACCCCTCAGCCAACTGTAGTACCGGTCCCAGTCCATGAACCAAATTGACCCGAATCATTGTCATCGGTAAATTACCTACGGTTACATACTGGGCGGAAAATCCGCCGCCGCGGAAAAAGTCCCGTGCCGCACACCATCGGGTGGCATCTAAGCATGCTGCCATATCGTCTTCCGTAACCTCCCAAAAAGGCTTGAGAGTGGGATTCCCATCCCTATCACGCATCGCGCCCGTTCCGTCTAGTGCCGCCGCGCCTGAGTTGCTCAAATGAATCACCCCTTGACTGGGTAATCCCGTGAGGGTCTGTCCCGTTACACGCCTAATGGCCTTGGGACTCCAATATGTCCGCACATCGGCAAAAATCTGAGCGCGTCCCGTCAGTAGGTGACCCCATAGCATACTTACCGCATTGAGAGAATCGTTTTCTGTTGCGAAAATTCTTGGTTCCCTCGGACCGTTCCAGTCAAAAGACGAATTTAAAAACGTCTCCAGCACATCCCCATTCGGCCAATGGTCGGTCCACTGTCGTTGGCCCTGAAATCCTCCAATTAATGCCCGATGGCCCAGCGCTTCTTCGAGGTATCCCATATCGGCCAGCACAGGATTCCCGTCCATCAAATCGCGCACAATCATCGTCATTTGGGTCACAAAGGCCCAGTCGTCCTCTTTCTGCTGCGGACTCCTTTGAGCGCCCTGGGGATTGATATCGATACCCTCATGGCAGTGGCCTTTCACCCACCGTAAGGCGCGATCAAATTCTCCCGAATCGTAAATACCCCCTTGGATGCGCCGTAAGATTTCCACCATATCCACATGCTCGACTCGCATTCCTAGATATTGGCGAAAAAATTGCGCATCAATGTCTCCCGCCGCAATTCCCATGGCGACGGTCCCGATGCCCAAATAAGCCTGGCCTTGCATTGTGGCTACAGCCACCGCGACACGGGTCCACCGCAGAATCTGATCCCTGACGTCCTCAGGGATTTCTTGATCCCCAAGATCTTGAACATCGCGACCATAAATCGTAAAGATCGGATCGCCAAGCTGATTATGCGCCGAAGATAGTGCCGATAAATACACCGCTCCAGGGCGTTCGGTACCGTTAAATCCCCAGATAGCCTTCGGAATATGAGGCGTCATGTCCATGGTTTCCAGCGGATAACACCACGAAGGGCTGACCGAAATCGTGGCACCCACACCTTGGCGTCGGAACCATTGGTCGACAGCCATCGCCTCCGCGACTCCTCCAATACAATAGTCCGGCATTACACATTCTACTGGTGCACCACTTGCATGGCGTACCTCCGTCTCCAGTAATTGCTTCACCGAGCGGCCCATGTCAAGAGTGACCTGCTCCAAGGATTCACGGATTCCGCCCCGCCGCCCGTCAACAATCGGACGAATTCCGATCTTCGGTAATTCCCTGCTATTTATGGTATTTAATCGTGCCATGGTTTCGCCGTCCTCCTTAAATTGTTCATCTATCCGCTAACCCTTAATACTGCCGGACATAAGCCCACCCACAAATGACCGTTGAAGAGCCGCATACACGACCATGGGCACTACGGAAATTAAAGTCAACACCGCAAATAATGCTCCGGGATCTGTCATATAGGGCCCCTGAAACTGCAACGGCATCAGAGGCACGGTTTTCATGACAGGATTGGTCATGACCACCAACGCCAAGAAGAACTCATTCCAGGCATAAAGAAATTGCCAGACCGCGACGACGAGCAAGGAAGGTCGTAACGTCGGGACAATCACCTGAAAAAGAGTTCGGCTAGGAGATGCGCCGTCTAACACAGCGGCTTCCTCCAGCTCCACCGGAAAATTGTCCATAGCCCCTTTAATCACCAAGAGCCCAAACCCCGAACCAATGGCAGTATAGGGGCCTATAAGTCCAAGATAGTTGTTAAGTAGGCCCATTGACTTTAACGTCATAGTCAGGGGAACAATAAGTCCTGCTAAGGGAATCATTAATCCTGCCAAAATGACATAAAAAACGAAATTGTGCCCCCAGATTCGTAACCGCGAAATCGCGAAACCACAGAATACAGAGAATGCCAATGTCAACGCCACGGTACTTAAAGACACCATAACACTATTAAAAAAATAATGCATAAATCCAGGATTGGCCAAAACGGTCTGATAATTTGCCAACGTAGGATGGCCCGCAATCAAGCTGGGAGAAAAACTAGACACCGGATTTCGAAACGACAAGTCCACCATGTAAATCGTCGGTAGCAAGCTGAGGAGCGTAATCGCCGAGATCACAAGATAAGCCCCCACATGGATTTGCCTGCGCTCTATCATGACCGCGTACCCCCTCCAATCGCAAAATTGCCCCGTGTGACTAACAACTGAACTCCCGCAACGATGAGAGCTAACACCAATAACACAATAGACACTGCTGATGCATAGTTCATATTACTTTCCAAAAAACCGGTTTGAAAGATATAGCTTCCCAAGACCTGACTCGAATTGGCCGGACCTCCTTCAGTCATTAAATAGATCAGTGGAAATTGTTGGAGGGCTTGAATCGCTCCCAAAATCATCAGGGACATATGTGTCGACCGTACCATGGGCGAAATAATGTACCAAATCCGTCGCCATCCAACTACCCCATCCACCTTAGCCGCATCGAGTACTTCAGGGCTTATATTGGCAATGCCAACCGAGTACATCAAGACGTAAAAGCCTATCCATTGCCATACATTGACGACGATAATGGCATAAGTCACGGTTCGCGCACTAGCTAAAAGCGCGGGAAATCGACTCGCGATACCCAATAATTTAAAGACACCAAAAAGCAATCCATAGTCCGGGGCGTAAATATTGGAAAACACAATAGCAATAACAGTTGGGGTGATGGCCATCGGCAAAAACAACAATGTACGATACAAACCGCGCCCCCATCGGATACGTGATTCGAGCAACACGGCTACAAAAAATCCAATAGCCATCTGTACAACGGTCGTCAAGACGAGCCACAATAGGGAGTTTTTCAACGCAATACCGAACGTTACATCATGCAACATTGCGCGATAATTAAACAAGGTCAGTCCTGGAACTCCATTACGATACAGGCTATCGACCACATTTTCGACAATAGGAAAAACCATAAATAATGCAAAGAGTATGAGTGAGGGCCCCGCATATATCCACCCACGCCATTTTGTGCCATGTCCATATGGCGTTGCCTGCATTATTCCCATCTCCTACTCTGATCAGTGATGATTCAAAAGGTATAGACCAGCCACTCTCCGCACTACACATTAGGATTCGGCCACGTTTACTTTGCTCTACTTTACGGCGCAAGGGCGATAGGGGATCCCGAACGATTCTATCGCCCTTGACGCGCCCTCATGAATTTTCTTGAGCTACGGCAATTTTTTGTACCGCCTGCATTGCGGCTGCTGCGCTTTCCGTGCCTGCTGCCACGGATTGCAAGTTACTAACTAATGCCTGGGCGACCGTAGGATTGCCAATTTCGTGATTGTGCGCTACCTGAATTTCCGCGAGGTAGTTATGGTAGAGACTGAGAATGTGGCTGTTGAGCGAGATCGTGGGAGTCATGCCCTTAAACGCCGGCAAATCGTTCATTTGATTCAAAGACGTTTGCTCCCCCACGCCACTGATAAGTTGTTTGAAAACCTCCTCCGTCGCCTTTTGCACCGCCAGAGATTTGGCAGAATTCTGGGTCATCCCCCATCCAAAATCCACGCCTCCCATGGGCGGTGTCGCCTTTAACCCCGGTGCCATTGGAGGAAGGAAAAATGTACCATAGTCCTGCATGGTCTTTAGACCTTGCGGCGACGTAGACATTTGGGACTCCTGTAACCACCATGATCCTAAAGACATCATGCCAACGCGTCCTGCAGCGAATAAATTCGCTCCCGTAGGATACTGCTGATCCCCGAGTGCTCCAGCTTGAAAGACCCCGTCCGTAAAAAAGTCCTTCCAATAGTTCGCAGCTTTGATCATGCCAGGTTGGGTCCACTCTGGCACGCCCCGCGCGGAGGCTTCAAGCCCCCGAAGATCGGTTTGCGCCGCAATCTGCATGTACATCCATTGAACAAAGTCGGACTGCGCCGCTCCTTCATAAAATCCGATGTACCCTGCTTTTTGGATCGCGTGAGCATCAGACGCCAGTTGGGCGAAACTCGTCGGGGGCGTCAAGTGTAGCTGTTGGAAGATTTGACGGTTGTACCAAATATTAATGACCTCGACCTCTTGTGGCAGCATGTAAGTACTAGTGTTCCCAGCAGGGTTCCCCAACATGGCCTGCGATAAAGCAGCGCTCGGAAAGTCCTGTTTCCACCCTGGTCCCCACAATTTTTGGGCAATGGTGTTTAATGGCTGCAAATCCGGACGATATTCTTGCGTCACAGATCCGGCAGAAAGTCCGATGATGTCTGGCAAGGATCCCGACGCCGCAGCAGATTTGAGCGCGATCAAATAATCGGAATTGGGCTCAATGTTGGTTTGAATGTGAATATTCGGGTATTTTTGTTCAATCTTGGCGACGATTGCATTCATGGTTGATGAAACCGGAGTCCATGACCATACCGTTACCGTCACTTTGGAATGATTGGCCGAAGCCTGATTTGATGTCGTCGAATTGCCACATCCCGCCGCCAGTAACGCAACGGTACTACAGGCTAATGATAATGAAAGTACTTTACTTATACGAATCATCGCTCTTTAACCTCCCTTAATTTTGCAACACGCAATGGTGAATACTCGTCCGATTTTCCGTAAAGACGACATGAAGACGACCATCACGATCCCGCCATAAAGACGGGTAAGACAATTCCCCATGGATTCGTTGCATTATCACGTGCGGAACGTCCCATGTCTCGCCCCCATCATCCGATGTGCTATACGCGATCGTGTCACGTGTATGGTCAGATGGATTGTATACAATAAGCACCTGGCCTGACGGGGTATTCGTGACTGCCACCGAGCTATTAGGGTTGGGTAATAACGTAGGTCGGCTCGCTGTCCAACTTTTCCCGTGATTAAAGGAATATGACACAAATACTCGGCCCTGGTTCGAGCGCGTAAACATTGCTACCGTATCATCGGGTAGCTCCACGACGGCAGGTTGAATAGCATATCCGGTGACGGTCGTATCGCCCGTCATGTCCCATGTACGTCCCTGATCTTCTGACCGTAATATGACAGGCACCCGTAGTTGTTCTCGGTAAATCGGCAATAATAGTGACCCTTCCTTGAGGTGCAGTACATTAGTTCTTGGCATTAACCCACGTTCCGGTGACAATAACCGTGGCGTTGTCCAAGTCCGGCCTTGATCTGCCGAAGTTATCGACACCAGCAACGCGTCCGTCCACCAAGGGCCCGTCACCACGCTAAAGTATAGCGTCAGCCCAGGAACATCGGGATGACAGTCTACTACAGGATTGCCCACGGCATAGCCAGGAAAGGGATTAATCGACAACGCCTCAGCCCAAACGTTGTTGTCATCTTGCCATGCCCACTGCAAAACTGTGTCGGACGCACATTCATACGATCCCGCATACCAGGCGCACCATAGGGCGCCGCTAGGCAACTGTGTCAACGTCGGTGAGTGGCACATGTTCGGCACAGTACAACGCACCACGATATCGTCACCCATAGCACCGCTAGCCTCTTTTCCTTACAATTCAGTTCACCACGAGAGATCGTGTCGAAGATCCTAGACGAATCTCTGTCGGCAACACTACTTCTTCCGTATCATGCACCGTAGAATTCCGCTCCAGTTTACGGAGCAACATCCGTCCCGCAAATCGTCCGACGTCTGCCGGATTCTGAACGACAATGGTCATTTTGGGGGTCATAAACGTCGCCTCGAAGGGATCTCCAAAACTGACGACAGATATGTCATCGGGCACCCTTAGGCCTACTTCATCTACTGCATGCAGAAATCCCAACGTAATTAAGTTGTTCGCACAGAAAACCGCGCTTGGTCTCCGATCTTTCATAGATAGAAAACGTTTACCACCCAAATAACCTGTTTCCTGATCATAGTCCCCCCACATGAGATAGGTCTCACAAAAGGGGATATGTGCTTCCTGTAAAGCGTCGCGATATCCTGCTTCCCGCTCCAGCGAAGTGGTCGTAAGTTTCCGCCCCGTTATCATCGCAATCTCCCGATGCCCTTGAGATACCAAGTGGCGCACCAAAAGTTTCGAGGCCTGCCGACTTTCTTCCCGCACCGATCCCACTTCAACCCCGTCTAATACGCGGTCAATCAACACCACAGACAGTGTACTTGACAAGAATGAGGCAAGTTCTGGCGACAACGAAACCGCAGCCGGTGCAATCACCATGCCATCGAGGCGTTTTTCCAAAAACACTTTGATCAACCCAATTTCTTTTTCGGCATCCTCATCGGAACTCGCCACTAACAAATGATAGCCTGAGCTCTCTACGACAGCCTCAAGCGCCCTCGCTATCTGGATAAAATAGGGATTTGCCATATCTGGCACGAGCACTCCTAAGGTATACGTCTTGGCACTTTTGAGGCTACGTGCCACGCCATTAGGATGATAATCAAGGGCGTTGATGGCCTCAAGAACCCGCCTTCGGGTTTCTTCTTTAACCGGATAATCCCCACTAATAACCCGCGACACTGTTGCTACGGACACCCTTGCATGCAAAGCCACATCCCGAAGGGTCTTCATTGTTGGCATTCCCCTAGAAAACGTTTTCTATTTTGCAATTTAGCAATACGCCCTCGGTTTGTCAATAGGTTGAACTCCATGGATTTTCTGTCAATATTTTATTGTGACTACTGCCCGAACATTTCTCACAAAACATTCCCTTAAACAGCCTATCGTCTAGCACTTGGTAGGCATCGTCCCATGTTTTCTCCAATTCATTTTGGCAAGAATTTTACTAATGGCTGGGGTTTGAGTAGCCCCCTTTTGGAGGGTTTTTTAGTACCATAAGGGTTGTCAAAACGTAAGCAGTGCAATTGGTAACGGATCTGAAGAAGCCGATTGCTCAAGTGGCCCGCGATTTAGGTATCCCGGACACGACGCTGCACCAATGGTTAAAAAATGTGCGGCAACACCCCGACCGCTCCTTTGTCGGCAGTGGCAAACTCCGGCCAGCGGACCGTAAGCGTCAAATAATCCCCACCTATTGGTGGGGATTCCTGCGTGTTAGACTTTCTTGAAGTCCGGGCTTTTGAGAGCGGC
>PXYW01000068.1 GCA_003023695.1 Sulfobacillus benefaciens | reverse complement strand
GGAATAAACGAAGGGATCATTGTGATGGCGGCGACCAACCGCCCTGACGTGTTGGATCCAGCTTTGCTTCGGCCGGGGCGTTTTGACCGGCAAATCGTTGTGCATCGACCAGATCAAGAAGGCCGCATTAAGATTTTGGCGGTTCACACCAAAAACAAACCTTTGGCCGACGACGTAGATTTGGAGGTTATTGCTAAAAGAACTCCGGGATTTACGGGGGCAGATCTTGCTAACCTGGCCAACGAGGCGGCATTGCTTGCGGCACGAGAACGGCAAAAACGCATCGCTATGCACAATTTTGAAGAGGCTGCAGAACGGGTCATGGCGGGTCCGCAAAAAAAGAGCCGCGTTCTAAGCGAGTTTGAAAAGCGAGTCGTGGCGTTTCACGAAGGTGGCCACACTTTAGTAGGAATGTTAGTAGCTCATGGGGATCCTATTCACAAAGTAACCATTATCCCCCGAGGTATGGCCATGGGATATACCATGCCAGTACCCGAAGAAGATCGGTATCTCATTACGAAAGAGCAGATACTTGATAAGGTAGCCATGTCACTCGGAGGTCGCGCGGCCGAGGCGATTGTCTTTGGGGAAATTTCCACTGGCGCCAGTGATGACCTAGAAAAATCGACCCGCATGGTGCGCCAGATGATTACCGAATATGGCATGTCCGAAGAACTTGGCCCGATGACCTACGGAAGTCGGCAGGACCAGGTGTTTTTGGGGCGAGATTTGATGCGGGCGCGCAATTACAGTGAGGAAGTGGCATCCAAGATTGATCACGCTATTCGTCATATTGTGATGCAGCAGTATGAGAGGGCGCGAAGTCTTTTGATTCAGCATCGAACCACCTTAAACCAAATTGCGATGGGTCTGATTGACAAGGAAACGTTGTCTGCTGAAGAATTGCGTACCATAATGCAAGCAACCACCTAGTGACATCCCCCCAGTGCTATGTCCAAAATCCCTGCCAACGACAGGGATTTTGGGCGTTATCGAAAGCTTGACGCCGATTAGGCTCTGGGTTACTTAGGCCACACTAAAGACAAATTGTAGGTTGTAATTAGCCGCATGCCATCTTTGCCATTAGCGACCGGCATCCGTCTGACGGCGCGTTCGGCAATGATGTCCAATAAAATTTCTGGTGGGCGGGGATCTTCATGGAGAACGCCTTCCATGGCGTCTCGATCAATAGCAACCACGGTTTCTGAAGATGTTTCAGGGGAGTGAGAATTTTGCACAACAACCTGTATCCAACGGGTGTCTGACGATGCATCTACTCTTATGGCCAACGCGTTATCCCCCAATTTTACCAGCTTCTAATGGGTACTCTATGCAATATGTTCAATTGGTGCGCAATGATTTCTGTATCACCATAATATAACGTCTTTGCGGCCATCGGCGTTACCATATTGGAAGATTCAGCAACTATACAGGAGGGTTTTTCCCTTGTGGTTCCGATATGTGCCAGTCGACTGCTTGTCGATTTAAGGCGGCTGAGCATGGTATAATTTTTGCGCTTGGGTTTGATGGGGGAGGTGATTTTGGTGAGTCAACGGATTCGCGTATATCTAAAAATATTATTTGCTATGGCCATGGACGCAGGGATGATTAACGTCTCAATGTATTTGGCAATGTATTTGCGGTTTGATGTTCCCCATATTCCCGCGGTTTATTTACAACCTTATCTGCATGTTGCCGTATTTTTTACGTTGGCGACCATCGTGCTATTTTGGATCATGCGAATTTACCATCGCCTATGGCAGTATGCTGGCTCTCGGGATGCTCAAGTATTAATAGGCGCCATTTTAGGAAGCGCCGTCCTATTAGGCGCTTCATTATTTTTAGTGGGGGCTTCGCATTATCCCCGCGGTGTCTATCTTCTTTATGTTTTGTTTGCGTTGGCGTTAGTCGGCGGCTGGAGATTTTTGTTGCGGTCTTACTATGACTTTACATGGATCCCCAGATCTTTGAATGCGCCACGGATTCTTATCGTGGGTGCTGGCAAGGCCGGCCAGTTGGTTGCCCAAGAGCTGTCCCGCCATCCCGAAGTGGGGATAGCGATAGGCTTTTTGGACGATGATCAATTAAAGCGCGGCATGCAAATTGGCGCATTGAAAGTTTTGGGAACCACCCCGCAATTGCGTCAAGTGGCCCGAGACCATGGTGTGGACCAGGTGTTGTTTGCGATTCCGTCAGCCGCGGGCAGCGTGTTGCGACCTTTGGTAGAAGAATGCCGCCGTATTGGGGTCAAGGTGCGCACGCTACCGGCGATTAATCAAATGATTGGCGGACAAGTTCTCGTCAGTCAAATTCGTGATGTGCAAATCGAAGACCTGTTGCAGCGAGAGCCAGCCACCGTGGATTTGGCGGAAATCGCAGGATATGTCACTGGGCGTACGGTGATGGTTACTGGAGCAGGCGGTACCATCGGGTCGGAATTAGCCCGACAAGTGGCTCTCTTCGCTCCCAAAAATTTAATATTGCTAGGTCTTGATGAGACCTCAATTTTTGATATTGATCGAGAACTGCGGACCCGGCATCCGGAGTTGTCGATAGTACCCGTTGTTGCGGATTTGCGTGATCAACAACGACTGGAACAAGTGCTTAGTAAGACACGGCCACAAGTAATCTTTCATGCTGCGGCTCATAAGCATGTGCCACTCATGGAAGTTCAGCCTCCCGAGGCGATTCGCAACAATGTCCAAGGGTTATGGCAACTGATCGATATGAGCCATCGGTTAAAGGTGGAAACTTTTGTCTTTATCTCCACTGACAAAGCGGTGAATCCCACTAGTGTATATGGCACTACCAAGCGCATAGGGGAGATGTTGATTAATATTTACGCTAAGCACTCCTCCACGCGATTTGTCACTGTACGGTTTGGCAATGTGCTAGGGTCTCGCGGGAGTGTTATCCCGATTTTTCAGCAACAAATCAGTCAGGGTGGTCCCGTGACGATTACCCATCCGGATATGGTTCGGTATTTTATGACGGTGGCGGAAGCTTGCCAATTGGTAATTCAAGCTGGTGCGATGGGCTTAGGGGGAGAGATCTTTGTCTTAGATATGGGTGAGCCCATTCGAATATTGGATCTTGCCAGCAACTTGATCCGGCTATCCGGACTTAAGCCAGGACAAGACATTGATATCGTGGTGACCGGGTTAAGGCCCGGGGAAAAGCTATACGAAGAGCTGTTAACCCGGGAGGATCAAACTCAAGCCACCAAACATGAGAGAATTTTTGTTCATAATGGCCAAAACTTTGATCATGAAAGAGTTTTGCCGTTGATGGAGTTGTTGGTGGAAGCGGCGCAAAATGACGACGAACGCCGTATTCGGCACTTATTAAGAGAAATTGTTCCCGAGTATCAGCCCATGGCGCCTGTGCCGTTGGTGCGCGATGGGGACCTCGGTCAAGGGGGACGCATTCGTGTCAGCCACTGATCTTCAGACAGACTTTTTTTTACAACTGATGGAACGCATTAATCGACGGCAAGCCTTGGTGGCCGTGGTGGGATTGGGCTATGTGGGCCTGCCTTTGGCGGTGGAGCATGGCCTAGCCGGATTTTCGGTGGTTGGTCTGGATGATAACCCAGTTAAGGTACGTAATATCAATCAAGGCATTAATTATATCAGTGACGTGAAGGATCAGGACCTAAAGCAACTGGTCGATTCGGGACGATTGCGGGCGACCCGAGACTATCATGAACTGACGCAGGCTGACGTGATTACGATTTGTGTCCCGACCCCATTGACTGTCAACAAGGAACCGGATTTATCATATATTTTAAGTGTGGCAGACAAAATTCGCGGAATCATGCGGCCAGGACAACTAGTGGTATTGGAAAGCACGACCTATCCCGGCACCACCGAAGAGGTTCTAGAACCGGTCTTAGAGACTAGCGGGTTGGTTGTCGGTACCGAATTTTTTTTGGCATTTTCGCCGGAACGGGTCAATCCCAGTGATCCGGTGTTTAAGACCCGCAACACGCCGAAGCTGGTGGGGGGCGTAACCTCCCGTTGTTTGGAAGCGGCCCGTGCACTATATGCACAATCGATCACGGATGTGGTTCCGGTCTCCTCTCCGCGGGTGGCAGAATTATCTAAAGTGTTTGAAAACACCTATCGTGCGGTCAACATTGCCTTGGTGAATGAATTGGCTTTATTGTGCGATCGCATGCAATTGAATGTCTGGGAAGTGTTGGAGGCGGCAGGCACTAAACCATTTGGCATTCAAATCTTTCAACCTGGGCCTGGAGTGGGAGGGCACTGCATTCCTCTAGACCCCTTTTATTTGAGTTGGAAAGCACGCGAATACGATTTTTCGACGCGATTCATCGAACTTGCGGGCGAGATTAACCTGCGCATGCCCTATTTTGTGTTGGACAAGATTACTCGTGCGCTCAATGAGCAAGAAAAATCTCTGAAGGGAGCGCGGGTTCTGTTGTTAGGCGTGGCGTACAAAAAAGACATCAACGATGAGCGGGAATCTCCAGCGCTCAAAGTCTTTGAACTCCTCGAAGAGGCGAAAGCCCAGGTCACGTACTACGACCCTTTTGTACCGCGGGTTAAACCGCATACTTTTTTTTCGCGGGAAATACGTTCTGTGGCACTGACCGAGGAAATTTTGGCGGCGCAAGACTGTGTCGTGGTCACGACGGACCATTCGACAATAGATTATCAGTGGGTTGTAAATCATAGCCGACTAGTGGTCGATTCACGCAATGCGACCAAACAGGTCACACAGCATCGCGAACGCATCGTACTGCTATAAACCAGAGCTACGGGAAGTTTGGGAAGGATATGGGACATGGCGCCTCTAAAATTAGGGCTTATCGGGTGTGGCAAGATAGGGCAAAAGCATCTTCAAGCTTTGGTGCATCAAAAGGACTTTTCCTTGGTGGCTACCATGGATACCGATATAAGTCGGGCTGAGGCAGCGGCAGTAGCTTTTGACGCGGAGGCATTTGATTCCGCCGCGATGATGCTCACCCGAGGTTCCTTGGATGCGGTGGTTATTGCCACTCCGTCGGGCGCGCATAAAGAGATGGCACTCCAGGCACTTGAAGAGGGATGCCATGTATTGATTGAAAAACCGATGACGCTTTGTTACCAAGATGCCCGTGAGATTCTCGAGCGCGCTCGAATGTATGAGCGTAAGGTGTCTGTAACCCAGTTCAACCGCCTGTTACCTGCGGTCTCCTGGATGTTGCAAGCGATACAGGAGGGACGATTGGGCAAGTTGGTCAATGGCGGTATTTCGGTGCGATGGGCACGCCCGCAATCCTATTATGATGAAGCCCCGTGGCGCGGAACGCGGGCGATGGATGGCGGCGTTCTCTTTAATCAGGCCATTCACGCGTTGGACGTATTGCTGCAAGCAATGGGGCCGGTAGAAGAAGTGTTTGCTCATGCGGGCACGTTGAGCCACCACATTGAAGCCGAGGACACGGTGGCAGGCACCTTGCGGTTTGTGTCCGGGGCTTTGGCATCGGTGGCTGCAACCACATCAGTACCGGTGGCAAATCTAGAAGAGCGCATCACGATTGTCGGTGACGGTGGGGTTGTGGTGATAGGGCCGACAACCAATCAAATTCAGGTGTGGCGGGTCGACGGAGAAGACGAGGATGAAGTGCGCCGGGATTTATCAGAAATGCCGGCCAGGCCAGGATGGCAAAGTCATGCTGATGCCTTAGTTGATTTTGCTCAAGCAATTCGGGAGAACCGTACCCCGGTTTTGTCCGGTGAAACAGCTGCGACCAGTGTAGCCGTTGTCGAAGCATTGACACGATCAGCCTTAGAGCATCGGCCGGTACCACTGCGGGAGGTGATGGGTCATGACTAAACCCTCAAGCCAAGGGCTGCAGTGCATTATCGAGGAAGGCGCCGTCATTGGAGAGAATGTTCATCTTGGGCATCGAGTGATAATTCATCAAAACACGGTGATTCATGACAATGTCACGGTTGGTGATGGATCCGTTTTAGGTCGGGAGCCATCCAAAGCCAAGACCAGTACCCTGCAAACCGGTACCCTGGATCCCTTAGTCATTGGCAGCGGGAGTCAAATTGGTGCGTATGCGATACTTTATGCTGGTTCGACAATTGGCCCAGATGCGTTCATTGCTGACGGTGCGCAGGTTCGTGAACGCTGCCATTTAGGCAAAAATGTCGTGATTGGACATAACAGTACGGTGGAAAATGATACGAAAGTTGGCGACTACACCAAGCTTCAAACGGCCGTATACCTCACGGCCAAGAGCGTAGTGGAAGACCATGTCTTTTTGGCACCCATGGTAACCACTACCAATGATCCGTATATTGCTCGCACCGAAGCCCGTCATCAGGCTACCCGGGGCCCTCACATCCATCGCGGGGCGAGAATTGCTGGCGGTGCCGTGCTGCTTCCAGGCGTGGACATCGGTCAAGAAGCCGTAGTGGCTGCAGGTGCCGTGGTTACTAAAGACGTACCACCTTATCAACTGGTGATGGGTATACCGGCGCGGGTCGTTCGACCCACACCGCCGGAACAACTGCTTTTTCCTTCAGAAGCCCCGACCAAGGAGGCCCCATGAGCATTCCGTCCTTTACTCTAAATCGGCAAATTGAGATCTATGGACCTGAAATTTCTGAGCGCATTTCCGCTACGGTAGCTTCCGGCCAATTTATTTTAGGTGCTGCGGTAGCCGAATTCGAAACAGCCATTGCGCAGGCCATTGGCACCCCGTATGCGATAGGGGTGGCCAACGGGTCAGATGCTTTGTATCTTGCCCTGCGTGCTTTAGACATAGGTGCCGGAGACGAAGTGCTGACCACACCTTTTACTTTTTTTGCGACTGCCGGCAGTATTTTAAGAACTGGCGCAAAACCGGTCTTTACTGACATCCAACTGGATACTTTTAATATGGACCCGGACACGGCATTGGCACGAGTTACCCCTCGGACCCGGGCCATGCTGCCGGTCCATTTGTTTGGCCTTATGGCCGATATGACCGCTCTGACAAGCGGATATCATGGGCCCATCGTGGAAGATGCGGCGCAAGCCATTGGAGCCAGTCTTCATGGCCGAGCCGCGGGCACGATGGGAGTGTTGGGCTGTTTTAGCTTCTTTCCTACCAAGAATTTAGGGGCATTCGGCGATGCCGGTTTGGTGACCGCACAGGACGCTGAGTTGGCTGATAGGGTGAAGATTCTGAGGGTCCATGGTGCGACTAAGAAATATTATCATGAAACCTTGGGTATCAATTCCCGCCTTGACGCCCTACAAGCTGCCGTATTGAGCGCCAAACTGCCATATTTAACCGGATGGACTGATCGGCGCATTGCCCTGGCAACACGCTATACTACAGCGTTTGCCCAATTGGGAATAGCTGAGGTTGTGCCCCCTGTCGTGCCTGAAGGATATCGCCATGTGTTTCATCAATATACCATTCGCGCCGATCGTCGTGATGCCCTGGCACAATACTTGAAGGATCGAGGTATTGGCACGACGGTCTATTATCCGTTGTCACTGCATTTGCAGCCGGTATTCCGGGAGTTAGGGTACCAGGCAGGTGAATTTCCTAACAGTGAAGAGGCGCAAAGAGTGGTTTTGTCACTGCCCATGTTCCCAGAACTGACCGACCACGAGGTGGACCAGGTGGTGGAGGCTATTGGCGCATTTTATGGGCACCGGGTATGAAGGTAGTCACGATTATAGGAGCACGCCCCCAATTTATTAAGGCGGGAGTGGTGTCACCCGTATTGCGGAAGCATGTTGACGAAATCTTGGTGCACACGGGGCAGCATTACGACAGCTTGCTGTCGGATATATTTTTCGAACAATTGGCGATTCCTACACCAGATTATCAATTGGCCGTGGGTTCAGATCCTCATGGCGCTCAGACGGGACGCATGTTGATGGCTTTAGAACCCGTATTGCAAAAAGAACACCCTGACGTGGTAATGGTTTACGGGGATACGAATTCAACATTGGCGGGTGCTCTAACTGCGGCGAAATTAGGCATCCCGGTGGTGCATGTCGAAGCTGGACTTAGGAGCTATAATCGGGCCATGCCAGAGGAAATCAACCGTATAGTGGCTGATCATGTAGCTAGCCGCCTATATTGTCCCACGGCCACGGCAGTAGGAAATTTGGCGAAGGAGGGCATCACTGAAGGCGTGGTGCTCACCGGGGACGTGATGGATGAACTGGTGCTCCAAATCCGCCCTGTGCTACATCTTTTGGATGCGATGAATTTGACTTCTGGGCAATACACCCTGGTTACCGTTCATCGTCAAGAAAACACTGAAGATCGCGAGCGGCTTTTGGGAATTGTTAATGCATTGCGCGAAATTTCCGGACCAATTGTTTGGCCACTACACCCTCGCACTCGACAAAGGCTCCATGACTTTGATCTCTGGGGGTTAGTGCCGGGTACGGTTCGTCTGGTAGAGCCACTAGGATATGTCGAGATGATTACCCTAGAACGACATGCCCGCCAAGTCCTTACCGACTCCGGCGGAGTTCAACGAGAGTCAGCAGCCCTGGGGGTTCCGGTGTATGTTTTGCGCCAAGAAACCGAGTGGGTGGAGTTGACCGAGTTAGGTCGCGCGGTATTGGTAGGTACTGACACTCGCCGCATTGTGGAGGCCGTAGAGCAGCAAGAATCCCATCCGATTCCGTTGGTAATGGAGAGCAAACCTTCACAAATATTAGTGCAAGATCTCATCCAACGATATTCTGAGAGGGGGGACAACCATGCGGCAAACATTTTTACCCTATAACCAGCCAGATTTAGGCGAGGAAGAAGTTCAAGCGGTCAGTGAAGCTATTCGTTCGCACTGGATAACCAGAGCAGGTATAACAGCCCAATTTGAAGCGGAACTATCCCAATTCCTGGATGGAGTTCCAATCATTGCGCTGTCTTCTTGCACTGCAGGGATGCATTTGGCTTTGCTGGCGTCGGGGATTGGCCCCGGTGACGAAGTCATCACCACCCCATACACCTTTGCGGCTTCGGTCAATGTCATTATTCACTCTGGAGCGACCCCTGTGCTGGTGGACATTGATCCGGAAACCGGAAATATTGACCCCAATCGCATCGAAGATAAAATTGGTCCCAAAACCAAAGCCATATTGCCTGTGCATTATGCAGGACACCCGGTAGATATTGATGCTATTAATGTATTGCGGGACCGCTATCATCTTACGGTAATTGAGGATGCTGCTCATGCTATCGCCAGCCTTTACCGCGGCAAGAAAATTGGAACCCACGGCAACATGGTCTCGTTTTCTTTTTACGCGACCAAAAACCTGACAACCGGTGAGGGAGGGGCATTAGTCGTGCCGGATCCTGATATCGCTGAAAAAATACGGATGTTGTCGCTGCATGGCATGTCCCGAAATGCATGGAATCGATATGAAGAAAAGGGTTCCTGGTTTTATACCGTGGAAGCGCCGGGGTTTAAATATAACATGACCGATATTGAGGCTGCGATGGGACGAATACAGCTCCAAAAATTGGACAAAATGCAGGATCGGCGACGGCAATTGGCCTACCGCTTCACGCGGGGACTCGAAGGAATGCCAGTAACCGCACCCATAGAACGGCCCGATGTCAGCCATGCCTGGCATATTTATCCTTTGCGGCTCAATTTAGAACAAATGGCGGCAACACGCGATACGGTGGTCAATGATTTAAAGGCGCTGAATATTGGCACCTCTGTGCATTTTATTCCCATTCATTTCCATCCATACTACCAAAAAAAATTGGGATTAAAGCCAGGAGACTTTCCTTTGGCCGAAGAATTTTATCGCCGGGAGATATCATTGCCGCTTTATCCTACCATGACTGATATGGATGCTGATGACGTGTTGCAAGCCCTATCGTCAGTGTTGCTGAGCAGTGTTCGATAAACCGTGGTGAAACCTCTGCAACTAGCCATTAAAAGAATTGTAGATTTGATACTAGCGCTCATATTGGCTCTAGTCACGTTGCCCCTATTTGTGGTCATTGTAGTGGCCATTCGAAGTGATTCTGAAGGTCCCGCGCTATTTAAGCAGACGCGGATTGGCTATTTAGGAAGACCGTTTACCATGTGGAAATTTCGCACCATGCGCCTAGGCGCGGAGCGGGAATGGCAGCCCCCGAAACCCGACGAATTTGCGCAATATCGATTTCAAGATGCCAACGATGCTCGCATTACCAAGATCGGATTATGGCTTCGCAAAACATCTTTGGACGAGTTGCCACAACTGTATAATGTAATCGCAGGATCAATGTCCCTAGTTGGTCCTCGACCAGAAATTCCGGAAATGGTAGCCTTATATACCGGTCCTATGCATAGACGCCACCAAATGAAGCCTGGAATTACCGGACTGGCGCAAATATCGGGTCGAGGGGATTTGACTACAGCTGAATCGATTACATGGGATTTGAACTACGTGGAACACTGGAATTGTTGGCTTGATATCAAGATTTTGTGGTGGACCCTAGGGGCGGTACTTCATGGACAAGGGGCGCACTGAGGTCTTGAGCAAAACTAAAAGGCCACCGTGCTTTTTGCACCATGGCCTTTTGAATTTCGATGGCAAAACCTCCACATCACTTAGGCGGGATCATGTTCAGTGGCAGGATAACGGGTTCGCGATATCATCGGCAATGAAATAACGCCGGTGCGCTCGGCATAACTCAAGAGGCCAAGAATTAACACAGCACCGGAATTCGGGTCCGTGCCCATTCCGCCTAACACACCGAAATCTTGACCCAGCCACCATGCCAAGAACACCCACAACATCGTAGCGCCCCATACCCACCGATTGGTCGACCAAAACACCCAGACCACGGCAGTTGCCACGAGCCCGGCGGTAATAATGCCGTTCCACAATGCAGGGTGGTGACCCACCATGGTAGCCCAAGCATAAATGGGAGAAGAGAAAATTTGGGGTTGCGGCATTTCTGCCATCGACAGGAGATATCCTTTGGATACCGATGCGGACCACCATCCTGCGGCTGGCCATGCCTGCCATAAAGCTTCAAGCATAAATAGGGAAACCATCGCCCACCGCCACCAAGAATTGACCGAAGGCCGATTCCACCAGGTAATGGGTGCCAACAATACCAAGGCAATCACCATGTATAATAAAACCGAACCAGGAGCGCCTGTCAGCCATCCGCCACCAGCAAAAATCCCTCCCAATCCTTCTCCCGCTATCCATACAATCAAGCCCCACCCCAACGATATCCATAAGGCACGACGTTGTCCGCGCTTTGGATGGCCTAGTAAAAGTCCTAAGCCAATCCCTATTTGGATAAAAGCAGCACCGTCGTTCCATACAACAGGGCTTAGAGACCAGACTTTAATTCCGATATTGATCAGCCAGGTCAAGGGTGCTGGCTGTCCCGAAATCAAGGGTGCCAAAAATCCGCCAATAAACCGTGTAACCATGAGTGGCTGGAGTTGCAAAAATCCGTCTAGCAACCATAGAGTGCCCAAACCATATACCAGCCATTGCCGTGCAACCGAAAACCTGTCATGGTCCATCGAAGGCACCGAGCGAAGTTCTGGATGGCGTTGAGCCGTCCAAAAAGAATAGCCCACAATGGCGATCGTGACGACGAATAATATTGCGGCAATGCGATAAAACAGCACCAAGGCTTCAGCTGGAGGCAGATCATTGGAAAAAAGTGAGAGCATAGCTGTCCCCCTTTCCTTTTGCCAATCGATATAAGTATAGGGCGGATAATATTCTTGATGTATCCCTCAAACGAGCCAGTGTGAAGTGATGATCATAGGTATCGGTGCGGGGGTTGGGTTATATCAAGAAAAAATTTATTTACAAGATTCGACTGGCTATTACAATAGGTGTGAGTCTTATTAGTTAAAACCCACATTTGGCGACAATATTTTCCAGTCGCTGGGGCGCAAGGGATAGCGGGTCTGGGGTTGGGCTGTTAGTGACTACAACCAGTCTTGCATGA
>PXYW01000067.1 GCA_003023695.1 Sulfobacillus benefaciens | reverse complement strand
TAGTAGCGAGCTTGGGGCGAGGCGGGACACGTTGAAGCAGGAACACTCTAGCATAGAGACATTTGTCTATGTTTTTAGTAGCAGTCTCCCCATGAGTGGAGTCATTGCGCAACAGCCGTCGCGTGAGTTTTGTGACGTTCTAAAATGTCTCTTGACGTGCGCGGCAACATATGCTATCATTTGATAGCATATAGAATCAGCGGGGGTCGGTCCACCATTGATGTTCAACTGGTGCGCGATTTTTTATTCGATATGAAAATTTGCCTCGCAAACTCCGAATGCTTGGTATTTGTTGATCGTGACAAAAATCTTCAAGGATTGGCTGATTTGGGTTTATTGCGGTCTGAACTGCCCGATCTGTTACGCGGCCTTACCGTAGATGATTTTTCGCAAGGGCCGCTCCTAGATGATCGCGGCCGCCAGCGTTACTGGTGGGTCTTCGGTCCAGAGCGGGACACCATCGTCATTTACCTCAAAATCGCGGTAGCCCAGAACCGTGTAGAATGTCTATCACTGCATCCGGCGGAGCACCCTATGGAGTACCCGTTTCGGCGAAAGGAGAGAGACCTATGACCGCCTATTGCCCACACTGCGAGGCCATGGAGGAGATGCGCGAGGTGTTGCATGAGGACACACTCCGCGTCCGCGGCGAGCCGATCACGGTGCAAACCCTGGCCTTGCAATGCCTGCGGTGCGCGACGATCATCTCGGATCCCACGCATGATGAGCAGACGCTGCAGGAAGTCTATGCCCTCTATCGCACACGCCACAGCTTGTTGACCCCGGACGAGATCCGCGAGTTACGGGAGCGTTATGGACTGTCGCAACGGGCACTCGCACGGTTACTGGGTTGGGGGCTGGTGACGATTCAGCGATACGAAGCGGGCGCTTTGCAGGATCCTGCCCATGATGCGGTGCTGCGTCGATTGAGCGATCCCCAAGAGGTGCTGCGCCTAGTGACCCAGGCTGGTGATCGCCTGTCCGCGGCCGAGCAGATGCGGGTGCATACGGCGGCGCTTGGGATGGCGCGGGCGGAGGCTCCACAGAACATTGCCCGGGCCGTCGAACGCGCAATTCTGTGGGACGCGGCACGCAATCCGCTGGATTACGGATTTCAACGATTTTCTCTGGACCGTCTGGGGTTGGTAGTCTGTTGGCTAGCCCAGGCTTGTGAACGACTCTTTAAAACAAAATTGGCGAAGTTGCTGTGGTTGGCGGACTTTGCTGCGTTTCGCCTGCACCGGGTATCTCTGACGGGCTTGGCGTATGCGCGTTTACCGTACGGACCGGTGCCCGATCAGTTTTCTCTCGTTTTGGCGGCTTTGGAATCCCTGCAGATCGTGGCTGTGGTGCCGGATGAGGCGGGAGAATTTTCGGGTGAGCGCGTCGAACCCCGCCTGACGGTGGACCTTCATGAGTTTTCTCCCCCGGAACGCTTTGTCCTAGACTGGGTGGTACGCCAATTTGGCGATGACAGCGCTTCCGAACTGAGCCGATTATCTCACGCCGAAACCATGTGGCGTGACCATAAGGATGGCGATCGTCTTCCCTATCCTGATGCCGATACGCTACGTTTGCTCGATGCGCTGCCGTTTCCCGGCGAATAACGGCAGGTCCCGCTAAAGCAAGTGCAATCCGCTACGAACTCCTCTGACTCCTGCGCCGCAGCGCGTGACGTCGATTTCAGTCTGTTCTAAATCCTACGGATATCCAGCCTATCAGTCTGGGTAATTTTTTATCGTTTTTTACCGATCGGAAAGGAGTCGCCTCATGAGTTGGGTCATTGGACAACTGAGCCATCTTGCTCAACAGATTATCAATGTCTTTTTGACGGTGCTATCCTTTTTCATGTTGCGGATAGATCAACAAGTCTTTAACACGATCATCGAGCCCCTCTTAGCCCACACGATTTTCCAACCCTATACTTTGAATCATCACTTCATCGTGGGCCGTGTCGCGTGGCAAGTGTTTTGGGTGATGTCGGTGCTTTCCGGCGGGGTCGCCCTGGTGTCCTTGCTGTACGGCATTGCCTCTCGCCTCTTTTTCATCTTGGGCGGCCAAAAAAGTTGGGCGGAATTGGCCGAAGGCCTCGTCGTCTGGATGGCCGTGTTGGTGGGTGCCTGGAGTTTTCTCAACATTTTGTTGTCCGTTGCGAACACGGCCACCGGAATGTTTTTACAAGGCATTAAGGCCACGCTGAAAACGGTCTTTGACAATCCGCAAATGAGTCATGGCGTCGGGGTGGTCACCGCCACAACGTCGCTGTTTACGGTGATTTTTTGGCCGCTAACAGGCATGTTGCTCGCCGCCTTGGTGATCTGGGCCATTGGGGTCTGGCTCGTGCGGCAAGTCGATTTGGTCATCTATGCGGGGTTGCTGCCCCTGATGGCGGCTTTGGGCATCAGCGGCAATAAAACGCCCTTTAAATGGGTCTGGAGCGAGGCCATGGGCGCGGTTTTTTCCCAGTTAGCCATGGCGGTGGTGCTGTATATTGGCTGCTTATTTCTAGTAGCGGGAGATCCCGCGCATGCGTCCATTTGGCAGCAATTTGAAGAAATGGGGTTGGCCCTGACGACCTTTATGATGGCGGCGCGCGCGCCGAAAATGCTGGCCAACATTACGGGGCATCAATACGCGGGGAGCGGGCATATCTTGGCGGGCATGGCCACGGGATACTTGGCCGGCCGCGGTCTCATGGCCGCGGCAAAAATGACGCCAGGCGGGCAAGCGATCAGCCAAATGGCAGCAGGCCAAACCCAAAAAGCGAGAGAGACAGTCCAAAATTGGAGCAGTCGGAAATCCGTCGGCGAGATGGTCGGGCAAAGCAAACTGGGTCAGGCGATGCAGGCGGCGGGGCAGAGTGTGCGCAGCCGGGCTAGCCAGGCCTGGCAGGGATCCTCCCTCCAACAAGCCATGCAAGCGACAACGGGTGGAGCAATGGCCGCCTTGGGCATTGTGCCCACTGGTTCCAGTGCGCGCACTGCTATGAAAGCGACAATGGACCAGCACCCGACACTGAAATCCGCCGCCGCCGTGGGCGGACAAGCGGCGTCCATCGCGTATCGGGCCGGGGGAGCTGCGTTGAAGCCACTGCGCACCGCCGCCAGTCTGACGTACCAACCCTTGTCCACGCTGGGCCACATGGCCAGTCAGGGCACGGCCGTCAGCCATGAAGCCGGACCCGCTGGCACGACCGCTAAATCTGAGGCCGCCACGATTTACACGGCGCACCATGGAGTGCAAGCGGCCGCTTTGCAGTATTTTGGGAAAGACACTCCGGACAATGAACGGATTGCGGCTCTAGGCACCTTAATCAACGCGCAAATTACGCCCAATCCGGCGGGGTCCAAGGAGCCTTATGCGATTCAGTTTCACGACAATGCTCCCCAAGCAACGCTGTTTCAGGCGGCGAAACGGGCTTCAGACAAGCAACTGCAAAACTTTGCCAGCACGCGGCCCGATGGCACCCGCGATTATGTGATGGCGCCCCCGCCCCGTCCGACAAAGTCGGCGGCCCAGTAATCGGATCAGGCGATCCCTGTCTTACGATGCCAAGGAGGTGTTTTCTGTATGCAAGTGCTTATTCCGGCTGAATATCGGCAATCGGTGCGGTGGCTGCTCAACCTGGATGCAGGCTCTTTTGCCATCGCGGTCGGGGGAGCCGCTTTAGGTTTCGAAGTGCTCCGGGGACACGGGCTATTACTGGTCCGCATTCCGGAATCCCTCGCTGTCATGGGGATCGCGGCGGTCCTGGCCTTCGTGCGGTGGCCGCTCGATCATGGCGATCGCATGCTGACCTGGGGCCGACGGGCCTGGAATTATTACTGGCGATCCCGCAAAGGCAGTGCTTGGGGGGAATAAGTCTCGCCCGTTCCCCCCTCGCCCTTCGTGGGTTCCACCGCTTGACCCGGTGTGCCCGTGCCCGATACCATGGATAAATCGAGGGAATTGTCAGCCGCTGGCAGGCGGCTTTTCTTGTGTTGCTCATTGGGCCGGATCAGTCATCATTAGGAATACTGGTGCAGGTTGTCCGTCGCACCCGTCGCCATGTGGATATTCAGGCAGTTGATCCCCGTTCACGGTCTTGGATTGATTTGAAACAGCGAGAAGGGTTTTCCCATGATTTATGATCCCTGCGATGAATATTCCCGATACCAAGGTTGGCGCGACTGGATGCAGCAGTTAGGCAACGTGCCAGTGATTGTTTCCATTGACACGCATCTCAAAGAGGCCAATCTGTGGGAAGCGCATGTCCTCAAAATTGCTGAAGGCGAAAAAATTTGGTGGCGCTTGCGGGTGCAAGGCGATGCAGAAGGTCCCGTCCGCGTGGTGCTATCTTTGGAACCCTACACTATCTGGCAGGACTGGTATGCAACGGATGCCGTGACCCGCAGCGCTTCCTTTCGGTGGTATCAACAGCAAGGTCATATCATTCAAGTACAACAACAAATTCATCACCGCATAGAACCATGGGATCAGGACTTAGCTGCACGGTATCTGCACCGAGATTCTGAACGGCAACACCAGATGACCTGGCAAACACGCCATTGGGCATCGAACGAATCCCAGCAGATTATCGAATATGCGGAGATTTTTTGGCATCCTGATCGCATTGTCCCCCCGCGCAATGCCATCACTGCAACGTATTTGGTAGGAGGCCCCCATTCATGATTACGCTAGCCGTGGTCGTGGTGATTTATCGCGCTCATTAAAGGATTATTGCGCGGGCTGGTGCTCATTGCTGGCATTGCCCTTGGGACTCGGTTGATTTCTGCCCCAAATGTTCTGCTCATTTTGGGTGGGGAGCCATTGACTGCAAGCCACGATGTGGTGACAGTGCAAGCTACAGAGCAGCAATACCCCGCACGATAATATCGCCAAGGAGTGATCTGCGTGTCTAAAAAACCCATACAGCCTGGCCAGTCTGCGTTTTCCGCTCGATCTTCCCTACTATCCACGCCAGAGTTTCCCGAATCCCCTACGGAAGCGACCCCGGGTCGTTGGGCTCGCTATGAGCTCCAGATGGCCTTGCTGGATCAAGTGTTTCACAGTCGCCTGCGATCGGCGGCCCCGAAATCCGGCAGCACCACCCGGGTCTTTCGCGAAATCACGGCGCACTACGACTGGCACCACGAACACGGAGTGATTCCCAACGGGGTGTCGGTCACCGTCACGGCCCCGGCTTGGCTGGATGTCACGGCAGAAAGTGTCTTGCTGGGCATTTTGTATCTGTCCCGACGGCAAGGCGTGTTTTGTGACGCCCCCTCGCTTACCGAACCAGACACGGTGCGCCCCCGTGGGCTGGCCCAATCCTCGCCTGTCGGTGTGCTGGACACGACCCGCTATGCGTTGCTTCAAGCCGCGGGAATGCCTGTTGATCGAGGGTCTTACCAACGGCTGACCCGTTTGCTGGACGATTTAGGACGGATGACGCTGCTCTACCGCAACTTGGTCACCGGGGAGTCCGGCAACGATTTGTTGATTCGTTGGAACTTGGAAGAAGTCACCGATCGCTTGCGCATTCAAATTAATTGGCGGCTGGCAGGCGCGGTTTTTGGCACGTATTGGCGTGCCATGATCGACTTAGACGAGCGCCAAGCGCTGGCGGGCGATGCTGCCAAATTGGCCCATCGGTGGCTCTCCGCGCATTTGTGGCCGGGCAAGTCCGAATGGATTTTGTACACAACGCTGATTCGCCATATTTGGCCGGAAACCGATCCGACTACGGCCCCCGCCTCCGACAGTGCCCATCGGGTGCGGCTGCATCGCGTCAAAACCCAGGTCGTGCCCGCCTTGCAAACCTTGCCCGGATGGGAAATTACACCGGCCCCCGAAGGGGTGCTGGTCCATCGGCTGTCCCGAATGGAGTCTTCCTCCGCAAAGAACCGCTAAACCGCGACCCGTCTTTTGGGTCACTTGTCGGGATGCCTCGACGCAACATCGGTTTCCGGCAGTGCTTCACCGCGGTCACACCCACTAAAACCCACGTCTCCCCCTATCGTGTTAACGGTAACGCGTATCGTGTTAACGGTAACAAATTATCGTGTTAACAGTAACCTGAAATGAAAAAACCTATCGTGTTAACGGTAACATTAGGGGTCTTGTTACCGTTAGCACGATAGGGGAGACCCGTGTTAACGGTAACGCTGATTATCGTGTTAACGGTAACGCGGACGATCCCGGAAACTCTTGCTCCAAGGGCCTTGGGGCCCCATCGGCCCCGGACGCACTAAATCTTTAATTACTATGCGGATTTTTCACTAGGCTGCGCGCACCATCGGCCTCGCGCTCCGCGCACGAAGGGTCGGCGCACGAGCCGCGCCCCGAGGAGCTGATCAGATGGTGCCCTGCGAGAGGGAGTCCGGTGCTCTCTGATCTGTCTGTGCCCCCCTGTCGATGCAATGGCGGTGACTGGGCGGCCTTCTCACGGCAGTGCCTATCGCCCCATTCTCGGTTTCGCTGATCCGGGTCCCTGCCCTGGCGCTGCCGGGGCCCCAGGGATTGGGGATTGCTCCACGCGTCTCCTGTGCCCCGGTTTGCGGGGTGCGCTGTGCGCGTTGGAGGAGATCGATCCTGTCCAGACCGTGCGCAAAGATCCCGAACATCTGCGGTCTGTCCGGCATTCCTCGCGCATCGCTCCGCTCACGGTTAGCCAAAGGCCTTCCCCGGTGCCCGTGACCGAGTGCAGAGCGCCCTCGTCCCATTAAGGCGCCCATCCTGTTGTGCCTCCCACCACGGAAGACGCCGCCCCCCTGTTCCCCTCGTGCCTCAGGACGGTCTCACGCCGGCACGGACGGGCAGAGAGCGACAGGAATACGTCTGTGCGATCCCGAAGGGGAGAGCCCCAGGTGTTCGGTCGAGTCGCGCCGAAAGGTCGACACTCCTGCTGTGCGCTGGCGAAGATCGCCGAAATGACAGGCTCTTTTCGCTTCCGTGGAGCTGCCATCCCGGACGGAAGAATCCAAGCCGTCACAGCCACAAAGACCGGTGCCAGGCCTATTAAACACCGATGTCCCAGAAAGAGACCTAGCGTGGCCTTCTCGTTCGTCCTGGTCCGCCTAAATGGCTCTGCCTGTTAGCCATGGGTCGAACGTCATTGGGTTTCAGATCGCACGGGAAGGCTGCGATGCTGCACCGACGCAGCGGCCCCAGGCCATCCCCCATCGATATCTGCCCGATGATCAGCAATGGGGCGCGCGTGCAGTGGACAGCGTGGACGCACGGTGGTGACCGCGGCGCACCGCCGAGGGATTTCGGGCCGACAGGCCCGCTTACGGCCAACAGCGCACCCCGGTATCGCCAGGCACCGGCCATTCTGCGGTGCTCTATCCCTCTCGGCAAGAGTCAGGAATCGCACCATAACGCTCGAGCGTGAGGGTGGGCAGGACCCGGGCCTGCTGTGGACGGCTTCCATCGCCGCGTGCCCTGTCGTTCCCTATACAGGGAGTGTGGATTGAAGGTTAAAAGCTTGTTCACGAAGCCGAAGAGGTCCAGAGCATCTGATCAGTGTTTCTTTGGTTTTGCCACAGTAATTATGACACGAGGGGAAATCCATGGGCAGTTGGTGGTTTTGTTGGGCATTGGGAGGCTTCGCGATCGCGGGATGTTACGAGATCGTCCATACGCCCCGATTCGCTCGGGTGGAGGCCGTCCCATTATTGTTCGCGGTACAATGGGCGGCACTGGCCGGGCTGTGGTCGAACGCAATCATGCGAGATGTCGCCATAGGGATTGCTTTGATGTGGTTGGGCCTTGCGATCGTTGTGAACGGGTTTGTGTTTTAAAACAATACGAGCAGAAGGGCCATAGCCGTCGTATATCCGGCCGAGCATAAAGGAGAGGATTCGTGATCGATAAGCTAAAATCCTTCCGGGGATTCTTGCGCTCACACAATACCCAACGCTTGTGGCACCTAGCCGCGATGGGCTGGATCGCGGCAGGGATGCTCCACATTATCACACCGGCACTGGGGGTCGTCGTCGCTGGGACTTTGGGATCCGCCGTTGGGCTCGAATGCTTGGCTGTGGTGCGGTGGATGCGGTCGAACGCCGATGAGGACGTCCCCGTGTCATAGGCAGGTGGCGCCCCGCAAGGCGAATGCCTACCCTTCCCGTCGCTCACGCGGCGCCAAGACCCAGACTCCCGCAAGACTCCCGCAAGACAAACACACGAAAGCACGAAAGGATGATCATCTCATGGGATTTTTCCGACGTATCGAAGAAGAACTCACCAATAGTAATAGTGCCAGCCCTCAAGGAATGCCGGATCGCGCGTGCATCCGGTGCAATCAACCGATGCAGTACCGGGGTCCGCATGCGCTCAGGACGGGCGGCATGAATAAAGGCTGGGGCGTCGCCGCCGATGTGTTTTTCGGAGCGCAAGACGAAACGGCGCTCAACCAGCTGATGGAAAAAAATGTGCTCACGCACATTTTTGTCTGTCCGCAATGTGGGGCGGTCGAGGTCGTCAATGATCCGCAACGGGGGTTTTAGTCGATGACGGGACTGATGTGGTTAACGGGGCGGCTGCGATCCGGGGCCATCTTCTTAGGCAGTCTCTACCTCATTGTTTGGATTGTGCTATTACCCACGTTGTGGCTCGCTCTGGTGCAGGATACCGGTCCCGCCTTCGGCGCGGTGCTGATGCTGATCCTGCCGATTGTGGTGATCGAGATTCTACTCAATGGACTCGTGTGGCTGATTGTCGCGGTGCCCTGGATCATGGGCGTGGTCCTCACGGTGTTAGGCCAGATCCTCTGGCTCACGGCCCCGCTGGTCTTTTTGCCCACAGCGTTCTTGTCTGCCATTCCTGATGTCGGTTCGGGGTTAACCGGGGCGTCACACTTCCTCGAAACGTTTGTCGAGCATCTGGGCCTCACAGTAACCGCGTGCGGCGCCGCCTTGTTTTGGGTGGCCCAGCGATTGCGCTCGGTCAATCAAGTCGCGGTCACGGCGTACCTGGCGGCCATTAGTATCATGGGCATCATCTGGGGCGCAACGAGTTTAGCCCCCTTGGTCGTATTCCTCGTGCTCTGGCTGATGGTGTACGCCAAGATGCAACAAGACGCGACGATAGGGCGAGATATTCGCCGTCTGTTCCAAATCGCGGCTACGGGGGCGGTGATCGCGAATATAGCTGCCGTGCCGATGACCACAGCCCTGGCCCATGGGGTGACCCAGTGGACCCAAGGCCTGTCCGTCTCGCTGTTTGGCCCCACAAGTGCTCCCCCGTGGGCCTCGCTGTTGCCCGCGACCGGCTCCGTGGCGGTGATTTGGCACGTGATCTTCTGGGTAGGCTTGCTTTGGGGAATTTGGCGGCCTGGGGACCTCTGGCGCCACGTGCCTCCTGCGATGCAAGGGTCGGTGCGCCAGTGGTGGTCCGCTCTGCTCGAGGGGCTGCATGTGCCGCCAATGCACACCAAAGTGTCATCGTCGGCGGATACATCATCCCGATAGCGCCATGCATCATGAGATTTCGATCGGATAGTCAGTCATCCCATCCAAGGTACAGTGCTACTCCAGGGAAAGAGATTGCCACTGTGATCGTAATGTGCATCGTCCCTCACCTCCCTTCCGGAGGTCGCCAAGGGACGTACCCTCACCGCCATTATAGTCCGTCTCTTCATGAGGCGGGCTATTGGTATGAGATGGGTGTTCCCTAAGAAAGGAACCGGTTGTAATGGGCCATTTGCTGTCCTCTCTGTCAAGAACTACTCTACCTGGCTACGGTTGGGTGACGTTTCTGGGACTGCTGGGGATCGGTAGTGTCGTTGCCGGGATTGATTGGCAAACCCGACGCATTCCCAATCGCTGGATGATCGGCGGCGCAGTGGGTTTCCTGATATGGCAAGGGGTAGCCGGTAATCTCTGGGAAGCTCTTTGGGGCGGACTGCTTGCGGTGAGTCTGAGTTTGACCGTACGGGCCATCACACGAGGTCTGGGGATGGGCGATGTGAAGTATTTTGGCGTGGTGGGTTTAGCGCTGGGTCCACTCGGTGTCCTCGCGGCCATGGGGATTACGTCAGGAGGGGCCGTGATCGAGGGCCTTGTGCGAGTCCTCTGGCAGCGTGGCGCCTTGTCGGAACCCCGTCCCCTGGGCCCGTGGATTGCGGTAGGCTCTGTTTTGGTCGCCCTGGTCTTTGTGGTACGGTAGCGAGCCGCAACTGCTGGAAGGTATGTCTGAGCCAGGATTTTGACTGTGGCCGGCGGTCTACCGTAAGATGAGGGATGAAAGAATAGACTACGGAATGGCCGCCCGTCCCGGGCGCCTGAGGGGAATTTGTGGTTACTATGTGTCCCTAAATATCAAGGAGGCGTTTCCATTGAAATCTTGGTTGTCGTTTCGTCGGGTCCTTTGGCTGGCCAGCGCGGGCCTGCTGAGTCTGTCCGTGGCGGGGTGCGGCGGGCCCAATCACCTGTCGGGCTGGTACGGTGGCACCAATCACGCGGCGGCGTTGTCTTATTACCCCAAATCAGTGCCGGACGGGCCGCCCGCGCCAGCCCGTCCCGTGAATTTACAAACTTCTCAGTCAGTCATTCCTAATTTGCCAACTGGTGGTCTTGCTGCTCCTAACGGAGAAGCGGCACGGTGGGCATTAGGCGCTTCGGGTGCCATCGTCTTATTTGTCAATCCGGCCGATGCGGCGGTTCCCTGGGAAATCCGCTACGTATGGATGCCTGCGGCGCTCAAATATGACGCCACCCTGGATGTCGTGGATCTGCAGGCAGTGGTGCGCCCAGCTCCACTGGAATGGTCGCCCGCATTCGCCCCACCGAAGAGTCCCACGCAAACCGTGCCGGAGGAGACGGTGGAACCCACGGCTTCTCCGCAGACGCTCGCGCAAATGGGGGCGACCATCACGGCCGCGGCCAAAGCATGGGATCTTCCACCATGGGTGCATCTGTATGTGATTGCGCCGCAAACGGCCGCGGATTGGCAACTAACGCAATACCAAGGCTTCGGCTTATGGCTCGCATTTCCAGGCAATCCGGCTGCTCAATCCGTTTCAGCGTCGACCATTCCGTGTTTAGGCGCTAACAATACCGCCTTCGGCTATTCACCACGCGCGGGCCTGTTGACGGTAAAAAATACGTTGGCCACTTATCCTTAAGTTTTTGAGCCGTGCACCAGTAGATATTCTCTCCGACCTTCATAGCGGAGTTTCCCTTTCTCGCAGACCATGGCGTCTTCGGGCATTGAGCCCATCGGACGCTGGAGCCGCTAGTTCCCCCCTGAAAATGTAGGTTTTAGCAAACAAGCTCCCCTGATAATATAAGATACCACCTCGTCAGTCTATCGTTGTCCTGGGAAAGGAGGATTGTGCGCCCAATGGGCTCGGACTCTGCGACTGCGCAGGGTCACTACAGGAAAGGAGCAAGCTGATGCAGTTCTCACGTTTTCGGCGCACCGCACCGCTCGTATTGGGTGCGACTCTCGCGGGATGGTTTAGCCTGGGCAGTCTGACCCCATCCGTCGCTTATGCCTATTCTGCCTCGTGCAGTCGGCATGAGAATTATGTGAAAGTATGGTATAAAACGTGGGTTAATGGTCGTTGGGTAACAGATTACAGTCCACCACACTTAGCCGCTGTCTGGCATCCTGGCTATTATTCCACTGTGTCGCATCCGGGATACTCGACGTCTGTTTGGCATCCCGCGTATACGACGAAGGTGTGGCACAATGGCTATGATTCCACGGTGACACATCCGGGCTATTCAACGACCACGACGCATACGATTGCGGGCCATTGGCAGTCCGTCTGGCATCCGGCCACCACCTCGACGATCGACGAACCGCAAACCACGCCGGGATACTGGAAAACGGTGCACTACACCGTTCCGGTGCAGGAAGTTACCTGGCATACCGAAACGGTGACGCAAACGTATCAAATTCCGGTGCAAAAAACGGTCCACGGCTGGCACACGGTCACCCAAGTTGTGTGGCAGGACGTCGGATCCTCGCAAGCCAGCGGCTCAGCCGGCACCACATACGCGATTGCCCTGCCGTCGTGGCTGCAAGCCTGGGGCTACAATCCCACTGCGGAACAGCCGGGCACCGGTCAAGGGTCAGGCAGCGGTGGAGGCAGTACAGGCAGTGGTCACTGGGAGCCGGTCGAAGAAACGACACGAGTCGATAGTGCCTATCAGACGACCGTGATGGAGACGGCGTCCCGGCAAGTCACCACGCAAGTGCCCGAAACGGTCACCACGACCCGGACAGAACCCAGCCACATCTGGGTGGC
>PXYW01000066.1 GCA_003023695.1 Sulfobacillus benefaciens | reverse complement strand
GCAATCTGTTCGGCCAATTTTTGCCCGGCCGACAAGGCGGCCACAGCGGATGCCAGTTCATCCAGCACGGTTTGAGTGCGTGTTTGCTGCGTGGCAGATTCCTGCAGAATCTGTTTCACGTAGGGCCGGTTGGCCGCGCTGGCCGGATCGACCAGCTCGGGTGCGCGCAGTGCGGGATTCAGCTTGTAAAAGGCGTTAAACACATCTTGCAGCAGCGCGGGGAACGCGGGATATTTTTTCTGGCTCTGCACCAGATCCTGGATCGCTTGCGATCCCTGCGTGGCTTCTTCCCACGCAAATCGATCGGAGCGGGGGCCGTCCACATGGTGGAGAGAACGCGGAGCACCATCCAGGGCCGAGTGAATCCAAGAAAAATCGTTCGTGGCTAAGGCCATGGGTCATCGCCTCCTAGGGGCTAGTGTCAATCCACGCACCCCATACGGGGTGCGACTGGAGGAACAGCACAAAAAAGCCAGCCGGGGCAGCGCCCCGGCCGTACCTCAGAACGTAATCTTCAAGCACTGCTTAAGGATTTCGTCGCCCCAAGCTTGCAACTGCGTCAAGCCTTCCTGTGCGCGTTGCGACGGGCGTCCCGCATCCTGTGCCTTTTTCACCACCACGCTCAAGAGCTTGGCGGCCGCTTGCAAGGACTTGTTCGCGGCCAGTCCCGCCATATTGCGATCCTCGTCTTCGGGCGTGGCTAACGCTTTCAAATACGCGTCTTTGGCGTCATCGAGGATGTCCTGGGCCTCTTGATCGAACGGACTGATCAGCGTCAGCACGGCCTTAGCAATGGCCAGCCGTTGGTCCGGTTCTTCCCAGAGCACATGTTGCAAAATGGTCAGATCGTTGGCATCCGCCACGGTGTGCCCATTCAGCCAGGCTTGGGCTTGCACCACCGAGACGCTGAGCCGCCAACGGCGGTCCGAGGCGATCACCCCGTGCTTGGCCAACTCCGCCCGGAGGTGACTGAAGAGCGGGAGGACCGGCGAGACATCCACCGTTTCCACGGCCTGTTGGGCCGCCTGCAGTTCAGCGACGGTGATCGTCGTGCCCGGGGCCGGATGCGCGGACAGTTGCAGCAGGGCTGCGAAGGACGCCGGATCTTTGACGTAATCCACCACATGGCGGATGAGAAACCGATCCCAAAGCGCCCCCAGTTCCTCGCGATCTTCGGGCAGTTCGTTGGAGGCGCCGACCAGCATGGATAGCGGCATCGGCACCGCTTGGCCATCATTGTAGAAAATGCGCTCATTCATCGCGGCCAAGAGCGTATTCAAGATCGCGGACGAGGCTTTAAAAATTTCATCCAAGTAGGCGATATCGGCATCAGGCAATTTGCCGGTGGCGATGCGGCGATAGTGATCTTGTTGCAAGCCTTGCAGAGAAATCGGGCCGAACAACTCTTCCGGCGTCGACATCCGCGTCAACTGCCACTCGAAAAAGTGGCCGACGATGCGTTCGCAGACATCCCGCACCAGCCGGGATTTGCCGGTGCCGGGCGGTCCGAGCAGCACCACATGTTGGCGGGCGAGCAACGCCACAAGCAAACTGCGAATCACATCGGGCCGTTCGAGATGGGCCTGATTGAGTTCTTGTTCCATGGCGAGGAACGGCTGAGCGAGAGACATAGACAACACGATCACATCCTTTGGTAGAGTAGGAGAGTCAAAAAAGCAGGAAAGGTGAGAAAAGCGAGAAAGTGTCAACAGCCCCGCGAGACGCGGGGCATGAGGCACCACGCCACGTCGTGGTTAACAGGGGAGATCCGGAACAGATCCGGACCCCATCTCCGCTGGAGAAACTGCCGGGGCGCAGTCGCTGCAGGGGAGGGGCAGCGTCTGGCCGCTGGGGATGACGAGAACCGAGTAGGCTTCGCCATCGGCGGCCCAGACATTGCACAACCCCAGTCCGCCGTCTAACGCCGCATCCAGGGCCTGGCGCAAAGCGCGGAGGGCTGTGGGAGTGCCGATCAGAGACACCGGGTCATGCGGTTGCCGCTGGCCATAGCAGTGTAAGATCGCATCATCCTCAGGAAAATCGGAAAAATCATCGGCCATGGGATCACGCCTCTTTTCGCAGGATTTTTGGGAGGACTCCCATACGGACATCGTGGCATCAGGAATCGTCTCAATACGGGGCAATCAGAGCCGACGAGACCAACACGATCAGACAGAGAAGACCGCGGCGGGACGCCGCGGAGTATTGGAATATGACAGGGGTAAGCCCGGATGCCCTCTTAAACCCAAGACAGCTGATCCGGCGGCGTATTGGCGACTTGCGCGGCTTTCACCGCGTCATGTGTCAAGGGCATCGTCAACGTCGCGTGATGTGCGAGCATGTCCTGCACCGTGACCACCTGAATGCGCGGCATCGTCAGGTCAAAGAGCTGGTGATGATAGAGATCTGCGGCGGCGGCTTCAGCCTTCGTGGGCCCGGTCGGCTCATCCAGTGTGATCAACACCCCGAGTGCTGCGCCAATGCGTTCCATATCGCCGCGCAAGGTCGCGATCGTATGCACGTCGCCGACCGACAGCAGGGATTTGTGCAACGAGAACAGATGGCCCGTGGCCGCGGACCGTGGACGAAAATGTCCGATCAGTTCCATTGAGGTGGGTACCCCTATCAGCTATCCTGCGCCTCATAGCATGACAAAAATCCCGGTTCCCAACAATCCCCTTTTTGGTTGATACGACCGCGTTTCTGGCAAAATTGAACAGTGGTTGCGGACCCTGGATAGGGAGCCTCCCGCTCCCACCACCAGAATCCATCAGCACTTTTGATCAAAGTGCAGCTAGCGTACTTATTTTCGTCGTAGTTTAAAAATCGGCACCCTTTAAGGGATTCGTTCATCACGTATCGCCCTCTAACATTCAGTTTTTTGTACAAATGCCCGACCGCATGTGTGACATTGGGGATAAACACTGTGTGGTGGGAATCGCCAGCGGCTCCTCCGCGTCCTTCATCGTGCCTGGAACCAACGGGGGGGCAATGTATCGATATAAAGACCCCGCCCCCACGTCCACGGTTTCCACCATGTCCAGCGGGGCACCCACACCAGCCACTGGGCCTGCCAGTGATGATAAGCGACACCGCAGGGGTGAGAGCCCGGCGACACCCCAAGCATCCAGGACCAATCCCACCACCCTATTGCGGCATGACACCGTGGGCACACCATATGGCGCACGGCAAACCGCGGATGCCAAAAAGTGTGCCGTATTACGCGATAGCGAGGCATTGTCGCCGCAGGGTGTTCCTGAGCCATCCCTCATCGCTCCCTTCATCAAACGACCATTGAGTTTTTGTCCGCAAGCACTACGGCGAATCGATCGGGGTTAAGGCAGAATCGTTTGACGTTCATGCAGCACATTCATAACTTCCCATCGGGGTGGGGCAATACCTGGGCAACACGGTAGCAGTCAGAAGGAACTTCTGTTGCAGCACGGTGGTCGTTTCGACAATGCGTAAATCAAAGCCGCCGGGTCAGCATCCCCATCCCCTGAGGACGCCGTGCCGGGAGAGGGCAGAACGGTCCGGCCCTGGCGACGCCGGGGCCGGCAGCGGTAAGGAGCCTTGCGGCCGTTTTTCGCGGGAACGACCTGGGTGCGAGGAATCACCCCATGCCAATCGCCGCGCGGCAACGCGGCGCCTTGGGCCAACTTATCCGAAATTTTTACAGCCATACCCGCCCTCTTTCGCGTCCTAAGTCCTAAGAGGAGCCGTTTCCATAGCGATCCAGCAACAATACAGCAGCCAATGATGCGTGGCGTCGGCCAAGACGTCCGAGGCGGAGGAGCCAGGCGGTGTCCTCAATGCCAGGCGCAAACCACGCTAAGCGTATATCACCGACGCCTCGGAGAGGCGTCCTGATCCGCGGATGCGGCGTGCGGGGTAATCACGTGCCGGGCTTTGTGGCGAATGCGTTGAACGGCATTGTCTACCCGGCGATACGGCAACTGCAGGTGTTGGGCGGTCTGCTGCAGCGACCGCGTACGGAGCATCGTGCAGAACACCCGCCATTCCAGATCGGTCAGGGTCTGCGCGAGCGCTGTCGTCAGGTCTTGGGTCCCTTCGCGCGTCACCCAGGCCCTCTCGGGGTCGCCGCCGGACGCGGCCACCTGATCTCCGAGGGCGAACCCCTCGCTCGACAACGGCGCATCGAGCGACATGGGTGCCATCGATCCCCACCGTTTCGTTCGCTGAGTGTATCGCACCGCATCCTGCACACGCCGCCACACCATCAGGCGAGCCCATGCGCGAAACGGTGCCCGATCCGCCGCCTCCAGGCGATACGATTGGGCCGCCTGCCACAAGGCGAACCGGGCGATTTGCCAGAGATCCTCGCGATCGCTGGCCGAGAGAAAATACCGCTGGGTCCACGTCCGCAAAGCGGGTTCATAGGAAGCTAAGAGCGTGTCGAATGCATAAGGAACGCCTGCCTGGATTTGTGCGATCCAACGCCGGTCTTGCGCAGCTTGCCGTTCGGCCAAGCTTGGGGAAGGGATCGCGGGAGCGGGGGGGCATCGATCACCTGGGCCATCATACACCATGACGCAGGGCCCCCTCTAACTCGTCCCGAATCGCCGTCTGCTGAAGAGAGCGAACATTCAGGAGAGCATAGCGCCAGCAGGTCAGCGATTCTTGCGTGGGCATGATCCAGCACATCCTTTCGTCTTCGTTAGCATAGCACAAAAAGACGCGCAGTCCTTACCCCCCGGGGGCTGAGTGATCCCCAGTTTTTGCCAATGAACATAATGGTAAGCGAACTTTTTAGCGGTTACTAGAGTGTCAGAGAGCGCATCGATCGCGGCGGACGCCGACTGTCCTCTCAGAAAAACCAATCAGTGGTATTGAATCCGGTTGTACAGGGTTATGCGGGCAGGCTGACGCCTGCCGTGCTCGAAGGAGCGCCGATCCCGGGGACTCTAGTAGTTTTACGGGGAGGGTTACGTGGGGGCAGAGGCGATGCCGATCGGTGGGATTTGTTGGGTAAACTGTGCTTGGCGACGGCAAATGGCACGCCATGTGAGTCCTCCCTGGGTTAACGCCCAAAAGCCCAGTCGCCATAAGGCATGGGTGCGACTTTTGACGGTATTGGCCCGCCAAAGTGGGGCGTGGCCGCGGATTTCGAGGTCCCATCCGACGACGTTGAGCCAATAATAGGCCCAGGCAAAGATGAGCCATAGGCGATCCCACCGATCCGCGGTCCCAAGGTTGGCGCAGTCGAGATGAAACCCCGCGCCGGGATCGTTTTTCTGATCCTTGTAGGACTCTTCGCAGGCAAACCGTTGTCCATAGGCGGCTACGATGTGGCCCCAGGGACAATCCGCTAAGCCGGGCGACACGAGCAGGAACCAGGGATCAGAATGGGCGGTGTCGGCGTAGACCACGAGGCGTCCGGTATAGGATCCCCCAGCAGCTTTTTGTCCATACTGGACGACGCCGTCTACCTGGAGGGGCCGTTGCTTGCCCAAGAGGCTTAAGAGGAGCCATCGTCCGCGCCATCGCACGCGCACATTCCCTTTGCTACGAATAATCCAGTCCCAACCTAGAGTGTCCAAGAACCGAAAGAAGCGCCCCGTGGCGAAGCCACGGTCAGCCAACAGAATGGGATGACATGCAGCAGGCAGGAGCTGCGCCACGCGGGTGCAAAACGCCTCTTCATAGTCGCGCATCTGATCCTTCAGATTGACCTTGGCCACGGTCATCCAAGCAATCGGTATCGCGCGCCCATGGGCGCGCACGGTAATACTTAACGTTTGGAATCGCCCGTCTTTGGTTTTCGGGTCCGTCCAATCCAAGGTCAGATAGACGCTTCGCGCTGACCCGACCACTGTGGTGATGAGGTCACCGCAGGCGACCTCTAAGTCGATCCGGGGATTGCCCAAGAACCGACCGACCCGTTTAATCGCATGTTTTGCGGATGTGGTCTGGGCCATGGCCGAACTATGTCCCATCGCAGCGTGATCGGTCCAGCGATTAATCAATAACTGGTATTTATGCATCAAGTGGTGTCAGTCCTCTCCTTTCGTTTGCTGCGCTGCGATCGAAACATTCACGAGCGAAACGGGTGAAGAAAACAGCAAGATGGATGGTCGGAGTTGAACCGACGGCCTTACGCGCTGGAACCGCTCTGCTGCTGAGCTACATTCGCGAGACACGAATGGTCGGAATTGCACCGACGGCCTGATGCGCCTGCGTACGCTCTATCCACTGAGCTACATCCATCTATGGCGCATAATAGCATGCGGCCGGAAGGCCGCGTCATTCCCGACGCGATGCGTGCGAATGAACCAATTTCCCATCCGCCGTCCGCCAAGCATCACAAGCCTATCACGATATGGGGCATGCAGAGACCCAAAGCACGTCACTCCCACGTCATCTGCGGAAACTGTTCCCGCATTTGCTGACCCTCAAAGACCCAACGCCAAAGATCCCCATCTTCGCCTTGCATTGCCACAAAACTCCCCGCATCGACAAAAGGTGCCAGTGCCTGAAACAGGATCGCCTCATCGCCCGGTTTTTCGGCGGCAAAGTCGATAGGGGTCAGATCACCCGTAATAGGGTCAAATTTGCCTTCCCAATTCCAGGCTTTCAGCAGTGCGGCCACGGTAGATGTGTGAACAAAATGGGGATCGACTCACTGAAACGACCACGGATGTTGTCCGAGGTCGAGGTCGTGCTTTTTGCGTAAAAAGAAGCCTTTAAGGGCCGTAGTCGGGTAGCATGTCTTTCGCCTGCAACGCAAAATGGGGCACCGTTTTTTGGAGCGAGTCCAAAATGGCAGGCACCGAATCCATTGGTGCGTGCCGCTCTGCTGCCAAATCCCGGAGTGCATCAAAAAATTCGCACGGGGCAAGCTCTAACTGATGGCGAAGAAACTCGTCTGGGTGCTGAACTTCCACCCGGCAAAATCCCGGAGGCACGGCAAAGTCTTTGAGGTTCGCCGTCACCAAGACATCTGCTCCACTGGCAATGGCGGCAGCCAACACATGACGATCTTTTTTGTCGTTCGGCATCATGACAATGAAATGCTCATACAGGGCGCGCTCCACCATGGCTTCCGGAAAAGCGTCCTCCATCACACGCCGGAGATACTGCGCTCCGGATTCGGCGGCGGCAGAATCTTCGACGGTCGCTCGTTTAACGACGTTGCGTTGCATCTCGTCCAGTACATCTGGACTCCAACGGATTTGGCAGATACCGGTTTCAGCAACGGTGAGAATGACATCCCGGAGATTCGGAGGAAACAAGACGCACGCGTCTAAGAACGCCACAAAAGCCACGCTTACGGCTCCCGTTTGACGAAGTCATCCGACTCGTACAATCCCATGCTCTCCGACACGCGTACCATCTCGTTGATGCGGTTCTTGCGCAGACGATCCCGGTTCTGCTTGTACTTCATGAGGTCCCCCATACGGATGCGGCGATGCGAGCCCACGAGGTGATACTGGATATGGCCCGTTTCGAGCAGCTTAATCAAAAACGGACGGGATACCTGCAAGAGATCCGCGGCCTGTTGCGTCGTCAACTCCTCTTCGTAATGCAAAATCGCGACGGAATGCCCTTGGGCCAACTGTTTTGCGGCCTCCATCAACACGCGAACCAGCGGTGCCGGTAACTCCACTGCATCACGCTGGGCATCATCCATCAGGACCAACCGATTCTGGTTCGGACGTGCCACGAGGTCTCCCGCCACGCGCTTAATCGTTTCGATGTCTCGCTTTTCCGGCGCGATCAGCACTTGTTCTGGCATACCTATCTCCCCTCCTGTCTCTGTTTTCCTCTATTATCCCCTACCGTCAACCGCATTATACGCAGCAACCGAACCAAACGCAACACTCTTGATTATGGCGAGCGATCGATATACTGTGCTCATCCAACGCAAATCGGGCAAAACGCAATGGGGGCATAGGTCTGGCCATTCGAGAGGGCATAGGGCCGTGTAGCGGCCGCATCCGCCATCGGTGTCTCGATGATCAGGTCACCCAAGACATCAGCAAACCCTGCACAATGATCGGCATGGGCCATCATGAATCCCTTCTGTCATTGGATAGTTTAGGCAGGATGGGTATAGCCACAGTCCGCATTCGTACATCCCTGCCAGACATCACTCGTGGCTGGATCGACAAACACAATGAGTTCACTGAAACACTGGGGGCACATCGTCGGCACTCCTTTCGATAGGGTTTCGTCTTGCAACTGGGGATATCATTCAGAGCTCGCGGTGTTTTGAACCGGGGCCCAACAACCCGCCCACAACAATTTCGTGAGGTACGTGAGAAACACTGCGGGGCTGGTACCGAAGGCTTTCATCGTCTGAACCTTCTATCGATCGAGGCGCGGGACGACGTGGCTAAAGGTCTCATGAACATCTCCCGTGAAAAAGCCCGCCGTCCAAGCTCAACTTTTCTGGTCCATCAGGAGTTGCTGTCCTACGGTGTGCTCCCATTCCAACACGCGGGTTAGCTTTTGTTGGGCCTCCTGAATCGTGTGTTGCAGATCGGCAATCATGCCAGATAAGGGTTGCATCAATATTTCTGCGACGAGATCCCATTCGGGATCGGACATGAATTTTACGGAAATATTGATCCAGCAAGGATAGGATGTCTGCGAGCGGTGCGCGACGTCGATGTACAGATCAAGATACTCACGGAGCACGGTGGAGAACTCTTGAAAGTATTGGCGCACGGTGTTTAATTGCTCTAAGGATGTGACCCACAGTCTGCCTGTGAGAAGGCCCTGACGCAGAAATCCTGCGGTCGATTCATCGATTGCTTTCTCATCGATGTCACCCAAGGTTAAGGCATAGCGAAACTGCGCCTCTGTCAGAGGCTGCAACGTATTCGGCATCTGTTGGATGGCTTGCAAGGCCTGCTGTGTCTGACCGTTTGCCTCATGGTATCGCGCTTGTCGGTACGATGGGAATTCCTGTCCATCGTCTGTAACATAAATCGTGACCTCTTGCGTCGTATGAACATCGTGGACCCGTATTTCTTGACGCATAGAAATTTTTCCTCCTTCTCATGGATTTAAAACCATTTCCGCTACAGCTATTTCCCATGAAATTTTCGAGTCACAACACGGTGATAGCGCTGTTCAAATCCTGCCTGAGCTTCCGCTAACGTGCCATAATAATCACCATGGTTCGTGCTATCGGTGGAAAGATTGTGCATCCAGACGACATAGGGTCGATAAGTGGCTCCGTCGAGTTCAGCTAAGACGAGTTCCAGATGGGCATCTTCTGGATGCGGATAAGAACGGGTCTGAAGAAGGGTTTTGATCATCGCTAATCATTCCTTTCATAGAGTGATCCTGACGTTTAACAGCCAATAGGTGTTAGCAGGAACATTCTAGACTGATGATAGGTCAGCACATCGCCGACAGATGTAATCCCCATGGTAGCGATGGCCACTAAAATTCTTCGAGTCAGGGTCTTGAGGATCGCGCGACGGATCACGCCAAAGTATGTGCCGATCACATTGACAACACCATGTCAGGGTGTCATAGCGCATCTCAAAGACATACTCTCGACAGATTGCCGAACAGAAAAAAAGGATATTCGGTTCAGTATCTTGGAAACTTTCATAAATGGCGATTCCCTCCGGCTCTTGTTCTTCATAGCCAAAAAATTGTGGAAGAACAGGCTGCCCACAGTGATCACATTGCGGATATTCTGAGCGATCCTTGTTAAGTGTTTTCACCCGGAGCCCCTCCTTTCACAAGGATTCACCCATTATAGCCCCGATTCCTGCGATCCAATGTCGGACAGTCACTGCAGGTGTTATCAAAAGGGCCCACCAGTCCCGGATCCCACGGATAGATTGCCGTGGAGGGCGGAATGGCCAATCCGCATTCCGTCTTTTGCGCATCGTGGGGATCGACCATATGCCAGGTTGGAAACCGTGACGCGGGGAACACCTTGAGGACATATCGGATAGCCATCCGAGACGAGCCTCCTTTCGATATCCTGAAAATCGCTAGGAAGAATGGTGATGGGTGATTAAGGACAGAACACCATCGCGCCGACACGCTGACAGGATGTCAGCGTATTCATCCAGGGGTTATGGGGCAATGCGGGATTGTAGTAGTACAAGTCACCGCGGACTGGATTCCACCCCGACAGGGCATTTTGCGCGGCCCGAATCGTTTGGGGGGTGGGGGTTGCTTGTGCAAACGTGCCATTGCTGACCGACGAAAACTGCCCCGGTTGGAGAATGACTTGGCGCAGATGATGAGGAAATCCCGCCGCCTGCATGCGATTCAGGACCACATCGCCGACACAAAGCCGCACCAAAAACGGCTGATTGCCCGCTTCGGCTTGGATCAACTGCGCCAACCAGTGCAACGAAGACACCGAAGCCCGCGAGGAATGCGTGGCTGCCACGGGCGGGGCGGAAGATACCGCCAAGGGCAGCGCAGGCAAAGGATACGGCAGGCGGCGCGGAACAGGGGTCCGCGTCGGGTGTGCGGATAAGGCAGAACGGAAGACCGCGGGGGCCCAGGCTTTGCCATGCCGTAACCAAAATTGCCGCAGAGAAAGAACAACCTGACCCACCGGTTTTGCGCGAACGGGCGTCGCAGAAACCGACGCAGGTCGGAGCCTTCCGAGCATCCAGGGGGCACGATGAGCGGGCGACACCATGTGAAGCAGCGCGGTCAGCAAGGTAATCAATACAGTAAAACGCGGGCGGATGCGCCGCATCGCAACACCTCCTACGAACCAGTCCTGTCGAAAATCTCGAAAGCGTCGAAAGCGTCGAAAAATCGCGAAATATGTCGGAATATTAGGGCATTGAGCTCATCGACAGTGATTTGCGCTAAAATAACCGTGTCGCAAACACCACTCCTTTCAAGCGAAATCTACCAGGATTCTGCGTAATCCGTGTGAATTTGCGACAGTGTGACCCCGCGGGGACCAGCCCTTGCGGGGATTTTGCGCAGACAGGACCCTAGGCTATCGCGTGCGGCGGCGGAACCGTCGGGCAATCTGCGGTACCGATTGCGTGGAACTGGACTCCTCAGACAAAAACTGCCACAGCGCCTGCGCCTTCCGACGAATACGTTGCAGCGCGTTATCGACAAATTTGTAGGATAAGCCCAAACGGTGCGCCGTTTCGGCAATCGATTGCGTCTGCCACCACATCTGCCAGACCCGCCACTCACGGGATGACAGCACCGTCGGCAACGCCTGCCAAAAATCTTGCACCGTTTCCTGGGCAATCCAGACGGCTTCGGGGGAGAGATCCGGCGCGGCCACCGTGTCCAGCAGCACCGCAATGGCTTCAGCGCCGCTGGGGGTTCCGGTCGTTTTCCGGGCGGCATCCAACGACAAAGGTCGTTCAGCGGCGTGCCGTTTACGGCGGCGGAGCGTATGGACCGCGTCTTGCAGATCGCGCACCACCGCCACCTGGACCCACACGGCAAAAGCCTGGGCGGCAGGATCCTGCACGCGATACTGTTGCACGGCCTGCCAAAAGGCGATGCGGGCCACCTGGTCGACATCGGCCCGATCCCCGCCGGATAAAAAATAATCGCGGGTCCACCACTGCAAACGCGCCTCATAGCGTTGCAGTAACGGCGCAAAGGCCTCGGGATGGCCCGACTGTGTCTGCCAGACCAGCGCAGCATCCGGTAGCGGCGCGCCGTCCTGGTGCGAAGGATCCGAGGATGGTCGCGCCGCGCTCATGATAGGCCATCCTCAGCGTGTGTGGAACGTGGGGCGGGCTCCTGCCAAGGCACCATCGACTGATCGGGCAGGATGCGATACGTGTGATGGCAATTCAGACAGGAAAAGGTCGTGACCGACCACACGAGCCGCCGATCATGGGGACAATCAGTGGCAGGCGGCGCGGCGGATCGGACAGCAGATTTACGGGATGACCGCGGGGAACGGGCCATAAAACACTTCACCTCCTGAGTGCAGGGAATGCCGTAGGAAAATTTAACAATCGAAAACTCTAAAAATGGGGAATGCACGGGAGACCCCCCGTGCTAATCCCCTGGGTCTTGCGCACCCGCGGGCAATGCCGCCACTTGATAAGGATCGCCCGTGCTCGGCCAGGCCTCCCCCGTGTCCGGATTCCAGAACGTCACCGGCCCGCCAAACCCCGCGCCCGTGTCAATGCCCGCCCGATTATGCCAGCGCCACACGCGGCCCGGGATGCCCCCGGGTAAATGGTGCGTCGGCGTGTGGCCGAACACGATGCCCGCATGTTCCGGCGCTTTCCAGGAATGCTCCGTAAAATCTTCGCGAATCCACAGGAGATCTTCGTCGCGTTGTTGATCCAGGGGCAAGTAGGGGCGAAGCCCGGCATGTACGAAGACCCGCCCCTGGTCTTGAAAAAACAAGGGCAACGTC
>PXYW01000065.1 GCA_003023695.1 Sulfobacillus benefaciens | reverse complement strand
AAACGCCTCGAGCGGCGTGACATCGACAAACCGCGCCAAGGCTTCATGGCCTAAAATCGTGCCCGTGGTCAAATGGCAAATCGGTTGCCACGCAATATGATCAACGGGGGGGAGAGCGCGGGCAGTCATCGGGAGTGATCATCCTTTCTGGGCTTAGTAGATGCTGATTGGGCGTTGATGAACCGGCCTGCTTAAGGGGGCCTGCGCTGCCTGCGCCTCCCCATCATTCGACCGTCCGATAGAAACGCACCCCCAAGACACAGACCGCCACGAGAATCCCGAAAGGAATCACCGGAGCATGCTATTGTCCTGCAAACGCGCGGCATTATTGACGCTCTCCCCGGGCCTTGGGGGAAATAGGGCGAGGCCTCGGCCGCAGCCACCGAATGCCGTCTGTCACCAGCCCGCCGATCTGTACGAGGGCGAGTCCTGCCACGATTATCAGAGCACCTTCCAAGCTGACGTTCCAGAGTGATCGCACCCATTGAGCCGAGAGGCCCAGAACTCGCACCAGCAGCCCTACCGTCCACCCGAGAACGCACAGACTCCAAGCCGTCGCCACCCATCCCCAACCGGTAAAAAATTTGCGTCTAAGCCATGCAGGCATTATCATCACTTCCCCTTTAACAAAATCAGCGAAATCTTCGGCAGGATTTTGAGGAATATTTGCGAATATCTTCGCTATGGTGACAAACGTCTTCTGGTTATCTCCGACTATCGGAATTGCCCGGTCGGCACTGATGGACAGTATCATGTGGCTTGTATTTGCGGTGACGCATGAAGTCATTATGCGTTGGCTTGCAAGACAAAAAGAGGGACGATCAACTCCAACATGGCAGGACTTGGCGGGTCATCGTACAGGACTCGATGTTTTAGCGCAAGGCATCCCCGACAATGTTCAACTTGTGAGTCATTCTTGGGGAACTGGAGCGATCTTTGATCGAAAACGACATCGTATTCACGCCGCAATTCCGAGCTTAAACCGCCGAGATTTAGCTACGGTGTGGACCGCCTGTCATGAATTATGGCACCCTACACAAACTGGGCCGTTTTGGAACAAAGTATTTGCCCTGCTCCGTCTTGGTGAGTGGGTATGGATTTTTGATGTGATGTTCATCGGATCACGCGATTTCTTGCGTTTTTCGAGGGGTTCCACAGAGTTTGCTACGTTAATGGCTGTTTTAGGGGGCATTAGCTACTTTTGGGGTGACTTTCTCCCGGAATTTGATGCGGTGATTCACACACCAGACAGTTTTGCCCGCAACGGCTTTATTTGGTCAGATAGTGACACAGCCAAAAGCTGGATTGACTATCAGATCAAAATCGGTGTAATTAATTATTTAGGCAACACACTTATCTTAACAACAGCTTTTACGTTGCTCGTAGTTATGCTCAATCGCGTGGTGATAATCTGACTATCTGACATGTGACCGTAAAAGTCCTACGGCCATCCAGAGTCCCAACCAGGCCAAGCAGAGCAGGCTGCCGAACGTTCCCAGTACGTGAAATGTTCCCGCCCCCGCGACCGCTACGGCCCCTAAAACGACTGGCCGCACCCGAAAAAACTGGGCGTGGGGAGACCATGTCACCGTCCACGCCTCTTGGAAAACCCAGTCACAGAGTGCCAGAATGCCCCACAGCCACACCCACAACAGACCCATCATAGGAATCCCACCGTGGGCCCTTGAGAACGGACGGGTCCACGCCATCGCCGCAGGAACAGCCTCCACTCGGCCATAAGTTTTGCTCCTTTCTGCTCATCCACCTCACCATCTCGACGTCAGCCGTTTCGCCCCAACGAACCCCATCCAGGGCAAACAATCCCCGCGCCACCCCCGGCGTAGGCCGTTTACCGACGCGACGGCGGATTGAGCAATCGTTGATGGTAGCGCCGGGCGGCCCACCACAGCAATCCGATGCCGGTGGCCAGCGTCAACGCCGTGCCGAGGATCCATTCCGGAGCCGTCGCCACGTGTAATCCTTGATTAATGGGCTGCATAAAGGGGAAGAAGAGCGGGACTAACGTCAGCCAGTGTGTTACCGCACGATCCGGCGCATTGACCGCCAGCAAGACCGCGCCATAAGCGCCCATCAAGGCAAACGTCGGGAGTCCGATGGCATTGCGTGCCTCTTCGGGGCGCGAGAGGGATGCGCCGAGCATCATAAAGAGGCCGCCATAGACGCTATATCCCAGCACAAACGCAGCCAAGATGGTCAGCCACAGCGTCAGTGGCGCCGTCGTTAAGCCCCAATGCCGCACCAAGGCTTGGGTTTGGGGATCCAAGGCCCAGACCAGAATGCCCGCGCCCAATCCCGCGCCCAATTGAATGCCCGCCGCCATTCCGGTGCCGATCCATTTGCTGAACAGCAACGCCGTGGGGCGGACCCGCACCATGAGCACCTCACTCATCCGGGAGGCTTTTTCCGCAGCGACCCCAGACACCAGCATCTGGCCGTAAATCGACAGAATCAAGAGCAGCATCATCACCGACGTGACCGAAAACGCTGCTTCTCCCGCACTGGGGGCGTTGTGGGCGGCCCGCCGCCGCTGCACCTGAATGGCAGGCGGTTGCGCGAGCGTCTTCCACGCCTGCAGTTGTTGCGGCTGTTGGGCTAGCCGAATCGTGAATACCGCGGATTGCAGCACCGTCTGCAAAAATTTTTCCGAGGGGATGGGGCCGTGCTGGACCACCACCCGGGCCCAATTATCCGGCACGGCGGCATGGGCGGTAGTGCGCACCGTGAGCACGATTGCGGCCTGGGCCGGGGAGGTCCACTGGACATGGACGGGGGTCTGAGCCAATTGCGCCGCCAAATCCTGGCGAATGACCTGCGCTTGTTGCGCTGTCGGCGCCATGACCGCCCAGCGGGTCACCGCAATCTGGGATTGAGCCCAGGGCAAGAGCGCCAAAATTCCGGCGGTCAGTGCCATCAATAGCAGCGTTACACCCCAATACACGCGCGTGCGGATAATGTCGCGCCATTCGCGACGGATCAACAGGGTACTGTAGTGCATAAGGGCTCCTCGGCAGGATGTGACATGACATGCTGATAGAGATCAAACAACGTGGGGGGTTCCACGGCAAAAGCTGACAGCGTGCCGATGGTCCATAGCGCGGCGATATCCAGCTGATCTGCGACGGATTGATCCAGGCGGTAAAGGCTCTGCGGCGGCGCGCTCACACGCTCGAGCGGCCACTGCGCTTCCCAGGCCGCTAACCGCGCGGCATCCCAAGTGCGCCAGTTCACCCGGAGCGTGCGCCACGGCAACGCCGCGCGCAAATCCGCCAACACCCCATGCGCGGCAACCGCGCCTTGACGCAGCAGCGTCACGCCCTCAATCCAGCCATCTAAAAAACTCAATCCATGGCTCGACACAATCACCGTCGTGCCCTGGCGGGCCACCTCTTGCAGTACGGTTTGGACCCGCTGACTATTTTCGGGATCCATGCCGTCAAACGGTTCGTCCAAGACCATCAGGGCCGGCTGTCCTAACAGACCGAGCGCGACTTGGGTTTTACGCGCATTGCCCTTGCTTAAGTCGCGGGCCCGGGTGTGCGCATACGGCGTTAAGGCCAGCCGTTCCATCAGCGCGTCTGCGGCCGAACGTGCCTGACGCGGCGTCAAACCCCAGAGTTGGCCAAAAAATTGCAGGTGCGCTTGCACCGTCTCGCGGGGATACAGCCCACGCTCTTCCGGCACATAGGCAAACGTGGCGCAGGTGTCGGGCCGCAGAGGCTCCCCCTGCCAGGTAATTGTGCCAGAATCGGGCAGCAGCAACCGCAAGATCAGGCGCATCATCGTGGTTTTTCCCGCGCCATTGGGGCCAATGAGTCCATGCACCGTGCCTGTAGGAATCGTCAGCGAGACATTCTGCACAGCAGGATGCTTGCCGAAGTGTTTCTGAACCGCTGTAAAGGTTAACGCCACAGAGGTTGCTCCTTCATGCGAAAATGGATTATTGTTCTCGTTCGCGAGTGCTCATGAAAATCCCTGCTTTTCCGGACGCAAAAATGGATGCCTGCGTATATCGCCAGGCATCCACCCCATCCGTGGGTTATGCGCTAAAGCCTCACTTAATGCGCCAAAGCATGACCCAGCGTGCGAGCCACATGCCACACGCCCCACCCGATCAACCCGATCACGACAATACCTGCGAGAATGAACATAAGGGACCTCCTTATTCGTCTGACCTGAGAGCATTCGAGCGGCAGTGATCACGCTCGGAGAACAAGCCCAGGCAGCGCCTGGGCCGTCGCTCGCACGGCGAGAAACGCCGGGAGCGAAAGGAGAAAAGGAGCAAAAGCAAAAGAAAAGGGAGCGGGATCATCCCGCAGGCCGATGGGAAGGGATCGTGGAGACCGTAGACTCTCCAGCGGGGTCCGCGTGATTGGGGGGGATTATTGGATCACCCAAAAGGGGTTGCTCTATCCAGATGTCTTCTTTAGCCTGAAAAAAGGTCAAAAAGGTCACGATGTCGACCCAGATAGGATCTATCACAATGATTGCCCTTTCAATCACCCCCTGGAGAAAGTTCCCCTCAGCAAACAATCCTTAATTCGTGCAAACCAAAAAGTATAGAGCTGGAAGCCAGAAACAACACCCGATCGTGATTCATGAAAGGCCCCCCTATACGGGGTATCATTCAACCTTCCGATGGGATCGCACTCGATCCATCTGAGGCTCAAAGCTTACGGTCATTCTACTTTTGGTAGAAATCCTGAAGGCACTACGGTAGGTAACGCAGAAACTGCTGCCTTACTGAAGGGCAGGGGATGCAATGTATAATTTAAGGCTGATCATGCCTTTCGCCATACTAACGGTCCAACGTTTGCTGCAAATCCGCCTGCGCCTGACTTAGCGTCTGAGCGCCATTGGGCGCTGCCGCCACGGTGCCGTTTGCGCCGAGAAACGCTAAGGTCGGGAAGCTTTGGATGTTCCATGCGCTCTGCGTGGTCTGAGGTGCCACATACACGTGAATGTTTGGTGCAGAGAGCGTACCAAAGGCGTTCACATATTGCCGCATGACCTGTTCCATCCCCGCCACCGTCAATGGACCCCCTTGCCCGTCGTGGCCGGAAAACAGCGGATTTTTCGGGCCAGGATCGGCAATGCCGCCCTGCGGGGACACATCGACAACATCGATTGCTACCCCAGGGGTTTTGGCCAACTGCGGTAGCACCCATTTGTCTTCATAGCCGCAATAGCGGCACCAACTGGCCATCGCCATCACTACCGTGGCTTTGGGGCCCCGTGCCAGGGCGGTGGCGTGCCCTGAGAGGCTTTCGACGACCGTCGAGAACATCGTGGCCGAGCCTGGACTGAAAGGCTGCGTCATGGTCTGAGAAACGTGCTGTATCGTGTGGTTTGCAGCCCTCGCATGAATCCCATGGCCCAGGACCAGCCCCACGACCAATCCTCCGCCTAACGCAACTAGACTTCCTACCAATCGTCTGCCTCTCTGTGTCATATTACGCCTCCTGGTTAAACCTCTGGCGGTCAGTTCTTCAGCCTTCCCACTACGGCGAGGGGCTTTCGATTACGAGATCCGGGAAGAAAAGGCACGCGCCTTCCAACACGTCACCGCGACCTGATTCCGCACAACAATCACCATGCCCATGGCCGCAATCCATTGCGTCGATTCTGTTTCACGAATGATACGACCCGTGTGAAGCGCCAACTGTAAATCGTCTGGCGTATTAAATTCGCGTGGAGCTCTTACGCGCCATCGTTGCAGCGCATGTTGACTGATCTTCATGAGGGCACATCCAAGCCTCGGTACCAGATGCCGACAGATTGGCCGTTCTTCACAATGTGAGCGATCAACCGCCACTGGGAATTCTTGCGCATAGCACGGGCGGCAGGACTTCCCCAAGGCCACAGCATCGCATCGCAATGCGGTGCCCATTGTGCAGCGAATTGTGCGGGATTTTCCAAACCGCGTTGGGTGCGCACATAAGCATTCCACCAAGGCTCTTGGCTCCAGAATCCAGCGCGCGCATCGGCAAAAGGGGGCGGTCCGTAGAAATCTAATGCATCGCCCCACGCATAAGCAGCCAAGACCTCCTGCGCTTTCTCCCGACGCAAGACAGCAAACGCAGCCAAGGGTTCCCGCACAGGAAACGATCCGGTTGTCGCAAACATTCCTGTCAGGCTTAGGGCGCTCACTCCCAATCCAGTGATGAGAATCCAGAAACCCAAAAGACCGGCATGGCGTTCTATCGGCAGCGGGGCGAGGGCTTCTCCACCCAGAGCAGCCACACCCAACACAAAATACGGGGCAAACCGGATCGCCAGAATCAATGCTAAGGCACCTGCTACCGCCCACACCACGGCAATGGCATCCGATCGGCGGACGGCCCGTACAATTAGCACAGGGACCACCGCCATCCAGGGCATAAAAATCCATCCGAGCGTCGACCAGGGGTGCCATGGCGTCCATTCCTGGATGGATTGACGGATCACGGGCGCAAACAAGGCGCCTAAGTGATGACTGGCCCCGGCGAGGCCTGCCGGCCTAATGAAACAGCCAACACCTGCCAGCAGAATCGGCCACAGGAGATCCCGACGGGGCCGGCGCGGCCCCCAGAGGGCCTCCGCGATCAATAACAAAGGGTCTAAAAAGACCGAGGGATGACATTGCGTCCAAATCAGCGTCATACTGGCAAACACCCAAACAGGCCAATCACGATGCTTTCGCCATTGCTGCAGTGCCCACAGTCCGCCGATGAACCAGGCGTAGGACAACAGTTGGGGCCGCGGGGACATAAAACTGTGCAGACTCACCACCACAGCCAGTGTCAGCAGAGTGCCCCATAAAACTCCTGCGGGCTCGGTAACCAGCACCACTCCGTATACCATTGCTGCGACCCAAGGGACTAACCCCCACCAGATCCCCCAGGCACCGCCGATGTGCCACAGCCAGGCCACATAGACTCCATATAACCATTCGGGCTGCGACCAAAACCGTCCCTCCGCGGTAGGATTCAGCTGATTTGACAGGGGCACCGTATGATGTGCTAAAATCCACCGCCCATTGGCCATGTCCATAAACACATCCCCAAACATGCCGTGGAGGGCCAATAAATGCAGTAAAATCAGGGACCCGAGCCAGGTCATACTAAGACGATACACCCATCGCATACGTCTGGACGGTGTGAATTCGGTCGATTTGACCATCGTTGATCCCAATCCTTTCATCGAAAACGTAGCAAAGCCCCGGCCTGCATTCGGGGGCTACGACGAGTGGGAATCCGTGCACAAGGTTCCCCACCGTTGCCCTGGCTGAAGCACCCCCGCCGTCATAAGTAGCGGCTAAGGCATAGGTGATCTTCCGCACATACCCTTGATGGCATGGCGAACCTTACGCAGGCATTGGCTCTTGATAGGGGTCCACTCCACCTGACCGATACTCGCCATATTAGAACCCCCAAGAAGCTGTCGGGAGGTCGATAGCACGGTTAAGAGACCGTATTATACGCACCTTGCGGATCTAAAACCAACCAGTAATCAGACGATTGGGTGAGATAAGGGATCAGCGCCTGGGCTTGCAAGGGAGTTACTGCTAATGCAACGAGGCCTGGCGCTGCCGGATTGGAGCCTGTGGTCACGACCGCCCCGCCCGATTGGGTAAACACGCCTAATACAGCGACGTGAATGGCTAAGGGAACCACCGTCGTGGTAGTCGTTTGGCCTTGGGACATTTTTGCCACACCTAGCACATCCACGCGCTGTCCGGGTTGAGCTAAAGCGCTTTCGCCTGCTGTTACGGGAACGAGAACTTTCACCTCTCCTGGGGGCACTCCTCCAAAAGTGCGCCCCATGTCGGACATCGTCAGGGTTTGCCCAGGACTCAAATTTTGCTGAGCAAATACGCCATTCGCGGAATAAGGGGCCGGAATCATTCCAGCAGGCACCGGATCTTTGATCCAGACCGTGCCTAGATCTTGGGATGTTATAGGTTGTCCTGCCGCTACAGGCCGCGTGACTTGCATCACGGCGGTTAATCGAGGTTTGGCGGTCGTGAGGGACAACACCACAAACGCGCCCACGGCGGCGAACAACGCCAAAAGACCCCGGACAAAATTTTTGCGCATAAGGCACCTCGCTTCTGTCGTTGTGATCAGCACAGTATTTAGGGATATTCCGTAAATTGCTGGCCGTTGTAGCCATACACTTGCATTACGCGGCCCACCTCTAGGGTGAACGATAACGGCACGCCTAAAAACCTTTCGGTGACGGGGATCGAGACGGTGGCCGCGACAAACGGGCCCGGAACGGACTGCGATTGGCCGAATAAGGACGCAGTACCCCCGGTATTACTCGTCTGAAAACTGCCTAATGTGACTAGCCCCGTCCAATCCGGCGGCGCCGCGGTGGTGGGACTATATTGAGCCCCGTGCGCTGCCAGTGCCGCAAGCTGCACCGGCAAAAACGCATCGACGGCTTGCACTGCCGCGGTTTGTGCTACGGGCGCATCCCAGGTCACTTGTCGTCCGGCGGCGATCGCCCCTTGCGCTGTAGCCGCTTGCAATGCCAACGTCAGAGCCTGGGTCACACGGTTCCGATCACTCTGCACGCGCTCATATAACGTCACAGCATTGAATATTAAAAATATGGCGCTGAACATAAAAATGGCAAAGACCCAGGTAGCAAAACCGTTGTCCGCGTTTACGGTCCGGTAAAAGACCCGCTTCCGCCTTGTACCGTGCCTTGCAGGTCGTTGGTGCCCGCCCCCGGCGGGCTGATAATGGGATCGTTGGATGCGGGCGATCCCGGCACATAAAAGCTGATGGCTCCTTCGGTATCCGAGATGGCTACCGAAAAAGCACTGACATCCACGATGTGCACCGGAAAAGGATACGCAATCGTGAGCGTCATGGATTGGCCATAAGCCGCACGGTAGCCCGAAGGCGTGACGGAGACCTGCGCTAACTGGGGATTGAATCCCTGGCGTTGGAGATCTTGAATCAACGTCTGTTGCACCGGAGCGGTATAGCCTCCCTCGACCGACATTTCTTGCACGGCCACGGTGGCAATGTGGGCTAACGCGGCCTTGGCGCTTTGACCTTCGGCCAGGCTGAATCCGAACGTGATTGTGAGAAACATCAGTCCGAGACTCATGATGTATCCGACCCATTCGCTCGTCGTCCTCCCCTCCTTTATGAATTGGGGTTGCCTGCACTTTTCTGCCATCTCACCCAATCGGGTTGAGGCGGAGACTTCCGGGATTGCTCCCAAAAGACCCTGGTTCCGCAACTACTGCAAACGAGATATGAGTGGCATCTGTCTTATGGGCATCTTCCCAAGCGTGACACCAGACGACTCCGTCACTCGCTGTAGAAAGACCCGGATTCGCTGATGTGGTGTCGTCAGGGAACCCTCCGACTCAAGGTATATCGCAATGCGTACTCAACTGATGCGCTCCCCCGTGGTCATAAGAGTCACAGAATAGCATCAACCCCTAAAGCCCTTTGCGTCACAAACATCGCTGAACGTTCTTGCCCCGCTTGTGTTTGATATAATGGCACTCCGCCAGGGTCATCGGACCCAAAGCCTAGCAGGTCCGTCTGCAAAGGAGTAGCAGACCATAACAGCATGCACTGGATCTTGACCCCGTAAGAACTGCCACCACAGTCCATCGTTGCGGCTTCACAGTAAACGTGGCTAATCGCTCGCCGGTGTCTCCTCATGCCACACTAGAATATCTCCCAATCCGACTTGGGTGGCCACGGCGGGGGATAATTCAATGACCACTGCCGCCCGCCAAAGAAAGGGACCCCGCTGGCCCGGCCATAAGACGCGGCCCGCCAAAACACGGCCTCGGCGGTTGCAATACACAACATAGAGGGGATACGTCATCCCGCGCATATGGACTTGCCGACAGGGGTCTAACATAAGCCCCGCAGACGCCGCCAGAGATGATGTACCCAAAAGCCCGCGCGCCCGTTGCCGCCAGGTGTGCGCGCGTTCCACTGCCGTAGCGACCACCGCCCCACGAGTCACATTGATCAGGTGATACCGTCCTACTACCGCGTTACGTCTCTCACCGGGAGGAAGCGGCGACTTGCTGGCTGAAACGCGACCAATAAATGAAACCATACTCTCAGTCCTTTCACCAAAATCTCGCCTAGGCATCCGTGTGGTCTCCAAGCGGCAGTGGGTGTGCCAAAAAAGAGGGGGTCACCATGGTGACCCCCTTAGGGTTAATACGTAGTGATGCTACTGAGCTGGCTGTTGACCCACGTCATGCCGCCCGCTTTCCAGAACGCAAAGACTGCGGCCGCAATCAGCAGGATAATGCCCAAGATCATCACTTGACTGACCCAAGCCTCTTGCCCCGCATCTTCCTGCACTCGTGCCAATCCGCGCATCACAACCATCAGCAGTTGAATCCGCCATAAAGTAATCCGTTGGATCATGCGCGTCCGCCATCCATTTTGGCCCGCAGTCCTCTGTTCAGACATCAAAAGCCCTCCCTGGTTCGTAATTGTCGTCTCTTGCATTGTTAAACCCCTCCTTGGTGTTAGTAGGACGTGAGGTGCGACAGCGTGGACTGAAGCCACGTCATCCCGCCTGCACGCCAAAAGCCGAAAATGAGGCCTGCCATCACCAGCACCAGCCCCAAAATGATTAACTGATTGGCCCAGGTTGCTTGTCCATCCTGATCGCGAATGCGCCATCCGCGTCGTCTACGCGATGCACGTCTCATAGGTACCCCCCTTAAAACAATCCACCATGGCCGAGCGAATGCAGTATCCATCCGGCCATAGCCCAAATCGCGATCGCAAAGACCGCGAGGCCTGGGGCGGTGGTCATCGTAACATCCAGCCGCCCCGTCAGTTCTTCGGCTTCCTGCTCGCGGGTAATTCGGAGCAGATCTTGTAACGGTTCCAACGCGGCACCTGACAGCTTGGCGCCCCAGGTTTGCGTAAGCGTGTCGGCGACCGTGCGAAATTCCAAGCGGTCCACCCGATCCGCCAACCGTTGCAACGCCTGCCGGGCCTCCGGGACCCGCCCGTTTTGCGTCTGCCGGGTTTGGGCCATCGCCATGTCGGATAACGTTCGGGTCAATTCCTTGCGCAAGGGATCCTGCACGCCGGGTAATACAGCACTCAGGGCATCCGGCACGGTACGGCCTAAATCCAAATGCACACGCAATACAGCCAACATAGCAGGCAGGCCCGCGACCATGCGGCGCTGCCAGATTTTATATTGGTTAAGCACCAAATGGCCTGCTAATCGCCAGGATCCATAAGCCAACGGCGCCAGCAAAAGAAACCCCAACCACCACACAATCATGGTGGCGAAGAGAGTACCACAAATGGTCAGCACACCGGTAATCAATAACACGCGACTCATGGGCCACCCCATCGCATCCGTGGCCCGCTGCACTGGTGCCGCCATTTGACGGGCGGCGGCGTGAAGAACGGCCTGGGCTATGGCACGCCCTGGGGCCACCGGGCGTACTCCAAACACAAATCGTCCGCGCGGGGTCAATACCCAGTAAACGCCCAACCCCATTCCACACGTGCCGAGGGCGATCAGCGCCAGGACCATTTAGAATTGCACCTCCTCCGCGTGGTGTAGGGCACCCCGCGCGACTAATGCTGCCCCGCCCATTAAGGCCATTCCGAGTGCACCGGCCGCTTGCCCGGCGAGACTGGCGCTAAACACCCCCATAATACCGGGCGCCAATAATCCCAGAGCGAGAAACCCGAGTACGGGTCCGGCAATGATTAGGGTGGTAAAGCGTTTCGTTGCGGCCAATTTCGCATGGCGTTTCTTGTCCTGGCGGACCCGTTCGGTCCAAGCTTGGATTAATTCCGCCAAGAGATCGGCAGAAGGCTTCTCCCGCCGATCTGCTTTAAGAATTTCGGCTAGGAGTTGCAGTTCGGGGTGCGCTAACCGCACTCCCAAATCAAACAACGCTTGCTCGGCACTGCCACCCGTCGTTTCTGCCGCCAACGCCTCGGCAATCCATGTTCGCAACGGACCATGAATGCTTTGAGCCACTTCACGCAAAGCGGTTAACGGGTGGCCGAAGACCGGCAAAAGAAACTGCAAGGTGTTCGTGAGCACATAGGCTTCCGAATCCGCCTCCCGCCAACGCGCCAAACCCCAATTATGCAATAATGTCTGCGGAATGTAATAGGCCATGATTCCCACAATCCCCGATGCCGGAATATTGTGCGTCGCGATAAGCGCCAAGATCGTGCCTAAAGCGCCCACAATGACACTGACGGGCTGTAACAATAACGGAGGCAAGGGAATGCCAGACAGCCAGATCAACCGCGCGGTCCCTTGAAGACGTTCGGCAGAAGGCACTGCCGACCGCGACCGTTTGGCAGGGGGGGCGGGCACGGCGTGAAACGTGAAACCCGCAGGTTTCGGCGCGAAAATCCACCAAACGCCCAGCCCGCCTGTGAGCGCACTCGCAATGATCAGCAGAGTGGTCATTGGGGCGCAGCCTCCCCGGCGAGTTGCATCCGCAGCTCCCTTTCTGCACTTAACGTCTCGACGGCACGGTGGGTATCCGTCGCCGGATCCCACACAAACAACGGGCGCATCGATCCATCGGGTTGCGG
>PXYW01000064.1:12851-14036 GCA_003023695.1 Sulfobacillus benefaciens | reverse complement strand
GCATCTCATGAAAAATGTGTCGCCTAGGTCGTTTCACTATGTCATAATGCATGTATTAAGAGCTTCATCTATTGCGATAATTCGCACCTTTTCAAGGAATCCCCGTGAATTGGGTCCTTGAAATCCGTACCACCGAACACTGCTTCTATTTCATATTAAGGGAGAGAGACATATTGGCGAGTGTACTTCTAGATCACGTCTCAAAGAAATATGGGCAAGTCGAAGCTGTACATGACGTTACCTTGAATGTAGAGGACCAAGAGTTTCTTATTTTGCTGGGTCCATCTGGGTGCGGAAAAACCACCACATTACGCATGGTGGCAGGCCTTGAAGACGTAACGAGCGGTGCCATTCATATTGGCAACCGCGATGTCAGTCACGTGCCGCCAAAAGACCGCGATATTGCTATGGTGTTTCAAAACTACGCGCTTTATCCCCACATGACCGTGTTTGAAAATATGGCATTTGGTCTTAAACTACGCAAGGTTCCCCGCGCCGAAATCGATCGCCGAGTCAAAGAAGCTGCAGAAATATTAGGTATTGGAACCCTTCTCGAACGCAAACCCAAAGAATTGTCCGGAGGTCAAAGACAGCGTGTCGCATTGGGACGTGCCATTGTACGAGAACCCTTAGCCTTTTTAATGGACGAACCGCTTTCCAACTTGGATGCTAAACTCCGCACCCAAACCCGAGTCGAGTTAAAGCGATTGCATCAGCGTCTCGGCGCTACCATCATTTATGTGACCCACGATCAAACAGAAGCAATGACCATGGGCACTCGTATTGTCGTAATGAAAGACGGCGTGGTGCAACAAGTGGACACTCCTGACGGGATTTATCATCGCCCAGCGAATCAATTTGTCGCGACTTTCGTAGGAACCCCAGCGATGAACTTGTTACGGGGTGAGTTAACACGCCAGGGAACTGCAGTGAATTTTGCCGCCGAGGGGCAATCGATGACGTTGCCCACCCGAATTGCTCAGGCAGCTTCGGCATTGACCGGAAACGCGATGGTGCTTGGAATCCGACCAGAAGATGTTCATGTGGCTTCAGATGCAGTTTCTCGCTTCCCCACGACTCAAATTCGCGCTGTGGTCCGTTTAATCGAACCCATGGGCCACGAAAATATGGTGTATCTGGATTACGGCAATCAGTCCCTAATTGCTCGCACCGCCAATGACTGGT
>PXYW01000064.1:0-12745 GCA_003023695.1 Sulfobacillus benefaciens | reverse complement strand
GATAAGCCATCCCCACATTTTCCCTGCATGAGACACTATGCCCGGATTCACACTACGGGTGTAACTCGGTTGAGAGGAGATGACTTATGAAAGTTAGCGAAATTATGACCAAAAACGTGTCTACAGTATCGCCGACCGATTCGATCCAAAAAGCCGCCCAAATAATGGAGAAGGTTAATTGCGGAAGCACTCCGGTGGTTGAAGGAGGAAAAGTGGTCGGAGTGGTAACAGATCGGGACATTACAATTCAGGCGATAGCTGAAGGCAAAGGGCCGGATACCCCGGTGAAAGCCGTCATGTTTGACAACGTGGTGACTTGCTCGCCGAGTTCCGACGCCCGTGACGCAGCTAATAAAATGGCTGAGCACCAAGTACGAAGACTTCCGGTCGTGGATAACGGAAAGCTGGTAGGAATTGTGGCCATTGCGGACTTGGCGCGGGTTAACATCTTCACCAATGAATCCGGCCAAGCCTTAAGTGAAATTTCCGAACCCAGCCGACATTCCAACGCAGTACGTCACTGAGAAAAGAGCCGCCAAAATGGCGGCTCTTTTTTTCACGAAGCAATCCGACGATTAGGTGTGTGCGGTTTGGTCGTAGAATTTGCCGATCCCGCCCTAACTTGCCACAATCCTCCGACCAAAACCGCAGCGCCCAATATGACCGTGACCGTTGCGGCCCAGGCAAATCCAGTAAAAGTGTAGAAGAACGGTGATAGACCCAAGTACAACCCGAAAAGTGCTTCAAGGTAGTAGACCCAACTACGGAAGATCTTATCGGATAGTTCCCAAATGCTGCCAATTAACACCAATCCACCCAAAACTATTGCAGTCCACAAATACGTCGAAGAGTGCATGGGGTTTAGAGCCCAAGCAGATACAACGAACCATGCACCAATTACGGCCATAAGCCAGTTTCTCCACAACATGACACTCACCTCCGCTAATCTTTTGTGGTGCGATAAACTGCCTCGCATCTTTGGTATAGATCACGAAATCTATTTTGGTAATCATCCATTAACCAGAATTGACCGGAATTTCGACGAAAAATTTACATGACAAGGCAATAAATCCCGTTTTCGTATATTTTTATCCATTATCGCCATAAATCCTATTCCTGTTCCAAGACTGACTCACCATTAAGACAGTGGGGGATTGTCAGTACTGACCACACGCCACATCCTGCCGCCAGTTGCTGTGTACAGCAGTGTGTTATTAACAAATAGATATCCCCTGCGTTTGGTGACAAAATCCAAAGCGTCCGCTCCAGGCGACAAATCTTGTGGCAACCGCGTGATTGACCAAGTCTTCCCTCCGTCGTTTGTGTGGTACAACAAGTTGACCTCGTTGACCAACGGCACTCGTTTAGAAGATCCTGGCTTTGTGACCAATTTGCCGGATCGCACCATCTTTTGCATCCATACCCATCCATCTTGCTCATTGATGAAGTCGATGGAGCCCAGTATATAAGATACATTGGATTCTCCCGGCCAAGTATAGACTACTCTACGAGACAGCCCGCCATTGGCGCTCCAGGTTAAGGTAGCTGCCGTCCCCCATTCCGACAAACTGTTTAAAAGCCATTCGTGAATCGGCGACAAATAGTCAGTAAAAAATGTCGGACCAGGCGCACCACCAGCAATTGCCTTCCAGGTGACGCCACCGTTAGTGGTCTTATACAGCATCCCAAAGGTATCTAGAATCCCAAGTTCTTTAGTAAACATCTTAATTGACAAACCTAATGACGCCGGCTCTGATGAGAGCAATCTCCAACTCACCCCACCGTTTTCACTGCGAAACACCTCTACCCGAGGTGCATCAGTAGCGCCAGCAATGGCCCAACCCACCGACCCGACAAACGAGATCTGGGAAAAATCTTCCGGAGGCTTAGCATTGACCACAGTCCACTGGGTGCCGCCGTTGACGGTTTTTAGTATGGCATAGGGATTGTCTTCCTCTCCTAAGCCATACCCTTTAGTAGCGCTGACAAAGTCTACTTGCTGTTGGGGGAACCGGACGGGCCACACATCTGTCCAATGTTGACCGTTGTCCATAGTTTTGAGGAGAAAATCCGACCCTAAAACCCACCCAGCCCCTGGCGCGATCATTTCCTCTGACACAATGTTCCAGTGACGCCTGGTGCCTAGAGATTGCCAATGGGCACCGCCGTCCGATGACACCAACAGTCCCGAGGAGCTAAAACCCATCGCCCCGCTAGTAGTGCCAATCCAGATATCGTTCCCTCCTGAAAGACTCATACTTTGAAAAAATCCATAGACATCGTCCGAGGTCCACCTGGCGGCTGGTTGCAAGACTGACCAGGTTTGCCCACCATTTTGAGTTTGCTCCAAATTCCCAAAATTCGGCGTCCCATACTGGTTGGAACCCAACATCATCAGGCCATGGTTTGGAGAAGAAAATACGACAGCATCAATTGGGCTAGTGCTGCTAAAGGTGGTATGAAAGTTTTCGCCACCGTTGGTGGTCATTAAAAGATTCGTGTCTCCACCGTTATTAACCACAACCCAACCTTTCTCAGGCGAGCTAAAGGTCGTATACAGGGGCCTTCCTCCTCCAGGCAAAGATATTGGTTGCCACGAATCGCCCCCGTTGTGCGTGGCGTATAGCTGTGCACCAATAATGGCAAACCCGAAAACCGACGATGTCATGTCTATTTGTGCGCTTGCAGACAATGGCAATAATTTCCACGACGCGCCGCCATTGGTGGTTTTTAACAGTACATAAGAAGGATTTGGCGTATTGCCCCCCTCTGCCACGACCCAACCAATGTTGGCACTGAGAAAGTCCATGGCCCTCGGTTGCAAATGGTGAGGAAGGATGTCGGTCCTCCAAGTCTCCCCCCCATTTTGAGTTGCGAGGATGGCGTCATTAACCGCTATAAATCCCGTGTTCATAGACAAAAAGTCGATAGCTACCGCATTTGGTGGCGTAGACGCCACGTGAGGAAAGGACTGCTCGGTAAACGATGGCCCAGAATGTTGTGTCACGGCAGCCCCACACCCACTAATACTTAATATCAAAGAAATACCCAATGTGGTGGCCATTTGATGTCGCCGGCGTCGGTTTCCCAATTGATTCAGCTCCCTTTTACCCACTAAACGCATTTAGATTTGGGCGGGTTACTCGGACAGGGAGTGCGCATGGCGTGGTTTTGGACACATCCCTCAACCGCCAATGTGAGTCGACGAATAACATAAATAGATAGTTACGACAGGAAGAAATCACTCAATACGTCCAAGGCATGCTGCCGTGGGGCATGATTAGGATGGTGTCTTTACGCAATATAGCAGTCATCGCGACGTTGCGAACGAGACGTGGGAACAGTAAACTTTTTGAGGCAATCGAAGATATAAAATGGTGGAGCTTAGCGGGATCGAACCGCTGACCTCCTGCGTGCAAAGCAGGCGCTCTCCCAGCTGAGCTAAAGCCCCACAGTTAAATGGAGCGGGTGATGGGAATCGAACCCACGTAATCAGCTTGGAAGGCTGAGGCTCTACCATTGAGCTACACCCGCGAAATTGGCAGGCCAGGAGGGACTCGAACCCCCAACAGGCGGATTTGGAGTCCGCTGCTCTACCAATTGGAGCTACTGGCCTGCATTTATGGTGGGCCATGAAGGATTCGAACCTTCGACACTCCGCTTAAAAGGCGGATGCTCTAACCAACTGAGCTAATGGCCCAATATTGGTGACCCCACCGGGATTCGAACCCGGGTTACCACCTTGAAAGGGTGATGTCCTAGGCCTCTAGACCATGGGGTCACTTTGGTGGAGATGAGGGGAGTCGAACCCCTGACCTCTTGAATGCCATTCAAGCGCTCTCCCAACTGAGCTACATCCCCGCTTTGGTTAGCGGCCTAACCGCGCTTACTCATTATACAAACGTGCTCTCACCCGGTCAAGATGGGTTTTGTATCAATTTTAGCGCAAGAGTTCTGACGCACGAGGGCTAGTTTACCATAGCTAAAGAAAGGTTGCAAGCTAAGATCCGCTGGATTAAATGGCTACGACTTGATTCTTTCCCTTCTGTTTAGCAAAATACATTGCCCGATCAGCCGCCGAAAAAAGTTCATCAGAGGTCATTCCATTTTTCAATTCAGCAACACCCACACTTATCGTTACTCCTATCATACCCGATTCGCGCCACGCAAACCGTTGATCCATTTCTTGTCGAATACGTTCTGCCACCGTAATCGCCTCATCCACATTCGAGCCAGGTAAAATTACGACAAATTCGTCTCCAGCATAACGACACGGGGAATCGTAGTCCCGGATGCTGCGTTGAATGGCTTGAGCCAGCATCTGTAAATGGGCATCTCCGGCCGTATGCCCATAACGGTCATTAATTTGTTTTAGGCTATCGGAATCAATCACTAGCAGCGATAGCGGCTGTCCTCTTGCTGCTGCCTGATCAATAGCTGCTGACAACACCAAAGAAAATTGGCGCGAATTTCCTAATCCGGTAAGATGATCGGTCAGCGCTATAGCTTGGGTTTGTTGGTACAATTGTGCGTTTTGAATCGCAATACTGGCTTGCGAAGCAACCGCTGACAAAAATTCCAGGTGGTCCTGATCATACTCTTTTTGATAGGATTGTGCGGAAATCGCACCAATGACTCGCCCTTCATGAATTAATGGAGAAACCAGCATTCCTAGCGAAGCTTTTTGTGACCCTGTTAACTGCGAATTGTCGGGGTCGCCATTAAAAATTTTCGGTTCACCAGTTGCCAGCACGGTTGCCGTTGGCCCTCCCGGGGTTAACGGCAGGACTTCGGGCGCATATTCCTGGCCGTCGTCATAAAGATATCGCATCAGCACGTGATTGGGGTCATTAGGGATGTTTAACGCGACAAAGAAGCTGTCGGTTTCAAGTTCTTCAGAAACCGCTTGATGCAAGGACTTTAGCAAAATAGACATCTCTAGGTTTCGATTGACCAACCGGCCGACGCGCTCCAGAACCGATAGCAAGCGTCCTCGTTTTTGCGCTTCGCGACGTGCTGCATCATAGCGCAACTGGTTGATGATAATGCCCGCCAAGGTCTCCATAGCACCATCGTCAGAAGTCACAACAAAGTGGTTGCCCGCCAACACTAACGCACCCACAAGATGATTCATATCGGTTAAAGCGGCAATCGCGACTTGATCTACTCCATGTGTCGCTAAGCCATGGTCCAGGATCTCTGGATCCACGTCTTTCAATAAATGTATCCCGACGGGACCATGTTTCAAAGCCCAGGCTTCTATGCTGTTTTCATAGACATTGTTTGGTGCCCGAAATGCATCAGCATCCATGCCAATACTCGCCAGCGGGATTAGCATGCCTGTAGGCCCCAATTCCACCACGTAACCCAATGTAGCCCCCACAAGTCCAATAGCATTCTGCAACAGTGTAGCAATGACCACATCGAAGGTTTCGTCCCCAACCACAAGCTCTTGCAGTGATTTTAAGGCAGTGATTTGTTCTAAACGTCGCTGGCTCTCGCGGGCATGAGCTCTGGTACGGCGAAACGCCGTGCCTAAAAGACCAGCAAAAAGGATATAAAGACCAATGGTAGCAGAGCGCCACCAAAAGGTTTTATCGCCCCAGCCATTGGTTACCAACCCGTAAGAAATCACGATCACCAGAGAGCCTAGGGAAGACCACCGGAAAGCCCCATAGGCTGTGAGAATCAGGGCTTCGATCCCGTATAGGAGATAAAGCGGGCTCGCCAATCCTCCGGTGCGATAAACGGCATACGAAATTAAAAGAATATCGATGGGTATTAGTAACGGATTCACCAGGGACAGTTTGAGGGGTGTCAGCTGCACTAATAAAATCACGATGATAACATAGAGCGCCCAGGTGCCAAATACCAATACCGCACTATGAGTCCCGAGTGAAAACAGACACACGACAAACCACACTATAGTGCGCATCATAAAGACCATGCGATGCATTTCTAGGCGGCGCCAGCGGTCCCTTTCCCCCACCGTACTAATCTCCTACCGTTAAAATGGAATGGTTTACCAGGATCAGTCGATAAATTCGCTCTTTTTTTGCCAAAATCCTTCTTTTTTTTCTAGTCAATTTAGACCTTTTTGGGGAACCCATGACCGAATAGATCGAATATCCATTCCTTGCGGTTCAATTCGACCACTGACAGCCAATATGGGGTACACTCTACCAAATAACAAATGGCCATATTTTTGATATCCTGCCGTTGACAACCGTGCTTCCAATACACCCGTTTCGTCGAGCAACGAAAAGAACACCACTAGTTGTCCGCTACGGGTTGGAGGGCGGTGAGGGCGAATTAAGTGTCCAACGGTGCGAGCCACCTGGCCAACAGGGACGTTTTTCACATCTTGGATCGGCAAATACCCTTCTTGATCCAACTGAAGACGCCAGGGAGCCATCCCCTGCTGGCGTTGTCCAAAGCCGCAGGTTTTATAATCCCACGCGACTTGTTCCGTAAACGTCCATTGATGTCCTGAATGGTGACTAGTCAACCCCAGACGATTATTCCCAGACAAATCCCGCAGCAAACTGTCTCGGTCACGTGTGATGGAATCAAAAGCCCCCACTTGCACCAAAGCTTGCAATTGATCGCGCCCTATTTGAATCCGCTCCGCAATCTGGCTGGGATGTTCCCATCCCCCAAGGGGTCGTTGAACAACCAAGGCGTTTGCTACCTGTGCCCCGAGGTGCCGCAAAAATCGCAATCCTATCCGCAGCGCCTGCGGCTCTTCCATCGTGACATCAACCTCACTGCGATTAATGTCCATCGGCCGAATTTCAATACCCCGACGCCGCGCTTCCACCAGCAGTACGTCAATCGGATAATATCCTAACGGTTCCGCATTCAATAAACCCAAGAAGTACTCCCGGGGATGGTGCTCCAGCAAGTAGGCGGTACGGTATGCCGTTTCAGCAAATGCGGCTGCATGTGCTTCATTAAATCCATAACTGGCATAACCCACTATTTGTTGAAAGACGGCTTCGGCCACATGGGATTCCACGCCACGGCCTACAGCCTTTTTCCTAAATTGCACCCCCAATTCTTCCATCGCGACATGCGATCGTCCGTGCGTCATAATGCGTCTTAGAGCATCGGCTTCTCCAGGAGTAAATCCCGCCAAAGCACTAGCGATGGCAATGACCTGCTCCTGAAACAGCACCACGCCGTAAGTTTTAGACAATATGGGTTCTAAATCAGGGTGCAGGTAGGTCACCGGTTCTTTGCCTTGCCGACGGGCAATAAACGGATCCACCATGTTGCCTTTAATTGGTCCGGGACGGATCAGCGCTAAGCTAGCCACAATGTCTTCCCAGCGATCCGGATGCAATCTTTGCGCCAGGGATCTTTGTGCGGGACTTTCCAATTGAAACACACCGATGGCTTCCCCCCGATCCAGCCGTTGAAACGTCTCCGCGTCATAATGAGGCAAAGTGTCATAGGAAAATGTCGCATCGGTTTTTGCCAAGGCGTTTACTGCTATATTGACCGCAGTAAACGTTCGCAATGACAGCAGATCCAGCTTCAGAAGACCCACTAACTCAATATCCCGTTTATCAAACTGAATAATTTGCACCCCTTTTTCAGACCATTCGCGAGGACTGACCTGATCTAAGGAGTCCCGACTTAACACCAATCCCCCTAAATGGGTTCCCACATGTCGCGGCAATCCGATGATTTGTCTAGCCCAATTCAACATTAATTTCAATCGTTCACTATCGGGATACTGACGTAATTCGGGAATTTCTTCCCAATGCTCCACCATATCATCAATAGAGCGTTCTGGTAGAGATTTGGCCAAAGCATCCAATTCAGAGCTAGGAAATGCCAACGCCTTGCCGATTTCCCTAACCGCCGATCGTGCCCGGAAAGTTTGATAAGTAGCCACTTGGGCTACACGATCGACTCCGTACTTGTGGCGTACATAATCTGCGACTTCATCGCGCCGAAGTGCATCAAAGTCAATGTCAATATCCGGTGTTTCTTGTCGTTCACGGCTCATAAACCGTTCAAACAACAGTTGCCGCTCATAAGCATCGACATCGGTAATGTACAGACAATAAGCCACCACAGAATCCGCAGCCGATCCTCGCCCAGCAAATCGGATACCTTGGGACCGGGCAAATCGTGCCACATCCCATACAACCAAAAAGTAGTCGGTAAATCCCATATCTTCAATGATGGCCAATTCATGGCGTATCCGCTGCTGAATCTCTGGAGCCCGTGCCCCATACCGCAACTTCGCTCCCTGCTGTACTAAATGCGCTAAATAGCGAGGAGCCGACATGGCCGCAGGCACATCAGGAAACCGAGGATAGTGCGGTTGGTGTAAGATATCCGGCGTTTGTAGCCGTTCTGCCAATTCCTCGGTATTTCTAATGGCATTCGGCCAAGAGCGCAGGGCATTTTTCATCTCCGCCCAAGGCTTAAGATAATTTTCCGCGTTCAAATAGCGTTCCGGGCTGGTTTCTTCGATACGCTGTCCCGTACGAATGCAGGTCATCAAATCAAACAATCCGAAATCTTGTTTTCGTGCATAATGAGCTGCACTGGTGGCTACTACCCGCAGCGTCTGGCTTTGGGCTACTTCATTCAAAAACTGAAACAGCAAACGGTCTCCTGGCAAATAATTAACCGTTAATTCGATAAATAAATTGTGAACACCAAAGATTTTTTTCAACCGGCTCATAACCTCGGGTATTTCCGTGCGGCGCCCACTAAGCCAAAGCCGAGGTAGTATGCCCCAACGATCACCCGTTAGCGCAATCAGTTGATGACCGTAACGCTCCAGAGTTTCCCAGCGCACCATCGGATGACGTCTGGGAGAAGATAGCAAAGATTCGGTAAGCAGACGAGTCAAATCGCCATAAGAGGAGGTGCCCGGAACCAAAAGCACTAAATTTCCTAGGTTTTCCACACTGACTTCCGCCCCTACGATAGCTTTGATCCCCATGTCCCGCGCCGCTTCTAAAAATGACGGGATCCCAGACAGGCGAAACGTGTCAGTCAATGCCAATGTCCCTATGCCAAGCCGCGCTGCTTCTTTTACCAATTGTGGTGGAGTCGAAGCCCCAGACAAAAAAGAAAATGCCGAATGCACATGGAGATGCGCTCCTACCATCCGATCCATTGCCAAATCGAGGCCATCAAGGAATGCGGCCGTATCCGGTAATGGTGATTGCCGATAGCAATCACCAGACTCACTTCACTTGATTTAATTAACGGAAAGGGTATAATCTTCCCTGTCATTGAAACTCCCCCTAGTCGTACACGTGATACATCCACCATTGGTGGGTTTGTGGATTACAAGCTAATTCATAAACTTCCAAACCTTGTCCCTGAATGCGCCAAAACCACAATTCCGGCTCATCTCGCCACCACTCTCCAACATCGCGCCAATAATCCAAGATCCGGATAATCGACACGTATTGCTGGCGCCAAACAAATGCATAGGGCACTTGACGCCGCACCCATATCTTCTCGATCGATTTCATGAATTTAAAGAAGAGGGCATTCGCCAAATATCCCAAAATTGTAAAAGATTTTCCCGTCGGCCTATGTCAAATGCTGGTGAACGCCACCCTAATTTCATTCGACTTTTTTGGCCTCCACCCCACAGAGTGAGTTGTTCTGATTTGACGAATTCTGGATCGTCCACTTCCAATATCAATTTTTCGGGGATCGCCGAGGGGAGATTTTGCATTAAAGACAATACCCGGCTTACAACGCGCTCCCTTTCGGCCACCATTTCTGGCCACTGTCGTTCACGTTGTTCGGTTCCCCTCTCTGTTTCCCAAATAAGACGCAAATGGGCCATACCCTGATTTTTTTGTCGCAAGTAATCCACCAGTCGATGGGCAACCTGTGCCATGACTTCCCCTATACCTTGATTCATTCCTCCTTCCAGCACCTGCTCAACACGCACGGAGACGGGTCGCTTTTGCCATGTCCAGGGCAGTGTCCGAACCTCATGTACTAGTCCTGGGACCTCACCGACGACATGCCACCCCCGGAGTTTCCATTCTTGACGCCGTTTTGGCCATTGATCGGCAATATAACGCAAAGGAAGGTGCAGCCAAAACTTTTCTTCTTGGCGAGGAAACATCACAAAAACTCGGACGTCTTCTACGGCCCAACTTTTTAATCCCATATCTGCCCCTTGATCACAAACCCATTTGGCCAAAATAGGATGGCTGGCAATTCCCATTTCCGCCCTCAGTGCCCAGCGAGGAATGATTTCTGCCATTAGTGCTCTGACCTTATCTGGCTCAATCTGAGGCCATTCCCACCAACCCTCCCGACAGTCTTCTTGCATATAGGAGGCCATATGTGCCTCTAACCAAAGCCGCAGCTGGCGATAGTTCTCCCGGTAATGATCGGGATTCCAAGGAACCAGCATTGCTTGGGGATACCTCCACTTTAGTTCGTACAGTGGCATATGGGGGCGCACACCCAAATCCCACCCTTGGGCATCGGTATCAAACACGCGATCCTGTTGAAACACAACAAAAGGGCCCAAGGGACGCACCGCCTGATCGCGATTCAGATGACCCAATCGCCAAAACACAACCCCCATCAGAGACCCCTCCCTACTATTATAAACATTTGTTCTCTTATCTATTATACGCATTGTGCCCCGAATAATTCAAGCTCCTCCCCGAAAAGAGTTTTCAACGGGCATCCGATACGACGGACAAAAAGCGGGAGAGATCTCATCTCTCCCGACTGTGCTCACTCAAATGTCGCCCTATTTAATCCACCTTCGGTTCTATAGCATCTGAAGATTGGCATTGGTAGAACGCAATAGACAGTCCTGGCAGTGTTTGCACGATAGAAAAGGGCTGCCCTTGCCAAGCAATTGGCTCACTTACCGTTTCCCCATCTCTGAGACCGGACCCATTAAACTCTTTGGCATCGCTATCCAACACGGCACGCCAAATCCCATGGTTCGGCACCCCAATTCTGTATCCATACCGAGTAACCGGGGTGAAATTGGCGACGACCAGCACCATATCTCTTTCTCGATTGCCTAGACGTAAAAAACTCAGGATGCTGTGATTGGCGTCCTGCCAATCCACCCAGCGAAACCCCGCGTGGTTGTCTCGATCATATAATGCCGATTGGTTGGTATAGAAATGATTTAACTGACGTACCCAGTCTTGGATTTCACGATGTCCTGCATCACCCAAAACTCCCCAGTCCAACTCGCGGTCCGGATCCCACTCCCGCCACTGCCCTATCTCTCCACCCATGAATAAAAGCTTTTTTCCCGGTGTCGCTATTTGCCAGGCTAATAGCATCCGCAATTGTGCGAGTTTTTGACCTGTCCATCCCGGCATTTTATCGATCAAGGACTTTTTTAAGTGCACCACCTCGTCGTGGGACAATGGCAGCACAAATTGCTCATGGTCCATATATAGCGGCCGAAACGTCAAAAGACCATGGCGATACTTTCGGTATAACGGATCGGTTTCAAAATATTCCAAGGTGTCGTGCATCCACCCCATGTCCCACTTAAAAGTAAATCCAAGTCCTCCTTGATTCGTGGGATGGGTTACTCCCGGCCAGGCACTGGATTCTTCGGCAAAAACCATGCTTTGGGGATACTCCTCGCGAATCGCACGGTTAAGATCGCTTAAAAATGCGATAGCTTCTTTGTCTTCAACGCCGCCTTCCAAATTCGGAATCCATTCATGCGCAGGGCGTCCAAAATTTCGGTATAGCATGGAAGTTACCGCATCAACCCGCAATCCATCCACATGATACCGATCAAACCAAAACATAGCGCTGCTTAATAAAAAGCTCACGACCTCATGGCGTCCATAGTTAAATACATAGCTTTGCCACTGGGGATGAATTCCTTGCCACGGATGAGCGTGCTCATATAGATGCGTGCCATCAAACACCCCCAACCCATGAGCATCCGTGGCAAAGTGAGAAGGTACCCAGTCCAAAATGACTCCGATACCCGATTGATGCAGTTGGTCAATTAAGTACATCAAATCTTGGGGAGTACCCCAGCGACTGGCCGGGGCAAAATATCCGGTGACTTGATAACCCCAGGATCCAGTGAAGGGATGCTCTAAGATCGGCATAAATTCGACATGAGTATAGCCCAAATCGACTAGGTAAGTACAGAGAAAATCCGCCATCGCCCGATACCCTAGGGCCCTTTCTCCTTGGCGCCGCCACGAACCTAAATGCATCTCATAGATCGACACGGGTTTCCCGATCCCATCGCTTCGTTGCCGCATCCATAAATGATCATGCCAAGTATAAGACAAGTCCCATATCCGGGAAGCCGGCGCTACCGTAGTTTCATGAAAAAATCCTACCGGATCCGCCTTATCCGGCAGTCTTTCTCCATGTCGGCCTTGAATGCGAAACTTATATCCCATCCCAATTTGAGCTTCGGGCACCACCCCTCGCCAAACGCCCGAAGCAAAGTCACGCTCTAGACCATGATAATCAGACTTCCAGCCATTAAATTCACCAATCACACTGACTTTTTCCGCGTTGGGAGCCCACACCGCAAAATGCACCCCCGTGTCGGTCATATGCGCTCCAAATTTCCGATAAAGCCGACGATGTGTGCCTTCGTTAAACCAATGAAGATCGTCCGGGTACAGTAGTGAGGTCATTGATGCCGCCAGTTCGGATCGCGATGCGCCAGATATGCGTTCACGCCTTCGGCGGAATCCTCGGTCATCGCCACTAACGACACCATATT
>PXYW01000063.1 GCA_003023695.1 Sulfobacillus benefaciens | reverse complement strand
TCATTGGTGCCCCCCGTACCGGCACCACTCATCTTTATCAAGGACTCCGGCAGCATCCTCAAGTGTTTATGCCAGACTTCAAGGAACCCATGTTTTTTGCCTATGAGGGCAAGTCGCGACCGTGGGCTATTGATACCTGGCAGGATTATCAGGAGTTGTTCCGTGATGCCGATCGTTTTATTGCCCGAGGCGAGGCTTCGACCCTGTATCTGTGGCATCCCAATGCAGCCTTGAATATTCGCCGCCAAATACCTGATGTGCGCCTGATTGCGGTATTGCGCAATCCGGTGGAACAATATACTTTCCAGCGGCTGTTAAATATGGAGCCTTATGATACATTCGAAGCAGCATTGGCAGCGGAAGGCGAGAGACAACAATCCGGCGCCTCAGCCTTTTTGCGCTATACCGAGATCGGACGTTATGGTGAGCAAATTGCGCGGTATCAAACCTTGTTTCCACCGGAGCAGATACAGATTGTCCTCAATGAAGATCTTCAAGAACATCCAGACCAGGTATTTTCCGCAATTTTTCGGCACATTGGCGTGGATCCGTCGTTTGAGCCGAATTTGGAGCAGCGTACCAATCCTTCAGGAATCCCCAAGAAAAAGGCTCTGTATGAGCGCCTCAAGGCGGGCGGGCGAAAGGTGAAAGGACTCATTGGAACCGAGTGGGCAATGAAACTCAGCGGAGCCTTGGATCGGCGGTACCTTACTCGTCCACACGTAAGCAAAGATACCTACAACACGCTCTTATCCCTATTTCGCGCGGATATTTTGCGCACGCAAGAGCTTATTGGACGCGATCTCTCGCACTGGTTGGTACCGATGGAGGACAGGTCGTACTGATTTAGCGGTGACATAGGCCTCGGAGCATCCACCCCGAGGCCTATACCATGGATAGGAAAGGACCGCTTGGCTGGTGCCAGGTCACACCTCCCAGGCCATCAGTCCCATTGTTCGACGTCCTACCAAAGCGGTCTCATGGCATCATTCTATCGTCGGGGTTAGATAGGTATTGAGCCAGTCACTCATACTCTCGAGTCGATGTACCCGATGCCATGGTTTGCCGTCGCGACTCATACCATGAAATTCACCAGGGTAGCGGACAAATTTTACCGGTGCCCGGTTCAAGTATTTTACTGCCGTATAGAGTATTTCTCCTTGTTCGATGGGACACCTTAAGTCGCCTTCCTGGTGCTCAATTAATAGTGGCGTATTAAAATTGTCGACATAGGTAATGGGACTTTGCTGTCGATACCAGGTATCGTCCTGCCAAGGAGGAGTACCTCCGGCCCGCTGCATCCAGTGCCATCCTCCGTCGCCGGTCCCCACCATAGCCCGCCAATCCACCACTGAACGCATAGTGACGGCAGCGGCAAATCGTTGGGAATGGCCCAAAATCCAATTCGTCATATATCCGCCGTAAGATCCGCCAGCCACCCCGAGCCGTGTTGTGTCAATCCACGGATTGTCGGCAAGAGCCGTATCCAGACCCGCCATGATATCGGCATAGTCAAGATTGCCCCATTCCTTTTGGATGGCTTTACAAAAGTCTGTACCGTACCCTTGGGATCCGCGGGGATTGGTGTAAATGACTCCATAGCCATTGGCTGCCAACCATTGAAATTCAAAAAAGAAGCTGTGGCCATAGAGCATCATGGGCCCCCCGTGAATTTCCAACACGGCAGGGTAAGAACGGCCCGGTTCGTAATTGATAGGCTTCATAACCCAACCGTCTATCACAGGCCCACCTGGTGCCCGGTATTGAAAGCGTTGTGGCGAGGATATTTGGCATTGGCGAAGTAACGCGTGATTTGGGTTGACCAGGAGAGTTTCTTTTCCGGTTTTAAGGTCGAGCCAGGTCACTTGGCTTGGATTTTCCGGCGTGCTTTTCACCAGTGCCGCGTGAGTTTGGCTGGCATTCAGATGATAGCTGTAATAGACACATTCATCGTGGGTTTTCTGGGTTACGCTATTACTGGTCAAATCTACGGTGATTAGCTGCGTGGTTCCGGAAAAGGAACTCAAGGTGAATAAGCTGGATCCCTCGGAGGTAAAACAGAAAGGATTGCTGCCGCTGCCAATCATGTCAGACAACGACAAGTTTCCTATGGGGCGGTCCCAGTCTTGTGTTATGGCATGCATTTCCCCGGTCGCCAAGTGATAACGATAGAGATTGGGTGTATCATACCCCCAGTCCTCCTTCTTTTCGGCCACAAATACTATATCTCCGCCGTCGGGAGTGAATGCTGGAGATTCAATTGACCAGGAGTCATCGGTCAAGGCTTGCGGAGTAGCCCTGGCCCCCTCGGTTAGGTCTAGCAAGTATAGGATGCCTTGCGGCCAATCCCGATCGTAGTCGTCGCCATACCGGGACAACACGGCGATTTTGGCCCCGCTGGCATCAATTGCTATGCTTCCATGGCGATAGGGACCAAATGTGAGTTGATCTGGCGATCTTTCGGGGTCTAGGTAAACATGGACCACGTGGGGCCGCTTTTCATCGTAATAGCCTATACCATCCATCTTATGAGAAAGTTCGGTAATGACCTTCACGTCTCGGTTAAATTTAATGCGAGGATCTTCGTGATCGTCATCGGTATGGGTGGATTCTGTCTGGATTCCGGATTCAGTCAATTTGGCAATCGCGAAAAGACTGTGACTGTCGGGAGCCCACACAAATTCCGTAATACCCCCTTCAATTTTGGTTAATTGCTGGGCTTCGCCGCCGTGAGTCGCCATGATCCAAATTTGCGACTGGCCGCTGCGCTCCGACAAAAATGCGACCCATTGTCCGTCAGGGGAAAATGCCGGATGGGTGTCGCTAGGTCCGGCGGTAAAGGCAAAAGGCTCTTCACCGGGACGAACCGCCATCAATTGCCGCTTGTAGTTATTTTCTTTTTTCTGGGCTTGCGACTCTACGTAGACGATGAGGTTTTCGTTAGGCGAAACCTGCACGCTGCCGTCCAAGCGAAATGAAAATAAATCATCAGGCGTAATAGTCCTCATTGGCTCCCTCCTTGTGCTACCATGAGAATACCTATTCATCGTGCAGAGGACAATTCCTTACTTAAGCAAGGGGGGAAATTCTCATCGCAGATTGCCAACCGCAAGACTTTTCAACCTGGGCCAAGCCAGCCGCGGTATCGGTCATCATTGCGCCCCAGCATGCAACGAATCACATCCTGCTGATTGTTCGTCCGTCTACTATGGCAGAGCATGCAGGGCAAATTGCTTGCCCGGGGGGGCGTTATGATGCGGATCTTGATGGAAACTTATGTGAAACCGCGATTCGGGAGACCCAAGAGGAGGTGGGAGTACTCCTCTCGCCGTCCCGACTGGTCACCATCTTAAACCCAGTACATATCCCGGTCACCGGATATACCATCGCTCCTCATGTATTTCACTTAGATCAGATGCCAAAGTTGGTACCGTCTCCGGAAGTAGTGGAGTCTCACTGGGTATCGACCGATATGCTTCGCGATTGCGAGGAATCGATGGCAGGTTGGCCTCAATACCCATTGCCCTGGGGCAGGGTGTGGGGAGCTACGGCAAGGATTTTGCACCAGTTATTGCATTTAAGGGAAAGCGAAGGGAAGATTTAATGGAGTCGTCATCGTTGGCCATCCGGGCCGTGCATACCTTGGAGGATCTGCAAAAGGTGTTGAATCTGGAGTGTCAGGTCTGGGGAACCGATGAACCAGTCCCAGTTTCGTTATTAAGGGTTTTTGCCGAAGACGGTGGTCTGGTGTTATTGGCTGAGCTGGCGGGAGAGAGCCAACCGGTCGGTATGGCCGTATCATTTCCTGGATGGAGGTTGGACCGCTGGTATCTCCATTCGCATATGTTGGCCGTACTGCCTCAATTTCGTCGGCATGCCGTGGGCAGGGCGTTGAAACATTACCAGTTGAATTATGCCCGCAGTCATCAGTTGGCCTACGTAGGTTGGACTTTTGATCCGTTACAGGCAAAAAATGCCCTGTTCAATCTTAATGTCTTAGGGGCCCGGGCTACGGCATTTTACGACAATTTTTACGGGGTGTTGGGCGATGCCATCAATGGGGCCTTCCCTAGCCACCGGTTATTCGTTGAATGGGATGGACAACCCCTCGCATCTGGATCCGGCCGATATCTGGCGTTGCCAAAAGACATCGACAGTGTGCGCCAGAATCATCCCGATAAAGCACTCTGGTGGGCAGAGCGCTATCGCCAAAAGCTGGAGCGCCTGATGGCGCAGGGTTACATTGCGGTGGATGTGGTTGTTAAACGTGGCAGGACATTTTATCGGTTGCAAAGAGTAAAGGAAGGGCGATCGTTATGAAAATCGAGCAGGTCATTGTGCATTTTGTGGAGTTGCCGCTAAAAACACCCTTCGAGACCTCTTTCGGTGTTGAGACGGTAAAATCTTGCTGGATACTGGAATTAAAATCCGCTGGCATTACAGGTTATGCGGAGTCAGTGGCCGATGTCGAGCCGCTCTATTCCGAAGAAACTCACGCATCGGTGTACTATGCTTGGAGAAACCACATACTGCCTCGGCTTATAGGCCAAGACCTAGACAGTCCAGAGTCTGTCAGGAGAATTTTGGAACCAATCCGTGGCAATCGGATGGCCAAGGCAGCGATCGAAATGGCGGTCTGGGACTGGTGGGCCAAAAGCCTTAACCAACCACTGTCTCAATTGTTACAGGGAGATCCCCAAAAGACGCGAATCCCTGTGGGAGTGTCTATTGGCATTCAACCTACCGACCAAGCTTTGGTAGACGTGGCTGAGCAATATTTGGCTCAGGGCTACCAGCGACTGAAAGTCAAAATTAAGCCCGGACGGGAATTTGAGCCGCTTTCGCGGCTGCGTCGTGCGGTTGGGGATGATGTGCGGATCATGGCGGACGCGAATTCGGCGTATCGTTTGACCGACATCCCGATTCTCAAACAATTGGACTCTCTAAATTTGATGATGTTGGAGCAACCCTTGGCTGAAGACGATTACGTTGACCATGCTCAGTTGGCAAAAGAAATTGACACTCCGATTTGCCTTGACGAATCGATTCGGTCTGCTGAGGATGCTCGGCGCGCCATCTCCTTAGGATCGGCGGAAATCATCAACATTAAGGTAGGTAGGGTTGGGGGCCTGTCCGAAGCCAAACGCATCCATAACCTGGCGATGGAGCACCAAGTGCCGGTGTGGTGCGGCGGCATGTTGGAAACCGGCATTGGGCGAGCACATAACCTCCATTTAACGACCCTGCCCAATTTTGTCTTGCCAGGAGACACATCGGCCAGTGACCGTTATTTTCACGAAGACATCATCGCCAATCCGTTTGTGCTGAATTCTGATGGGACTTTGACTGTGCCGACCGGACCCGGCATTGGAGTTTTTCCGGATTCGGACAAACTGAACCGGTTTAGCACCTACCATGAGGCCTGGGATATGCCTAAAGCACACTTGGGAGGAGGCAAGCCCAATGCAACAACGTTGGGATTTTAATGAAGAGCGGCAATCTGATCTAAAGACGCTAATCCAGGATCTCGTTTTGCTGGAGTCGCCCTCCGGGGACGCGGATCGAATTCACCAAGTGATGGAGAGGCTAGTGGAAGATGGCGCTACGGTGCCAAATATTGAAATAGCGTGGCAAGAGCATGAAGGACAACCCATCCTTGAACTGCATCGGGGCCAAGGTGGTGCCCTAATCCTCGGGCATGCCGATACCGTTTGGCCAGTGGGCACTCTGGAGTCTATGCCCTGGCGAGAAGAGAACGCTGAGGACGGATTAAGAATCTATGGTCCCGGGATATTGGACATGAAAGCCGGATTAGCGATGGGGCTATTTGCGCTGCGTCAACTTTCCGAAGATACTCCCTTTGACTTTTTAGTGACCCCCGATGAAGAGGTGGGTAGCGAGGCCAGCCGATCGATAATCGAGTCAAGGGCTCGCGAAGCGGCCGTGGTGTTGGTGTTGGAATCGGGGATGCCCGGTGGGGCGTTGAAAACGGCGCGATCGGGGGTCGGGGACTTTGTGGGGGAAATTGTCGGGGTTGAGAGCCATGCAGGACTCGATCCTGATAAAGGAGCCAGCGCCATTCACGAAGCCGCACAGCAGATACTGTGGCTTACCACATTAGCCAATCATGTCCTGGGAACTACCGTGAATGTGGGAACCATTACCGGTGGAACCCGAACCAACGTTGTTGCCGGGCAAGCAACCCTGGGTATTGATGTTCGCGTGCAAACCGCTGGGGAGATGGAACGCATTAATAGTACTTTGGCTCATCCGCCAGTGTTTGACAAGCATACCCGAGTGCAATATATCGGGGGCTTTAACCGTCCTCCCATGGAATCCAATCCCGCATCACACCGTTGGTTTGATCGCGCGCGCCAAATATGGCGCCACGATACAGGAGAAGAGCTGTTGGGATTGAGAGTGGGAGGTGCCAGCGACGGAAACTTTACCGCAGCTTATGCGCCCACGCTGGATGGTCTAGGAGCGGTCGGCAATGGCGCGCATGCGCGCCATGAGCACATCGAGTGGCAGTTTGTTGGCCCGCGCCTTATGTTGATTGCCGAGTTGCTAAGGGCGGCGGGGAGATCGGGTCGGTGAACATCCATGCTTTGGTCGGACCTAGTGGAACTGGCAAAAGTCACCGGGCGTCCATGGTGGCAGAACAAATCAATGCCGATAGCATCATCGATGATGGCTTGCTCATTGTAGACGGGCGTATTGTGGCAGGAATTTCGGCTAAGCGGGAGGCTACCCGGGTGGCGGCAGTCAAACGGGCTATTCTCGCGGACGAAGATCATGCAGCAGCGGTAAAAGATGGATTGAAACGACTGGCTCCGCACGATGTGCTGATTTTAGGAACATCTAAAGAAATGATCCGGCATATCTTGGCAGCATTGGACTTGGGCCAGCAGCCCGTGGATTGGATTCGCATCGAACAAGTGACGACATTGGAAGAACGGCAAATAGCGCAACAGGTACGTCGGCAGCAAGGCAAGCACGTAATTCCGGCACCAACCATGGAAGTAAAGAAAAGTTTTGGGGGATACTGGGTAGACCCCTTGAGATTCATGTTTCGCGGGCGCCACCGACAAATGGTGGTGGAAAAATCTATTGTGCGTCCGACTTATTCGTCTTTGGGGAAATTTTACATTGCCGATACGGTAATCGCGGCGGTAGCAAGTCATATTGGCCGCAACACCCCAGGGATCTCGCGTGTGGTGCGAACCGTGGTACAATCGAATGGGGGCCTTCTTTCCATCGAAATGGAAGTATGGCTTGGAACCCGAAGACATATTTTCCGTGTATTGGAGGACACCCAAAAACGTGTGCATGATACGTTAGAAGAGATGACCGCAGTCAATGTGGGAACGGTTAAAATTCATGCCCGAAGGATTGTCGTGGAGGAGGTTCCGGTAGCGGAATAACTATGGGACAGCGCGTGCTCATCGTGGACGACGAAGCGGCGATTGTGGAACTTGTGTCATACAATCTGACCCGTGAAGGATTTGACGTCATCGTTAGCCATGACGGTGCCGAGGCATTAAAAATGGCGCGCCGTGAGGCGCCGGATTTAGTTGTGCTTGATGTCATGTTGCCTGGCATGTCGGGTCTGGATGTGTGTCGTCAATTGCGCCGGGAAACGGAAATTCCCATTATCTTGTTGACTGCGCGAAAAGACGAGGTGGACCGGGTTTTGGGTTTGGAACTGGGAGCGGACGACTATGTGACCAAGCCATTCTCGCCGCGGGAACTGGTAGCGCGTGTTAAAGCCATCTTAAGAAGGACCCGGGCACGCGAGGACGATGGCAGTGAATCTCAGGAAATCACCCGCACCGGACTCGTGGTGGACCCGGACCGGCGGATCGCTTCCCTGGACGGACGGACCTTAAATCTTACCTTTACTGAATTTGAACTCCTTCATATCTTAGCGAAAAACCCAGGAAGGGCCTTTACCCGTGATGACTTGCTGATGCGGGTCTGGGGCCAGGATTTTTTTGGTGATGCGCGTACCGTGGATGTGCATGTGCGTCATCTCCGTGAAAAACTATTGGAAGACCCCCAAAGTCCGCGATTTATCGAAACGGTTCGCGGTGTGGGATATCGGTTTCGCGAGTCGTGACTGGGACGCGACTGCCACATTATGTCACGCCTATATTGGCAACTCTGGCATTGTCGGTGGCTGCCTGGCTGGCGGCTTTGCCCCATGCACGGCTAGGCGCGGTGATTTTGGCCGCCGTGGCTTGGGTATGGACAATTAGGCTGGTCTTGCATCTGAAAACGCAGGACACATTTTTGGGCGAATCGATTGTGCAATTGGAAAATACGGTAGATCGTTGGGCCTCGGGTGATTTGGAGGCTCGGGTCTATCTAGATCAAGCCGATCCGTTGGACCGGCTGGCGCATGGAATGAATCGTGTGGCCGAAGCATTGAAAGACCGGACAGAAGACTTAGAGCAAGACAAAGAACGGCTTGAGGCCATTTTGACCAGCATGGCCAACGGCATTATTATCCTCAGCCATGGATTGACCATTACCTTAATTAATCAGGCAGCCTATCAGTTGTTTGCGATTGAAGCGCAAGACGTGATGGGAAGGCATTTATTAGAAGTGATCCGCGATGTGGCGATTGACGATGCGGTCCATCAGGTCACTCAAAACGGGGGCACAGAGATCGTGCTGTGGAGCCCGCACGACGTGGATGATGAAGTGGTCGAAGTCACGGTGGCTGCCTTAAATCAACCCTTGGGAGGCGTCGGTGCTGTTCTTGTGGCCCGCAATGTGTCGGCTCAAAAACAGGCCGAGCGAATGCGCCAGGACTTTGTCGCCAACGTTAGCCACGAATTGCAAACACCTCTGACGATCATTCGCGGATTTACTGAAACCCTACAAGACGATCCCGACCCCGACAGCGCCAAAAGATTTATTCAGCTTATCCACGAAGAAGCGACGCGGATGAGTCACTTGGTCGACGATTTGCTGGCTTTGTCGAGAATGGAGCATCATTCGCTTCCGGTCAATCGCATACCGGTGGACCTTCCTGTACTGATTGAGTCGATTTTGGTCAAATTAGGTCCAAGGGCCCAGTCGGCTGAATTGGTGTTCGACAACCAATTGCCGAGCCATATTCCGTTAGTGGCGGGGGATCCCGACCTGCTGGCGGAAGTGTTTTTAAATTTGATCTCCAATTCAGTGCAATACACCCCGGCTGGGGGCATGATTAGCATTAAACTCGCGTCAGAACCTGGCAACCCGATGGTGGGGGTGTCGGTAAAAGATACCGGCATTGGCATTCCAGCCCAAGATTTATCACGAATTTTTGAGCGGTTCTATCGTGTGGACCGTGCACGTTCCCGGGCGTCCGGAGGTACAGGTCTAGGACTAGCCATCGTAAAACATATCATGGAATTGCATCAGGGGCGCATAGAAGTAAGTAGCCAAGTGGGACAAGGAACCATATTTACCGTATGGTTGCCAAGGTTTTCGGATTAGAACAGGATCTTCTGGGACACTAAGATTATGTTCTTTCTACTATGGTGGATGGCGATATGGGTTAGCCATAAAGGGATATCAGAACGTTCGGTGCACATAGCGATTTCGGGGTCGAGCGCGCTCCTTCCGGTGATTAAAGAGGAGTTGCCAGCATGGGAGATCAGGCATCCAGAGGTACGGGTGTCGGTAACCGGAGGCGGATCTTGGGCTGGGTTGGCGGCCGTATCTCAAAGACGGGCAGATATCGGGATGTCGGACATTGTGCCATCCGAAACGATGGCTCGCGGAATGCTTGGGTACCCGCTAGGGAGGCTGCCGGTGTTGTTTATTGGCAACCAATGCACTGGTGTGAATAAGGTTTCGCAACCACAACTTCAGCAATTGCTGGCCGGTGATATCGGAAATTGGCGTCAAGTGGGGGGGGGAGACACCTCCGTGATTGTGGTATCACGCCCGCTTAGTTCCGGGGCCCGCTTTATGATCGAACGCCAAATCCTCAAAGGGCGATCGGTATCGCCGCGTGCTATTATTCAATTGTCCAACGGCGCCTTATATAAGACAGTGAGGGGTACGCCCGGGGCGCTGGGATACGTGGAGTGGAGACCAGATTTGAAAGGAGTCGTGGTGATGGCCGTGGGCAGCAGCCGATTTGACCGGACACGGGGTAATCTGTGGCCCTATTACACCGAGCCGACGCTATATGTGCGCCGCGATGCTCCCGCAATTGTCAAGCAATTGGCAGCGGATCTTAGTCATTCTCCGGCAAAAGCAAAGTTCGGCATCTATCCGGCACAGCCATGACGGTGCATCAAAAGAATCTCCGCACAGAACGGGTTCAGCATGCATTGTTCTTAGCGGCTGCCGCCCTATTGATTGCCTTGGGATTTGCCTTTTGGGGCACATTGGGCTGGGGAGCGCTCCGGTTTTTCTTGCGGCACGGTTTGAATAGGACGATTTTGGGGTTGCGCTACCATCCCATCCGCGGTCAATTTGGTTTACTGCCGTTTATTATTGGTTCCCTTGCGGTGACCCTCATCGCCACGGTTTTAGCTTACCCATTGGCGCTGTCGGTGGCAATTACCGCAACAATGGTGTTGCCGCGCCGCTGGTTGTCGGGGATTCGTCAAGCAGTGGCCAGTTTAGCGGCCATTCCTTCGGTGATTTTTGGCTGGTGGGGTCTCGCTATGGTTGTGCCTTTGGTCAGGAATTTAGGCGGCGGTACTGGATTTAGTGTGGCTGCAGCTGGCATGGTGTTGGCCGCTATGATCGTCCCCACTTTAAGTCTCTTGGCAATCCATGCTGCCATGCGGGTACCAGAGCGGTGGGTTGAGGGATCGCTGGCTTTGGGTGCCACGCCTGACCAAACTTTAGGACGGGTGGTTTTGCGGTCGATTCGGGCTCCATTGGTGGAGGCGGGAATTGTGGCGGTGGGCCGTGCTTTAGGAGAAACCATGGCGGTGCAAATGGTGATTGGGGGGCAAACCTTTATGCCCCGCAGTGTGTTTGCGCCGGGATCGACTTTGACCAGCGAGATTCTCAATGATATCGGCCTCTTGCCGCCCGGGGCCCTTGGCCATCATGTGCTTGACGTGATGGCATTATTATTGCTTTTGGCGATGTACGGCCTGGTTTTGTTAGTGGAACGGATTGGCGGGAGGGAAGTCGGGTGAAAGGTAGCACCTGGCATGGTGTGGCGGTGGTTGGAAGCCTCTTGACGGCAGTGTTGTTCGGCATACTTCTTGGCGACTTGGTATGGCAAGGACTGCCTCAGATGTCTTTAGGATTTTTGTGGCGAACACCGTCGGAGCTTACCTCTTTTGGTGGAATCGGGCCGGAACTGCTTAATACCTTGGTGATGGTAGGAGCGGCATCAGCAATTACCATCCCCTTAGGCTTGGCGGCGGCGATTTTGCGCGTCGAATATGGGGCAAGACCTGGCTTCCTTTTGGTGTTTGATCGCATGCGATATACACTGCTTAGCCTCCCAACGATTGTGGTTGGGCTAATGGTTTATGAATGGTTCATTGTAGGGCTAAGATGGCCATTGTCGGTGGGAGCCGGGGTGATAGCGTTGGCAGTGGTGAATTGGCCATTTGTCGTAGATGTCAGCGTTGCAGCGCTTAAGGGTGTGCCTGATAGTTTTCGCGAAGCCTCGCTGGCCCTGGGCGGCACCAAATATTTGACATTGTTGCGAGTGGTGTTGCCTAGTGCGCTTTCCGCGTTGGTGTCCGGTTTGGGGATGGCGATTGCTCGGCTCATGGGCGAATCGGCGGTTTTGATTTTCACGGCGGGAATCAATGTTTCCCGTCATTGGGGGTGGTCTGCACCGGGAGAAACCCTGGCAGTGCATTTATGGTACCTCCGGACCGAATCGGTGGCTCCTCATGCCGATGCGCAGGCCGCGGCTACCGGGGTGGTGTTATTGTTATTAGTGGGGCTGGTGCTGTACCTCACCCAAAAATTAGCACACTGGCTAAAGCCCATGGATGCCTAAGCAAAATCTGCCAACAAGCAAGAGGCATGTCTGGTAACATTAAAGTGATTCCAGAAGAAATCTCACACTCGGGGGGTATCGAGTGGACAATGAAGCGCCCCACATTAATGTGACGCAATTGTCGGTTGCGTATGGGGATCAATGGGTTCTAAAAGACGTCTCAATGACAGTGCCTGGGGGGCAGGTACTGGCAGTGATTGGTCCTTCAGGATGCGGCAAATCAACGTTGCTTAGGGTTTTCAACCGTTTGGTCGACCGTGTGGCTGGGGTTCACATCAAAGGACAAGTCCGGGTAGGTGACTTCGAAGTCATTGGAGACCATGTGGACTTGGTAGAATTGCGGCAAAAAGTGGGGATGGTGTTTCAGCACCCCAATCCCTTTCCCTTTAGCGTGTTTGATAACGTGGCGTACGGTCCACGGCTGCAAGGAATTAAGAACTCTACGCGATTGCGGATTTTAGTGGAAAATAGCCTAAAGCAGGCATCACTATGGGATGAGGTGCGGGGGAAACTGCGGCGTCCGGCGAGCTCGCTTTCCGGGGGTCAGCAGCAGCGGCTTTGCATTGCCCGAGCGCTAGCGGTGTCTCCCCAGGTGCTGTTGATGGATGAGCCGACCTCCGCTTTGGATCCTTTGTCTACCGCAAAAATCGAAGAACTGGTTTTAACGCTCAAGGGACAATACACCGTAATTTTGGTTACCCATAACTTGCAACAGGCAGCTCGGGTGTCAGATTTTACCGCCTTTTTCCGTGAAGGTCATTTAGTGGAACTGGGCCCTACCAAAGAAGTGTTTACCACACCGAGGCAGTTGGCTACCGAGGAATTTCTCACCGGGCGTTATGAGTAGGAGGATGCTGGATGCTGCGCCAATCATTTCGCGCGGAACTGCAACAGTTGGACCAGGAGTTAATTCGCATGGGGGCATTGGTTGAGGACCAAATTCGCCGTGCTGTGAAGTCACTCACCGAGCGCAATCTGACGTTAGCCCACATGGTCATCGCCGACGACGACCGTGTCGATGCGATGGAAATTGACATTGAACGGCGTTGTCTTACGCTTTTGGCGCTGCAGCAGCCGCTTGCCGGCGATTTACGCATTGTGTCCACCATCTTAAAGATCATTACGGATTTAGAGAGGATGGCAGACCATGCGGCTGATATTGCCGAAGTGACGGTACGGTTGGGCCAGGAACCCTTGGTGAAGCCCTTGGTGGATATTCCTGAAATGGCCCGGCTTTCCAGCTCCATGGTGCGTTTGGCATTAAACGCCTATATTCATCGGAGCCTAGAAGAGGCGGTAACCATGATTCGACTGGATGATGATGTCGATCATCTTTATTCACGGATTTTTGATGATTTGCAAGGACTGATGCAAGATCGGCCGGAGACGGTGCCCCAAGCTATCCATTTGCTTTTTGTGGCAAACTATATAGAAAGGGTTGCCGACCACGCGACCAATCTAGGAGAATGGGTAATTTACATGGTCACCGGAGAACGCAAAGAATTGAATGACTAGGCGTAGGTGGCTGTGAGTCGTAGAAATTTTTCGCTAAAATAGCATTATGGCCGCGCCTTACGGTGGGCCTGACTGATGAGGAGGGACTAATGTGGTAAAAGTAGGAATCAACGGAGGCGGCAGTATTGGCCGTCGTTTCTTTCGCATTGCGCAGCAACAGCAGGATTTTGAAATTGTCGCGATTAACGATTTAACGAATGCGGCAACGGTGGGACACCTCCTCAAGTATGACTCTAACTACGGCGTGTTTGATCAAGAAGTGCGCACCGAAGGCACCGACTTGATTGTCGGTGATCGCACCATTCAGATTTTGGC
>PXYW01000062.1 GCA_003023695.1 Sulfobacillus benefaciens | reverse complement strand
AGCCAGGATCAAACTCTCCATGACTCGTAGCTGGTAATGCTGTCTGACTGTATTTTTGCGTGACTGACGATATAGTTTTCAAGGACCGGGTCGCAAGACTTACATCTTGCGGCAATGTGTTCTCTCGAACAGCAGAACATATCCTATCACGGTCTGATAAACAATGCAAGGAGATTCGACAAAAAAGTTTAATCTTTGGGTGCCGTCATTTTCTCCAAATTCAAAGCTTCATTTAAACGGTCTTCATCTAACAAATTTTGTTCGCGAACAATTTGACGGACGGTCTTTCCTTCAGCAAAAGCAGTCTTAGCGACCACAGCGGCCTTGTCGTATCCGATATAAGGATTTAGTGCGGTAGCCAATGCCGTATTCATCTCAACAAAGCCCGTTACCCGCTCGACATCCGCTTCCAGCCCAACCAGAGCAAATTCGGTGAATGCCTTTAGACCATTAGCTAAGATATTGATCTCATGCAAAAAGTTAAAGGCCACTACTGGCATCATCACATTAAGTTCCAATTGCGCACCCGCAACTGCACTTTGAATCGTCGCATCATTGCCAATCACTTGATAGCAAATCATATTCATCATCTCAGCCATCACAGGGTTGACTTTCCCCGGCATTATCGACGACCCCGGTTGCACAGCAGGAAGCCGCAATTCCGCTATTCCTGTTCTTGGTCCCGAACTTAACAATCTCAAATCGTTGGCAATCTTCCCAACTGCTGTGGCCAATCCACGAATTGTTCCCGACACTTCCAACACGGCATCCATATTTTGAATAAATGTAAACATATTGTCAGGCTGTTTAAACGGCAAGCCAGTTTTTTCTGCGACTGCCGAGGTAGCGAGTCCCTTATATCGTGGATGAGCATTAATCCCAGTTCCTACCGCATTTCCCCCCAGGCCAATTGCATAGAGTTGTTCACAACGATTAGCCAGACTTCTCCGCCAATATCTCAAGGCCCCAGCATAACCCCCAATCTCTTGGCCTAATCGCATGGGCACCGCATCCTGTAAGTGCGTGCGTCCGGACTTCACCACGGGCATCCATTGTTCCGCCTTTAGCTCCAAAACGGCAATTGCCTCGTCAATGGCCGGCAACAAGTCATGAACCACCGCCTCAGCACCGGCAATGTGAATCGCCACATGAATGGTGTCGTTAGTGGACTGCGCCATGTTCACCTGGTCATTTGGATGAACAACGCCGACATCTCCTCGCCTGGCCCCCAGTAACTCTTGGGCCCGGCTAGCAATCACCTCGTTGGCATTCATGTTCTGCGAAGTGCCTGCTCCAGCCTGATAAACATCAACCACAAACTGACCGTCCCAACGCCCGTCTATCACTTCATCCGCCGCCGTCATAATCGCATTCGCCACTATTGGATCCAAGGCCCCAGCTTCCCGATTAGCCTTAGCTGCCGACCATTTGATGATACCTTGAGCCCTGATAAATCTTCGGGGTAATCGCAGCCCGCTAATTGGAAAATTATGTATTGCGCGTTGGGTTTGTGGTCCCCAATAGGCTGTAGCTGGTACTTTGACTTCTCCTAAGGAATCTTTGCTCACACGATATTCTTCACTCACTTGATGTCGACTCTCCTTATGTTAATATGTCCTAATCTACGGCCCTATTTTACTCCTAATTGTGGCACCTGAATCAGCCGAATCGGATAACCCAGGCCTAAGTCTCAGCTGTGCGCAAATGCAGGATATGCCCCAGCCGTTTTGCACCATGTTCCGGACCGCTATGTCTGTAAATTGGGATCTCAGCTAGTAGACCTCTATGATGTCACGAAAGGACTCAACATTGACCAAAGAGTAAAAACCAGGGCTTCGCATAATGGAAGTTCAACAACGCAGAAGGTGCAACGGAAGATAACCTGGGTTAGAGGAAATAACCGATGTTTCCGTTAGCGGCAAAAGTATATTTGGCAGGCATTGCTTTTTAGAGTGCATATGGTCCCCGAGGCCGCTCACTCAATTGACATACTACTCTTGACCAGGCGTTGGGTACCACGCACTTGCGCAGCATAATACCTTAGTCAACCAGTGGTTTCATTTAGCCATTGGCGATTGCCGGGTTTCTTCCAACGCCCGACTCAAAAGCTCACGCATGACCTCCGACGGAGGAGTGTGTGTTTCCCGAGAAATCCGTTGGACTTCACGAATTTGCCACGTATAAAGATAATAATCGGCACGCTTTTGATCTTTGATGGGCGGCTTCATAAGTTCGGGCCTCCTTGTGCAATTCCCTTTTGCATAAATAACGTCATCGTAATCAAAAGGTTACGCACTCTGGTGAAAAAATATGCCCGGAATTTTCACCTCTAGTAAGCCGCCGATCAACCGACAAAACTCTTGTCAACTTACCATATTCCCTCTAATCAAGCACATCTTTTAGCCAGGGAAAAGAACTTTGAGCCCCCTCTTTGGTAGTGGACAGCGCAGCCGCACGATTAGCTATGCGAATTGCATCGCTTAATGCCTCACCCTTATCCAGCCCTGCAGCCAAAGCTCCTGCAAAAGCATCACCGGCACCTACCGCATCAATAGCTGCTACGTCCTCGGCCGGTAAGTAGAAGAGTCCACGGGCCGTGGCCCATACCACGCCTTGAGACCCCAATTTGACAATCCCCACCTCTGCCCCGCGGGCTCGTAAATGACGTGCCGCAATTTTAGCCGTACGGACATCGGAGACCGATCCGCCGACCAGAATCTCCGCTTCCCCTTGGTTGGGCGCCACAATATCTGCCTTAAACAATGATTTAGGGAAATTTTTCGAAGCAGGTGCAGGATCCCAAATGACGCGGGCTCCCACCTTTTTCGCGGTCAATATTGCCCTTTCCACCACGTCAATGGGAATTTCGCACTGCACCACCAATATATCTTTCGGTCCCAATATTTGCTGCAGGTCCGTTAAAGCATCGGTTCCCACTTCGCCATTGGCTCCGGGAACCACTGTGATCGCATTTTGCCCGCCATCCTCGACAACGATAAACGCCAATCCCGTAGCGGAGGTTTTGCTGACACCAATACGACTCAGATCGACACCGTCTTGCCGCAAAAACTTTAACGCTTGCATGGCAAAAGCGTCCTCGCCTACCATTCCTAACATAATGGTATGGGCTCCCATCCGACATGCTGCCAACGCCTGATTGGCACCTTTGCCACCGGGAAGTGCTAACATTCCGTGGGCCATGCGAGTCTCTCCTGGAACCGGTATTTTGTCAATGCGGGCCACCAGATCCAGGTTAATGCTGCCTAATACGACGACACTCATTGGGGCCCGAGTGTTATCCGCACACCCCTCACCTCACCATCCCACCAACGTTAGGTACTTCGCGTTTCAGAAACAAATTTCCTCTCTAGCGCAATCTCCACTCTCAAAGATGATATCATCGATTGCATACTACTACTGTAAAAGAGGGACAACATGAACTTTGCCACCTGGCTTGACGCCGCACCCGGCCGTTACGGGGTTTTTGCATTAAATTTGGTCAACGGAAAATCCGTGAGCTACCATGAAAAAGATGTCTTCCCCTCCGCCAGCACTATTAAAGTGCCGATCATGATCGAGGTATTCCGCCGAGTGGAAGAGGACCATTTATCACTAGACAGCCTACTTACTCTTCGTGCCGAAGATCAAGTCGGCGGTTCTGGAATTCTCTTTGACTTGACCCCCGGATCAGCATATTCACTCCGTGATTTAACCACCTTAATGATTACTGTATCGGACAACACAGCAACCAATCTATTAATAGATTATCTCGGGGTCGATGCAGTCAACGCCACCATGAGACGTTTGGGGGCGCATGACACCGTCTTGGAACGGCGTTTGCAGCGCGTCCCGGTGGAGCGCCCCACAGTGAACCGCACTACCCCCTACGATCTGGCACTGATGATGGAACGGTTAGCCAAGGGCGAATGTGTCTCCTTAGCCGTGAGCGAACGCATGGTCAGTTTACTAAAACAATGCCAAGGCCCTATAAGTATTACTGCCCTCGAAGCCCGCTCATATTTTTGCGGTCAGCCGCCAACCGTCACTGTGGCTCACAAGACCGGATCGCTATCGAATGCCAATCATGATGCCGGCATCGTGTATTCGCATGATGGATTAGCTTATGTTGCCGCTATCATGAGCGAGGGAGCGCCACATGATACTTTGGCTCCGGTATTGCGACGCATCGGTCGCGCCCTGCCCCAACTCCTACGCTAAGGGGTTGGGGAATCCACTCGGCGAACCAGCCAGCGTACAATATCATTGCGAGTGACGACCCCCAATAGGCGGCCTTGTTCAATGACAAACACCCGACGAATACTTTGCCGCAACATTAAATCGGCAATTTCCCCGACGGGGGTCGCAGGTGCCACTGTCACCGGAGACCGACTCATCATTTTTTCGACCGATTGTTTAAGAAGTTGGTCCCGATCCTCTCGCCAAACATTTTCATCAATCACGACATGTGTAGGGCCTAATAACGTATGATACACCTTCTGAGCTTTCTGTTGCACAGCCCGTAACACATCACCTCCGGTGATGACGCCCACCAAATGATCCTTGGCATCCACAACCGGCAATCCACTAATAGTATGCTCTTTCAATAACGCCACGGCTTGACCTATCGTCGCTGTGGAAGAGATTTTTATTACCTCATGCGTCATGATTTCTCGAGCTATCACATCGGTCCCTCCCCTATCCCTCGCCTTCCCATTTCGATTGTACCGCAGTTCTGATACAATAGCTTCGGTAGTTTACCAAGCACTGAAGGAGCAGGGTGAGATGCGGATCTGGAACCAACTCATCGACCCCACCCTTCCCCGGGCTTTTTATGTGCTGCTAATCGGGCGTTTTTTTAACCTCGTAGGAAATTCTTTGGTGTTCCCCTTTATCACTATCTATCTTGTCGCGCGCCTCCACGCCCCCATGAGCACTGTTGGTATTGTGATGACATTTTATGGCGGGGCTCAAGTCTTGTCCGTATTGGTGGGGGGCGTTTGGAGCGATAAATTGGGGCGCAGACGGGTCATGCTGCTATCGCTCATCTTAGGTGCCGTGTTTACGTTCCTCATGGGATTGGCCGTCAACCCTCTCCTGCTTATTGTGTTCTTAACTGGAATGGGATTTACCGTGCCTTTGTTCCAGCCCGCCTCCATGGCTGCAGTGGGCGACATGGTGCCTCCGGATCGTTTGAGTTACGCCTACGGACTTATGAGAATGGCCAGCAATGCCGGAATTATTATTGGTCCAATGTTAGGCGGACTTTTAGCCGACCACTCCTTTTTCTGGATATTCGCCCTAGATGCCTTATCAATGATAGGGTTTTTCATTGTCATTTGGACCTCTATTGCAGAAACCCGTCCCACGGCCGTTTCCGAAAACACACCGGGTCGCCTTCGCGATGTGGCTCGCGATCCGCTCTTTCTGCGTTTTGCTGGTTTGTGGAGCCTGACTAGTCTTGTATACTCCCAATTGTTCATGGTTGTTCCGGCATATCTTCATTTGCAGCTTGGGTATCCTCCCAGTGTGTTTGGCTATCTCGCCGCAGAAAATGCGGTATTGGTCGTCGCCTTACAGTTGCCGATCACCCGAATGACCCGCCATTTCGCACGACCAACCCTAATGGCATTGGGCACTCTTTGCTATGGGGCAGGATTTTGGCTGATGTTAAGCGGCCGCGAGGTTTTTGTATTTGCCGCCGCCGTGTTAGTGATTACCGTAGGAGAAAATTTCATCAATCCGGCTGCTTCGGCATGGGTTGCCGACCGAGCACCAGAATCTCTTCGGGGACGCTATATGGGGTTTTTCAGTTTGGCCAATCGGGCCGGATTTGCCATTGGGCCCCTCACCGGAGGAGTTTTGATGGGCTTTGGAATTTTACCATGGCTAGGCACCACAGGCGCGTTAGGATTTCTGGCGTCTTTGGGATTCCAACGATTCCGAAAAAATTCGCAAGCGCCAACATCACTAGGGCTCCCGCTATAAATATTAATGGAAAACTAAATATTATTGAGTAACCACTTGTATTTCTTTCATTCGTGTTGTATTCTTAAGAAGTAGGGAGGCGATACCTATGGCAAAAATGTTAACCACCTGTCCGAGTTGCCGGCATTCGCTGGCAATCACGGAATTGACGTGTCCCCATTGCCATATCACTATTCGAGGACATTTCGAAAGCCACCCCAGCCTCGAATTAACTGAGGAACAGATGGCCTTCTTAAAGGTCTTTGTTGTCAGTCGAGGTAATCTCAAAGAGATAGAGCGAATCCTAGGCATTTCGTATCCAACCGTCCGCAGTAAATTGGATCAATTAGTGGAGGTCTTCCAACCAGACACGGAAGTTTCGATGGCTAAGGAGAGATCGGTAGATCGTCGCGGTATATTGGAACAAATACAAAGTGGAAAGCTCGGCGTTGCAGAAGGTCTTAAACTTTTGCAATCGGGAACCAACCCTGATGATGCTAGTAAGGATAAGTTTTAACTACTTTGTCAAAGAAGGAGTCCACTATGATACAAAATGTCACCGTAAAGTTAAAAAAAGCCAAGGTGCATATTACCCCGAGCCCTGATGACGATGTACATGTGGTAAGCGGGGTTCCCCTCAATCAAGAGCGCACCGGCAATCAGATCACCATTGAATACGACCAATCGCGATCCATTGATGTGTCCTTGGCCTTACCTTCTAGCGTTCGTTCGCTGGATTTCAACTTGGGCTGGGGTCCTGCCACTATAGCCCAGATGTCTCTGACTGATGCCGACATTAACTTAGGATTAGGAAACCTTGTTGTCACCGCCAGCCAAGGAAAGTTCGACGTAAACGTCGGCAAAGGCAACGTCACTATGCAGCAGCTAGATGGGGACATTGACATCAACGCCGGTCTAGGCACGGTTTTCTTGCAACAAGTGACCGCCAACGGCGATATTAATGACGGGTTAGGCGATATCATTCTGGAAGACTGCCGAGGATCCTTGGATATTAACGCGGGCAAGGGCGATATTAGGGGGTCAGGGACAGGGGGGCACATGGAAGTTAATGCCGGAATGGGATCAATTCTCTTCACGGACAGCCATCATCTGTCTTTGGAGGCGCATAGCGGTTTTGGGCAAATCAAGCTCGTGGGCGGAATCCTGGACGATGTAACATGTGAGTCAGGCATTGGCTCAGTAACCGTGGAGGCAAGACTGGCTCAATTGACTGTTGATATTAAAAACCGCGGTGACATCCATGTGAACATTCCTACCACACAAGGGGCACGGATCGAGGCTAGTACCGACCAAGGACGCGTGGTTTCCCAGATGGAACTGGTAGAAGTAAACAATCCTGGTCCGGCTCGAGGTCATCGTCTGGTGGGCTCTACCGGCGACGGGTCAACCCAAATCGCCCTGCACACGCGTCGGGGCTCCATTACGTTAGGACAATTCGCCGAACCAGAGGGAATAGATGTCGTGGATAACGCCAGCGAAGGAACCTCCTTGGACCCGCGTCTGCAAATTTTAGAGCAATTGCAGCAAGGCCACCTCACGGTAGATGAAGCCGATGCTCTGCTGCTGCAACTAGACGAAAACGCCTAAGATTCCGGTTACTCTTCCAGTGGCGGCTTGCGGAATCCCTCACCCACCACTTCATGGACCGTCCCAACCACGACAAACGCACTGGGGTCTACATCATACACAAGTTCTTTCAGTGTCGTCACCTCTGAGCGTGTCACCACCACATACAAAATAGCGCGGTGTTCGCCGGTGTATTCCCCAGTACCTCCTAAACGCGTAACACCACGGTCCATATCCGTTAAAATCCGTTGCGCAATGGCATCGGCCCGTTGGGTCACTATGGTAAAAGCTCGGGCATACGACACCCCCTCTTGCACTACATCAATCGCACGGGTGGAAATGAATAACGCAATTAAGGAAAACATTGCAATGGTGGGGTTAAAGACAAAACCAAAGGCGGCAATAATGAAAAAGTCAATCAGTAGCATCCCCTGTCCCATGCTTACCGGGACTAAATGACTCAAAAATCGTGCCACTACGTCAGTGCCGCCGGTGGTTCCCCGCGAGCGAAACACCAATCCTAGCCCCACTCCGGATAAAAGGCCCCCATAGACCGACGCTAATAGTGTGTTATGAGTAAAAGCATGAACCGATAGCACAGCCACCGCCACCGACAGCATAATTGTGCCATATATCGTTCGAGTGCCGACTCGGCCCCCCCACAACTTATGACTCAACCATAGTAGCGGCAGGTTTACCACCAGCAGAGTAATCCATACCGGAATGTGCAGGACATAAAAAAGAATGATGCCCAAGCCGGAAACCCCGCCGTCGGAGATCCGGTTAGGTACATAAAATCCGTTGATGCCCACCGCAGTAATGACGGTTCCTGCTGTGATCTGCAGGTAGTCTATTATCACCCGCCGTTTTGATGTCATGGCGTTTCGGCCTTAACCTCCATAGACCCCTGTTTTAAGGTCACTGACTGTATCTCCAATTCTACTGGCAATTTGATCGCATTCACATTAAAAATTTCAATATCCGTAACCATCGGCAGGTTAATGCCATCTATAGAAGTTGGATGAAAGATCAAGCTCTTTTTGTCACTTGACACAACCAAGGTGCCGCGCGTGTCTAAAGGAATATAGACTCCTCCTAGCAGAACGCGTCCTCCTATGGATATCCCGGCCGGATCAATACGCACCGTAGGATTTTGAAATTTCCCCTCCTGAGCTAAAAAGCGTGCCAATGCCACTTGATCAACAGTAATGATTACGGTCATGTGCCCAGGACGAGCAATGACCAAGCGGTGTTTTAAAAGGGCATTGACGCCGACTCGGCCATTTTGCCAGTTTACCGTGGCATCGGAAATGGTTAGAGGACCCAACGGAACATTTTTCGCATTAACGTAGACGTCTTGAAACCCTCCACTGAACAAGTACCAAAATGGGATTGCCGTAATGGTGACTTCAGGACGCCTTCCGTGGTCCAAGGCCATGATTTGGGTTGCGGCTTGGTTCGCAACCCACCGAGGAATGTACCATTGCAGTCCGACTACCGCCAGCAACAGTACGATCATCATTTGAACCATGCGGCTCATCAATCGATATCCTCAGGCATCAAAGATCCTTTGGCTTCCGCCTGAAGATACGCTTCAATAAATCCGTCGATGTCCCCATTCATCACTGCCTGCACATTGCCGGTTTCATGGCGGGTCCGATGGTCACGGACTATCGTATACGGCTGAAATACATAGGATCGAATTTGGGAACCCCACCCGATATCGGATTGGACGCCGCGAACCTCGGCCATATGCTGCTCCCACTCACGCTCCTTCAACTCGGCCAGCTTTCCTCGCAACATCTTCATAGCAGTTTCTCGATTGGAATGCTGCGATCGTTCCGATTGGCACGTTACTACGATGCCCGTCGGCAAATGGGTAATCCGAATCGCGGACTCGGTTTTGTTGATGTGCTGTCCGCCAGCACCCGACGCCCGATAGGTATCCACTTTCAAGTCATCCGCTCGAATCTCTATGGTGTCGTCAGCTTCCAAATCAGGAATCACTTCAACTGATGCAAATGAGGTATGGCGACGACCGGACGCATCAAAAGGCGAAATGCGCACCAATCTGTGGACACCACGCTCCGGCCGCAAAAAACCAAATACATTTTCGCCGCGCACTTCAATGGTCACACTCTTTAATCCTGCTTCTTCCCCAGCCAGCTGATCAATGATTTCTGTGCGAAATCCCCGGCGTTCCGCCCAACGAAGATACATCCTAAGCAACATTTGCACCCAATCTTGCGCTTCCGTTCCTCCAGCTCCCGCATGCAGGGTCAAGATTGCATCTTCATGATCATAAGGCCCACGCAGCACTAAAGTCAGTTCGAACTGCCGCAACAAGTCTTTGAGTCGCATCCCCTCTGCTAATTGCTCTTGTAACAGGTGCGTATCCTCTTCCACCTGAGCCAGTTCTACTAATTCGGCCCAATCGGTATATTGGGCTGACAGCGTACGATATTGCTGGAGTGGTCCCGAAACCGTTCTGAGCCGTTTCATGACCCGCTCCGCTCGCACCGGATCACTCCAAAAATCCGGTTCCGCCATCACCACTTCTAGATTCTTTTGCTCTGTTTCCCGTTCTTCCTGGTCAAAGAGACCCCCTAATGCGATCGAGAATGGCAATCATTTCATTTTGGGTTGCGATAATTTCGTCAGAAAGCACACTATTCTCCTCTTTGGCAGGTAGAACCCACCGTATGATATTGGCACAACAGTCCTGACTAATCTTGTTCTATGGCTCCATGGCAGCGTTTATACTTTTTTCCGCTACCGCACGGACAAGGGTCATTGCGCCCGGGTTGATCCGTCTTTGCACGCGCTGGCTTCCCCTGACCTCCCTGAATTACCTGAAACGGATGGGCAGGCCGCACATCTTCGCCGTGCTGTTCGGCTACCACAGTCGCCACTGGCTGGGTTAATTGCATCTCCGCCTGCGGTGCTAGTTGCAAATGGAACAACATTCGGATCACTTCTTCTCGAATCGAGCCTAACATATCTTGATACATATCGTAGGCTTCTTTCTTATACTCCACTACCGGATCCCGCTGTCCGTAGGCACGAAGTCCCACCCCTTCGCGCAACGCATCCATGGCATCCAAGTGTTCCATCCACTTCGAATCGACAACCCGCAACAAAATCATTCGTTCAAGCTCGCGAACTGCTTCGCTGCCAAATTCTTCTTCTTTTTGTTGGTACAATTCCTCGCCCTTTTGGTAAATCACTTCTTGCAGCTCTTCCCGGTTCATTCCCAGCAACTCTTCCGGATCCAGGGTACCTTTAGGCATAAAGAGCTCGTCAAAGCTATCTAACAGTGCACCAATATCCCACTCTTCAGGATGAAGGTTCTGCGGACAATACATCGTCGTCGCATCTTCAATTAGCCCTTCCAACATATGCAGAACATCTTCACGCAAATTTTCTTTTGTCAGGATGTCCTTGCGCTGTTTGTAGACCACTTCTCGCTGCAGGTTCATCACATCATCATACTGCAGCACCTGTTTTCGGGCATCAAAGTTTCTCGCTTCGACTTTCTTTTGCGCCGATTCGATAGCCCGCGTTAAGACCCCGCTTTCGATCGGTTCATCTTCTTGAACCCCTAAACGGTCCATCAATCCTGCTAGAGTGGGAGCGGCAAAGAGTCGCAGAAAGTCGTCCTCTAAAGAAAGATAAAATCGTGACGATCCAGGGTCGCCTTGACGTCCCGATCGCCCTCGCAACTGGTTATCGATACGGCGGGATTCATGACGCTCGGTGCCAATGATGTGGAGTCCACCCATTTGGGGCACGCCTTCCTCCAACACAATGTCCGTGCCACGTCCCGCCATGTTTGTGGCTATGGTCACTGATCCAATGCGGCCAGCTTGTGCTACGATTTCTGCTTCCTGCTCATGATATTTGGCATTCAACACTGTGTGAGGGATGCCTTTGGCACGAAGCATTTCGCTTATCATTTCAGATTTTTCGATAGAAACTGTACCAACCAAAACTGGGCGTCGAGTTTTGTAAAGCTCCTCAATTTCTCGAACCACGGCTCGAAATTTCGCAGCCTCCGTTTTATATACCACATCAGGAAAATCTTTTCGTATCATAGGCATATGTGTGGGTACCACGATAACGTCCAGACCATAAATTTTGCGAAACTCTTCTTCCTCGGTTGCTGCGGTGCCGGTCATTCCCGCCAATTTGGTGTACATCCGAAAGTAGTTTTGAAAAGTAATGGTAGCCAACGTTTGCGTTTCATCCTCGATTTTAACGCCTTCTTTGGCTTCAATGGCTTGATGCAGCCCATCTGAGTAACGGCGCCCAAACATCAAACGGCCGGTGAATTCGTCCACTATAATCACTTCACCGTCTTTGACCACATAGTCCCTATCGCGTTTCATTAGGGCTTTGGCACGCAAAGCTTGATTTAGATAGTGGGATAAATCCAGATGGGCATCGTCATAGAGGTTCGGTACTGCCAGCATACGCTCCACTTTCGCTACACCAGCTTCGGTTGGTGCGACAGCCTTTAGTTTCTCATCTACGGTGTAGTCAATCTCATCTTTTAAATTGGAAGCAATGCGTGCAAAAGTGTAGTACAAATCTGGGGAACGATCAGCCTGCCCGGAGATGATGAGCGGGGTGCGGGCTTCATCAATAAGAATGCTGTCCACTTCGTCAACAATGGCATAATGCAGTTCACGTTGCACCATTTCCTGAACCGTATTGACCATATTGTCCCGCAGGTAGTCAAATCCATACTCGTTATTGGTTCCATAGGTAATGTCCGCCGCATAAGCCTGTCTTCTGGCCTCCGGCTCCATGTCATGCTGAATCAGCCCTACAGTCATACCTAAAAATTCGTAGACTTGACCCATCCATTGCGAGTCCCGTTTCGCCAAATAGTCGTTAACCGTAACCACATGCACGCCCTTGCCAGGCAAAGCATTAAGGTAAGCCGCTAATGTGGCCACCAGCGTCTTCCCTTCACCGGTCTTCATCTCGGCAATGCGACCATCATGCAAGACCATGCCGCCGATCAGCTGCACATCAAAGTGGCGCATATTAAGCACCCGACGGGCTGCCTCCCGCACCACGGCAAATGCCTCAATCAGCAATTCGTCAAGCGTCTCCCCGGAATCCAACCGATTACGAAATTCGGTGGTCTTTTGCCGCAATTCCTCATCGGTCAAGGCTTCCATTTTTGGTTCCAGGCCATTAATGTCCTCGACCAGTCCCCGGTATCGGCGCACTTCCCGTTCGCTAAACCGGTTCACCCAATTGGACAACATCTTGAGCATGTCCTGCTATCCCCCATTCAACGTAAAAGGAACCATGAAAGGTTCCTACGTCGATCCTCAATATGACATTTTATCATGAAGCCGGGGGCCTATCAACCGGACTGCGTTGTCCCTTTCCGCAATAACCGCGAGAAAAACGATGGTGTCATGTCCCAACCATGGCTGCTGCCCTCTGTCCGTGACAAATCGTTGTGCTCGGCAATCTCTAAAAATTTATCCACAACCGTCGGGTCAAACTGAATACCGGAACCAGCACGAATCTCAGCAATGGCGGCGTCATGCGGCATAGCCCGGCGATATGGCCGGTCTGAGGTCATCGCGTCATAGGCGTCAACAACCGAAATAATGCGGGTTTCGATCGGAATTTCTTCACCCCGCAAATTATCCGGATATCCTGTACCATCCCACCGCTCATGATGATGCAACACACCTTTGGCCGCACAACCTTGCATTTGAATCTGCGCCAAAATTGCGCTACCCACAATCGGGTGCCGTTGCATAATCATTATTTCGTCCATGTTAAGCCGCCCCGGCTTATTCAAAATGTGTTCTGGGGTTCCCATCTTTCCGATATCGTGAAGCATCCCCGCAAACCGCACACCCTCGACCTGATCTTCCGGCATCTCCATGTGCTGTGCCAACAACATTCCGTAATGGCCGACCCGCATACTATGTCCGTAAGTATAGGGATCCTTAGCATCCAAGGCAGCCAACA
>PXYW01000061.1:14020-14663 GCA_003023695.1 Sulfobacillus benefaciens | reverse complement strand
CCTTATAAATCAATGACCCTATCGTTTAATGCTCACTGCTTGTGTGCCCCGAATGTGGCACGCGTAATCCAGAAATGAATAGGAAAGACAATACGGTAAGGCCTGCAGCAGTCCACATCGCATGATTCACTCCCACTTTATCCGCCAACAGCCCCCATAAGGGCAATAGCAGCGCTCCTAGGCCATTAGCCAATCCTAGCGCAACGCCGGATCCCATAGCAGGATTTTCAGAAAAAATGTCTTGCCCAATCAACAGCGTGATCGGGAAGGTACCAAACACGGCAATACCCAAAATCGCGACCAAGGGCCATAGCCAGATACCAGAGACAAACGGCACCAAACTCACAAAAATTAACGTGGCAATCGACGATCCCCATAGCACAACCTGTTTGCCAAGGCGGTCCATCATCGCCCCAGAACCCAAAGTACCGATAACCCCCGTGCCCACGAAAGTCGTCACTAGCGATGCGCCGGCAACTAAACTGCCGCCCCGATGATGCCATAAAATCGGCAGAAACGTACTAAGTCCGTACAACATCAACGCCCTCAGCCCGGAAAAAGCAATCAACGTGAGTCCTGGTTTCAAATGCTTGCGCCACTTTATAGGATTGCCATGTCGTACTTGACGGGGTAATTTGGGCAC
>PXYW01000061.1:0-13945 GCA_003023695.1 Sulfobacillus benefaciens | reverse complement strand
CCTCCAATCAAGAACACCGACATCGTTACACCCTGTCGCTTTTGAGCAATAGACCGGGTGATAGACAATGCCTGAGGGTGAAATATGGTATTGCCTATTCCCGTAATTAAAAATAAAATCGCCAACATCCAATAAGTGCGGGTAACCGCTACGCCCACAACACCTACCGTCGTGAGTATTGGACCCCACAAGGCAAATCCTCGTCCACCGATTCGGTCGGCCAAAATTCCGGAAACTGGCTGCAACATCTGGCCAAACAACAATACAGACATAAGCCCTGCAATGGGAGCCAACGGTAAATGCAGAGCAATGCCCAAAAATGGCAAAATCCCCGGAAGATAGTTTGCCAACCCATCATTAAGGAAATGCGCCCATACTAATGCGACCAGTCCGCCGACACGCAATGGTTCCCGACTGGACTGGCTTGCAACTTCCATACTCAATATGCCACCTCAGTTCCGACCTTGCATTAAGTGTACCGTTATACAAACTTGATGACAATTCCGTTTCCCGATTCCAAATGTTTCTACCAGTTGATGGACTCCTAGAGAACAATGACTGGGTTCGAAAAATTGGTGAGTACCGGACAATCGGGGATGTTTGCCATAAGCGGATTTTGCTGTGGCATCTGCGGATTCTCACGGTTTCTACGTCTCGGAACGATTAAGCAATCAGGCCAACACAATACGAAAGACCAACTACTAACTCTCAAATCCGAAAAAGTATCATGCGAGAGCAAAAGACTCCCATCAATCAATCGGATCCGACAGTTGAAATAGATCTGGGGTCTCCCTTAGACCCCATAGCAACGCCTCCATTGCGTCGTTCCAAAGCTTGGCGCCCTTTTCCTGTCCCATAATCTCCAGTACTTCATCGGTGTTCAGTTGCCGCCGATAAGGACGGGCATGTGCCAATGCATCATACACGTCGGCAACCGCCACCACCCGGCCACCAGCTGGTATTTGATTCCCGGACCAGTGGTGGTGGTACCCAGTACCATCAAGGCGTTCATGATGAGATGCTGCGATCCGTGCGATTTCTCGGAGGGGTTTAAGAGGTTCAAGAATATGATAGGTAAGTTCGGGATGTCGTTCGATTGCCTGACGTTCTTCAGCATCCAAAGGCCCAGGCTTATCCAGAATTAGGTTGCTAACACCCAGTTTGCCTAAATCATGAAAAAATCCAGCCAATAAGGTTTCTTGCTGACTACGTTCATCCCAACCCAAAATTTTTGCTAAATTGCTCGCATACAGGGCGGTTCGAACTGAATGCATGGCGGTCCATGAGGTTTTGGCATCGACGACTTCTCCAAAGACGCGCGCAATGTGCAGGAGCTGTTCCATAGAGTCCAATGAAATGGTTGTAGGCGAGGGATCAATTTGCGCAATCGCTTGTGGGCTTTCCACTTGGCTCAATTGTTCCCAAAACCCAGGGCCGTCAGCCAAAGATAAAAAAATGTCTACCAATTCAGGATCAAACCACGTGCCCCTCCTGTTACACACTACCTCTATGGCCGCAGATGGGCCACTGCGATTCCAAAAAATCTCTACCGTTTGGGCCAACCCTAAAATACGTCCCAAGATGGGGATCGCATGGCCTCGCAAACCTTTCGGCTGGCCAGATCCATCCCAGTGCTCGTCTAAATTTAAAACCGCTTGGGGAGCCACATCAACCCAGCCCAATTGACGTACGATATCGGCGCCTCGCGTACACCGCATCGCCACTAATTCCCGTGCCGCTTTGGGTCCTCGTTTTCCGATACTGACAATTTGCTGCATTCTTTGACGCCAAGGAGCTCCGGGACGAGCCTGGCCTACCGCATACCGTGTAGCCTGCCATAAGTTTGACCAATTCACTGTTTTTAAGGCGTATTTCGCCGTTCGATCATCCGTACCAAACCAGTTGCTTACTTGCTGTGCATTTGCTGTACAACCCGCATCCTTAAGCAGTAAGGCGTAATAGAGCTCGCCCCGTTCCTTCTGCGGCAACCCCAACGCCTGGCCCACCGACATTCCAATCCAGCACGCCCGAATAGCATGTCCCATTGGTTCTCCCTCAGTCAAATCCAGCGCTCGAGATAACGAAGCGACTAGTTCCGCTGTTGATATATTCTCTTGAAATTCGTTATCTTCCATGCCCGCTCACCTCACAACATCACGTTATCATGATTGTCCTTATCCCCCAAAGAAATTGAAATGCAATTCCCCCGTTTAGATAAATCACACGCCACAATGACGGAAAGAGCGCTATGGCCTGTCCATCGCTGAAATACCGCCAAAAGGCGCAGTGGCTTTGGTATCATATGGCATGACGTTTCGGCCGCGGTGAACACGAGCCAGACCTCGGCGGCTACCCTCACTATAGAGTCAGGCACTTCTGAAGTGCTTATTGTGGCTAACAACGGCGGGGCTATGGGCAACAATTTACCAGTAGCCTTCGTCGAGCCCACCACCGCACAGATGACTACGACTGCAGAAATGCAGACGAACATGTCGTGGTGTCGTGATACCGAGATGTTACCACCATGTAACTCTGTGGTGTGAATATTCCGCCATCAGTCTCTACACCGCCACCGCCACCGTTGGCACAATAGCGGGGGCCGAGGATACGGCCACAGATGCTATCACTGTGTCTGGTGATGCGTCGCCTGCCCTGCGCTGTTGGTAACCACGTCACTGGCGCTCTAGGTACCGTCGCCGACAGAAGATTCGGATAACAGCGCGGGAACAAAACAGCGGGGAGCAGAAGGCTGGTCTCCCCTCCCTGGCTCCCTTTTTAGCCAGTGCATTCCTTCCTATTCCTGGATTTATTTATATCGCTCTTCTACCCCTGGATTTATTATCTCTTTCAGTAGCTTACATCTTGTAGGCCAGTGGCCTACACTCCTCAATAAAAGAGGAGGAGTGGACATCCTCCCCAGCGCTAAAGCACGGGGCGTCCACCCCAGGGACAACCTGTCGTCTTAAGCACATCGAGCGCATAAGACTCAGGCACCACTATCAATTGAGGGGTCTGCCGTAAACGGTGCCATTTTGATCAATGTACGGCGGTACTGTCACAGCGGACAGCAGTATAAGGAGTAATAGTCATGGGGAGGGATTGATGGTAATAAGCCGAAGCAGTTCGCTTATGGTTGGTGAGATCACGTCACAGCGTATGCACAATAGATCCATGTTCATTGCAATCGTCCTCCTCGAGCACGAAGGTCTCGCCGTTACACCAGTAGCTATATGTTGCTAGAATTGCTGGTTTATGGGGATGAAACGGGGGATGGCCGAAGATTCGGCGGCAATAAAAATCCCGCAAAGCTTTGCGCTCTGCGGGTTTCAAACTTTGGTGCGCCCGAAGGGACTCGAACCCCTGCTTCAGGCTCCGGAGGCCTGCGTGATATCCACTTCACCACGGGCGCACAACAGAAATTATCATACCATGACTGCATGTCTGCATCAACCTGAAAGATCTTGTCCTAAGGGTTCCTATGTATTCATTTTTTGGGTAAAAAATCAAAAGGCAAGATGTTACTTCCGTTACAATTTGCCGACGATTAGTAGAATGCCCAATCCGACAAATGCAATACCGGCCCCTAAATGAATATATTGAGTTGGCACCATTTTGGTGATCGCCTCGCCAAAGACCACTCCCAAAAGAGCTGAAAGAGCCAGTGCCACTGCAGCACCAACAAAAACCGATGTGGCACTATCGCTTTGTGCAGCAAGCATCATCGTTGTTAGTTGTGTCTTGTCTCCAAGTTCTGCAAAAAATATAAGACCAAAAGTTGATAGTAGCACTTTCCAATCCAACGGGTTTCCCTCCCTCGAAGCTTGTGCCTCGTCCTAGCCCATACTTATGACGTGACGAGCAAATTCATGTGTTGGAGAAGGAAACTACCGTAACAGGTTGGTACAGAACATTTTCTCTCGCTAGCTAATCTCGCTGGCGGTGTTCCTAGGCTTTAGGACGACCGTGGGCCGCTGCGAGTTTCTCTTTGATCCAAGTGCGAAAGGGTACTAGGTATTCGGTTAAGTCTACAGATGGTGCCAAGTTCGGTTTGTCGTCTTTAGGAGCAGGCAACCACCAAGGACGAAAGGTGGCTCCTGGCACTTTCAGCATCTCCGTTGCCATTTTCTCCAAGCGGATCCATCGCACCATTTCCTTATGCTCACACCACCAACGCGGAAGTCCAGTTTGGGGAAGATTGGCTATTGTTCGTGGCGGAACGCCCCACCCAATGCTGGTTCGTCCACCATGTCCATGAATCCGTTCCACCTGTTCGATCGATTGAAAAATAGTTACTGTGGGCCAACGGGAACACCATTCCATGACCGCGTGTCCCGAGGGAAGAATTACTCCCACGGCCACAATGCCGGTACCGCTGACACCGCTGACATCCTCCCGCCGATATAAATAAAAGGGGCGAACAGCGGTTCTGACATGCGATCGCCTTCGAGATTTCATGGACTCGTCACCCCCGTAAGTGTACTCTTACCAACATATGACACCATAGGGAGATGGGACACTCATACAACCATGGAGATTAAGACATGGGAGAAAAAATTTCAGAATTAAGCCACTCGGTCTCTTGTGCCACTCGAAATTGCACCCGAAGCCACGACACGTCTGGCTCAAGAATCTGAGGTGCGATGATTTGGCGGGAAATGTCCCATGCAACGACCTGACTTGCCAAAAGGGCCGCTCCAAACACCGAGGCATCTTCCGACGCCGATTGCTCTAACGGGCGATTTAACACTGTGGAAACAACCTGGCCCCATAACGTATCCCGACCAAGATTGGCTCCTACCGTAATATTGTTTACGGATCCGACGGCGGTTTCCAAACGGTCCACTGCACCTTTGAGTAGGGCCAACAGAGAAACGACAACGGCGGCCACCAAATGCACTTTGTCATGATGGGACCGGACAGCAACAAAGCCACCGGTCATCGCCGCATTCCACACGGGCGATCGTTCACCATATAAATACGGGACAAAATGAGGCAAGCTATCCTCGGTATTTGCCACCTCAATCCCTATTCGAATGACCTCAGAAGGAGCTAACCCGAACAGCTTGGCGGTCCAAGACAATACGTTTCCCGCATTAGACAGCGCTTGACCAACAAGATATCCCCTTGCATGTCCCATAAAATACGCAAAGCTGCCGGTGTCAATAAAGTGATCGGGTATAGGGTCGGACTGGGTCACACGTACGGCTGCGGACGTACCCCAGGTCAGTGCCGCATGTAATGTGTCAGCAGCAATTCCCAGCCCATAATGCGCCATAGCTCCATCACTGCCTCCCACGACAAATTGCCCCAAGGAAAAAGTCATATCCTGCAATGGCGGTAGTGATTGCGATGACAAACGTAGCCACCGTAAAATGTCTAGATCCCAATGACCGCGCAAATTCATCATGCCACTCGCGGCAGCTGTCGAGTAATCGGTAATCAATTTGCCGGTTAGTCGCAGAAATAGCCAATCTTTTAGAGACACCGGCCGTCCATTGGGATATAGTTCTCGAAGTTTCAACCATTTCACCGCTGGAGACATGGGATGAACTGGACACCCTGTAGTGGCATACCATAAACGGTCCAGCCCCCGATTGCGCAGTTCTGCAGCATAATCTGCCGCACGTTGGTCCATCCACATCCAAACGTTGGTCAAAGGATTTCCTGCTTCATCAATAACAAGGCATGTATGCATCGCGGCACTAAAGGCTATCGCCTCCACCACCGCCTCTTGATTGCATTCTGCAATCAATTGCAGAACGATCTGTAAAATCTCTTTCGGATCTTGCTCGAATCCTCCGTCATCGGTGGTAATTTGGCGCGGAGCCCGTTGGTCTCGATACACAATTTTTCCTGTTCGATCGATCCCTAACACTTTAATATGCGTCGAACCAATGTCGACACCTAGTACCCATTTGGATCCCATGCTAAATACCGTCCTTCGCTTTCCCATCCTCGAAAAAACCCGGAGAGAATGGGCAATCTTGACAGTTGGCAATGCTCACTCCACCGGAGCTTGCTGCAGACCTTCGGATGCTATGACTGGCTGTAGATCCATTGCCCGTTGGTAATGGTGATGCCTTCCCACCGTCCGCCTTCGGTGCAGGCATCGAGCTCGTCCCAAAGAATCGTCATTTGATTATCATGGTGAGCTCGATCAATCGCATCCGTACCAAGCCAGGTAAAAACTTCGATATATATTTGCGGGCGTTGGTTCACGGAAAGCAATGATGGGCCAGAATCAATATAGCCAGCATTCTTTTGATATTGCCATTTACGATTAATAACATTTTCGAAAGCACCGTTTTGCCCTTCACACACGCGGTATTCTACGATGGCGCCTATGCTCTCTTTTGCCACCTAAAATCCTCTCCTCTTATCGCTTGGATCTTTCTAAATAGGAGGTTATCACATCGCCACAGTCTTTGGATGGAATTTCGTCCAGTATGTTGCCCAGGGCACGGACCGATCCATTACCATTGTTAATTCATAAGTCCGTGCCCCAGCATCAGAGACATTTAAAGCCCACACGCAGCGTTGGGCAACTGTCCTAAACACATTGCTGCAAATTTCCGCTCAAAACGGATGGCCCCAATCCGCGAGATCCGGAGGGATATATGGTAACAATTCCTTGCACTATGGTCTTTACTCCCGGAGAAAAGGTCCCAGCCCAATCTTCTGGGGAAACCGAAGTCGGTGTTTGAATCATGGGCGCTGTGGCGACCACCTGACCCGTGCGTGGATCTGTCAAAGTAAAGGTATATTGGGTAAATCCCGCCCCAAACGTACTGGGATCTGGAAGAAAATTACCAACCACATCCAAGCTCTCAAATCCCTCTCGTTGATTTATTACCAAAGAAGCCACACCGTAAGGATGCAAGTCGGCAGTCTGCGTAACCAAAGGGACCGTGCACGCCGTAACCTTGGGCACGATGCTAGGCGGCCATGAGACCCCCAAAGGAACTGGAGCGGGGACATTGTTATTAAGACCCATCTGATAAAATGTCGCAGGACCAACAATGCCGTCGGAAGCAATACCCATCGCGGTTTGAAATTTTTTAACCGCCGATACGGTTTTGGCATCATAATACCCGGTGATATTTCCCGAGTAATATCCCAAGTCTAGCAGCAATGCTTGAACAAAAACCACATCAAACCCATTTCTACCCGATTCAATGGATCTGCCACCGGCAAAAGTGTAAAGCCAGCTGGCATTATAAAACCCAAATCCTGCTATATCATTGGGAGGAAACCCGGTATCTCCGTTGCTTTCCGCATCGCGCTTAAAGGCTAACACCGCTTGCGCGGTCCCGCTGTTAAATGTACCTGTTGGCCCTCCCGTCAAAGCCGAGTATGCAAAACAGTTTAGTCTGTTCTGTAAAATAATGACGTCCCCTCCTGAATTCCCCACCGTTAATTGCCGGCTGCCAAAGACCGGACCCCCGTAAGTGGTAAAGGGACCTACTCCCTGTCCGAAGACGAAAAATGTTGCAGGACCGACGATCCCGTCTACTGATAAGCCAAAATAGGACTGAATATTCTTCACAGCAACTAGGGTCGCCCCGTCGAATACGCCGGTAACAGCAATCGGTTTCCCCATTGGTCCTTGAGGAGGATTCATTGTTTCCAACATCAAATTGTAGACCGCCTGAACCACAGCGACATCGGTGCCAGTGCTACCCACCGCTAAGTTCCTACTTCCAAAAGCGACATACGGGGGAAACGTGTCGTCAAATAAGGCCATAGTAAAGTTTCACTTCCCCTTTGAGATGATGGTGATACTCCTTCACACTATGCCATTCACCCCAAATGGTGTCATATTTTCCACTTTAGACCTTTTGTGTTATTTGTTTTCAATTATTTGTTAACTAAAGCGCTGTAGCAATCCCCAAAACATGACAACCTCTTTTGGGTAAATGTGAGGTTTTTTAACATCATCGCTGTTTCTGATAAAATTTCAACAATAACATCACAATAATCTCATTGACACGCAGAGAAAACTAACATATCATTGAGACATCGATAAACTTCATTCATTTTTAAGATTACATCTCTCACATTTCTAGTAATTTAGTTCTCTTAAGTCATCCGCAACATGGCAGCGGGGCCCACTACGCATTTGAAAGGAGGCTGGAAAATGATGACGCCATCCAATAGTTTAGGTGCATTTAGCATTTACGGTAAGGGCCAGGGAATTACTATAACGGTTACCGCAGGGGATCATCCATCCCCCATTGTGTTGTTGAATTTTGCTTCCCAGCCCACTCCTTTTGATAATGACAACACGGATTATCTCCTGCAAAGTGTTTCATTTACGGTTCCTTATGATCACTGCTCGCCTTATCAAGAGCAACTTTTCAACAAGGTGCTTCAGTTGCAACATCTCTACCTTCGATTTCAAGATTTTTTGCCGCCGCTGCGAGAATTCCTCAAGGAAAATTAAGCAAAGACCGCTGAGAGTATCCCCTTATTAGAGGATAGTTTGTCCACCATCATCAAAATGATTTATGATAATAGCAAGCACACCATGAAAGGCTCGTGAGCCTATTGAAAATTTGGTTGCAACTACTACGATTTATTGATGGCGCATACTTCGTGTGGCGTGGGATTCATAAATGGCTCACCAGTCCCACAGTGTGGTTGGTTCCTCGGGTAACCAAAGCTTTACCAACCACCCCTTTGGCTCCGTTCATCCGCGCTTGGGTATTCCCACATCTCGTGGCATTTGGACTCACCTTGGGAACCATTGAAGTGGTCTTTGGACTGGCCCTTCTTACTCCCAGGTTTCGCGCCGTAGGAGCAAGCGTGCTATTGGTGTTGAATGCGCTGTTCTTTTTCACTCTTGGCTTTGCGGAACCCCACGACTTAGCGTTAAACCTCATCATGGGCACCTTAAACCTGATGTTCATCCGCGTTGATCCCCGTTTTGTCCACTATACCCCTAAGCGCAACCAATAACTGTACCGCCTCAAAGACCATCGCGCCCTTGCGATAAGGCCTTAATCAACCAATGAGCCGGAATTACGTTGTTGGATCGGCTAGAATATTGAGGCCCCGAGACAGCCAAATAGCTCCCGTCTAAACTGGACACGGTTTTCTGTGCCCATCTTGTTACCCAAGCAGCGGACGGAACAGTGCTATCGGTAGCAGTCATCCAAATAGTAATATGGTGCCGTCTTAGCTCAGGCACGGCCGATACATTTTCTCCCTCCGCAACAGCATTGACCGGTTTCCCGTCAGCGATGACCCAGTTCTCAGCCAACCAACCATCACCCGGCCTTAATCCAACTCCCAATACCGCGCTAGGGTTCCAACTATTAACCAAAACTTGTAAATGATCATGATGGGCCAATGCCACAACTTCACGCAACCTCGCACGCGACACGCCGTAATCAGGTCCCGCGCAATCTAACAAAACGCCAAGCGCGCCGATATTATGCCACGCGACCAATGAACGTTGGATGTAATCCAATTGATGGTCTGGCTGACTTCCCGTCACCCCAATGTCAACATATCCATAAAATACGGTATGCGACATTGAGGATATAAGCCAACGGGTAGGTGCCAAATCCCCTGAAGACTGCCATTCATCCCCGCTGCCTAACACGATTATGGGATACCCGGACATTTTGTCTTGTAGCCGAACCAGACGTTCATGATTTTTAGGAATCCATCCATAGTAGATGAGAAATGGGTGAGCCAACGGATGATGGCTCTTATCCAGGTAACCTACTATTCCAACACCGCTCAATATCGCGGCAATCGAAAAAATAAGCACCTGTCTCTTAAACATCTTCACCTACGACGACCCCTTTAGCTCGACAAAGACTTCCGCTCCGCGTAAACTTTATCATACGGTAAAAAGATTATTTAGTGCGGTGACACATTTTGTGATCGGCCCATGCCTGAAATGTTCTTGTCGCATGCATGCCAGCTCTGGTAGGCGCGGTGAAATATGAGCTGTCGCAGGGACCATAAACCACCTTTCTTGGGATTTCAACCCTAAGACCTCATGGGACCCGGACCTAGGAGGAAAAACTCAATGACATTGCGTACTTTATGGGATCAAGAATTCATCCGTCAGGACACTAGCTCTGCCATGTTAAATTTTTTATCGCCCTATCGTACGGAACACGCCGGCACGATTCCGGCCGCAATGAAAGACCGGGCTATCAAATTATTGCATCACAAATACAGCGATCAGGCGCAATCCCTTTTTGCTATTGCCTGCGATCTGTGCCATTCACGAAATCATATCGGAGAAGAGATTGGCGTCATGCTGTTGCCAGCCACTTACACCATCGATCCGCAAGCCGTCCACCAAATGTTGGAGATCTTAGTCGACTCTTCGCATTGGGAAGTGCGAGAATGGGCAGCTAGTGCGGCTGGGCATATTTTATCCGATCATTACGATGACTTCCATGCTACCTTGATCCGTTGGCTTGCAGACCCTTCAGCCAATCTCCGCCGCGGTGCCATTATGGCCATAAAGGTCGGCTCTAACAAACTGCCTTCAGCACACGTTGCGTATTTATTGGACGTGCTTCAGCCGTTGCTTGCAGATCGCGACCCTTATGTCAAGAAAAATTTAGGCCCCTATGTATTGGGCGACGGACTTATCAAGTCACATCCAGACCTTGTCCTTCCACGATTGAGAGCTTGGGTAGAATTGCCGGATGAAACCTCACGCTGGAACGTGGCCATGGTATTCACGGCTCAAGCAGGAGCCAAGCACGGTAGTGACGCAAGCTCCATCTTAAATATCCTGGCAACCGATACCCGCCCATCAGTGATTAAAGCACTGGCTAAGGCAAAAAACGCTATCGCGAAGTACCAACAACAGTGAACGGAGTTTCTTCGCGAACAATTTTGGTAATATGGTTGTCGTCATCCACAAATACCACCACGGGTCGATACGACTCCAATTCCCGCTGATCTATCACACGGTACCCTAAAATGACAACCAAATCATCCGGTTGAAATAGCCTGGCTGGTGGTCCGTTAAGACAGATATCACCCTGATTCGCAGCTCCAGCAATGATGTATGTCTGCCACATGGCCCCATTGGACAGGTTTGTTATTTGCACCATCTCATAGGGCAATAGCCCCGTCGCCTCTAGTAACGCTTGATCAATAGTGATCGATCCGATGTAGTTCAAATTAGCTTCCGTGACCCGCGCTCGATGAATTTTTGCCGCCAACATTCGGTATTGCATTCCATCACCCTTTCCAAGAAGCATTGCCACAGTGTTAAGACTCTACTCCCGTTACCCTACCATCACTGCCTAGGTCCGGTCAAAGACGCTAAAGGAACACAACAGGATATGAGCCTCGACACCCTGGGCTAGCACATGATATCCGAGGCATTTCGTAGGAATCCCTTAGGGTTATGACCCGTTCCGATAGTTATCCCGAACTTGAGACATGTGCGTCAAATTTATCAGCCGCAATCAGGACGCAACGGAAGAAGATTTGCTATGGTTGTTGGCAATAAATTAACGCAAAATTTTGGGCAATCACGTCCGAAGTCAAATATTTGTGAGATTGTTATTAGATTCCTAACATTTTAAATAAAATTATCAGAGTTCGTGTCAGGTCTCTTGATTTTCCTTACAAAATTTCGTAAGATCACTAACAACGAAAATTCATGCATAAATAACGCATAAATTTTCAAAACAAAGTGATTGAAAGGAGAGCCCCGATGTATATCCCAGACCCTCGATACCTAAATCCGGGCGATAACTCTTGGCAATTGACAGCGGCCACATTTGTTGGCTTGCAGTCAGTCCCCGGGTTGGCCATCCTCTATGGTGGAATCGTGAAAAAGAAATGGGCGATTAATTCGGCCATGATGGTTGTCTATGCATTTGCTATCGTAATTGTTTCCTGGGTATTGTTTGGGTTTAGCATGGGTTTTGGGAGCCCGCTACACTTAGGGCCTGGGATCTTGGGGGCGATTGTCGGAATACCCCACCCGGTGCTATCGCAACTTTACCAACAAGGCCAGGCCTCCGTGCCTTTGCTGCAAGGTGCAATGCCCGCATTTAAGTTTCCCGAATCCTCCCTTATCTACTTTCAATTTGTGTTTGCCGCCATCACGCCAGCCATTTTAGCCGGCGGTGTCTTGGGACGAATGAACTTCAAAGCTTGGATGATATTTGTGCCAGTCTGGTCGACATTAGTCTATAGCGTGAATGCTTTCATGCTATGGGGTGGAGGATGGTTGGCACAATTAGGTGCCGTCGATTTTTCGGGAGGTTATGTGATCCACGTAGCTGCTGGGATTTCAGGATTTGTTGCCGCAGCTGTTGTCGGACCTCGCATTGCCAAGGACCGCAAGGATTTTAATCCCAACAACCTCCTGCTAGCATTAGCGGGGGCAGGCATCTTATGGTTGGGATGGAATGGGTTCAACGGCGGAGACCCCTATTTTGCCAATGCCGATGCAGCAGCTGCCGTGCTGAATACCAATATCGCCACTGCGGTAGCCCTGGTCAGCTGGCTGATTATGGATATGTCTTTCATCAAAAAACCTTCGATGGTGGGGGCCATTAATGGCATGGTCTGTGGATTGGTGGCCATTACCCCAGCCGCAGGATATGTTAACGGCTATGGCGCCATTGCCATTGGAGTAGCCGCAGGCGTCATCCCCTGGCTCTCGATGAATCGCTTGGGTGCCACCAAACTGTTTCGCAAAGTGGACGACACGTTAGGCGTGTTCCACACGCACTTTGTCGCTGGAGCGGTTGGTGGACTGTTGACCGGAGTCTTTGCCGATCCCACCATGTTGGAATATCTCGGTGTCAAGGGCCCCGGTTCCGCGGTAACCGGTCTTCTATATGGCAATCCGCATCAACTGTTAGTCCAATTCGAAGCATTGGTCGTAATCGTGATTTACGACGGCCTGATGACATGGGGAATCCTCAAAGCCATCTCCCTGATCGTACCCCTGAGAGAATCGCAACCGCGACTAGAGGAAGGCGATATGGCGATTCATGGTGAAGTGAGCATGGAACCGGAATCGGCTGATGACGAAGAGTGGGAACCTAAGACGGCAGAATCATACTAAATCTTGTGCGTTGAGATGGCCGTATTCTTCGGAATACGGCTTTTTGTTGGACTATTTCAAGTCCCATTGATCAAAAAGGCTTACATTTACTCCCGAATCGACTTAGAGACTTATATCTGATCGCATAACCGGTGCTGATCAGCAACCAGATTCAGCAACTCAACGACAATATAAACCAGCGATTTAACGATGAACGTCTGCGCATGGATGACCGCTTTGCTGCGCTGGAACGCCGTGTCACCGACCGCTTCGTGGCCATCAATCAACGGTTTGCAGGTATTGATCAGCGCCTCGACACGCTCGAACACCGCCTCGAATTTCGCGTGAGTACGTGGCTGACGATCATTCTGGCGGCTCTGACCCTCATTATCGGCGTGCTGCTTGGCCATCCGGCGCACTGGTAGGTTCTTTCGGACCTCCACTCTTTTTTTGCCGCACCCCCTGCCGGGTGCGGCTTTTTGTTGGCCATTCTCGATGGTACAAGGAGGTCATCCGTTCATGTCTACTCACTGTTCTCCTTCTGAGGTTCCGCCCTGCTATCCACCTGACTGGACGTTATGGGTGCAGCGTTTGCGCACGCAGCCCGCCCATCTCCACTCGGGCGAGTCTCGCGACCCGTAGACCTGCCGTAACTTCTCCGTCTACCGCCCCCTGAGCGGGGCGGTGCGGGCCTTGGTGTTCCCCATACCCTGCCTCAAAGGAGCGGATCACCAATGAGTTCTACACGCGTTGTCCATTGCAAAAAGGCGCCCTATGACGTGTATATCGGACGACCCTCGAAATGGGGCAACCCTTTTTCCCACAAACCGGGGACGCAAGCCCGATTCGTCGTGGCATCGCGAGACGCTGCCATTGCTGCCTACCGGGAGTGGATTT
>PXYW01000060.1 GCA_003023695.1 Sulfobacillus benefaciens | reverse complement strand
GGAGGCTGGCGTACCCTTCTTCTCCGATAGTGGCTCTGATTTTGTGGAAATGGTTGTTGGGGTGGGAGCTTCTCGAGTTCGTGACCTGTTTGACCAGGCCAAGAAAAATGCTCCTTGCATCGTTTTTATCGATGAAATTGATGCCGTGGGCAGAATGCGTGGGGCAGGATATGGCGGCGGCCACGATGAGCGGGAGCAAACGTTAAACCAGTTGTTAGTGGAAATGGACGGGTTTGGCATTAACGAGGGCATTATTGTTATTGCGGCCACCAACCGACCCGACGTATTAGATCCGGCTTTGTTGCGCCCAGGTCGGTTTGATCGGCAAATTATTGTGCATCGTCCTGACGTGAAGGGACGCGAGGCCATACTAAAGGTGCATACCCGGGGTAAGCCACTGGCTGAGGATGTCGATTTGAGTACGGTGGCCAAGAGAACGCCAGGGTATACGGGAGCGGACCTGGCCAACCTCTGCAATGAGGCGGCGTTGCTGGCGGCCAGAAATCGCGAGAGAAAGATTCATTTTTGGCATTTTGAAGAAGCTGCTGAACGGGTAATGGCAGGACCGCAGAAAAAAACTCGCGTCATTAGTGAAAAAGAAAAAAAGGCGGTTGCGTTCCACGAGTCTGGGCATACACTGGTGGGCATGCTGGTCCCCCATGGGGATCCGGTCCATAAGGTGACCATTATACCTCGGGGGATGGCAATGGGATACACGTTGCCATTGCCAGTGGAAGATCGTTACTTGGTCACAAAATCGCAAATATTGGATCAAGTGGCCATGGCATTGGGTGGCCGGGCCGCCGAGGACTTAGTTTTTGGCGAAATTTCCACTGGGGCGCAAAACGACTTGGAAAAGTCCACAGCGTTGGTGCGGCAGATGATCACTGAATACGGGATGTCTGATGAACTAGGTCCAATGACCTATGGCCAAAAACAGGATCAAGTATTTTTGGGCCGAGATATTACTAGAGAGCGGGACTATGGAGAAGAGGTGGCCTCCGCCATCGATCGCGAAGTGCGGCAAATTGTGGCAGAGCAATATCAACGGGCTAAAGAGTTATTAAGTACGCATCGGGCCACGCTTAACCGATTAGCCGTGACTTTGATGGAAAAAGAAACGTTGTTGTCCGAAGAACTGCTGAATATTGTTAAAGGCGAGGCAGCGGCCATTTCCTAAATTAACCCCAAAGCGGACCGGGAGTAGTGTAGCCGTTTTGGGGTTATGATCTGATTAAGGCAAGCTAATCAAAGGAGTGGATGATGTGCAGCACCCAATCGAAACCGAGGCCGGTTTTGTGGGTCACTTTCATAATGGACTGGGATGGTATGTCTATCCTACCCATCGATTTAAAACCATAACCCTGCAGGCGTTTTGGGTTAATGATATGGATCCAGCGACGGTATCGTTGGGTGCGTTGTTGCCCCATATTTTAAAGCGAGGCACGGTTTCCTGGCCAAATTTTACGGCAATTCAGCAACAGTTAGAATCTCTCTATGGAGCCACCTTTCGGGCTGATGTGGGCAAAATTGGGGATAAACAGCTTATCTCCGTCTCCCTAGAGGTCATTCATGGCCAGTATCTCCCTGGTAAACCAGACACACTAAGCGCGAGCTTGGAATTCTTAGACGAAGTGCTTAATCGACCCCAAGTGAACTCCGGTGGCGTATTCGAAAATGAATACGTAACCCAGGAAAAAGAGTTATTGACGAGGCAAATCCATGCACTGATTAATGATAAAGGACAATACGCCCTGCATCGCCTGATTGAGACCATGGCACAGGGGCGTCCCTTTGGCCTGAGGAAACTAGGTCGGGTAGAAGATTTGGTCAAAGTGACTCCAGAATCGCTTTATGCATATTACCAAACCGTACGCAAGAGTAGTCCATTTGTGCTGATGGCAGTAGGCGATCTGGATCCTGATGTCATAGCCACCTATGTTAGTACTCATTGGAACGGGCATCGCTCGGAATTGGTAAAAATTCAGCCCTATACGCCACTGAATCGTGAGTATGAAGTCATCGAAAAACAACCGGTGCAACAAGGAAAAATTAATATAGGATATTTTACTCGCCGGACGTATGCCAGTGCAGACTATCCAGCATTAATGATGTACGCGGGAATTTTGGGTGGCTTTGCCCATTCCAAGTTGTTTGTCAACGTGAGGGAAAAAGAGAGTCTGGCATATTATGCTTATGCTCGGCTGGATGCAGCGCTAGCTCTAATGATTATTGGGGCCGGCATAGAATTTGAGGATTATCCAGCCGTCAAACGGATAATTGGTGAACAATTGGAGGCCATGCGTCAGGGAGATATTGACCAGCAGGAGATGCACTTTACAGAGCAAGCCTTCCGCAATGATATTCTCTCCGAAGAGGACGTTCCCACGCAATTAATTGGGAGACAAATGGAGAAACTGGTTTTAGGCGGTGGGCTCTCAGGGGAAGCATTAATTCAAGCACTAGAATCTGTCACCGTGCCGGAAATTCAACGGGTGGCCGAGGATATCACGTTGGACACCATTTACTTTTTGACGACGGACCAAGCGGCGACCGGGGGAGATGAAGCACAGGGTGAATGAAATGACCAATGAGGTAATTGGGGAAGCCATATATCTTGCCCGATTGTCCTCCGGACTGACGGTGGCGGTGGCGCGGCGGCCTGGTTTTAAGAAAGTGTTTGCCACCTTTGCCACCCATTACGGTTCCATTGATAACACGTTTGTCATACCTGGCACTGAAGAACCGGTGACGGTGCCCGACGGAATTGCTCACTTCTTGGAACACAAGATGTTTGAAAAAGAAGGAGGGGGAGATGTTTTCAACGATTTTGCCGCGTTGGGAGCATCCTCTAATGCATATACCGACTACACGTCGACGACGTTCTTGTTTTCTTCCACTAGTAAGGTGGCCGAGAATTTAGAAATTCTTTTGGATTTTGTACAACGTCCATACTTTACGGAGGCTAACGTAAACAAAGAAAAGGGCATTATTGAGCAAGAAATTCGGATGTATCTCGATATGCCTCAAGACCGTCTGCATTCCAATCTGATGGGGGCATTATATCAACACCATCCGGTACGGTTGGATATCGCGGGTTCGGTCGAGTCGATTCGCACTATTACCCCGGAATTGTTGTACCAGTGCTACCAGACCTTTTATCATCCTAGCAATATGGTGGTATTTATCGTGGGGGATGTCGATCCGGAAGATATTTGGCGACAGGTGGAACGCAACCAGGCACGAAAGAAATTTGCCATGCAGCCCCCTATTACCCGACCTCCAACTGTGCGTATTCCACGCGTAGAGCAAAAAATGCCGGTATCGGCGCCGTTGTTTATGATGGGATATAAAGATACGCAAGTTGCAGGTTCTGGGGATGCGTTATTGCGGAGAGAAATTGCCATGGGATTAATGTGGCAAATGCTATTGGGCAAAGGTAGCCCGCTATTTGCAGATCTCTATCAAGCGGGACTAATTAATGAGCGATTTCATGCACGGTACAGTGGAGGCACAACGTTTGGGGTCAGTGCTCTCGGAGGCGAGACTTTGGATCCCCACCGCTTGGAATCCTGGCTGGTGGAACGGCTTTTGGTGGAAGAATTGAATCGCGACGATTTAGCTCGGCTGAAGAAAAAGGAAATGGGCGAGATGATTGGGTTGTTCCAATCTCCTGAAGACTTAGCCTACGCCTTTAACAACATGTTTTTTAGGGGAATCGATTTGCTAAGCTATATCGATGTACTAAGCTCCATAACCCTTGATGAGATTCAAGAGGTCAGAGATTCCCAATTGCAAGAGCAATCACGGGCAGTGTCTTTAATTCTTCCCGTGGCTAACAGCAACGACTAAGGAGGATTAACATGGCGATTGAAGGGGTGTGGCCAGTAGATGGCCAGACCTTAACACCAAAAACGGTCTATCAAGTAGCCGTCGACAATCTACCCGTCATCTTATCCTCAGAGGTCGCCCATAGTATGGCGGCCTCTCGTCGTATGGTAGAACGTTACCTTGATGAAGAGCGTATCGTGTATGGGATAACTACAGGATTCGGACGGTTTAGTGATGTGGTGATACCAGATGACTTACGGCAACTGCTGCAATTAAATTTGTTGCGAAGCCATGCTGCGGGCGTGGGGTCACCTTTTGACCCGAGTATAGCTCGCGCTATGGTGTTATTGCGGGCCAACGCTCTAGCGAAGGGATATTCAGGAATTCGCATTGAAGTCGTGGAAACATTGCTAGCAATGCTTAATCGGGGGGTCACTCCGATTATTCCGTCACAGGGATCGGTAGGCGCCAGCGGTGATTTAGCGCCTTTGGCACACCTGGCGCTGGTACTGGTGGGGGAAGGTCAAGCATGGTTTGATGGTGCCCAAATGTCAGCGGTAGAAGCACTCAGTCGGGCGGGACTGGCTCCCTTGGTTCTACAGGCCAAAGAAGGATTGGCATTGATTAATGGCACCCAGGCCATGGGAGCCATGGGAGCGCTAGCGGTATACCAAGCCGAACTATTGGCCGATTGGGCAGATATCCTGGGATCCCTGACCACGGAAGTCCTTAGAGGAATCCCTATGGCATTTAGCGAGGCGGTTGCAAGGGTCCGCCCCCATCCCGGGATTGCGGTCTGTGCAGAGAATTTGCGGCGATTGACGGATGGCAGCCGCCTGACGACCTTGCCGGGCGAGCTGCGAGTACAAGATGCCTACTCTATCCGTTGCATGCCCCAGGTCCATGGGGCTAGTCGCGATGGGCTAAGACATGTGGCTGAAGTGGTTACCCGTGAGATTAATAGCGCTACCGACAATCCGCTCCTGTTCGAGGATCTGGATTTGGCAATTTCTGCGGGAAATTTTCATGGCCAACCCATTGCTCTCGTCTTGGACTATTTAGCCATCATCTTAGCGGAGTGGGCCAGTATTAGTGAGCGCCGGATCGAGCGCATGGTGAACCCTGCGCTGTCGGGCCTGCCAGCATTTTTGGTGGCACAGGGAGGGATAAACTCCGGGTTGATGCTTGCCCAGTACACAGCAGCCAGTTTGGTCTCGGAAAATAAGGTTCTGGCACATCCTTCCAGTGTCGATTCTATCCCAACCTCGGCTAATCAGGAAGACCATGTCTCGATGGGAACTACAGCAGGGAGAAAAGCCTTGCAGGTTCTAGAAAACCTTCAAACGGTGTTGGCAATTGAAGCGATCTGTGGTGCTCAGGCTGCAGATTTGTTAGGTCCCCATCTATTGTCGCCGCGGGGAAAACAAGTCTACGATTTCGTACGCCAAAGAGTGCTGCCTTGGGAGCATGACCGAATCTTAGCGCCTGATATTGCAGTGATGAAAGAGAGTTTGGGAACCGCGCAGGCAAGAGCATTGGTCGAATCGTTGCTGGATTATTAAGCACGATCGCGGTATGGAACAAGAAGCTTTTCTGACATTGCCCATCGTAGCCCTTCGACGACTGGGTCGAGTGATGTTGGTGACGTTACGTAATTTGCTTCGACGTGGCTTTCAGGCGCTCCATGGCCCATGGCCACGCTGGTTCCAGCCCAAGCCAGCATTGCTACATCATTGGTGCCGTCACCCATCGCCATCACTTCGCTGCGGGCAAAGCCGAGATGGGAGCAGATATAGCTTAGGGCTTCTACTTTGTCCACCTGGGGGGCGCAAATATTGATTTCCTGGTGGTCGCCATGATCAAAGATAACCAATTCATAGCCTGGACCCTCGATGCCAAAGTGGCGCCTAAAGGGTACAATTTCCGTGGTGCCGAACAGGAAGATTTCCAAAGGATCGATATTCAAATTGGAACCATCATGGGATAGTAAAGTATCTTCCGGTCGCAAATATCGGGACAGATGGGACGGAGTAAAGAAGTTAAAGATCACCGGCCGATTATAGCCCAGATAACAGCGGAGCATGATATCATGTTGCGAGGACCAATCGAGCATGTCTTTTGCCATGGTGACCGGGACGCCGCGACGGTACAGGTCGGCGCCGGTTGCAGGATTGAATGCGTAGCCTCCATTATGAGCTATGATGGGGCCGGAAATTCCCAATTGTTGCTGAATCTTGAATGCGGTTCGCCAACTGCGTCCCGTAGCCAGAACTATCATGACACCGCTCTTCCATAAGTCGCGCAGCATGACGCGGGAGGAGGGTCTAATCTGAGTATTGGAATCGAGCAGGGTTCCGTCTAAATCGCAAGCAATCAATTGGATCATAGTTCTGCCCTCATTTCGTAAGTGATTCAGCCGTGGTCCCTACGGGGATGCTTGCTACCCCCAAAGTTGAAAAATTATTCAGGGGAGATGACAATGCCCACAGTCACCGTGCACAGAGGCACCCCGCAGCAAATGCTCAGTGCGTGGGTGGATCGAATGCAGTCCCACCGGGCCGAAACACCGTTATCTCTAATCGAGATTGTGGTGCCAAACACGGCCTTGGTTCATTGGCTTAAAACTATTACCCCGTTGGTTAACGTCAGAGTCGTGACCTGGTCCGAATGGTTTTTTCGGCATTTTCCATCGAAACTGGTCTGGCCTGATGACGCCGACCATGTGCTTGAGCAGGCATTGCCGCAATCTTTACGCGTCCCTGCTCTTCGCCAGGTCCCGGGATTTTATCTTACCGTCATTCGCTATGCATTAGAATGCCGTAACGCAAACATTTCACAGGAAATATTAGGCGATGCCAATCCTCTCTTGTTGGACGTGATCTCTTGGTTAGCCGACAGAGCATTTGCTCACAATGTTTATGATTCATTTAGATTGTATCAGTATGCAATGTCTTCGGCGGAGGTGTTCCATTTCCAGGAGACGTCGTTAATATTTTGGGGATTTGGACCATGGATGCCGTGGCAATGGCATTTGGTGCGGGTGATCGCCCGTTATCAACCCGTAGAAGTATACCACATGTCATCAAACGCTGAAGAAATCCTACCAAAGGCGCTTGAGTCGGCGTCCATCCAAGTACCCGTAGAATACCATGCCCCAGAAGCGGTGGCTCGCTTAATTGCCCAACGCATTGCCGCCGGAGTCGACCCCAAAGATATTGTGGTGGTGAGTTCTGATTCAACGACTCACGACCGAATTGAAACGGCATGCCATGGTTACCGCATCCCAGTAGCCAATGCGCATTCGAGACATACCCTCTTACAGGAAACCTGGCATGCACTCATAAACGGGCCTAGCCAACCGTGGTCTTGGAGGAGACTCCAATCACTGTACCCAGCAGTTAAAGAATGGATGACGCACTGGCGACAGCGCATGGAAACTACCCAGGAGTGGATCCAAGCCCTAGACTTGGTTACCGAGGCGATAAGGCAGATGCATTTGCCCCAGGCATTGGGAACTATAGCGCAAAAGCGTTTTGTTGCTTTTGCCGAAGTCTTGCCTCAACCCAGTGGTGATTTGATAAATAAAGAACTGTGGGATCTGCCCAATCATGTCACATGGCCATTATCCGGCGGTCAAGGGGTTTGGATTGTCGAAGCCAAAGAGTTCCCAGGAATGGTGGCTAAGGAATTGATCTTAACCGCAGAGCCCAGGCACCGGGGGGCAGGGACATTGGCAGAAGATATATTAGGCCCAAGGGCGGCAGACTCCTTGCGATTATTGCGTGATCACCCATACTTAGATGCCTCCTGGTGGGCGACGGAACGGATATATCGAATTGGATGCGATGTGGGAGATCCGTGGGATATGCTTCCACGTCTACCGTGGAGCCAAAGTGCGGCTACTTCATCGTCATGGTACCGACACTGGCGCGAAGACACCACCTTTAATGAGCATAGCGGCAATTTGGGTAGGAATATTGGAAATCTGGTGCCACGTCAATTATCGGCATCCCAGTTGGAAGAATTTGGGTCCTGCCCGTTATCTTTTTTTTATGATCGGGTACTGCGATTATCTACTCGGGACGTAGATCCATGGAAACAACTGCCGTCGTTATATGGTCAGTGGGCTCATTTAGCCTTATATCATTGGGAACATAATCCGGACCAGACCATAGCCGATGCAGTGGATCGGGCTATGGCGGAGATACCGGGACCCAAAGAACTGTTGCCGGCCGCGTATCGTCAAAGCCGTTACCGATTAATTGATAACCTTACGCACGTGCTGCAGGACATGCAGGATAGGGCTTCGCCGATAACCGTCGAAGTGGAAAAAGAGATCTCTTGGGACCTTATCGATTCATGGAAGATTCGCATGCGCTTGGATCGCGTGGAGCATTATCATAACTATGATATGATTGTGGATTTCAAAACGGGGCAAGTGGAGCATCCTGAGAAAATTCAGCCAGATCAGTTGCAAGTACCGATTTATATCTCCGCCTGGCAGGAACAAACACGCAATGATCAGAAAATTATCACGGGGGCATATTGGGGCATTAGCGACCGCAATCAGTTTCGCCGACGGGAAGTGGTGGCGACCGAAGGGTTAACGGATGCGGTTCGCGACCTCATATCCGGAATTTTGCTGCGAATTGAGGAAGGGAAATTTTACCCGGTACCCGAAGCCCAAAAAGATCCTTGTCGGTTGTGCGACTATCGGCTCATATGTCCCAGCAATATTAAGCCACTAGCGCGCCGGAAGTATCTTCACCACCCCGAGTTTTTGGGCCTATGGTCGAACAACGAGGTGTCATCCGGTGAGTAACCTTATAGATGCTACAGAACGCCACCTAGCCGTAACGGATTTTTCACGGGATTTGTTGGTGGAAGCGGGAGCTGGAACAGGTAAAACCACTCTTTTGGTTCAGCGGGTGCTTGAAGCGATTTTGGTCCAGAAATATGACGCGGACCGTTTAGTGCTCATCACCTTTATGGAGAAAGCGGCCGCGGAAATCAGAACAAGACTGCATCAAGCATTGGCGCGGGTGGACGGAGAAAACCAGTGGCGAGCGCGGGCTGTTTTGCAGCGGCTCAATCTTCTCAGAATCACCACTATCCACGGTTTTTGCATGGGGATATTGAAAAAACACAGTGTAGCTGCTGAAGTACCAATAGGATTTGAGGTTATGGATCCAATTGAAGTTGAACGGTTGTGGGAAGTGAGCTTTCAACAGTGGATCAAACAAAGTGCGGCAGCCAATAGTGTGATCGAAGACCTCTTTGCAGCTCGCGTCAGTATGGCAACGATTCGGGAACTGGCAAGGACAATATCATCCTGGGACTCTTATCCTTTACCCCCAATTTCCTTACCGCTCATTGCCCAGGAGTTGCCCGACGTTGCCCATGATATCGAAAACTGGACGGCTATCGCACGAAAGAACGCCGATATTAGCGATGCGGGGCGGCGGCAGGTGGAGGAATTGGCCCGTTACATGTCTGGTCGGGGAACCGATCCGTGGCAATGGATTCGGACCATTCAGGGATGGCCCTCGACAGCTCCCAAGGGCAATAAAAAGTTATGGCGTCAGCCAGATCTCTTGACGGAGCAAAAATCTTGGCTAAAAGAAGAGCTGGGACCGCGAATTCGGGATTGGCAAACACAGTTGGCCGATTATTTGCTGCATTCCCTAATGAAGGTCGTGGCCGACGAATTTGTGCCACTGTATCAACACCGTTTATTTAACCAGGGCAAGGTGAGTTTTGACGACTTGCTTCGCAAGACGCGCGATGTACTCACCCGTCGGCCAATGGTGGCGGAATCCGTACGGCAATCTTTTGATCTCATGATGGTCGATGAATTTCAAGATACCGACCCCTTGCAAACCGAAATTCTGATGTTGCTGACTCGGGACAGGCCCGGCACCCTTTTCTTGGTAGGAGATCCTAAGCAAGCTATATACCGGTTTCGAGGCGCCGACGTAGAACTTTACACTGGGGTTCGGGAGGAATTGAGTCAGCGTGCTGATGGTGCGGTGTTGCCCATCGTGCAAAATTTTCGGTCACAACCGGAAATTTTGGATGCCGTCAATCGATATTTTTCTCAGCGGTTTCTCAGTTCCGTCGATCCGCAACGTCCTTACTTGCCGGTGTATTCGCCATTGCAAACGCATCGGACGGCTGATGAGCGAATTCGCGTCATTGTAGATGGGGGTCCCATTGCTGGCAACGCCGAACAGCGACGCCATGAAGAAGCGACATTGGCAGTAGAAATAGTCACGACGGCGTTGAGTCAAAAGTGGCCCGTCTATGATAAGGACACGGGGGCAATGCGGCCAATAGAATACCGCGATATGGTGTTAATCATGCCGTCGCGCACGGGATTGGATATATTTGATGCAGTTTTTCATGCCCACCAGGTGCCTTTGGCTAAAGAAAGCGGTACCGGCTTTTTCCGTCGTGACGAAATCCGTGGCTATGCCGCCTTATTAAAAGCATTGCAAGATCCCGAAGATGAGATTAGCATTGTCGCGTTCCTCGCTTCTCCATGGATAGGGTTGGATCTGGAATTATTGGCGCAGCATCGCAACCATATGGTTTCTTGGGATTACCGCCAATCACAGCCCAATACCGCGGTCGGGAAATGGTTATCTCTCATGAACCAATGGCACCTCAAGTGGTGGTCAGTGTTGCCGGAAGCGTTGCTAATAGAGGTATTGGAAACGACGAAGCTAATGGATACGTTACGGTCATTGGAAGACTGGGCCGCTCTGGCCAACATTGATAAGTTGCGGATGCTCACGGGTCAGTGGGGGGCATCCTGGGGGGCTGATGAATTTGCCCAGTGGCTGGCGGCTAAAGTTGAGAGCAGAGCGGATGAAGAAGAAGGCCTTATCGCAGCACAAGAAAACGCCGTGCATTTTACCACTGTGCATCGCAGCAAAGGGCTGGAATGGCCGTTGGTAATTGTCGCTAACTGGTCCCACCGTAGCGGCCGGCATGGTCAGGCGGTGCGGCTTCGCGACGGACGGGCGGCGATGAAGGTGGGATCTTTAGCGTCATCGGATTGGGACCAATGGGAGGGAGAAGCAGCACTTTTAGACGAGGCAGAAGAAGATCGGTTGCTTTATGTGGCTTTGACTCGTGCCCGTGACTATTTGGCGATCTTAGATACTTGGCCGAAAAATCGTGAAACCGCACATCACTTCGACATCCTGTCCCCTTATACCGTGGATTCGATACGGGGATCGCACACGATGGACCACATCCCGTCGATATCCGAAACAAAGCCCGCACACTTCGTCAACAGCGAAGCCATTATTCAAAGCCATCGGCCAACGATTCGTTCGTGGCAGCCCTCAACCGTCGAACGGCACTTTGTCGAAACGTTAAGGAAGGCTCTAACTTATAACGAATCTTTCAGATATAACATCGCTCTGAATGAGGCAAAGAACCACCCGTTTTTTACCCAGAGCGGTATGGTGGCGTGGCAAGTACCTATCGCCGGCACATCCGGGGAAACCGAGGTGGATCAACTTCGAATGACGTCTGGTGGCTATGAAGTACTGCGCTGCATTGAGAAGCTAGAGCTGGTACACCAGGCCTGGCCCGATCGTGCGTTGATTGATGAGGTGCTGACGCCTTGCCGTTATTGGGTGTGGGAGATAAGCACACACACTTTGCACGATATGAGTGTGCTCTGAGCCGTCAAGTTTTTTTGCCGCTTGGCTCATGCTCGGGAGCCGCTTGGCATAAGGTGAATCAGGGGTGACAAGCGTGCGGCGAATATTGGCAGGGGTCGGTCTTCTTGGTGCGGGGCTATTGTTCTTAACATTTTGGGGGTGGCGGCAGGTCACAGTATGGAGTTTATCGGCCAAACCTCAAGTGGTGTGGCAATCCCGTTTTGGTAAAGGGGCTGATGACGTCGCCGACGCGATAGGACTAGATGGGCGCCGCTATGGCCCATTAGCCTTTGGCGTGGTCGGAAACCATGTGGTGGTGGCCGACAGCTATCATCATCAAATTGTATACACGGGACCCGTATCCCAAAGGGTGGCTATCGGTTCTCTAATGGTTGAGGACTTAGCGGTATCGCCTTCGGGGTCGATTATTTTGGCGGATAACCGGCAATTGACAGTATGGGAACTCACTCACGGCAAATTACACGAAATTATCCAGGTTCCGCGAAAAGCCGGGGTGACCCAGGCGATTTGGCATATCGCGGTAGGAGCTCATGGACAAATCTTGTTGCAGATTGTGACTTTCGGCCATGGGCAATTTGAAATGCAATTGAATGAGTATAGCCCAAAAGGTACCTTTATTCGTGAATTGGCTCATGCTCAAGGAGGCCAAGGACTGGAACTTACACCCTTGGCCGGGCACGGACCTTTAGGACTAATCCGGGATTTTGAGGTAAGTCCGTCCGGTGAGCTTTACGTTGAACCACCCTCCAATCTACGCTTTCAGCGGCAGATTGATATCTATCACTGGGACGGGCGTTATGCCGGGCAGGTTATTGTCTCGTCTCCAGAACCTATCCAGGAAAATCAATTTTTGGGGGTGAATCGGTGGGGATGGGTTTACGTCGGAGTTAACTTGAATCAACCTCACCAAGCACGGGTTTTGGTGGTGTCGCCGCATGGAGAAATTCTTCACGACTTGGCGGTTCATCCGATACCGATTTATAGCGCGTTATACGGACGGGTTACCGCCAACGGTACATTGTATTTGGTACAAAGCACAGTGCACCGCTATCGCATATTTCGATGGCCGCTACAGTCCCACCATGTTTGGCGTTGGTATGGTTGGCACGACATCCGTCTATTATGGTCAAACCTTGACCAGAAGGCAACGGTTTGACGCCCGGAGTGAGGTAGCTTGGATGGTAGGATACAAAGTCATTCATCCTTGGGATTAAAGATCGATTGCTGTTCATAGCTAAAATCGGGTAAACTTTTATGTGAAAGAAAAGACAATAAGCCAAGCAGGAGGATTACCGATTATGGAATCCGTAGTAAAGTCAGCTGATCGGGTCGTGACTGTCTTGACCGCTTTGGCGGCAACGCCAACGGGTTTGTCCTTTACCGATCTATTAAATAAATTGGGGTTGCCGCGCAGTAGTTTGCATGGCTTATTACAAACGCTGATTCAATCCAATATGGTGGTCTACGATGCGGACAGCAAGATTTATCATTTTGGCCCCAAGATTTGGGAACTTTCGATGGCCTACTACCATCGCATTCATCTGGTTCCTGTGGCCTGGCCCTATTTGCAACGGTTGCGGGATAAGTTCGATCAAACGGTGCAAATGGGAATTTTGGAAGGCTCTGAGATCCTCTACGTTGCAAAAGTCGAATCCAGCCACCCACTACAGTTGGTATCGCATGTTGGCAGTCGACTTCCCGCGTACGCCACGGGTCTCGGAAAAGCGTTATTGGCCACGCTCGATGGCAAGACGCTGGAGTCCGAGTGGAAACAGGTGAACTACCATCGGTTTACCGAGAATACTTTAGGATCTTTTGACGACCTTGTAAGGGACATTGCTATCGCTAGGGAACAAGGATTTGCCGTTGACCAAGGGGAGTACTCAGCGGATGTGCGGTGCCTCGCCTATCCTATTTTAGGGTTTCAAAATCGAGGGATTGGGGCACTAAGCGTCTCGTTGCCGGTAGAATTCTTTACTCCCTCCTTGTTGAACGAATTATCCGACGAACTGCAGCATATTGGCCATGTAATTTCCACTCAGGTAGGCAGTGCGGAACCGGATGCCTGGAGAAAACTTCCCAACCCTTCGTTGCCCGTCAGAGCAAGCTTGTTGTGACCACAGTATCCCATTTTGCCGATAGCAATCATTAACAAGCCGTTACTGCTATAAACCTGTAATGGATAAAAAGTTTTTCTGCCGTGAGAAGGAAATGCAGAACCAATGGCGAAATCTTATGAGGTGATCAAGAACTCTAGTTCTCATAGAAGAATTGAGGGGATGTCGTGTATCAAGTTTGGGTGGAACAAGCTGCGGATCTCGGATGGGTGCCCGGTCCTGAGGTGTTTTGGATGTCACACTTTGACCAATGGTTGCCCTTGCATATTTACCTGTTGATTGTTCGCGGGGAAGGGAAAACGGTGTTAGTCAATTGCGGGCCTCCGTTAGATTATTTGGAGACGATGAATGCGGTCTGGAGAGAAGAACTGGGAGAACGGTCCCATATGACGGTGGCGCCAGACCAACAGATTGACGCCATACTAGCGCGTCATGGGGTGACTCCGGATATGGTCGACATGGTCATCGTCACGCCGCTGCAAGCCTATGCGATTGGCAACATTGATAAATTTCCGCGGGCCACGATCGCCATTTCTCGCACCGGATGGGAGGACCTGATGGCCCCGCCGGTCTATGACCCTCGGCGTCATATGGCAATACCTGACCGCCTTTTGCGTTATATCCTGTTTGATGCGTGGACAGAGCGGCGGGTGCATCTTTTGGATGACGAGGAGAGTCTCTTGCCGGGTCTGCGTACGGCGTGGGTGGGCACCCATCACCGCAGTTCTTTGGCGGTGTTTATTGACACTCCGGGCGGGGTCGTGGGGTTTAGTGACACCATCTTTTATTACGCCAATGTGGAACGCAATCATCCGTTGGGGATCCAAGAAAGCATGGCCGAATGTCGTATGGCCTATGACCGCCTCCGGCGGGAGGCGGATATTTTGGTGTCGCCGTATGACCCGGCCACGGGAATTCGCTTCCCGCAGGGTCACCGTATTGGCGGATCATCAGAGATTATTAAGTAAAGGACGGAAACGATATGAAAACGCTCACATGGATGGCACCCGAAGTGATGAGGATACAGGAGGCAGCGGAACCGGTTTTGGAGCCGGGATGGGTCTTGTTGCGCGTAGGCGGGGCCGCGATCTGCGGATCGGAAATCTCGGGATATCTCGGCCATAATGAATTGCGGCGTCCTCCGTTGGTGATGGGCCATGAGTTTTCCGGGACGGTGATGCGGTTGGGGCCCGGCGTTACCGAGGTTTCGGTGGGGGACGTGGTCACGGCCAACCCCTTGGTGAGTTGCGGCCACTGTCGTCATTGCCGCCAAGGAAACCGTCAACGATGTGCGTCGCGGCGCATTATCGGCATTGATTTTCCCGGGGCTTTTGCGGAATGGGTGGCGGTACCGGGAGCCCAATGCTATCCAGTCCGGGATGTGGTGGATGGGGCTTTAGTGGAGCCGTATGCGTGCGGCGTTCGTGCGGTCGGATTGGCGGAAGTGGAGATTGGCGACGATGCGATGGTGGTGGGCGCCGGCATGATTGGCCTGATGGCTGTACGCCTTTTGCGTACCGCAGGCGCTGCGCGGGTGATTGTGGTGGACCCTAATCCCCATCGATTAGAGCAAGCCCAAGAGTGGGGCGCGACGGATACCGTTGCGCCGGATACGGCGGATCATCTGGGATTACGCCAGAGCGTAGACCGCGTGATTGACGCCGTGGGATTTGCCGATACCCGGCAATTCAGCATTCAGGCGCTGCGTCGCGGGGGATGCGCCGTTTGGATTGGGCTGCACGAAAATTCTTCGCTGCTCGAAGGCAATGCGATCGTCCGCGACGAAGTCGATATCCGAGGAAGCTTTTGTTACACCGATGAGGAATTTCGCCGGGCGGTGGATTTAGTCAATGCCGAACAGGCGTTTCCGCGCAATCGGGGCTGGCTGGACATTCGGCCTTTGGAAGACGGCGATGCGGCTTTTGCGGAACAGTCCTCGTCATTGGCGCGGTTCGCGAAAATTGTCTTAACCATATAGGATGGGGGAATAAATCGATGCGTTTAGTCAGCGGACTATTGCAGGGTCGAGAACAGCTGTGGTGGGACACTCCGCAAGGGTTGCTTCGGGTGGGCTATGTCGCCGGTCTCCGGGGTCAGGGCGATCTTGCCTGGACAATGGATCGCTACCTGGCGAACCTGGACAGTGTGCACGATCTGCTGCAATCTTGGGTGCATTGGGCTGAGGACAATCGGGTCGTGACGGACCACTTACCCGATGTCATGCTGGCACCCGTCACGCACCCCGGCAAAATTCTTTGTGTCGGGCTGAATTATCGTCCGCACGCCAAAGAATCCCACATGGAGATTCCAAACGATCCAGTGCTCTTTAACAAATATTGTAATGCGGTGGTGGGATCGGAATATCCGGTGCATCCGCCAGCAGACGCGCACCAACTGGATTATGAAGCGGAACTCGTGGTCGTGATGGGACGCCAGGCAGTGAATGTCGCAGAATCCGAGGCCTTGCGCTATGTGGCGGGGTATTGCAATGGCAATGATGTGTCGGCGCGGGATCTGCAATTTCGTACCAGCCAATGGTTGCTGGGGAAGGCCGCGGACGGTTTTGGCCCGATGGGCCCCTATCTCGTCACGCGAGACGAAATACCTGATCCGGACCAATTAGAGATCGTCTGTCGGCGCAATGGCATCGAGGTCCAACATTCTAATACCCGGTACATGATTTTTTCTTGTGCCTTTCTCGTGAGCTACATCTCGCGATATGTAACGTTGGAGCCGGGCGATGTAATTTTTACCGGCACTCCGGAAGGAGTGATTTTGGGTCAGCCGGAATCGGAACGGCAGTGGTTGAAGGCGGGGGAAACCGTCTCCGTCAGCATCGAAGGATTAGGGGAATTGATCACGCCTATTGGGCACTGGAAAGAATAGGGCATAAGGAGGGCACGGACGGTGCGGCTAAAGGACAAGGTGGCAGTAGTCACCGGCGCCTCACGAGGGATTGGGCGGGCCATTGCCATACGATTGGCAGCCGAAGGAGCCCACGTGGTGGTGGACCATCCGGGGGAAGCGGAGTCTGCGGAGGAGGTGGTGCAGACCATCCGGGATAGTGGGGGGAAGGCCTGGGCGATCGAGGCGGATGTGTCCCGGGCCGACGCAGTCCAGCATCTGTTTCAGGCGACAGTAAAGGAATGGAATACGGTAGACATTTTAGTCAATAACGCTGGAATTTGTCCGTTTGTCGAGTGGTTTGATCTCACCGAAGAAATCTGGGATCAGGTCCATCACATCAATCTTAAAGGGGCTTTTTTGTGCTCCCAGGCGGCGTCGCGCATTATGCGGGATCACGGCCATGGTGGTCGGATTATTAGCTTAAGTTCCATTTCTGCCCTAGTCGGGGGGAGCTTTCAAACCGCCTATACCCCGACCAAGGCCGGGATCCGATCGTTAATGCAATCCCTCGCGATTGTCCTAGGCCCTTACGGCATCACATGCAATTCGATTCTTCCGGGGTCGATTTTGACGGACATCAATCGCCATCACTATCAGGATGCCGCGGTATTGGCGCGCGACACCCAAAGAATTCCTGTGGGAAGACTGGGCCATCCCACCGATATTGCCGGGGTCGCCGCGTTCTTAGCCTCGGATGACGCAGCCTACATCAATGGGGCCGACATTTTGGTAGACGGCGGGCTGTTTGTGAATTTGCAGTAGCAGGGAGGCAAACCGATGCAAAGACAGGAGATTGTGGCAGTACGGGCCTATACCGTATCGCGTGGCGGTGGCGATTACCATGCCCAAGGTCCCCAGCACTGGATTGTGGGAGAAATTGCGACACCGATGTCGCAGTACCCGGAATTTCGTGCAACCAGAACCTCGTGGGGCATTGATGTCTTAGGCACTTTGGTGGTCGAAGTCGAGACCCGCGACGGGGTCATCGGCTTTGGCGTGAGTACCGGAGGGGTTCCCGCGGCGTGGATTGTCGAGCAGCATTTGGCTCGATTCGTGGTGGGAAAGACGCCCTGGGATGTGGAAACCATTTGGGACCAAATGTACCGGGCGACCCTGTTCTATGGGCGCAAAGGGCTGGTTTTGAATGCCATCTCTGCTGTGGACTTGGCCCTCTGGGATGCCTTGGGGCGCATTCGCCAAGAACCGGTCTATGCCATGAT
>PXYW01000006.1 GCA_003023695.1 Sulfobacillus benefaciens | reverse complement strand
ATAACAATCCAGGGGACTGGTAATTTCCCCCATCATGGCCTCACGGTGTGACAGATCGCGCATGATCACTGTTTGTCTCGTTATTGGGGGTTGAACCGCCTACCGGGCCCCCGACGGCGATCCCCACGCACCTTCGCCCAAAATTTACTTCGTCGACTGGAAACCCGGCCGGACGAGATCGTGGCCTTCTTCTCTGATCTGCGGGTGCCTTTTGACAATAACGCTGCGGAGCGTGCGCTCCGCATGATCAAAGTGAAGCAAAAGATCTCCGGCACTTTTCGCACGGAGGAAGGCGGTATGCAGTTTGCGATACTGCGCAGCTACATCGTCACGGCGGTGCAACAAGGGCTACGCCCTCTTGCGGTGTTGCGGAATGCCTTAGCCGGTAAAGCCTGGATGCCGGAATAATCCCCAGCGGTTGATGTGGTCCCGGAGGCACCGGGTCCCATTAAACCTGGGCTGGACCCGGGAACCTAAACAGTTACCTCCTTGGATATCAAGTGGGGCTATGGGCTTCAAGGGCTTATCACCGATGAGACGAATGCCCGGTTGCACGGCATAATAATACGCATTCCACGTTGTCTCCCGCACTCCGAATCCTTCGTCGCCCGGGGGGTGTAGGTCGGGTTTTTTCGGTGTTCGGCCAACGTCTCGTCGACCTATTTTTGAGCCGCCGCCCTCCGCTCAAACGTCTGGGACCGCGTGCGCCACTGCCCCGGCTTCTCGGGATCCAGATATTTGACAATGCCTTGCCAGCGTTTGGTTTTCGTATCTGGATGCTGGCGCACAAACCCGCTGGGGTTGCGGGTACGGTTGGGCATAGACTGCAATCACCTCCCATGCATTGTCTCTACGAAGATTTGTTGCTGTTGGGAGTTCATACTTTTATAGTATCACAACACAGTATCATATTATCATCGTGTCTCGAATTTTTAGACTATATTGCAACCTAGGGTTGGATGGCCTTTTGCCGCATCCCGAGTGAGGAGGTCTGTTTTGTGCAAAACCTGGTTGACTTGGCCATCGGAATGGTCGGCTGTTTTGTGCAAAATGTGGTGGGAGAATCCAACGGTAGAACTGACCGGCTCGAGGCCTTCATGGCCGGGTTTTATGGGAAAGCTGCACCGAAGACCTTTGCTGCGATAGGTTGGCAATCCTTAATACGAACGAGCCGGTTGTACATAATTTGCATGGTTAAATAATGGCGGCGAGCGGAAGCGTTTTTGTCGGCTATAATGGGTTTAGGTACGAAAAGGGAGTGGATAGGATTGGGGGAGTTGCTCAGTCCGAAGGTTGATTTCGTCTTCAAGCGAATTTTTGGCGCGGAAGAAAACCAGGACGTCCTGATTAGCTTCCTTAATGCGGTCTTTGAGGATGCGGGACAACCGTTGATTGCGAGCGTGGAGATTCTCAACCCGTTTTTGGAGAAGGATGCGTTGTCGGACAAAATGTCCGTACTGGATGTCAAAGCGCGGACCGAATCGGGCATCCTGGTGAATGTGGAGATCCAGTTGCGGGACCGGCGGGATATGGAGAAGCGGACGCTGTTTTACTGGTCTAAACTGTTCCAAGGACAGTTGCAAGAAGGCGACAGCTACCGCCAGTTGTACAAAGCAGTGACTGTCAACGTCCTGGATTTCGACTATGTTCCGACCGACCGCTATCACAGCACCTTTCATCTGCGCGAAGACGCCACGGCACTGTTGTTGACGGATCTGCTCGAAGTGCATTTTGTGGAACTGCGGAAGCTAAAGGCGCAATCGGTTGGATTGGAACGACGGCTGGTGCGCTGGATGTTGTTTTTGACGACCAAGACGCGAGAAGGATTGGAGGAGTTGGCCATGCAAGAACCCGCCATCCAAAAGGCGCTCACTACGCTAGAGTTTTTGAGCCAGGATGAACGCGCACGGCAACTGTATGAGGAACGACAGAAGGCGCTGATGACCTACTCGGCGGACGTTGAGGGAGCTAGGGAAGAAGGGGAGCATCAGCGCGCGGTCAGTGCCGCACGCAAAATGCTTTTGGCGGAGATGGATGTTAAGCAGATTGCCGAGTTTGTGGATTTGTCCGTCGACGAAGTGGAAGCGATTCGACGGAGCGTAAACTGAGATTAAGGACTCTCCAAAACAACATCGATTGTGACCCAGTGTCAGCGCGCTAAAAACGGATTCGATTAGCACGAGAGGGTTCTGCTTTTTTCAAGCCCAATCAGCAGTTGACCCATCACGGACCGGTCCGTCTTCATCGGCTTTCCAACCCGTAGGGGACGCAAACCGTCGAGTATGGACCATATATTCCAACCCGGGTCCCGATTACTGGAGCGGGCGATTTGCCCTGAAAAATAGGAAATTCCAACCTCAGATTGCACATAGCCAATTTTTATTGTGCTCAGAACGACCCATGATAAAAAAGCGGTCCGAGTAATTCGGTCATTTTGACCGAATTACTTTACACGGTTTCACAAGACCCGAATAACAGTTGGCACAGGCGGCGACAATCCACGCGGACAGCGTCACGCCCTGGGATGCCGCCGCCGCTTGCCACTGGGCTTTGATCTCCGGGGTTACGCGGACGGTGACGGCGGTTTTGATCCGATGTCTATCCTTGGTCCGCTCTTTAGTCGCACTCGAAGCGTTGCAGAAAGACCCTGCCGGATACTTAAGCGTCTCGACGAGCAATCCTCCATATAGCGAGCAAATGGGGACCGGCGTTGAATCCACTAGCTCTTCGAGTAGCCTCTCGGGCGCGTACTCGTCAGGTTTATAATATTATACAACCGGAGGGTCGTGGACGACCTCCTGGGGCTCTGGCACTAACGGCTACTGCTGGAAGCCGGCATATGCCAACTGGGTTACAACAGACCAAAAGCTATACGACAATCAGAACTGAAAAAGGGGACGATACTGTGCGCACCAACCATCGCTGTTGGAACTGTGGTGGCGGCTGTAGGCTTGACGACCCTGGTGCGGGCGAGCACTAGGTTGACGTCACAACCAGCATCGACTTCCGTCCCGGCATATGTCGCCCAGATAGCTGAGGCGCAGGCTAAACAAATGGGAGACGCTGCGCCCACTTCTGCCGTCTGTGTAGCTGCCGTAGACTCCAACCCTGCTGTTTATTTCGTCGTACTTCAGGGTGAGTTCAAGGATACCCAAGCCTACTTACCACCCGGGGCGCCCGCGCCTACGGGTACGGAGATAGACTTCACCATCGACCCAACCACCAAAACGATTTTGGACTTCGGGATAGCGGATCAGCCTCCCGATGTGGCCGCGTTGGGCACACTCACCACATTGTCGTTGCCTTCGGCACCGTAGGGGTATAGAGAAACAATTACTCAGTTTGGGCCCAGCTGGAGCTCATTCTGCTCTAGGCGGCCTCGGCTGAAAATCTGTGCAATCCTGGGCCGTCATCCATCAACGTGCGGGGAACTGTTCAAGCCGGTGCATACCGTATTTTGGCCAGTGGCGCCCCACCGTCTAGATAAGATCCCATTTCCTGCAGGAATGTCTGCATACGTATGTGGTCGAGCATCCTGCAGTGGTGTCCGAACCTGCTGCTGTTCCTATCCGTCCAGTGCGAGCCGCCCTGTCTCTCTTCCTATACCGATTGAAGAATTTGCATCGGCATCGCTCATGCCCGATCGACTCACAGTTCGCGATCCCGAGGGGTTAGTACGCTCCAAATGCTAAGAATCTTCGCAACAATGCGGTATGCCGGTTCGTGGGGATGAAACTGGGGACAGCCAGCCACTTTTGCGGCGGAGCCGCAAAACAAAGAACCCGCGATGGCTTGCGGGAGTTCAAATTTTTGGTGGGCGGTAGAGGACTCGAACCTCTGAACCTCTCGCATGTCAAGCGAGCGCTCTAACCAACTGAGCTAACCACCCATATTCACTTCGAAGTGGAGGCGACGCCCGGATTCGAACCGGGGCATAGGGGTTTTGCAGACCCCTGCCTTACCACTTGGCTACGTCGCCACAAATTGCAAAAAATGGAGCGGAAGACGGGACTTGAACCCGCGACCCTCGCCTTGGCAAGGCGATGCTCTACCGCTGAGCTACTTCCGCAATCTGCCTTGCCATTATAGCAAGGCACGTAATAGAAATCAAGAGTCGGTTTTACGTCTGCTAATAACGATAAAATCCCCGACCTGTCTTCTTGCCGAGATGCCCTGCACGCACCAAACGACGCAACACTAACGGTGCGGCAAACCTATCATCGTGAAACTCGTCAAACATGTAATCCATAACGTTCAAATCAATATCCAAGCCGGTAAAATCTGCTAATGTCAAAGGCCCCATCGGATGGTTGAGCCCTAATCTCACCCCTTTGTCAATGTCTTCAGCTGACGCTACCCCTTCTTCCAACATTCGCATAGCCTCGATAAATAGTGGCATCAACACACGGTTGACTACGAACCCAGGCGTATCTTTTTGCACCACAATGGTTTCTTTGCCTAATTCTTTGGCCAATTCTTGGGCCTGCCCAACAGCAGCGTCTGAGGTTTCCTCGCCACGCACAATCTCCACCAATTTCATTACAGGTGCGGGATTGAAAAAATGCATGCCTAATACCTGTTGTGGACGCCGGGTAGCTTTGGCGATTTCGGTAATGGAAAGTGAAGAGGTGTTCGTTGCTAAAAGTGCAGACTCGGGAAGCACCTCATCAAGCTGCCTAAACACTTGTTCTTTGACATCAATTACCTCAACTACCGCTTCAATTACCGCCTCCACATCTGAAAACTGTTGCCAGTCATGCGCCTCGATTAATCGCTTCAATGCGGCATCAGCTTGATCCGCACTCATCTTGCCCCCAGCCACGGATTTCTGCAATCGACTGGCTGCGGCCTGGTGTGCCTTCTCCACAGCTTGCGGCATCGCGTCATACTGGACCACTTCGAATCCTTGCAGCGCTGCCAGGTAGGCAATGCCGCTCCCCATCGTTCCTGCACCAATTACTCCTATTCGACGCATAATCCTAACCTCCCAAAAAACCCATCATATGTAGTCCGCTGTCCACGTACAGTACGTGTCCAGTAATCCTCTTCGCCCAATCGGACGCCAGAAAAACTGCAGCATTGCCGACATCCTCCGTGGTAATGTTCTCACCAATTGGAGATTTGTCAGCGACATCATGCAGGGCCGCAGAAATTCCTCGAACTCCAGAAGCTGCCAGCGTCTTGACCGGGCCGGCGGAAATGGCGTTCACGCGAATATGCTGCCTCCCCAGGTCGTATGCCAAATAGCGCACTGAGGACTCCAAAGCCGCTTTGGCCACTCCCATGACGTTATAATTCGGCATAACCCGAACCGAGCCCTGATAAGTTAATGTCATTATACTGCCTGAACCGGCTTTTTCCATGAGTGGCAAAACGCCTCGGGTCAGTGCCGTCAATGAATAAGCACTCACGTTTTGGGCCATCATATAACCATCTCGAGTGGTGTCGACAAACCTCCCTTCCAAATCTTCCCGATTGGCATAAGCCATCGAATGCACCAGTGTATGGATACCATCAGGATACGCGGAGCTAAGCTCCGCGATAAATTGATCCACACTGTTTTCTTCAACAACATCCAAGGGAAGAACCAAGGGATCTTGCGACAATTCCGACAACAGCTTGTCTAAGTTCTCTTTAAGACGAGGACTTTGGTAACTTAAAATTAACTGTGCCCCTTCACGATCAAAAGCTTTAGCAATGCCCCAGGCCATACTGCGCTTATTTGCTATTCCAGTAACGACCGCACGCGTTCCCGACAACAGTCCCATAGGTCTCCTCCATTACCGAATATTGGCACCATCATAGCCTATTCGCGGCGGAGATGGAACTATCCCGGATAGTTAGACGGCTTTTCCGTGAGAAAATAAACCTTATGCCATTGAATGCCATATTCGGCCACTTTTAAGTCGGACTCCTGAAAAAACAAATCAATATGGTCACCGAAAATCGCAGACCCGCTATCTACGGCGCGCGCTGGACCATATCCGTCAATGTAAAGATAAGTGCCAAATGGGATGACATTGGGATCTACTGCGACATTGCCATTATGCAATGGCTTGCCGTCCCAAGCAGCGACTGCACCCCACGGACCATTCATATCAAAGGTGCCATTATAGGCTGTCGTCAACATCGTCGTCACCTTGTCATATTCATACTTATGGCCATCAACCGTAAGCACATGAACTGTAGCCGTGCCTTCGGCCACGGTTGCCTGCACTGGAGGGCTAATGACGGATTTAACTGATCCCACTTGGTACGTCGTGCCCGTTTCACCTGGTGTCACAACAGTCACCTGCCCCGCCGGCAAATTATTATCTTTGATTATAGTGACATTGTAAGGGACGGTGCCAAATCGCGGAGGTGACCAGGCAATGCCCAATGGAGACCACGGCCACACGGGAATACCACCGTTCGCCGCTGAGACCCCCGGGTTTGAGGCATTGACCATCTTGGGCATGGACCAAACGGTGACCACGCCAATGCCCAAAGCCACCATGGCCAATCCTGCCCACCGGACACGATAACGCACTGCCCCCACCTCCGTTAGAGAATAGTGTGAGCAGTGGCGACAAGTTTACTCCCTCAGATTAGTTTACGAACTTCGGGCGGTCTTTCCACTCTTTATCCCGCAGTACGTATTTTTGTAGTTTGCCGGTCGCGGTTCTCGGCAGAGCGTCGACAAATTCGAAGGCTTTTGGCACTTTAAAATGGGTCATCCGCTCGCGACACCACTCCCGCAACGCGGATTCGTCCAATACTTTCCCAGGTTTTAGCACGACAAACGCTTTGGGCACTTCGCCCCATTTTTGGTCGGGAATGGCCACGACCCCTACTTCCAAAATGTCCGGATGCTGATAGAGCATTCCTTCTACCTCAACCGATGACACATTTTCGCCACCGGAAATAATGACATCTTTGGAACGATCTACAATTTCAATGTATCCATCGGGATGAACCACCGCTAAATCCCCGCTGTAGAACCATCCGTTTCTAATGGCTTTGGCGGTTTCTTCCGGTTGTTTGTAATACCCTTCCATTACCACATTGCCCCGGGTAACGATTTCCCCGATGTCCGTACCATTCCACTCCACGTCGGATCCGTCCTGCTTGACCACCTTGGTCTCGCCGTTAAAAAGCATTTCCACTCCTTGCCTGGCCTTAATTCTCGCCTGTTGATCGGAAGGTAGCAGGGAAAATTCGTTCCGCCATTCGCAATAGGTAATAAAAGGAGACACTTCGGTCAAGCCATATACATGAATGACCTCCATGCCGAATAATTGTTGAACCCTGTCGATAACGGCTGCCGGTGGCGGAGAGCCTGCAGTGGCCATACGGGGATGCCAGTCCATCTTTACCTGTTCTGCGCCAGGAGCATTGATCAGCATGTTGAGGACCGTAGGTGCGCCACAGGCGAGGGTGACTTTGTGTTCGACAAATAGGTTAAGCGTCGTCACCGGCTCCATCTTGCGCAAGCATACTTGCGTGGCGCCGACCGCAGTCAAGGCCCACACGCCACCCCACCCGTTCGCGTGAAACATGGGCAATGTGTGCAGATAAACATCTTCATGGGTTACTTTAAGATGAAATAGAAAGTCGGCGGCGTTGATATAATTGTTGCGATGAGTCAAAATCACGCCTTTGGGACGGGAGGTGGTGCCACTAGTGTAGTTGATAGTAATCGGTTGGTTTTCGTCAATTGCCGGTTCAAATGCGGCGTCGGAAGACCGTTGAAGCAGTTCTTCATAGTCCAACGCCTGAAGTTCTGATGAAAATCCCGAAGCCACTTGGATAATGGTACGGATTTGTGTCAGACGCGGCCTAATGCGGTGAATCATATGGCTATATTCGCTGTCCACGATAAGTGCGCTGGCGTCGCTATGTTCCAAAATGTAATGGACTTCGTCTTCCGCAAGTCGTACGTTGAGTGGTACCATAATGGCGCCCATTTGACCAATACCATAAAAGCATTCAATCATCTCGTGAATGTTGGGAAGCATCACGGCGATATGGTCTCCAGACCCGAATCCCAAATTCTGCAATCCGTTGGTCAGTTGCCAGGTACGTCGATCAAACTCTTCATAAGTCCAACTTGATAGCCCATCAATAATTGCGGTTTTTCCCGGATAAAGTTTACGTGCCCGCCGTTTAAAATCGATCGGTGTCAACGGTGTAAGCATTTTAAAAATCCTCCTCACATGTGTTCACTATTGCCCTTTGCCATAAAACATTCCCCTTTATGTCCATGATACCATCCCAAGAGTGATGAACGTTATACGATTGGACGAAGGTGGTCAATTCCACCCGTTCGCGTTATCATGGTCGCATCGAATTGCAGGAGATGCAACCAGTATGGATAAATCGCAGCACAAATACGGCCCAGACCACTGGCAATTTGGTCACTTGCGATTTCCCGAAGGAAATCGTGCTGTTCCTATCCTGGTCCTAATTCATGGCGGATTTTGGCGATCACAGCATGGACTCGAGCTCATGGAGCCCATGGCCTCTGAGTTCACTCAAATGGGATACGCCACCTTTAATATCGAATATCGACGCGTTGGGCAACATGGTGGTGGATGGCCCGGCACCCTTCACGATATGATTTCCGCAGTGAGCTATCTCACGACGCTCGCCTCAACCTACCCGCTCGATCTCACACGTGTCACCTTAATAGGCCATTCAGCGGGTGGCCAAATGGCCCTGTGGTTGGCCGGTCGCCACCTGTTGCCCCAAAACCACTTTCTAAATGGCGTGCAGACAATACCCTTAGCGCGAGTAGTCAGCTTAGCCGGAGTTGTGGACTTATTGTCCATGTGGCAATGCGAACATGGGCGAGACCCCGTCGAACAGTTTTTGGGGGGTCCGCCCATGACTTGCCCTAATCGTTATCGCGAAACGTCACCAATTAATTTGTTGCCCACGGACACTTTCACCGTATTGGTTCATGGAACAGAAGATTCCAGGGTTCCCTTAACCCAAAGCCAAGACTACTGGTTAAAAGCGCGCACTCTGAACAGTCCCGTGATTCTGAAGACATTGCCGGGAATGGATCATTTTCAGTTGATTGACCCGCATTCTTCCGCATGGCCAACGGTGGTTGCGGCCGTGCGTGAGCCTTATCCCCTATATGATTCGTAGGGTCACATTCTTAAGTAGTTCTTTGGCACATCTGCCGCGGGCATTTGGTAAAATGGACGACAGACATTGCGGTAAGCACAGGGGGAGGGTTTGGAAATCGCAAAACCAGAAGAGACTAGACGGCGATGGCGACTTCGGTGGCCACGTGTAATAGTTATTATCCTATTTGTTGCCGTCATTGTACCTGGTTTGATGTTGGCCTGGGACTATCACCGTCTGAAAACCGAATTGGATACCGTTAAACAATCGTATCACGCCAAAAATCTATTGGTCTTGGGGAGCGAGATCCCGAAGATTTCCGGAACTCTTGGCAATGTGCACACAGCGCTATGGCTTTTAGGTTGGGTGCAAGTCATCCCTGGCATTAGCGGGTATTATCACAATGGGATGACCATAGTAACCGCGGCGCACGACTATCTATATGCTGTGAGTCAAGGTGTAGACCCATTAGTTGCCGCAGGGCAAACAAGCCATCCATCGACGAAAACTTGGAACCAGGCGGTGACCCAAGCAGGGCTCAACCTAAAAACCATGACCCCGGTAATTCTTCACGCCAACCAAGCGATCCAAGCCATCACACCGTCTAGTATTCCAGCAATCTTGGTTAGAAAAGGACTGGATGTCCAAGCGCTCAAATCAGTAAGCCAAACATTCATTAGCGTACTGCCATTGATGACGGGGCCGCATCCGGTATTGGCACAGCTGTTAGGATTTCCCAACACCGCTCGATATTTGTTGATTTTTCAAAACAGTGGAGAGTTACGGTCAACCGGGGGCTTTATGACTGCTTATGCTTACGTTCCTTTCCATAACGGCAGGTTGGAAAAAATCACCTCGCAAAACATTCAGCAGTTGGATAGCCAAGTCACCTATCACCCGCCAGCACCAATGGTTATCGCAGCCTATTTGCCGGTTAAGTACTGGCATCTCAGAGATACCAACACCTCGCCTGATGTTCCCCAAACCGTGAAGAATTTTCAAATGCTGTATCGCACCATCCCGGGTGCCCTTCCCACCAATGGCATGATCTTTATCGACACCTGGTTTGTGGACGACCTTATTGGCGACGTAGGCGGACTCAATGTCCCCACGGGTCACGGGAAGACCGTCCACCTCACTAAATCCAACGCAAACCTGAAAATGGAGTATATGGCCGAAGACCGTGGCCTTCCTGCCAATGTGCGCAAATTGTTTATTGGCACCATGATGAAAGAGCTACTGCATGAGGTTCTCCATGCCCATGTGTCGGAAATCTTAAAGGTCGCAGCGACCATAGAAAACAACCTGAACAACAAGCAAATTTTACTGTATTTCAATAACTCACAAGCGGAAGCATTCGCTGCTTCTCACCATTGGGCAGGCATCATTCCGAAAACCGTGAAAGGCAACTATGTTCAAGTGGTGGACGAGAACCTGCTGGGCCATAAAGACAACTATTATGTAAGGGAGTCGTATCAAGTCAACGTACAAAAAGTCAATGGTCGCAATTTAGAAACTGTCACCATTCATTGGGTCGATCCCGCCATTGTTAATTGGGCACAGAATCTATTCGTGCCTTATCATTCCTGGGTGCGGGTTTACGCCCCCATGGGCTCCACGTTCGTGTCCATGACAGGAATTGATAGCTATGCCCAAGTTACAGCAAATACCACATTAAATAAGGAGGTGTTTGGAGGGCATGTAGACTTGCCCGGACGATTTTCGGCCTCTCAGCCCCCGACGACCGGAACCGTAACCGTACAATTTTGGTTGCCCAACAAAGTCAATGTTAATCGGTTGTATCTTCAAAAACAGCCAGGAATGCTTGCTGAACCGGTCAAGGTTACAGTTCGTGGCGTAACACGCCGCATTACCTTGTATAATAACCAATGGCTAACTTTTTAAGTGGAAACGTCCGGGGTACTATTGCTATGCACTGTTCAGGCTTTAGGAGGACTCAGTTATTACACCGTCTAAACCGATCTCTCATTCCGCACTGTTAATCTGGGGAATCGTCCTGCTATCCGCAAATTTACGGCCCGCCATCACTGGGGTGGGCCCCCTGGTTGAGGTCATTACCCGCCAGACTGGGTTGCCCTCAGCCATCGCTGGTATTTTAACCACGTTGCCGCTGATTGCATTTGGCGTGGTATCCCCGATATCCCCTTCACTCGTTCGGAAATTTGGCATGGAGAGATCCTTGTTTTTGGGGCTAGTGATTTTAACAATCGGCACTTTGCTTCGATCGTGGGGATCGGTTTTCGGCCTGATGATCGGAATGTTTCTGGTGGGTTCAGGTGCCGCCATTGAAAATGTCTTGTTGCCGAGCCTTGTGAAACGAGATTTCCCTTCTCAAATAGGGCTGGTTACCGGGCTTTACTCTTCGGTGATGAATGTGTTTGCCGCATTGGCGTCGGGCATTAGCGTCCCCCTATCCCTTGTGGCCCGCCTTGGGTGGCGTGGATCTTTGGCCAGTTGGGCGGTCCTTTCCCTGCTAGCAATGGCCGTGTGGCTTCCACAATTGCAACGCCGCCACGGCATGGGAATGCATCGTCCAACTGGCGCATGGCGGTCGGCGGTCGCCTGGCAGATTACTTTTTTTATGGGGCTGCAATCGCTGCTGTTTTATGTTAACGTGGCATGGCTGCCTACGCTTCTCCATGATCGTGGCATGAGTCTTGGCCTTTCCGGTTGGATGGTTTCCCTGATGCAATTTGTTAGCTTGCCGTCCACCTTTGTAATGCCCATTATCGCTGTGCGCCGCAAGAATCAACAGGGGTTAGTGGGCATCATCAGTCTGTTATTTGCTCTCGGCTATCTCGGTCTCTTGCTACCTGGCACCCGGTTGGCTTGGCTTTGGATAACGCTAATTGGCGTCGCAGGAGGCGCTAGTATCAGCCTAGCCTTAGCATTCTTCGGTCTCCGATCCCATCATCACGAGCAAGCCGCTGAATTATCGGGCATGGCACAATCTGTCGGCTATTTGTTGGCAGCAATTGGGCCAATCTCCATCGGCCTCATCCACCATGCAACCAAAACCTGGTCTCTCCCGTTACTGGCTCTGCTAGTCACGGTTGGGCTAATGCTGGTGTCTGGACTGGGTGCCGGCCGCAATGTTTATGTGCAGTCTCGATCCCCAATCCCTTGAGACCCCGAGTCGCCATAGCCCATCCGCGAAATTAGAGACCCTGAGTTCCCGCCATGACAATAGATAACCCTGCTTCCCAATCAAATGCCGCATGATCGACAAGCCAATTTTGGCGGGCTTCTATGAGGCGAACCAACTCATCCCATTCTTTGACCTGAAATATGTTTTTCCATTGTGGATCTGATCGCACCAAGCGAACCAGCTCTAGTTCCCTCGCCCCATTATCACGGATACGCGCCATTCGCGAGGGGTGACGCGAGTCGTCATCGGCGTCTACATATCCCCAAGCATTAATGCGCAAATTGATAACGCCTTCCTCAGCCATAAGTCCCCATATGGCCTCGGGCGGCCAGTCGGGATCGCCCAATCCCAACGGTTTCTGCGCCAAGGCATGGTGGAGGCGATCTTTCAGCTCCCAATATTGATGGGCTCCGGGATAGGATTCTTGCCTCCCTAGGGCATCAACACCCTTGAAAAGAATTCCGGTTTGTCCGGTAACTGCTTCGGCAACCGCGATAGAGCCCCCGGGGCGAACCACCCTTACCATTTCTCGTATCGCCTGCCGCGGTTGCTGGAGAATCCCGATTCCGGTATAACTTACCGCAGCGTCAAACAGTCCATCTGCAAATGGCAGATGATAGGCATTGGCAACCAGGTACCTAATTCCTGTGTGGCCCTCTCGATGCGCCTTATCCTCCGCATATTGGATGAATTCTTTGTCCAAATCGACTGCTGTCACTGTACCCGGATTCACTCCTGCGGCGAGATACGGGGCCAATGTGCCCGGACCGCACCCAACCTCCAGAACCCTCATTCCTGGAGTTAATCCAAAATACCCTAACAAAATGGGTCGCCATTCCGGTTGAAACCTTCCAGCCCGGCTAGTTTCGAGACTTTGGATCGACTGAATTGCAGACCAAGAAAATTCCATGATCAACTCCCCCATGGCGAGCTATTAATAGCCCTTTATCAATCCCTGGCTAATATGATTGATCTGAATCTTAACGGTATTGCCCAGAAAACTAAGTCCAGAAATTGCTATGATTGCGATAATCGCGATAACCAGGGCGTATTCCACCATGGCTTGCCCATTTTCATCTCGACTGTATGCGCCTATAGCACTGCCCAAGGCGGATCCTGACCGAATCCAGCGTATCATTCCAGATTTCCTGTGCATTTTCTAGTCCCTTTCTGTCACGCAACCCAGACATGACGCCTTTCAAGCATGACCCTATTCATTTTACTAAAATTTTCATTTTGTGACATTTATGTTTCTTCACACTTCGTCTGCCCCCAACTCCAGGACTCAGTGGCTAGAGGCGTTATGTAAAAGTAAAACCCAATCATGAACGGACGCAACAAAAGATGTAAAATAAAAAATCACCGTCTAGCAACGGTGAACATTTTCTATTCGTTGTTGGATCTAAAATAATGGTGCCGCAGGGCGGAATCGAACCGCCGACACAAGGATTTTCAGTCCTTTGCTCTACCGACTGAGCTACCGCGGCAAATTTGATGGCGGAGGCGACGGGATTCGAACCCGTGATCTCATGCGTGACAGGCATGCGTGTTAGGCCGACTACACCACGCCTCCGTATTCCTATGGTGGGCGAAACAGGGTTCGAACCTGTGACCCCCTGCTTGTAAGGCAGGTGCTCTACCGCTGAGCTATCCGCCCATAAAAGGTGCGTGTTTGATTATATTTCATAGCTCCGGCTGCGTCAAGCTTCAAACCACAGCGCCTATAATACCATGTCACTGAAAGAAAGGGAAGACCACAAAACTGTAAAATAGAACATATTTTTAACCGTTAATCCACCATGCGTAGGTACCTTGATGGGAGCCGCTCGGAATAGTTACCAAGGCCCAATGATTGCCAAGAAACCCAATAAGATGATACACGGCATTAGAATACGGCAGGGATATTTCCCAATGATGTCGGAAACCATAAAGCAAGAGTTTTTGTTGTCCATCCAACGACCGGGCAAGAACTCCCGCCATATCCCCATTAGCGGAAAATCGCGGCGTGCCCTGCCATGCCAGATCCGGTCGAGCGCTTTCTATCTTTTTTCCTTTGCGCCATAAAATCACGTCATTGGGCGTCATACCAAGAACCGTAGCGTGATTGGGCGCTAGGGCCACTGGATTAAGTGCTGGCAGGTTACTGACGAGACCGTGACCTTGCCACACAACCCGACCGTTGCTTAATGTCGCCAGGATGGTCTCTTGGCGTGTGAAACCAAACTGTAATATTGTTGCTGATGAATTGGGCAAAATCGTCGGCAACAGGTTATGGTCGCCGTCCCAAAGATAGACCCCCATTCCCTCGGGACCCATCCCCAAAAGTGCTGCCGCATGGCTATCTTCGGCCCAAAGTGCGCGGTATACCGAAGACATTTGAGGATTGAGCGGAGCGAGCGTGCCTGTCGCCGGGCTCGACACATATGCTTCCCGTGTTCCTTGATCAACCCATATTACCATTTTTCCATTAGGTGCCGGATATACCAAACCGCCGATGCCTACCAAAGGTATGCTTTGATCACCCATGGCTAAATGCCACACTCCTTGACCCGATGGTTGAGAAATATCGATCCATGATAAGTGGACAGCCGTCGTCGTAATGTGGACGCCGTTGGCATGGAGGCGAAATGCTTGGTCGGCTCCAATTAAATAATACTCGCCATCGCGTTCCACGAGCCCAGCCGGCACCCGACTCACCTCTAGCCACGTCGATCCCTGTACCTGATGGGACAAAGGCAGCTTAGCAAAGTATATTTGAACCACTGCAAACACTAATAGAAGAAGCAGGGTCATGGGTCGCTTCATGGGTATCCTCCCGAAACCGTTTGGTCCTACCCTATGCCCGTCCGCAGAATTTATTCCCCGCTTCTTGTGTTACCCAACGCCATGTCGCGAATTATTGCATGGTTTATTGAGGCTCGTTTCACCGTCTGCCTTAGAATGGGTGTCGCACCCCGGTAAAATATCGTTTCAGAACCTGTTCCGCAGGTTTTCCTCGCGGTGTATAGCCATTGTCGTGCGGTCCTCCTTGCCAATTGGGATTAGACGGGTTGGCCCACCAAAACCAAAATAGTCCAGAAAGCCACGGTTCCCGATATAAGGACTCAAACGTCGCTTGGTAAAGGCGCGCTTGAAGAGCCAAATCCACGGGAGACGATGGGAGCCAAGTACCTGGCTCGGCCGCTGCACCTTGCCCTGAAAAATATCCCAGTTCGGTTACGACAAATGGCTTATGGGTAAGTCCACTCGCCACTCGCCAATTCTCGATCTGATTTGCCAGCGAGATCCAACTGGACGCCAACGTCGCTGTTGACGGATTCGGGTTAGTACTTAATGGAAAATAAGCATCCAGTCCTACCACATTTAATTGGTTCCAAAACGTCACATCGCTATAGTGAACATAATCGGCGCCATATGTCACCGGGCCATGATAATATTGATGGACCAAGCCAATGGCATGATCCCAATAGGGCGTGTAAGCAGGCACGGCATCCAGGCTATCAAATTCGTCGCCAATCGCCATAAGATCCACATGCTGGGCTTGGGCAATTTTTGCGTAGTGAATAAGATATTGGTCGTAGCTAGCAAACCATTGGCTCACCGATCGAGGTTGGAATACCGCTTGCCAGGCATTGCCTCGATTTGCATTGACAAACGGATCGAGAAAGACTCGCATGCCCATTCGATGGGCTAGCCGGATTAAGTGTATCAAACTTGAGTCGGTGGGGGTTTCCTTATGGTCGGGAAATATGTGCACCGAGGTATCCGTATTTTGGTACCATCCCAGTTGAATAGACAGCCAGTCTACTCCGTCAGTATGCAGGCGTTGCAATTCGGGTCCTATCGTTGGACTGTCAAAAACGTTCGTGGTATAACCTGCTTCGGTCATTCCTTTCATAAAGGCATGCGCGGGAGGGAGCGGCTCCGCAACCAAAGGGCCACATCCACTCAATGCCACTATCAGACAACTAATCCCTGCAATTCGCCGTCCTCTTGCCATAATTTACCCAACCTTTTGGTTTTCCGTCTTTAGAGTAAATTATGTCCAACCCTCCGGCAAATCCTCCCGATTAGCTTCCAAGATGTCATGTAGCAAATGTTCAGCGACTTTGGCTGAAGGAACTAAGGGATTGGCAATTAACCCAGCCAACGCCAGGTCCCGATTAACCCTCACTGCCGCTTCAATCGTCAGCGCTTCGTAAGCTTTTACCTGTTGGACCAGACCACGCACTGTGAGCGGCAACGATCCCGGATACAAAGGATGGGCACCGCTGTGGTTGACTTTAGCAGTGACCTCGACAACCGCATCCGAAGGCAAATCAAAAATGGTCTGGCCGTTTGACACATTGACCACCATCGATCGATTCCGATCATTGGCTATGGCCACCATGGCGTTCACCGCGACATCACTGTAGTACGCCCCACCACGACGAGACAGTTCCTCGGGTAAAGTTACAAGAGAAGGATCCTGATACCGTGCAAACAGATCCTTCTCAATGCGCAAAACTTCAGTGGCACGAGTTCCCAGCCCACTCCCTACTCGTTGTTCTTCTTTTTGTATCATGTCTGGGGCAAACCAATAGTATCGCAAGTAATCATTGGGAATCATTTGGATGGCTTGAATTAAATCGTCCCCCCACTCCTTAGACGGAACGTTAGCCATGTAGGACGAGTCATTACGTGAGCCATAGAGAGCCCGTTGGGTAACATCCTCACCCTTGACATAGACTCGTCGCACAAAAGAGAGATGATTCAGGCCCACCATATCAAGTTCAACCTGGTCAGGATCTGCGTGAAATCGGTGAGCAATTTCACGCTGCATGGTAATAGGCACGTTGCAAAGTCCAATGGTCCGGATGCCGGTATACTTTAAAATAGCTTCCGTTACCATCCCAGATGGATTGGTAAAGTTCATAATCCATGCCGACGGATTATGTTCCTCTAATTCTCTGGCAATATCTAATGCTACTGGTATTGTGCGGAGCGCCTTGGCGAATCCTCCCGCCCCGCAGGTTTCCTGTCCTAGAGCATGATATTTGAGAGGCAACGTCTCATCTCGCTGGCGAGCTTGCAGTCCACCCACCCGGAACTGGTGACAAACAAAATCCGCACTAGCCAGGGCGTCATGTCTATCTAGCGTCGACTCCAGCCGAATCGGAAGATTCGCCTGATCCCACATCCTTTGCGAGAACTGGCGCACAATTTCCTGCTTATAGTGCCCCATCGGCACGTCAATTAACGTAATTCTCTCAATCGGCATTTCATGGTAATGCCGAATAAATCCTGCCATCAGTTCAGGTGTGTACGAGCTCCCGCCGCCAACCACCGCTATCCGGACGCCACTGGCCATCACAACGTTTCCCCGCCTTCGGCTTCACGTGAGGCAACCGTTAATTGAAGTCCGCGGCTCTGAAGTTCTCGAACAATTCCCGTGTCAGCCCCGTTATCCACAATCAGTTGATTCACTCCTAAAAGCGGGGCAATGATGGAGAGTGAACGCCGATTTAATTTCGTATGGTCAGCCACCACCACACTCTTTTTGGCGGTATGAATCATAGTGGTGTACGTTTCCGCTTCTAACATGTACGGCGTAGTAAAGCCAACATCGGGGTCGATCCCGGCAACGCCAATAAACGCAATGTCGGCCGTGATCCGCTGAAGATAATCATGCGCTAGAGGACCTACAGTAGCATAGGACTTTTCTGGCACTAATCCGCCAATCATCACCACGGTTAATTGCGAGCGACCTGCGAGTTCCGCCGCAATATTAATCCCGTTGGTCACCACAGTGACCCCGCCTTTTTGCGCTAAAAACCGGGCAATAAATGTTGTAGTGGTCCCTGCGCTCAACATGACGACTTCGCCAGGCGAAACCATTTGAGCCGCCACTTCAGCAATCGCCATTTTTTCTTGGCGCAACTCCTCTTCCCGTACGTGAAAGTCCAGTTCGAACAAGGGTATCGGGTTTAGCACTGCGCCCCCACGATACCGCTTAATTTGACCTTCAGTATACATCTCGAGCTGCTCCAAGTCTTTTCGAATGGAGACCGGACTCAGATGAAAATGGTCCGCTAACTGTTGGATTGTGACTTTCCCTTGACGTTGAATCATTGTCAAAATTTCTTGGCGCCGGTCTCGGGTCGCGTTTGCCCAAGAACTGTCTACTCCACCCACAAGATCATGCATTAAGTCACCTTCTTCTCAGATTCCATCGCCCAAGATACCCCAAGGGAAGCGCGATGGCAAGCGACGCTATGTTCCCCTGTATAAGAGGTCAATGATGGGGTGCTGCTCACACACAGTGTAACCGCAAACGGACATCTTGGGGCAAATCTGCAACCTTCCCGTGTCCACGTTAAGTCAGGAGTTTCCGAACTTATCGGCACTAAAGTTCCCATGGCTTTCGTTGGGTCAGGATCCGGCACTGCATCCCGTAACATGGCGGTATACGGGTGCAGAGGTTCTTGTATCACCTGCTCGGTACTGCCGCACTCAATGATGGATCCTGCATACATGACGATGGTTTGGCCCCGTTGGGCAAAATTTCTGGCCAACGCCAAATCATGGGTAATAAACACAATGCCAAGGCCATAGTCGACTTGCAACTGCTTCATGATGCCTAAAATGTTCTGGCGCATGGATACATCAATCATCGACACTGCCTCATCGGCCACTAGTACTTTCGGATTGACGGCCAGTGCTCTCGCTAACACCACACGTTGGCGCTGCCCACCACTGAGCTGGTATGGATATTGGTTCACATAACGATTAGGGGGCGTCAGTCCTACGCTGGACAACAAATCCTGAACTCGCTCGCGGACACGGTCTGCGCTTTTAATTCCCATCGCATTAAGCGGAAATCGTAGAATGTTGCCTACCGTATGGGCTGGGTTAAGTGCAGCAAATGGATCCTGGTGAATAAGTTGCACACTGCGCCGTAGGCCTCGACTTAATTTGGCATCGACCTGAGACAAACGATGACCTGAAATGGCCAGTGTCCCCTCATCAAATGGCAAGACTCCTGCAATGATACGCCCTAAGGTAGATTTTCCCGAACCGCTTTCTCCCACCACAGCTATGGTTTGCCCGCTATTCAGAGCGAGATCAACCGAACGTACCGCCCATATGGGGGGACGTCTGCGCTGTTGATAGCGTTTCGAGATGTTGACAGCTTCCAGGATAACGTCAGACATTGGCCAATTCCTCTCCCAACTCAGACCATCTAAAGCACGCAACCCCTTGATCGGCGCTAATCTTAGACCATGGCGGTGTTCGTTCTCGGCAGCGTTCTTGAACATACGGGCAGCGAGGAGAGAAACGACACCCTGGAGGCAAATCCGAAAGGTGGGGAGGTTGCCCAGGTATTCCAACTAACTCGGTATGTTTTTGGCTAATACTTGGCACGGCTCTCGTCAGAAGGGCCGTATAAGGATGTTGGGGGAATCGGTAGAGCCTCTCTGTTGGTGCCAATTCCACCAATTTTCCCGCATACATGACGCCAATACGCTGACTTAAGTTGGAGACAACAGAAAAATCGTGCGTAATAAACAGCATCGCAGCATCTGTTTGGCTACGCAGATCGCGAATCAAATCCAAAACCACCCGCTGGCTCAACACGTCAAGGGCTGTGGTCGGTTCGTCCAGCAAAATAACGTCCGGTTCCAGCACCATAGCAAATACAATGCCCACCCTTTGGCGCATGCCTCCCGAAAGCTGATGGGGATATGATGTCAAGATCCGTTGGGGATCGAGTTGGGTTCGCTGCAACAACCGACGCGCCTTGATTAGCCCTTCCTGAACATTAATGCCATGGGCCCGAAACAACAATTTAAATTGCGATTCTAAGGTGCGAATTGGGTTAAAAGTGCTTTGAGTAGCCTGAAACACCATACTGATCCGGTTCCCGCGCACCCGGCTCATGTCCGGTTCAGACCAGCGACTAATATCCCCAACCGTCGCAAGCGCTATTTTCCCGGAGACCAAGCGCCCTTGACGCGGCAGTAAATTCATCATGGCATAGGCCAATGTGGATTTTCCTGATCCGCTTTCCCCCACCAGGCCTACTAATTCCCCCGCTCGCAACTCCAGGCTGACGTCATCAACCGCCCGTACACGATCCTGGTTTACCTTAAACTCAACAACCAGATTTTCTACCTGCAATATTGTGGTGGTCATTGTCCACTCCCCCTACCCTTCACGCAATTGGGGATTGAACACTTCATCCAGTGCATTGGTAAAGTTCACAGCTCCCATTTGCAACAAAATAATGGCGGCAAGTGGTGCCATCAAGTAAAACACACTAGATGTCGAGTAAATCGCCCCGGCTTCGCTGTAAGCAAAGTTCAACATGACGCCCCAATTGGTGGATTGGATGGGTACGATGCCTAAGAAAAAAAGTCCCACTTCGCCATATACAGCGCTGGTCACAGCCAAAATTAAATGCATCAGAATGTACGGCATCATCATCGGTAGAATCTCACGAAAGGCAATATGTGCTGGGCCTAATTCCAACGACCGCGCCGCTTCAATATAATCTTGTTGTTTCAAGCTTAAGACTTGCGATCGAATGGCACGAGCCATGCCACCCCAAGAATTTAGCGTCAGAAGTAGGGCCATAGGCACAGGCCCTGAAATGGACACTACTGAAGCGATAATGATCAATAGTGGATAACTTGGCACGGTCAATATAAAGTCCGTCAGTCGCATCAGCACCACATCCACGACCCCTCCCAAGTATCCAGAAAGGAGTCCTAGCACCACGCCTACAACCATGGTGAATAATGCTGCCAAAGCAGCGACCTCGAGAACATACCGTGATCCCACCAGAATTTGCGCCAAAACACCCCGCCCCGCATAGTCGGTCCCCAAGGGGTGCTGCCATGATGGAGGCGCATAAAGCTCATTGGGATTGGATGGGATTCCGTGGGGATAAAGCATCGGTCCCACTATCGCCATCACCGCAAAGCCCAGCAGAATCACTGCGCCTAGCATGTAACTCGGTCGTTTTCGCAACGTAATCCATAGTGTCTCGATCTTCATGCGGCGTCCTCCAATGAGATGCGTGGATCAAGCTTCACGTAAAGCAAGTCCGCCACCAGATTGGAGATAATAACAGCCACCGTCAGCACTGCAAATAGGCCCTGCATAAGCGGATAGTCGCGCCCGGATACACTGGAACTGAATAGATAGCCAATGCCGGGATAAGAAAAAATGGTTTCCACAAAGACAGAACCTCCAAACATAAAGCCAATGGAGAGCACCAGGTTGGTAAACAGCGGAAGCATCGAGTTAGGCGCCACATACTCTCTCATTACAACGGACGAGGCAATACCATAGGAGCGGGCACCAACAATAAATTCCGTGCCCAAAGTTGAGACGGTACTACTCTTCATTAACAAAAACCAACTCCCCCATTGGCTTATGACATAAGCTCCAATGGGAAGAATGGCGTGACGCAGCACGCTAATCAGAAATGCCAAACTCACGTTGGGAGTAATTGCCGCGCTATAGGGACCGTTTTGTGGAAGCCAACCTAGTACCACGCCAAAAACAAAGAGCAAAATAGTTCCCGTGAGGTAGTTGGGCACACCATTCAAAATTGCCGCTAAAGGTGTCAACAAACGGTCTAACCAGCCATGACGACGATAAGCCGCCACCGTTCCTAAACTTACGCCAATTAAAAAACTGGTTAAGAGTGCAGTACCTACGGTAAATACTGTCCACGGCAACGCCTTTCCAATAAGGTGAATAACTGGAATGTCGGGATACAAGATCGAATCACCAAAATTCCCGTGAAGCGCATTGCCCACATATTGGAGATACTGCACTAATAACGATTGGTGAAGATTAATTCCATATAACGTTTTGACATGTTGCAATGCCATGTTGTATGAGACCCCGCGCTTCAGCAATACATGCAGTTCAAAGGTTGCCGGATTTCCCGGCATGAGTCTCACGATAAAGAATGTCGCGGTGACCGTCATCCATATCATGACCAAGGCTAACCCCACTCTTCGCCAAATCATCGCCGTTCCCCAACTCGGGAACCTTTGATCCGACGCACCACGACCAGCCCCCCCATGGGCACTAGGGCGGCCAGCATGCCAATTCCCGTAACCAACAGTTGGCCTGGTTGTTGATAGTCTAATGCCACGGATAATCCCCCCAGCAAAAGAACCCCTATCCCTGCAGTCACCAATAGTCGTTGCATGTCCATACCTCCCGCCAGTGTGTTAAGGTGCCGGCTGCAATAAGCCCTGGCTAATGAAAAACGCCAACACTTCTTCGCCATTGTCGTTGTTGTATGGAGTCCAATCGGGGCTATTGGGAGATGGCCACCCCACATAGCGATCTGTGGAATACATGTAATTTCCAGTGTAATTCCATAGACCTTCCGCTACCATCGTCTGATTCAATGCTTTTGCGATGTTATAGACCAGAGCACTTTCCCGACTGGGATAAAGAGATGCGTCTGCCAATTGGTATCCGGCTTTGGGAACATCGACAGTCGTCCCGTTGGGCAAAGTAATATGTTGACCTCCCCCCATCGATATATAACCTTTCGAGTGACTTACCCCGCCGCTGGGAGTTCGGCTATAACCAAACCAACTAAGAAAATTGGTCATCTGAAAATACGGCAGCGGAGAGCCCCCGCCAAAATTCATAAAAATTGGGTAGCCACCCGGATTTTCATCAAAGGCATTCCAATAGCTGCTTTGCTCAACAGCCCTGGCACTGGTCGTAATGCCAAAATTCGTTAGTTCCGTAGCTATTTCTTGACTCGCCATGAGCCAATCGGAAAATCCTGACGGAATGACCACCTGTGTTGTAAACGGCTTTCCATCCGGCATTACCCATTGGGACCCTGATTTATGAAATCCTGCTTCCTCCAGCAATTTCGCTGCTTTTCGGGTATTCGGCAGGTATGGATTCAACGAATCGTATTGGGTTGCTGTTAAGTATTGATGTTTGGTTAGGCTGAAAAACGCACCGCTGGGCCGACGAACCCAGTGGCCGATGACAGGCTCAGCAATGTGGGTGATTGCTTTCCGATTAATAATATAGGCCATGGCCTGCCGCACTTTCACCAGGTTAAATGGGTACACGTCAGGATTAAATACCAATGTAGCCTGGGCAAATGCGTTGGGTTTAACAAAGTGATGCGTCGTTTTTGCCAACCACTCTTTCATAATCGTCGGGGGCGCTACGTATGATCCGAAGTCTGCCTTGCCGCCAAGAAAATACCCCCACGCCTGGGCATTGCCAGGAACGTTATAGGCTACAATTTCTGGTACTTTAACTGCACCAGCGTTCCAAAAATACGGATTCTTGGTTAAAATCGCCTCACCACTGGTCATCGATTTAATAGAGTAGGGGCCATCGCCTAAAAAGTAGTTGGACTTGTACGCGGTAATTTTTTTGCTTAAGGCGCTTATCGCGTTACTTGCTTCATTTGCGGCATTACCGCTCCCCAACGAAGTTTGGTAAATTTGTGCAATGTTTGCTGGCACCAAATGCGCATATTCAGAGGCGGGATACAATGGGGTTAATGCCAACAGGTCATGAGCAAAGTATGGAAAGTTGGTATTCTCGACAAATTGAATCTCATGCGGGTTGACAATGTGAATTGCTGCCAGTCGCGAGGCGGTCGAATACCCAAAGATGTATCCCAACTCCACACTCATTTTCACATCGGTGGCAGTTAGAGGGGTTCCGTTGGACCATTTGGCATTGGGCCGTAGATACACAGTAAGCGTTCTTCCGGTTTGGGTCCAACGCGAAGCAATTTCCGGGTAATAACGATTGTTGTCCTGTAACTGCATCGCCAGATCTGTGGTAACCAACCCGTTCATAATCGCCGATACACTATTGCCATTCATTGGCGTTAGACCAGCGTTGTAGTCCCACGTATCTAAGAAATATAATGGGGCCGCATGGCTCGTTGATGCCGTACTCGTGCCGCATCCCGCCAAAAGCCCGCTACACCCTAACAGCAAACAGCCCGCTATGGCCAATTTTTTTCCCGGCTTTCTCACCTGTCCCACCCCTAAAATGTTTTAACCCAGAGTTTTCTGGATTATTTCGATTATAATATAAATATGTTTCCATTTTCAACATATTATCTTTTGATTTTGTTTCGTTTTTATGGTTTTAGAAAAGAAAACACCCAGGACGTTTGCCCTGAGTGTTAGGTTACGATTTGCCTTCGTTTATTGTTCAGCTTTTAGCTTACGAACCGCTTCGGTGACTGCCGGTACCACTTCAAACAGATTCCCGACGATCCCGTAATTAGCCGCCTTAAAAATCGGTGCCTCAGGATCGCTATTGATAGCCACGATATACTTAGAGCCCGATATACCAGCCAAATGCTGAATGGCTCCGGAGATCCCAATGGCAAAATAGACATTGGGGCTCACAACTTTCCCGGTTTGGCCAATGTGGTATGAGTGGGGCACCCATCCTTCGTCAGCCACTGGCCGAGACGATCCCACCGCCGCCCCGAGTTCCATCGCCAACGCGTCCAGTAGTTTAAAGTTCTCGGGACCTTTCATGCCACGGCCGCCGGATACGATAATCTCCGCCTCCGTGAGTTCCAAGGTTTCTCCTCCTTGGGCACGAACTGCCGTCACCTTTGCCCGCCACGCTTCGGAATGAGTCGTCACCACGACGTCTTCCAGTTGGCCAGCACGATTGGTCTCTACTACAGGTTGGATGTTGGGCCGCAGGGAAAACATTTGAATTGGGCTGTCAATAACCACAGTGGCTATCGCCTTGCCTGCATAGATCGGTCTAGTGGCCACTAAGCGGCCGTCTTGCCCCGCCTCGATCGCAGTGCAGTCGGTGGCGAGCCCCGCCCCCAACAATCCCGCTGTTCGAGGAGCCAAGTCTTTACCCCAAGCTGTAGCCGGAAAAAACAACACGTCGGATCCCACGGCGTTTACCACCTGTTTGACCGCATCCGCAAAACCATCGGAACTATATTGGTCAAATGCCGCTTCTTTCAGTGCCACAATCTGATCTGCTCCATAACGCGCCAAAATCTCCTGAGTTTCCCCAGATTGCGAGCCAAACGTCAGCGCTACCACATTGCCGGCACTAAGTTTTTGCGCCAGGGATAACATTTCCAAAGCAATCCGGCGCACTTTCCCTTCGTGTTGCTCTAATACCACCAAAATTTTGTTAGCCATGATGAGCTCCTCCTAAGCTATAAGACCTTGGCTTCGTTGTGCAGAAGATCGACAAGTTGTTGGGCCGTTTCAACAGGGTCTCCCGTTAAAATTTTTGCCGCTGGCCGTTCTGGCGGCTCACTCAATGCGACTATGCGCACTTTCAATGCCGGCTTGATTCCGAGTCCTTCCAACGTCTCTACCCGCACTTCTTTCTTTTTAGCCTTCATGATATTTGGCAAGGTGGGGTAGCGAGGTTCGTTTAATCCGCGTTGAGCGGTCACCACCGCTGGATAAGGCAATTCCACTACCTCAATGGTGCCTTCGAGTTCACGTTCGGCAACCAAGCGCTGCGCGTCGGCATTAACGTCTAGCTTTAGCACGACGGTCACTTGCGGCACATCCAACAACACCGCAGTTAAAGGTCCTACTTGCGCCGCATCATCGTCAACAGCCTGTTTTCCCGTCACGATGAGGTCAAAGCCCTCGGCGCGCGCAACGGCTGCCAAAATCTCAGCGGTGGTTTGAGAATCGAGCACATCATCGGTTTTTACATGAATACCTCGATCAGCACCCATCGCCAAGGTCTGGCGGATTGCTTCTTCGACCCGTTGCGGCCCCACTGATACGACAATGACTTCGCCGCCAAGCCGTTCTTTTATGCGTAATGATTCTTCGATCGCAAACTCATCATAGGGATTGATCACCCATTTGATGCCTTCGGTTGCTATCGAGGTGCTGCCAGGTTGGACCCGAACCTTGGTTGCCGTGTCAGGGACTTGTTTGACCATCACTAAAATCTTCACGATTCGAAACCCCTTTCGGTAATAGTAGCCTGTGGTATTAATCCAAACGCCTCCACTATGGTATCAATCAATAGCGTTTCTTGACTAGGGAAAATTGTGCGCAAATCAAATATCAGTTCACCGCGCTGGACTCGACACACCACCGGAACATCGGACCGCCGCAATTGCCGTTCCCACTCTTCTATTCTTGCCCCACCCTTTAAACGCAACACCTTCGTGGGTAATCGACACCCTGGCATGGATCCCCCACCGATTTCACTGCTTTCATCACCGATGGCCACACTCACTGTGGCGGGCAACTGGCTTCTGAGCCGCGTCGCTACCGACTGCGTCCGCACCTCCAATTCCTCGAGGGACATGTGAATCATGCGCCATAGTGGCAAACGTCCGGCTTCGCCTTCCAGATACCATCGCACCACCACTTCCAATGCCGCCAGCGTCATTTTGTCCACGCGCACTGCACGCGCCAAAGGGTAGCGCTTCATGGCGTCGATCAATTCACGACGCCCTGCAACCAGTCCCGCCTGCGGCCCCCCTAAAAGCTTGTCTCCGGAAAATGTCACCAAATCGATCCCTGTACTGACTACACCCTTGACACTAGGTTCCTCAATACCGTCCAACGTAAACGGGAATACTACGCCGCTGCCGAGATCTTCCATCACCGGAATGCGATGGCCATGGCCTAGGGCCACCAACTCGGCTGTCGAGACAGCTTGGGTAAACCCAATGACCCGAAAGTTTGATTGGTGCACCTTAAGCAACAATCCCGTATTCTCACTTATGGCAGCCGAGTAATCCCTTAGATGGGTCTTGTTGGTTGCACCAACCTCTCGAAGTTTGGCGCCAGACAACGCCATCACCTCAGGTATGCGAAAGGACCCGCCAATTTCCACGAGTTCGCCGCGAGAAACAATAACCTCCCGATCTTTAGCCAAGGCAGACAATGCCAGCAAGACCGCTGCCGCATTGTTGTTGACCACCATTGCCGCTTCGGCGCCGGTCAGTACTTCCACTAGCTGTGACACGTGGTCATGGCGCGAACCACGCGTTCCCCTCTCTAAATCATATTCTAAGGTGGAATACCCTGCCGCTACCGTGTTGACTTGGTCAAGTATTTCATTGGCTAACGGAGCTCTCCCCAAGTTGGTGTGAATAATAACACCGGTCGCATTTAAAAGCGGTCGCAAATGAGGCCTGGCTAGGTCTTGGGCACGTTCTAATATAGCCTTTGCCAAGGCGCCCGCGTTAGGCGCCACCGTTCCTTTCTTTGCGGCTTGACGTACGTTGTCCAGTATATCCCGGGTAGCCCATTCAATCCATACTTTGGGCACTGGCCATGGATGCGAGAATTCCTGCCATATTTTATGGACCGCAGGAATGGAATCGAACGCGGTCGCCGTCGAGTCTATGTTGTTCATTTAGGACACCGTTCCCTCATTTGTCAATGGGGCTGGCTACCTGCGGTCCAGGCGAGGGGTCAGGGTCGTCACGCATCACACCTAAACTGGAATCAATCACCAAATAACCTTGCCGGTGAAATAGTTCGTCAGCATCGGTTTCATATAAATTCAAAGCGTGATTGCGCACTGGACGCTTAACCTTACGTTTATCCATAAGCCCCTCCCTCTCCCCATAATCTCTTAGTGTGGGTAGACTCCCCTTAATGGTCTGAATTTAGCCAAGACGCCAGTTCTGGAGCAAAATAGGTTATGATCATATCCGCCCCTGCGCGGCGAATCGACAGCACCGACTCCTCGATGACTCGCCGCTCATCAATCCAGCCATTAAGGCCTGCAGCCTTTATCATAGCGTATTCTCCCGATACCTGATAAGCGGCAACGGGTATTAACACCCGATGCCTGACATCGCTCAACACATCGAGATATGGCAGCGCCGGCTTAACAATGACAATGTCAGCCCCCTCGTCCACGTCCAACAGAACTTCACGCAGGGCTTCTCGGCGATTGCCCACATCCATCTGATAGCTGCGCCGGTCTCCAAAAGCTGGGGTATTTTCTGCGGCTTCACGAAATGGCCCATAAAACGCTGAGGCATATTTCGCTGCATAGGACATCACGCTGACGTCGGAAAATCCTGCCGCATCGAGGGACCTGCGAATCTCCCCCACTCTTCCGTCCATCATATCGGACGGCGCAACAATAGACGCCCCAGCCTGCGCTTGTACCACAGCAGTGCGCGCCAACAGCTCTACAGTCGGATCATTATCGACCACGCCGTCAGAGGTAAGAAGTCCGCAATGGCCATGACTCGTATATTCACAAAGGCATAAGTCCGCAATCAAAATGCTGTCAGGCAAAGCGGTACGCAGGTGCCGCAACGCTTGTTGAACAATGCCATTTTCGTCGTAGGCCTCACTGCCTACCTCGTCCTTATGGCTGGGAATCCCAAACAGCAAGAATGCTTTGACGCCTTTGGCGTATACTTCCGTCAGATGTTTAACCAATCGATCTACTGACCATTGAAATATTCCGGGCATGGAATGAACCGGATCTTGACGATCGGTTCCCGGTTTCACAAACACCGGGTAAATCAGTTGATCCACGGCAATCGAGGTTTCACGCACCATGGCTCGCAAATTAGGTGTGACCCGCAATCGTCGCGGCCGTTGTATCGGATACATTGTTGTCCCATCCTTTCTCCCATATCTTAACACGGTCCCAGGACTTGGATAGCTTTGTCTACCAGGTCGGAGATGGATGGCATAGAAGCTTCGGCAATCCGCCTGATACCCAACTTCTTTAACATCGCTGACGTAGTGGAACCAATGCTAATTGCCCAAGTATCTTGGATGATCCGTTGCTGATCCCCATCCAACTGTTTAAACAGAAACTCCGCGCTAGAAGGGGCAGTGTAAAAAATAGCATCAAAATCCGATGAGGAAATTTTTTGCAAAACCAACTCTGACAAAGCCACCTCTCGTGATTGGTATAGCACAACTCGATCCACTAAAGCCCCTTGCGCCTCCAAAAATTTAGCGAGTTGCGAGCGGGCTCGATCTGCCAGCGGTAACAATACCCGTGATCCTTGCCATCCAGGAATTGCCTGCAAGGCTTGAATCAGCCCTTCCTGGTTCAATTGGCGCGGCACCACACCAACCGCAACCTGATGCTCCCGTAACGCGTCCGCTGTCTTGTCCCCGACCGCGGCAATTTTTATGCTTGAGGGCAGTTTCTGTGCCACAGTCGCCAGCCGTGAAAAAAATCGCGCAACGCCTTCCTGGCTAGTGATCATCAACCAATCATAGTCGTCTAAATGGGATAGTGCCCGATCCAACGAAGCAAGGTCTGGGGGGTCGACAATCTCGCTAACCGGCGCAATCGTTGCCATGGCCCCCAAATTCCGACACCGTTCGGCGGCCCGAAGTATGGGCGCCGAATCTCTAAGCCAGAGCAGGTGACGGCCACCAAGTGCTCCAGTACTAACCGGCGGCAATGAGCTCATGGGCACCTTGCCTTAGTAATTCCTCGCCGACCTGATGGCCTAGCGCTACCGCATTAGCCACTAGATCTTCGCCGATAGCCGTCATGATGATTTGTCCATCCCGAGAAGCCACTTTTGCTGTAAGGAATATTTTTCCCTGAGACAGGGTTGCATACGATCCCAGCGGTATCTGGCAGCCTCCCGCCAATGTTGCCAGGACTTGCCGTTCTGCCACCACTCGAGGAGCAATTTCCGGATCATTCAACAAATTAAGGATCGTCGTTAGCTCTCGATGATCTTGGGCCATTTCGACAGCCAATACCCCTTGCCCTGGGGCGGGGACCATCACCTCCGGATCCAGATATTCTGCAATTAGCGAATGCCATCGGAGACGGTGTACTCCGGCCGCTGCTAAAATTAGGCCTGCCCATTTTTGATTGCGCCATTTGTCCACCCTAGTCTGCAAGTTGCCGCGAACCGGAACCACTTGAATGTCGGGACGTTGTTCACGAAGAAAGGCTGCCCGCCTGAGACTGGAGGTACCCACAACTGCCCCGGCCGGTAAACCAGCCAATGTCGTTCCTGGCTCGGCAATCAAAACGTCGCGGGCATCTTCAGGCAGTGTGTAAGCCGCGACAGTAAGTCCGACCGCTAATTGTGTCGGAAGATCTTTCAGGGAATGCACTGCCATGTCAATGTCATGGTTACGCAGCGCCATCTCTAATTCTGTGGTAAAGAGCCCCTTGTCACCAATTTTGTCCAATGCCCGATCAAGAACCTGATCCCCCTTAGTGTCAAAGGTGGCCAGTTCGGCTTCGATTCCATGATTTAACAGTACCTGCCGAACCGCTTCGGATTGGGCCACAGCCAAAGCGCTAGAGCGTGTTCCTATCCTGATCATCGTCTCTGTCTCCTTGTCATGGTGTCTAAAAATATCCTGCGCCGGGAAATAACGTATTAATTCCCCAAAAGTTGATAATGACCAGAAGAAACGCAAGCATCACATAAACCGCCGCCCGATGACCACGCCATCCGGCCACCCAGCGCAAGGTTAAGTAGCCTGCATACACTAGCCAAATAACGAGAGACCAAATCTCTTTAGCTGTCCAGGTCCAGTAATATCCCGAAACCGATTTGGCTACGTAGGCGCCGAGAACAAGAGCCACAGCTAATAAGGGAACTCCCAGCATCACAAGATGCGATCCAACTTCATCCATTTCGTCCAATGGCGGCAATTGATAATAAAAAAGTCGCACTCTCTTGTTTTTGAGTTCGCGTTCTTTTTCAGTGTACATAATGCCAAAAACCGCAGCGAATAAAAATGCAGCATAGCTCGCGGTGGCCAGCACAATATGCAGTCCTAGCCAAGCGCCGGTGGCCGATAGTGCGGTTCCTTTATTATGATGAGCCAAAAACTGGCTCACTAACCAAAGCAAAAACACAATGGGCACCAAAAAGCTTCCGATGTGCGTATAATTACGGCGAAGTTGGATAACTAAAAAGAGGGAAATCATAAGCCAGACAAAAAACGACATCCAATCATAAAGGGTTGCCACCGGCAACCCGTGTGTGGTAATCGCGTCTGTTATTAAAAATATCGTCTGTGCCGCCCATCCAGCTAAGACGCCATAACGACCCCAACGTTCTCGTCGACCTTCATAAAGGGCGCCTACATACAGCACGGAAGCCATTAGGTATCCCACAAAAGTCATTACGGAAAGAAATAGATTCAAGATTGCCTCCGGTTTTTATCCTTCCGTTGCAACTTCCCCTGCCGGAGCCTGCGAAACCGTATCAGGCGCATCGTCTGTTAAGCGGAACAAATCCCGCACTGCCGCAATATAAACCGCCTTGTCGTCATCATTGCCCCAACTGCGAATACTCACCATCGCGTCATTCAACAATTTATTAATCATCAAGCGTGTGGCGTCTTCAACCACCGCCCGTTCACGATCGGTTAAATCCGGCAGTCGATTTAATGCTTTCCCGAGCTCTGCCTTCCGAATCCTCTCCGCCTTATCTCGCAGGGAACGGATGACTGATCCTACGTTCGATGCGCCCAACTCCTCTTCAAAAATTGCTTGTTCCTCCCGGATTATCCGTTCGACTTTAATCGCCTCTTTCTGCCGCTGTAAGCGATTCGCCTCGACAATACCTTTTAGGTCATCCACATCGTATAAGAATATTCCCGATCCTAACTTAGCCACCTGAGGTTCTACATCACGGGGCACCGCCAAGTCAAATAAGAAACGCAAGCGTTGGGTTTGACCCTTAAATGCACGGCGAGCCATCGCCTGTGTGATCACGGGACGCGAAGCACTAGTGGCGGTAACAATAATGTCTGCTTGCCTCATGTTTTCTTCCAACAAATCAAAGTCAACCGCGGTAGCTTTCAGCTCTTGGGCCAAGCGATCCGCATTGGCACGGGTACGGTTTGCCACGATAATATGCTCAATCCCATTGGCAGCCAAGTGGCGCCCCACCAAAGTCCCCATCTCGCCGCTACCCACCACAAATGCCGTGAGCGGTCTGAGATCGCCAAAGACCTTTTTCGCCAGTTCCACCACGGCATGACCCATGGACAATGCATTGTGAGAAATACCCGTTTCCGAATGGGTCCGTTTTCCCACCCTTAATGCATAATGAAACAGTCGATGCAACGGACCAACGGCTTTGTAGGCATCCGCCAATCGGTAAGCATCTTTCACCTGGCCTAAAATTTGTGTCTCCCCTAGGACCATGGAATCAAGACCAGCGGCTACACGAAATAAATGTTGGTATGCCTCTTGATCCTGATACCAATAAAGGTAGTCGACAAAATCCCCGCGATCGACACCCGTAAGCACTTCCCACCAGGCAAGAATTTCTCCTAAGGTAATAGATCCTGCAACATAAAACTCGGTACGATTGCACGTGGAGACAATCGTCACGCCCGCTACTTCCGGCACCTCGCCATATTGTTCATAAGCTTGTCTAACTTGGTCAGGCGTCAAGCTAACTCGTTCGCGCACTTCTAGAGGGGCCGTCTGGTGATTCAACCCAACAACTTGGATCCGCACCGCCCTCACCTCGATTTCTAGCCTGTGCTAAAAATATAAAATTTATCAGCACAGTTGACCACTTAACCTCATTAAAACAAATTCAAACCCTTGTTAGCAAGGGTTTGACTGCACCAAAAGTTGTTAGATGATCCTATTGCGATTTGGCAGGGGTATCTTCGATGATAAAAGTATCCTCTATTCGCATTCCCAGACTCAGGGCGCCTGCCACAAATTTGGCACCAGGCTGCCGCTTTTCCCCCAAAATGCGATTCACGTAAGAATAGGCAAGGTCCATATGTAAAGCCAATTCACGTTCCGACCATCCCTTGTCCTTCATAAACTGCCGCACTCCCGGCACATTGACTCTCAATATGGGCATTGCATTCATTCCCTCTTTGCCAGTTTGGCAAAATAATATCCTATGCATTGCCAACTTGGCAAATTCCAATTTATGGACTCGGTCAAAGGGTAGATCTGACGGTTTCACCGTCCGCCATTTTAAAAAACCTTTGCGTGTATTGTGGCATAGGGGAGTCCGTCTATTGCCTACAGGCAATATCTTCGATACCATGGCGAAGAGAGCGCATCTGGATGTATCAAGGGGGGATCGGCGTGTTTGGAGATTATATCAGAAATCGCCGACGCTACCTTTCACTCACACTTCATGATATTCACAGGCTTACCGGCATTAGTGCATCCTATTTGTCGAGAATCGAACGAGGCGAACGGCCCGCACCAAACCGTGAACAAATTGTCAGCTTGGCGCAAGCCCTAAGGGCAGACCCAGACTTTTTGCTTCAATTAGCAGGGTTCGGTCCTACCCATCTTCAGGAAACTTTACGTCCCTATGGCTTGTCTTGGGATGAGTGGCTTGAGGCGCAAACGCTTTTGCCTCCGCAAGAATGGGAAGAAATCGTTGCCTTGATACGAGAAAAAGTTACCACCTACCGCAGCCGTTTATAACGGCGGCACCGCCCTTAACCGACGGTGCCGATGTTGCCATGTGTAGTCTGGTTGCCTTACCGCAACACTTTGGAGACAGCTTCCGCCACTTGCCACGGCATTGTCACAACCTGTGCTCCGGCTGCGGTTAACGCTTTTTCTTTGCTCTCCAACGTACCCCGACCTCGTTCAATAATGGCTCCAGCATGCCCCATGCGCTTGCCTGGAGGTGCCGCCCGTCCCGCCAAATAAGCAACCACCGGTTTGCCTAACGACTTTATGTGTTCGGCTGCTTCCTCTTCTGCGCTGCCACCAATTTCTCCCACCATAACAATAGCGTGGGTGTCGGGGTCCCTCTTAAATTCTTCGAGCACAGAGACAAAAGTCTGCCCTACCACGGGGTCACCGCCCATACCTACCACCGTCGTTTGCCCCAATCCCGCATTAGTAAGGCTAAAAGCAATCTCATAGCTTAAAGTACCGGAACGGGCAACGACTCCGACGGGTCCGGGCTTATATATGTGATTGGGCATAATCCCCATTTTCGTATTTTGTCCGGGAGAAATTATCCCGAACGTGTTCGGCCCAATGACCACCACCCCAAGATCTCGCGCCCGCGTAACGATGGCAATCGCATCTTGGACAGGGATATGTTCCGGAATCATCACCAGCAAGCGAATCCCGTTCTCCATAGCCTCAAACGCTGCATCTTTGGCAAAGGGGGCTGGAACAAACACAATTGACGCGTCTGCGTGAGTCGTTGCCACCGCCTCGCGCACCGTATCAAATACCGGGACACCATCTACCATCCGCCCACCTTTTCCCGGTGACACGCCCCCGACTACCTGGGTCCCGTATGCAACCATTTGCCCAGTATGAAAACGTCCCTGATTGCCTGTCATCCCCTGCACGATCACACGGGATTGGCTTGTCAACAAAATAGCCATGTTAACGTCCCTCCCCCGCCAATTTCACTGCCTGCTCGGCAGCCTCCGCCATTTCCGAATAGGCAGCAATTCCCGCGTCAGCCAACAATTTGACACCTTCGGCCTCGTTCGTGCCAACCAAGCGAACCACCAAAGGCACCGGAATCCCGACCGTCTGTTTTACTTGCAAAATGGCTCGCGCCACATCATCGCAGCGGGTAATTCCTCCAAAAATGTTGACAAAAATAACTTTGGGATGCATCGATACCAATACCCCCAAGGCTTGTGCCGTGGGTTCCACCGAAGCACCACCGCCAGCGTCCAAAAAGTTTGCTGGCTTCCCACCAAAATATTGGATGGCATCCAATGTCGCCATGGCCATCCCGGCTCCATTCGCCATGACGGCAATGTCCCCGTCCAACTCGACGTAGGCCAGCCCTATCTCGTGGACCTTGCGCTCCAAGTCGGACCCTTCTTCAATCCGCTCGATCTCTGGATGACGGAACAAGGCACTATCGTCAATGTTCAGGCGCGCATCAGCCGCCACCAAATGACCATGAACCACGGTGAGCGGATTAATTTCCACCAATTCCGCATCTTTTTCCTGATAGATCCGGTACAATTTGACCACTAAATCAGCAAATTCTTTGAAGATGGTGCCGTCCAAGCCAAGTGCTGAAGCCATTTCGCGTCCAAAATATGGCTCCACCCCCACACGAGGATCCACGTAACGCCTGACAATTTGGTCGTCGGACACATCCTCAATCTCCATGCCTCCGGCGCGCGAAGCCATTACCAACGGTTCTTTCGTGTTGCGGTCAGTGGTAACGGAAATGTAGAGTTCTTGATCGATATCTAGTTTGGCTTCCGCGTATAACCGCTCCACCGTATACCCTTTAAGATCCATCCCAATCATTTGTTGGGCTAACTGGGCTGCTTCGCTTGGTGTCGACGCAAATCGAATACCTCCGGCTTTACCGCGACCTCCAACCAACACTTGCGCCTTAAGGGCAGCTGGACCAATTTCCTCCACTGCCTTGCGAGCTTGATCGGGGTTGTCCACCACCTTGCCTGGTGGGATGGGAATCCCGTAACTCGCCAACGTTTGTTTTGCCAAATACTCATACTGCTTCAAACGCCATCCTCCTCTTCGAGAATTTTTTCCTCCATGCCCAAAACCTCATTAACTAAGTGGCGACAGTGAGTTGCTACCCACTCAGCAGAGACATTTGTTGTGGCAACTCCCGTCTCCAACGCGGCTTTTGCAACCGCAGCCGCTACCTCCGGTGCCACACGGCGATCCATGGGTTGGGGGATAATATAATCATCTCTCAGCGCCGACTCGGAAATCAGGTGTGCCAATGCGTGGGAAGCAGCCAACCGCATTTCCTGGTTAATCTCACGTGCCCCTACGTCTAAGGCACCGCGAAAGATCCCGGGGAACCCTAGCACGTTATTGATTTGGTTGGGGAAATCGCTGCGCCCGGTACCCACCACTTGAGCCCCAGCTTCCAGAGCTAGGACCGGCCAAATTTCCGGGACAGGATTGGCTAAAGCAAACACAATCGCTTGAGGATTCATCCCTTTCATCATATCTAGGGTCAAAGCTCCCGCAACTGATACACCGATAAAGACATCAGCTCCTAAGAGTGCCTGCCCTAGATCTCCGGCCCGACGATCCAGATTGGTAACCTGCGCAATGGAATCTTTGTAGGGATTGGAGCTTCCGGAACGCCCTTGGTAAATGAGCCCTTGACGGTCCACCAAACTAATATCTTGTGCCCCCATGGCCAAAAGATGCCGAGCTGTAGCGATTGCTGCAGCCCCGGCACCATTAAACACGATCCGCACATCGGAAAGCTTTCTACCGGTGACCCGCAAGGCATTGATGAGTGCAGCACCAACCACCACCGCGGTGCCGTGCTGATCATCGTTAAACACAGGAATCGTTAGAACCCGACGCAGATTTTCCTCGATCACGAATGCCCGGGGGGCCGATACGTCCTCTAAGTTAACTCCGCCAAACGAGGGTTGCAAAAGCCGGACGGTCTCTACAATCTTATCGGGATCTTTGGTATCCAAGCAGATCGGAAACGCATCCACACCACCGAACATTTTGAACAAAATCGCCTTGCCCTCCATAACCGGCAATCCGGCCATGGGACCAATGTCCCCGAGGCCAAGAACCGCCGTGCCATCCGTTACAATCGCGACCGTATTGGCTCGATTAGTGTAACGATTTACCAATGCGGGATCATTTTCAATTTCCCGACATGGTTCGGCAACCCCCGGTGTATACGCTAACGACAAGTCGTCTGGGTTGCGTACGGCAACCTTGCTAACCACCTGAATCTTGCCGCGATGTTCTTCGTGGTATTTTAAGGCACGTTCGCGACTCTGCATAGGTTCTACCCTCCCCTGGAAAAACGACGTCAGTTCGTCCGTTTAGTATTGCAACATGGACAATGGTTTTCGAACCGAGGCCACCGATTTCTTGAACTGTTGTGCCTCGTCACCGGTAAAGTCAACCTCTAACACCTTTTCCACGCCTCGACCGCCCAAAATCGAGGGCACTCCCACATAAATGTCCTGTTCTCCATACTCGCCGTTCAAATAGCAAATGGCCGGAATGACCCGTCGTTCGTCATTCAACACCGCCTTGACCATCTCTGCCAACGAGGATCCGGGGGCATAAAACGCGGACTGTTTCATCAAGCCCAACACTTCTCCGCCGCCAGTGCGAGTCCGCTGCACAATGGCATCCAGTGTGTCTTTCGGTAACAGTTTTTCTACTGGGATGCCTCCAACGTACGAATACCGTACTAACGGCACCATGTCATCGCCGTGGCCGCCCATCACAAAAGCGGTGACATCTTTAGGCGCCACATTAAGCGCCTCGGCTAAAAATGTTCGAAATCGCGCCGAATCCAGCACACCAGCTTGGCCAATCACCCGGTGATGGGGAAATCCGCTAGCTTTTTGCGCCACATAGGCCATCACGTCGGCGGGATTAGTCAACACGACGATAACCGAATCTGGGGAAAGCTTGGCTGCCTTCTCCACCACCTGATAGACAATATCGGCATTCACCTTCAGCAAATCGTCACGACTCATTCCAGGTTTTCTAGGCATTCCTGCAGTGACCACCAAAATATCCGAATTTGCTGTAGGTTCATAGTCATTGCTGCCGAGCACTTTAATGGACAACCCTTCAATAGGGCAGGATTCCCACATGTCCAAAGCTTTTCCCTGCGGTATCCCTTCGGCCACGTCGACTAGAACAATGTCGCCCAATTCTTTCAACGCTAGTAGGTGAGCCGTGGTCGCTCCTGTGGCCCCAGCTCCAATCACCGTAATCTTATGTCGTGTAAACATCGCCTTCGCATCCTTTCGTTCTACATCCGCTCAATCATCGCCGTAGCAAATTGCGAAGTTTTGACTTCGGTAGCTCCCGACATTAAGCGTGCTAAGTCATATGTGACAATTTTGTCACCGATAGTGGCAGCCAGTGAATGTCGTACCATATCGGCGGATTCTTGCCATCCTAAATGCTCCAGCATCATGATGGCCGACAAAATCAATGATCCGGGATTGACTTTGTCTAAATTGGCATATTTAGGCGCGGTGCCGTGCGTGGCCTCGAACACGGCTACCTCATCCGACATGTTGTTGCCCGGTGCCATGCCAACTCCACCCACTTGGGCCGCCAAAGCATCGGACAAGAAATCCCCATTCAAATTCGGCGTTGCAATAACGTCGTATTCATCGGGGCGCAACAGCACCTGCTGAAAAGTGATGTCGGCAATCCGATCTTTGAGCAAAATCTTTCCTGAAGGCAACTTTCCTCCGTAATTCTCGTACACTTCTTTTTCCGAGATTACTTGGTCGCGAAATTCGCGCGCCGCCAATTCGTAGCCCCAGTCGCGAAATGCGCCCTCGGTAAACTTCATGATGTTTCCTTTATGCATCAACGTAACCGAACGCCGATGATTGTCCACTGCATATTGGATGGCCCGGCGGATTAACCGTTCACTCCCAGCCTTCGTCATTGGCTTTATGCCGATGCCTGCAGACAGATCAATATGTTTAGTGGTGTTCTGGTTGATAAACTCAATGAGTTTGACTGCCTCATCGGATCCTGATGGCCATTCAATGCCAGCATAGACATCTTCAGTGTTTTCCCGAAAGATAACCATATCCACCTTTTGCGGTTCCCGCATCGGAGATGGCACCCCGGCAATATACCGTACTGGCCGCACACACGCGTAAAGATCTAACTCTTGACGGATGGTGACATTAAGGCTACGAATTCCTCCTCCCACTGGAGTCGTCAACGGACCCTTAATTCCCACTTTATACTCGGTGAATGCCGCCAACGTCTCGGCCGGAAGCCACGATTTGGTTTCACGGTAAGCTTTTTCTCCTGCTAGAACTTCCTTCCAAGCAATGCTGCGTTGCCCCTGATAAGCTCTTTGAACGGAGGCATCCACCACCCTTTGTGTGGCACGCCAAATATCCGGACCAATACCATCCCCCTCAATAAATGGAATAATGGGATGATCGGGCACCGAAATTTTTCCGTCCCGATATGTAATGGTCTCGCCTACGAAAGCCATAGCTCTCCTCCTTTCCTTCCTTTGTTGAGAATGTTTAAGGGTGTTACCAGGAAGAGATGATCTTCTATGTCCTTACATCCCCACCCCACATGTTATCGCACAGACATGTCGGATTCATATTTGTCTTTCCCTGGCTGCCCCGGGCTAATACCACTACCTGCCTATATCATGACACAACAATTTCTCGATGGCCTCGTTACCCGTCTAGATCGAATACCTTAAATATTCCCACTAGATCAACTATGGGCTCACGGGATGAGTATAATTTACCAATAGCGGAGGACCCGCGGGAACATGCTCCACTTTGATCTCCGAAATACTCATAACGCGTCCTTCTTGCTGGGATTGATCGAACAATCCTCCTGGCAATGTCAAAGCATCTTTTAGGGTGCCAGGGTTGCCAATAGCCTGGATAGTAAACGGCGCTCCCTGCTGACTGCCATTAATCAATATATAGTTGGCAGCAGAACGGATTTCGGTTTGCGCGGTAATCCGTTGCCCGTTTATGGCAATGGCCTCAGCACCTGCGGCCCTCAGCTCGTTGACCATTAACAGCAAATCAATATCGGTCAGTTGATATCCGCTGGGTGCCTGTCCATTTCCCCACACCACGGTTATTCCAGGACCTTTTACGGGTATGGTGCCAGCCAGCATTTCGGCTTGAATCAGTTGGGCCGACAAACGACGGGCAGCCGCCACTTGGGTAAGTTTTTGATCTAACAACATGTTGAGATGCGCTACTTCGGCTACCAATTGCGCCTTTTTTTGATCAGAGTTCTTTAATAGGGTGAGCAGTTGTCCGGTAGCTGTCGGAGGCGGCACAATTCGTTGCAAACGAAATTGCAAAGCAATCATCACCCCGAGAACCAGTGCCGCGAACGCCACTGCCACTTGCCCCGATTGCCACCGCACCCATGACCACCTCGGCCAAATTATACTCTAGCGTTTAGGCTGGAACAATGCATCGGGACGGCATGACATCTCCCAACGGCAATTGCGACAATGGTACCATAAGGTCAGAGGCAACGATTCCTGACATCGTGGGCATTTCCCTAAAGGAATTCGCACCACCAGATTGCAGCGCGGGCAACGAGGCTCCAGTTCCATCCTACCGACTCCTCAAGGTTCGTAACTATGCGCTATATGTTATGCGTTCGCGGCTAAATGGGCCACCAATGGGCGACTCCAATTCCGCAGCAGAGGGCAATCGCTATCGACCCACCCCAAATAACCGTTCCCGCCAGAATTCCACGCTCCTTCAAAATGACCAGCGTCGATGCGATGCAAGGTACAAACAAAGTTAGGGTAACGGATCCCGTAAGGATTTGATGAGGGCTTAAGTGAAATTGATAAAACTCAGCTACGCCAAAATCACGTCGAATAAATCCTAAAACAAACGCTGCCGTGGCCTGACGCGGTAATCCTAACCAGTTCTGAAACACTGGCGCCAATGCGCGATTAATGCGTTCCAGCATTCCTACCAGATGTGCGACTTCAATCAATCCAGTGCCCAATAAAAACAACGGGGTCGCTTCCCGCAAAAATTCCCGCACCTGCCCTTCAGTCTTGACTAACATGTCGGAAATTGATGGCCATGACCAGGCGGGCATGTCCAAAAAGAGTGGGGTGGCCTCTCCCGGCAGGGCCCAGTCCATAACAGTGCCTACCGCCACAAACAATCCTAAAATAATGGCCGTATAAGAGAGAGCATAGAGAGGGCCCAAACCACTCATCAATCCCACCACGACCCCCATTTGGGCTGAACATGGTATCGTCCAGGCGAGCAGTGTCGTTGCGATCGAACGTTCCCGCGGTGTAGCCAAGACACGCGTACTGAGAGTAGCCATCGTCACACAGCCAAAGCCCAGCACTATCGGAATCACCGCGCGGCCATTAAGCCCAAAATTTATAAAAAAGCGGTCTAGCAATACCGCTAGGCGAGGCAGGTATCCCGTCCCTTCCAATAATGCGAGCAGCAAATTAAAGGCTGTTACTAACGGCAGCAGCAACCCCACCACGGCAACCAATCCGGCACGAATCATTCCGTATTGCCCAAACAACAAGCGATAGCTCAAAGTGGAAGAACCCAGCCACGATGCGCTCATAGCTTCTAAAGGCTGAACCACTTCCGACTTCAGAAAGGATTCCCCGGCATTAACCACTACTCCAGCCACCACTACCCCCATCCCGTAATACAACAGAAGTAACAACAATCCAAGAATGACAAATCCCCAGACCGGATGGAGAACGATGTCGTCTAGCTTTTGCTGCCAAAGACTATCAGATGCAGGAGGTTTCCAGACCGCTTGCGCTAAGCGATCAGCCGCAGCACACCGCTCAAGATAAACACGCTCACGCGATCCGACAGGCGGCATTATCCCAACCCGTTTTAGCACCTCAGGATCTTCTTCCAAAAACAATAGGGCGTCGATACGCCCAACAACATCGGGCACCGGCGCCCACTTTTCACGTGCCCCAGGCACCGCAATGGCCCCGCGGAGCACTTCGCGAAGCGCATCAATGTTCTGCCCCATTTTGGCCGAAATCGGCACGACTGGTATCTGTAGCTGACGAGACAACTCCTGAACATCGATTTCAGCGCCCAGGTCCTCCAACGCATCCATCATATTAAGCACTAGACACAAAGGCTTGCCTAATTCCACAAGTTGAAGCGTCAAAAATAGATCGCGTGGCAAATGGGTGGCATCAACCACGTTAATGACAACGTCAGCCTTTAAAATGGTATCTAAGGCCACCGATTCGTCCTGAGAAAACCTCCCTAGTCCATATACGCCAGGGCTATCCATCAACTGTCCGTCCATAAATGGCGCGCTTTGCACCTCAACTGTGGTTCCTGGGAAGTTCGATATCTCGGCATAATGACCGGTTAATCGTGAAAATAAGCGGGATTTTCCAACATTCGGATTGCCTGCCAAAACAATTAACCGCGACATTATGCCCGTCCCCCCATACGTACGGTATGTCCGCAGACCATAATACAGACCTAAAAGATATTCCATAAAAAGATGTGTTAAGCTCGCAACCATACTGGACACCATGTTGGTTAAAGTTCGTCGTCTGGCTGCCGCAATAGCTAAAGAAAATTTGTTCAAAACGGGCTTTTTGCCATTTATCCCCGTGGCGGGAAGTTGTCCCACGACCTATAATTGCATCTATGCAGGGATTCGAGTTGAGAGAAGGCCAGTTGCCAGGTGTCCATCGAACATCAGACGCGGGGAAATCTTCGACATAATATTCGAGTCTCCATCTTAAATGGTGGGTTTTCGATGGTTTCAATGGGCATTATTGGGACATTCGTTCCCCTGTACCTCTTAGATGCTTTGCATGCGTCCAACCAACAAATCGCGTTGTTGAACTCTTTGCCCGCCATTGTCAGCATGGTTGCAAGCATCGTAGGGGTGTTTGTGATTCCCCGCCTATCGCGGTTCAAGCCGTTTACCTTTGCCATGATTCTCGTCACGCGCGTCTCCTATTTTCTTCTTGGTCTCATCCCCTGGATAAGTCTTAGGTGGGCGTCATCGCTGACGGTAGACACGGTGGCCTTGGGCAGTTTCCCTCAATCTCTGGGAAACTTGGGATGGCAAGCCTTAATAGCCCAGTTGATACCTCAGAGTCTGCGATCAAGTTTTTTCAGTCAACGCAATTTAGTGGTCACCGTTATCGGATTAGTGGCCACTGCAATGACTGGGGGAATTCTTCAACTCTTTAATCCCGGATGGATTTGGCCGTATCAGATATTCTTCATGGCGGCCGCAGGGTTCGGTGCCGTCGAGGTGCTTTATTTGGCTCGGCACCGAGAGCCTCAAGCCAAATCCGGTCCCACCCTTCATTGGACCCCGATTCGCTGGACAACCATCCTCCATGATAACCAGTTTGTGCGTTATACACTCATCGCCGCATTTTTCAATTTCGGATGGCAGTTGTCTTGGCCCTTGTTTAATATCTTTCAAATAAAAGATGCTGGTGCCACTGGGCTGTGGCTGGGACTCTTTACAGTCGCATCTCAACTCGGCCAAATTATGACTTTCCGCTGGTGGGGACGCTTGTCCGACAAAAGGGGGGGCATGACTATGCTGGCATTTGCATCTGCTGGTGTAGCCACCGTGCCTTGGTTGACAGTCTTAAGCACCAACCTTTGGTATCTCACCATCATTAGCTTGGAAAGCGGCGTTTTTTTGAGCGGCATAAACCTGCTGTTGTTCACCCAACTGCTGGAACAAATCCCCAAAGCCAATCGTTCCCACTACATTGCCGCTTATAATGTCGTGTTGGGAGCCGTCGCCTTTATGGCACCGGAATTCGGAATCTGGTGCTTAGGATGGCTTCACATGAATGGCACCATGATCTTGTCCTCTGGTTGGCGTCTGGTCGGTGCTTTCCTATTTATGACTGCCGCTATGGGTCCCGGGGCCCTAACCGATTTGCGTGGTTTGTGGTGGAGAACCATCGGCCGTTAACATTCATTCCCCAAGGAGAGACTAGTAGTGCATTTAGGAAGCCGAAGACTTTAGCCCACTTGACAGGACATCATCTATGTAACCGCCGGAATACTATTGAAATTAAATGGTGAGAATCACCAGTCTCTTTGTGCGACCCAGTGACTCTCACCGATTAACATATTGGACGTCTTTTTTAGGATTGCTGTGAGCTGGCCATCGGCAACACCGAGTCTGCGAGAATTTCCGCAAAATCTTTCACCACAATATGCTCATCTTCACCCAAAGACTGCACCCCATCCCGCATCATCGTCAAACAAAATGGGCAGGCGGTAGCGACCGTGGTTGCTCCTGTGGCGATCGCCTGTTGGGTTCGATTTTGATTAATGCGTTGGCCCACTTTTTCTTCCATCCACATCCGGCCACCCCCAGCGCCACAACAGAAACTTTTTTCCCGTGATTTTTCCATTTCAACCAGGTGAATGCCCGGTACTGCCTGCAAAACCTCGCGGGGAGCGTCAAAGATGCCGTTGTAACGTCCTAAATAGCAGGAATCGTGGTACGTCAGAGTCACCGGATTTTCCTTATCTGGTGTCAACTGCCCAGACTGGACCAACTGTGATAAGAATTCTGCGTGGTGCACCACTTTATAGGACCCGCCAAAATCGCCATATTCATTTTTCAGGGTGTTGAAACAATGGGGGCAGGTTGTCACGATGGTGTTGACCCCGGCCTGATTCAAAGTGTCAACATTCTCTTGGGCCAAACTTTGAAACAGGTATTCATTGCCCATACGCCGTGCCGAGTCGCCGGTGCATTTTTCCAATGCACCCAACACACCCACGTCGATGCCGGCCTCCTTCATCAACCGCACGGTAGATTCTGCGACTTTTCGCGCCCGATCATCGTAAGTGGCAGCGCATCCCATCCAATACAAAACCTCAGGGTGGTCCCCTCGAGAAACGTCTTTAATGCCCATATCCTCTGCGAACTTTTGCCGAGCGTCGAGCCCCAGCCCCCAAGGATTTCCTGTGTTTTCTACGTTCTTAAAATGGTTTTGTGCCGCTTGCGGAATTTCTCCTTGCGTTAGGACCAAGTGCCGTCGCATGCCCACAATCTTGACGACGTGCTCGTTGAACACTGGACATGCTTCGACACAGGCTCCACAAGTAGTGCAAGCCCAGAGATCATCACTGGCAGTGACTCCACCCGCCATGGGAATTTCCAGCAACGCCTGCTCCGCACTACTGCGCGCCTGTGGCTCTTTAAGCAAAACCGGGCCAACGCGCTCCAACTGGTGGCGCAAATCCACCATAATTTCTTTAGGCGATAATGTTTTGCCGGTGGCATTGGCTGGACACTCTTGGGTGCAACGACCGCACTGCACACATGCATAGGCGTCGAGAAGGTCCGCCCAAGTCATGTCGGTCACCTGTCCCACCCCGTAGCTTTCGACGGTTTCATCCTCAAAGTTCAAAGCGGGTAAATGTCCCAAAGGATCCAGATTACGGTGATAAATATTAAAAGGAGCAATAGCTAGATGAAAATGCTTAGAATAAGGCAGATAGACCAAAAAACCCAACAACGACACTAATTTGACCCAATCCGAAATCAAGAGTCCGGTATGATCTACTTGGGGGCCAAACGTTCGCAGCCAATGCCCTAAAGGAGTTCCGATCGGCGCATAAGGAGCATGGGGGTGTACCGCCAAGGTAAAACTTTCAATCGCCATGTCGGACAACACGACGATGGCAATCAAGGCTAAAACCAGCGCCGCGTCGACATTGCGCACCAGCCGCTTGGGCCTCATGACGTACCGCTTGTACGCAGCCATGGCCAGCGCGATTAACACCAACACCCCCATAATATCCGACAGGGTATTGATGGCCACTGCCCAAGGTCCACCAAAACTGACAAACCCGGGAAATACCCCTTTAATTAAAAAAGTCAGGGTACCAATAGACAAGATTATAAATCCCCAAAAGATAAAGAAGTGCATGGGCCCAGAATAGCGATCTTTGAACAGACGTTTTTGACCAAACACATAAACCAGAACCCCGCGCCACCGTGCACCAACATGGCTGCTACGGTCTTGAGGTTGTCCCACGCCAACATATCGCATTTTTTCCTCGACCAGGAGGCCAAACCATAAGACTGCAAATACTAAGATGACAATAAATAGCAAGTGATTGATTGTCACTGCCGAATCCTCCTCTATCGCCATGTACTCCTTGCCCAGTATATCAACTCAGCAGTTACTTGACAAGTGCAACTATTTCCCTTCAGAAACAACAGAAACCGTAATCTCCTGTGCTAATTGCCGGCCTAAAGCTAATTGGCCAGCCTCCCCGCGAACAATAATCGGCCCCCTGGGAACGATGCGAATCACCACTACCCAGGCCCCGGGCCCTAACCCTAGCCTGGCAGCTTCTAACTTCCGCTTCACATTGGCGATATCGTCGATTTTTACCCGAGTGCCTCGAGGCACTTGATCTAGTGTCATCTAAGGCTCGTCTTCAGAGGGCACGGCCGGATAGTTATTCTCAACGTACGGTGCTCTGTAAAACATTCGCGCGACGAGCGCTGACAATTCGTACATGAGATAAATCGGTATGGCCATGAGCAACATAGCCGACGCCTCGGGCGGCGCAATAATGGCTGAAATCAAAAACACAACAAATACCGCATATCGGCGATAACGTCGAAAGATATCGGGGTTTAAAATACCTAACCGGGCCAAAACACCTGCCACCAACGGGAACTCGGCCAAAATGCCAAACGGAATCGACAAATCAATGATAAAACTTAGCAGGCTGCCTAACCGCCATAGTGGCTCTACCGTAGAACCGGTGAAGCTTAACATCACCTTTAAGACCAAAGGCACCACCCAAAAGTACCCCGCCGCCGTCCCCAGCACGAATAAAATCAGCCCTGGCCCCGCAACAACCAGCAACACCCGACGTTCCAACCGGGTCAACCCCGGCAGGACAAACGCAGCAATTTCATACAGAATTACAGGTGACGCTGCAATCAATGACAGAACAAAATCTATTTCTACCAAGGCAAAGAAGGCTTCGGTAACACCAGTCACAATCACATGGTGAACTGGCGTATTATGGATAATCCAATTCAGAACCGGCCGAACAAAGAAAAACCCACCCATAAAGAGCACGGCGACAGTTCCAATCATGACAAATAAGCGATTGCGCAGTTCGCTTAAATGTTCGGTCAAACTCATTTCGCGATCGGCCATGGACTTAATGGGGCTCCACCAGTCCTCGACGGATGGCATACGCAGCCGCCTGAACCCTATTTTCAAAATGCAGTTTTTGCAAAATGTTTCGCAGATGGTTTTTTACCGTATTTTCGGAAATGTATAGACGCGAGGCAATGTCCCGATTGGAAAATCCTTCTCCTACTAGTTTTAGTACTTCGAGTTCCCGGGCCGTTAATTGCGTTTGCTGGCGTTCCACATCATGGGCCGAAAACGCCCGAATAATTTTTATCGCCACGTCCCCGGAAATTGAGGCTTCGCCCCGAAGTTGCGCCGACAACTCTGCTAAAAACTGTTCTGGATCCAAGTGTTTCAATAGATACCCTTGAGCCCCAGCCTTCACCGCTTCAAAAAGTAAATCGTTTTCGTCGCTTGCCGTAAGCATGACAATTTTGACATAAGGCATCCGGTCCTTAATGATGCGGGTCGCCTCCAGACCATCGCTGCCCGGCATATTGATATCCATTAAAATGAGGTCCGGCATCACTTCTTCGGCAAGTTTCACTGCATCCAACCCGTTGTCCGCTTGAGCCACGACTTCCATTTCATCTTGGCTGGACAATAAGGCTGCCAATCCGGAGCGAAATAGCGCATGATCATCCACCAACATAAGTCTTGCCTTTTCCAACGTTGTCTCCTCCTCGTTGCCCATCTAGGGCTAAAATAATCGTCACTGTAGTTCCGACACCTGGCTCGGAATGAACCGTAACATGGCCACCAACGGACTCTGCGCGTTCCTCCATAATACTAAGGCCAAAATGGTGCCCCACTTCTCCGGCAGGAATTGGTACAAAGCCTTTCCCATCATCAATGATGCAGATCTTCACCTGATTATCCTCGCGGGCAGCCCGAATCGTCACCATTCGCGCTGCCGCATGTTTTCGCACATTGGCCAAAGACTCTTGAACAATCCGTAGAATCTGCACTGCCGCCGAGTCGGTCCACGGTTCTTGCTCATCGGGCAATGGTTCTAGCACCACGGGCACTCCAGTGCTGCGTTCGAAGTCCACTGCTTGCTTGCGAAGCGTCTTCCAAAATCCTTGTTGCAATGACTGAGATGCCTTCAAATCATAAAGAGACTGTCTGACTTCGGTGTAGGACAAGTTGACCGCCGCCTGAATATGTCCTAATTCTTCCCCTAACTCCGGAAAATCTTCTGCTTCCAATAACTTCTTGGCACGATGTACATTGAGATTTATCGCCGCCAAGTTTTGCGCCAAACCATCATGCATTTCCCGCGCCAACCGCTCGCGTTCTTGCAACGCTAACATCGCATCTTTATATTCTTGGCGTTCATTTTCCATTTTTTCTACTACATCAAACACATAGGTAGAAAACGCTGCGGCACCGACTAGAGTGACTGCCACCGCGACTAAACTGACACTGGCAGGAGGCAATACCAAACGCAAATAGTAAAAACGAAATGTTTCTGCAACCGCCACAAACACGGTGGGGCCTACGGTCGTCAGAATTTTTAGTCGGCGATATCGCCGCCGATCATCAAAATTCATCATACCCTCCCCCTTTCCGTCGCGAGTCCCCCCTTATTGTACCGTATCCGGGCTTGAAACACCGCTTGCCCAATGACAAGACCCGCTAATAATCGGGGGGCAACCGTCGCGCCTTGCAAAACGCCGCCACATAATCCGCCACTCGCCCGGGCTGGTCTAAAACAGCTAGATGGCCGGCCCGGGGCACAATGCGAACGAATGGTGTATGGATCGCATCAGCTACTGCATCGGCCATATGAGGGGGCGTACGTTCATCCCTTTGGCCCACTAAAACTAGACTCGGGCACCCAATTTGACTGAATACCTCTTGATTGTTCACGGTATAAATGGCTGCCATGGCTTTTAGATAACTCTCTTTGTCGACCATCGCCAACTCTAAAGCCAAATTCTCTTTTATCTCCTGCTGGGTTCCGGGCATCAGCGTGGTCTCCGCGTACCGTTTGCCGAACTCTTCCATGCTTTCCCCTTCAAGTTGCCACCGTCGTTCCTGAACCGCCTGCTCCCCATCAATAAATCCTAGGGTACTCCCAATTAACGTCAAGGTGGCAACCCGTTCCGCGGCCAGCACCGCCACCCGGCCCATTACCCAGGTGCCTAATGAGACCCCCAGCAAATGGACTGGTCCTGACGTCAACTCCACTAAGGTCAACACATCGTCGATCCACCCGCTTAGACTTGGTTCCAATTCTCGGCGATCACCAATCCCCCGCGGGTCCCAGGTGACAATCGAGTACATTGGTGTCAAAAAAGGCGATATCCGATGAAACAGAAATCTTCCGAGTCCCAAACTTGGATGCATCAAGATGGTCTCGTCGCCTTTCCCTTGACGATAATATACTAACCCATTAGGTGCCTTCATCAACTGAACTCCCTTGAATCCAAAGTGTTTTCCTTGTCCAACAAGCCTTATCTGTCCGTAGACATCTCCAAGTGAATCGACTCTAATGCTGCCAAATTTTCTATCCCACTAGTGTCTCCAAGCGGCTGACCGAGGTAGCGCGCTTTAATCGCGCGACGCACCACTTTACCGTTTCGGGTTTTGGGCAACTCATCCACCACGATGATTTTGGACGGCTTAAGAGCCTTACCCATGCTCGACTCTACTAAATGTGCCAGCTCCTCAGCCGGAGGCTTTGGATCAAGGAGTACCACAAAGCATACCAACGCTTCTCCTTTAACCGGGTGCGGCACGCCGATGGCAGCTGCCTCTGCGACCTGCGGGTGACTGACCAAAATCGATTCAATTTCCGCGGGCCCGACGCGCTTTCCTGCTAGCTTCATCGTATCATCGCTGCGTCCCAGGATGTACCAAAACCCCTGTGCATCAATATAAGCAAAATCGCCGTGAACCCATACCCCAGGGAAGCGGCGCCAGTAACTATCCAGATATCTTTCCCGATCATGGAGAAATCCTCGCGTCATTCCAGGCCAAGGAACAGTTATCGCCAACTCCCCTACTTGTTGAGTCACCGGATTTCCCTGGTCGTCCAACACCACTGCAGCCATACCGGGGATCGGCCCGGAAAATGCGCAGGGTTTTTGCGCCTCCACGGCAGAAGCCGCTAAAATTCCTCCGGAAATCTCGGTGCCACCGCTATAATTAACAATCGGACAGCGTTGATGTCCCACCTGGGTAAAAAACCACTCCCAGGGGTCTGGATTCCATGGTTCTCCTGACGATCCCAAAATCCTCAAAGAGTCGAAGGTATATGATGCCAGTGGCTCGGTCCCATACACCATGAGAGCCCGAATCACGGTGGGAGAAATACCAAACACCGTGACCCGATGCTCGTCCAATAGACGCCATAGCACTTGGGGGTCAGGCCAATCAGGTGTTCCATCGTAAAGGACAATGGTAGCGCCGGTAATTAACCCCCCATAAACCATGAAAGGCCCCATCATCCATCCCATGTCGGTAAACCAAAAGAGAGTGTCCGTGGGTTTGAAATCAAAACTGTGTTGCAAATCTTGGGTGCATTTCACAGGAAATCCTGTATGGGTATGCACTGCTCCCTTAGGCTTGCCCGTAGTTCCGGAAGTATATATCACCATTAACGGCGTTTGTGAATCTACGACCCGTGTTTGGTTCGGCATCAATTCGCCGCCAACCAAGTTGTGCCACCAAAGATCACGAGACGGTGTCCAAGGCACTTCCTGATGCGTTTTTTGCACCACAATTAGGTGTTCAATTTGACCGTGAAGCTCACTGACTGCTTGATCCGCAATGGCCTTCATTGGTAGTGACTTGCCCCTACGCGTCATCCCATCAGCACAAATCAGAACTTTAGCATTCGCATCTTCCAAACGTATGCGTAAAGCCTCCGCCCCATATCCTGAAAACACCGGAAGAAATATGGCCCCCACCTTAGCGAGAGCGAGGATGGCAACCACTGCTTCGCCCGTCATCGGCAAGTAGACCCCTACAACATCCCCCAACCCCACACCGATTTTAACTAGCTGTGCCGCCAACTGATTAGCTTGATCATAGAGTTGCCGATAAGTCCAGGTCTTTACCGCGCCCAACTCGGGATGGGAAATTACCGCGACCTTGTCTGCCAAATCTCCTACGGCATGTCGATCTACAGCAGCCATGGCGAGGTTGGTTTGACCACCGACAAAAAATCGTGGCCATGCAATGCCGTCAGATAAATCCACCGTAGTATGATAGCGTTCGGTAAAGGGCCACGATAAATCTTCCATGACTGAATCCCAGAACCACGCGGGATCGGCGGCGGCCTGTTGACGCAATGATTCCAAGGAATCAATGCTATGCTTTCGCATAAAACGCGTCAAATTGGCCTGCTCTAACCAGTCCGGTGTTGGTTGCCAGACAATTTTCGCTTGTTCAAATGGGTTAGGGATCATCGTCATCGTCTCCTTGCCATTTCAGGTTAATGGCTTCTAGATACTCTGAAGGAGTATCTAGATCCCATGCCGGGCTAGGGCGGTCTACCACCGACACATCAAAGGTCAGCACATCCTGTCGTTCCGTTAACCATTTCCCCAGGCCAATGTCCCCAGTAAGTCGAGAAATAGTATCCCATACCCGCTCTAGGCGTAACAGAACCGGGTGTCCTATGGATCCATTGTACCGCGGACGCACTGCAATCGCATCCGGATGTTGCCGCAACAGTTGCCAAGTTCTCTTGGCATCTTCAGCGCTAACAAAGGGTTGGTCCGCCAAAAAAATGGCCGCTGACTCCCCTTTGCCGCGCTGCAACACCGCTTCTAACCCCAGATACAGAGATGACGCGATGCCAGCCTCCGGCATCCGATTCACAACCCCAATCACATCATGCGGCACTTGTGAGGCGTTCCCAACCACAACCACCGTGGCCCATCCCAATTCGTCACGCGTCATTCTCACGACATGCCCTAAAAGAGTGGTATCACGCCAAGGCAGTGTGGCTTTTGGCGTGCCCATTCGCCGCGATAAGCCAGCCGCCAACACCACAGCTACCGGCTTAGTCGTGTATTCGCTGGTGTCCATTGAGCGGGCCCCCGCTTTTACCATTGCGATGCGCTAATAATTCGGCCACTATACTGACGGCAACCTCCTCGACTGTTTCCGCTCCAATGCTCAATCCCACAGGCGAACGCAGGACGTCTGGAATGGGATTGTCCCCCAAAAGATCCAACGTCCGACTATGCGGTCCCAGCATACCCACGTACTGAGGATGGCTTTTCATCGCCAGGTCTAATGCGGATCGGTCGCGCGATTCATGATGATTCATGATGATCCAGTAGGCATTTTGCACCGTATCAGGATCCACATCCCCTACTTGCTGAACCCAGTGTCTGGCGGCTTGTGGCAACTTTTTAGCCGTATTGAAATGCGGCCGAGGATCCAATACCGTGACCTCAAAGCCTGCTTGGTTGGCCAAAGCTACCAAGGGCACCGCATCGTGCCCAGCGCCAACCACAATCAGACGCTCGGGGGGAACCAATATATCATACACGACATCATCACGATAATGTGTCATACTGCGCCAGGATCTCACTTCTTCGGGCAGTTCCGACAATTCTTCTGCACGGATCTGCGGATGAAGCCGACGAATTCCTACGGGCAGCTTTGCCTCCATTACAAAGGGACGGTCTTGTTCAACCAAGGCACCGTATTGTTGCCAAAACTGCGATTTTAGCTCAACAGGCTCAATCCACACCATAATAGTGCCCTTGCACCCAATACCTAGTCCCCACATGGCGTCCTCAGTCAAATCATAATACCTCACTGCAGGTTGCATTGAGGCCATTGCTTGTTCCGCGTAATGGTACAGGTCGCCCTCCAAGCACCCGCCACTGAGTGTTCCAAACATTTCTCCGTCACTGGCCATCATCATTTTTGCTCCAGGACGACGATAGGCGGACCCGCGCACAGAAACCAACGTCAATAGGGCGGTACGAGCTTTTCGCTGTTCTGCCCGCTCCATTGCCGCCCAAACCTGTTGAGCCTCCCGTATTGATGACATGACCCACCTCTATTAACGACGTTTAGCCTCTTTGACTAAAGCAGAAAAAAATTGACTAACCACCATTTGAGCTACGCCAGACATGACTCGTTGCCCGAATCCCCCAGCATCGTCTGCCGATTCCGCGTTCCCCTGAAAATGAACATCGGTAGTTTCGGGATCCAGTGCTGTTAAGGTGACTGCTAAGTTTATCGCCACCTCGCCTTTAGGTCCTTGTCCTTCCATTATCATACGATAAGATTTTGGAGGGTTTGCATCAACTATACGAATAGATCCGTGATATTTCCCTTTTAGGGGCGCCACGCCCCATTCCACGTCCGCTCGATAGACACCGGAGTCCGTTTCCACCAGACTCTTTACTCCAGGCATAGTGCGAATCAGTACTGCCGGGTCGGTTAAATAAGTATAGGACTGGTGCATAGGAATTTCTAACGTTTTGTGGCCATCAAATTCCACGCAACTTCCCCTCCCGCACTAAATTTATTATCAACCTCAGGCGTCATAATTTCCACCCTTGGAGACATGCTGCAATAAAGACTAGACGAAACTCTTCTGTTCCATGACACTATATACGGGAGAAAGGATGGTGGCTCAATGTTTCCACGGCAATTAGAGAAAATTTTTGACCAAAGGCTGGAAGCCATCATAGAACCGCGCATGGAACAATGGCTACACGAATTTATGACCTCACCCCATGGAGAAGCGGTTATTTCGGATATATTGGCGGAGACCATCTTTGCCTGGATGAAACCGGGAGCCTCGGATGCAGACAATTACTTGGAAAAAATTGTCTTGCAGCTAGTTAGTCGATTGCGAAACCAACCAGGATTTCGCGAAAAGGTCGCACAAGCGCTAAACTCTGACTGGTAGCGCTAGCGCGAAATATTATCGGATTGGTGCAGTGACATGGCACTGGGCAAACCCCAAATGGGTCGTGCAATAGTTGTTGGAAAACAAAGCAAGAGTCTACGATGGCCCGGGTCAAGTCGCTAGCCCCCGGGCCACTAATATGGTGTATACGGTAACGGTGAGTCTACTCAAGAATCGCGACACCCCAGTCGCGGGGCCGAGTTCACACGCGTCCTTCCCCTGTATGGCCAATGGCCATACTCAAGGCACGAGCGAGGTAAGCTGAACCTTAAACGATTACGCCTGGGGCAGTTCAGGGCAATTCTCCTAATAGGGGGAATAAACCGCGATGCGCGATAACCCAAGCCGAACGCTTTTCCGAATTTCGGCACCAATATTAGGCTATTCAGACCAACAATTCTGCAACAATCACCAAGGGCAGTGAGGCAGAGACTCCGCGTCCAGCACTGTCTTTGGGTATGCCTAGCAACCCCTGGCTGGCAGCGAGTTCCTGTCTTTCCCATCGACAACTTTAGGGCGACGCAAATAGTGATCGTCAAGATGCTTCTTGGACATTATCAACAACACTGGTTGAAGTTTTACAAATCTCCTTAGGGTACGCCACCCCTGAGCATGGTATATCGACATCAAAATGGCTAAATAAATCCACATTGACCATTTTTGCCATCCCCGAATTTTGACGCGCGTAAACCCCAATTTCTCGATGGCGCTTGATGCGTCCAGCAACGTAATACCACCCACCGCTAGGACATCAGCATATTTGGGATTAGTCGCCACTACATCAGCCACATCGGTCAATCCGCGCAATACTGCATGAAACGCTCTTAGCCCTCCGGTTGCATTTTTGCTTAATTGCGCCAAGGCGGGATTGCCAAAATGTATCTCGGCCATCGAATCACCAGGGCTTAAGGTGGTCCCATCCGGTAATGCCAGTCGAGGTCCGCGAAACCGAATATGACCCAGACGCAATACGGGGTCTCCTCCGAGTGATGACGGCACGGTATCGATATCCCAACCCTTGCTAAACCGAACTTCCCACCAGGTCCACATACGGCGTAATTCGGTTCGGTCCGTGGCCAATGCTTCTAGCGCCACAGGATCTAAGTTTAGCTGACGAAGGCGGGGCAACGCCTGGTCCAACGCTTGAGCCGTGCGTTGGCGATCGCCACCTCCATCATGCAGCACCACAATTGCCCCAGGCACCGCGCATTGGACGATGGTATGGGTAATGCGCTCGACATCGTGACGGGGATTCCAATCGTCTGGTGCAATAGTCCAAAATACCGGTGTTAGACCTGCACGCCTCCACGCCCACCACGTGAAGAAATTAACGTGGCCCCAAGGCGGCCGATAAAATCGGGGTGGCTTTCCCGATAGATGTTCAAGCAGACGCGCTCCATGCCAAATGGTGTAGATACTCGCCCAAGGCGTATAAAAATACATGGAGCGATGCCGTATCCCATGAAGTCCAAGAGTATGGCCCTCGTCTACCATTCGGCGGATAAGATCGGGGTGCCGCTCTGCTGCCTCTACCACAATAAAGAACGTCGCTTTGGCATGATGGGCCGCAAGCACGTCCAGAATTGCCCCGGTATCTTCCCCTGGGCCATCATCAAACGTTAAAGCAATTTGGTGGCTGTCTCTGGCTCCTTGCACACTCCCCCACTGCAAATGGTGCCAAAACAGATCGGGCACAAGATATAGGATTACCCACAATAAAACCAATATCCCCAAGACTATGATGATAGTCATTCCCAGCCACCTGGTGTTGGGAATCTTGGGTCATGACGAGCGACTCGCGTCCGAAACTGAGTCACCTTGCGCAGCGGCACAATACAAAACCTCCTAATGCCTTGCTTGTTTCCCTAATGGATAAACCGTATAGAACACACCCATTATGAGCAAAATTGCCGCAGAAGCCATAAATGGCGCCCAAATACGATATCCAAACAGCCGGGCACCAATGATGGGGCCAACCGACATTCCCATGCCTTCTACAGTCATAAAGATTCCCCAAAGCCACCCCTCAATTTCCTTCGGGATCATGCCGGCCAAAAAAGCATTCCAGGAAGGCAATATCATCGCGTAAGAAAGTCCCAGAAAGCCCCCAGCAACAATAAGGGGCCAAAAATGTCGCACAATCCCCACAGCCGTCAAAGAACAGCCAGCCAAGAAAAATCCCGTCACGAGGGGCACCTTCAATCCAAACCGATCGGTGATTCGTCCCATAGGTACCAGCAACAATACCGTAAATGCGCCACTGCCCACTAAAAGTTCGGCAAATTGCCAATGGCCAAAATGCAACACGTGTGTAACAAACGGCTGCAATATCGGCAACATTACGCCTAATGTCATGTTTTGGACAAACATTCCCGGCAATACGGCACGAAACGGCTTTAGCGTTTTCAGCCAATGTTGCACTTTGTGGTCGGATCGGTGTATGTGATACAAACGTGGATCATAAACCAAGATCGTCATCACAAAGGCCGCGATGTCCGCCATGATTAATACCAAAAACGCCACCCGATCGCGGCCGTTTAGCAAGAAATTTATCAGCACCGGTCCCAATCCTGACCCCGTCAACCAAGCGGCAAAAACCAAGCCCATAATAGAGGCCCGATTCTCGGGCGGAGTCAACCGGTTGGTTCCAGTAACCACAGCAGGCCAATGCGTTGCTGTCCCCACTCCCAACAAAGCGACGAAAATAATGATCCAGGCCGGGCTGCGAGAATTCATGGCCCCGATCAAAGCCATGACTTCGATGGCCACCCCAATCGTCAACACCCGTGGTGGCCCAATTCGATCTACCAACCATCCCGACGGCCCCCGAAAAACAGTATCCAAAAAATAATGACTTGACAGCGCCCATCCCACGATCGTAATTGGAGCAGCCAGAGGACCCGTGACAAAAGCCGGCAACAGTGACACAATCAACGCTCCGCGGGCAAATTCGGCTAACCCCAAAATACCGACCAGAAAAATTTGTGCGGAAGAGAGTGGGGGCCTAGGCTGGCGCATGCGCCCGGCGTCCCACCAGAGAATCGTCAATCGCCAACGCGATAGTCGTTGCGGCTTCAGGATGTCCTAATTGTGCCGACTGCCGCGCCATCGCGCGAATTTCCCATGGATGTTGTAAAAGGTATGTAATCAATTCGCCTACTTCTTCCTCCGTCTTAGCTCTTCTCCCTGCCCCATGCCGTACCAAAAACTCGGCGTTAGCATCCTCTTGCCCGGGAATTGGGCGATAGATAACAACTGGCAATCCTCGACACAGCGATTCCGTGGTGGTGAGGCCGCCTGCCTTACTCACCAAAAGATCCGCAACCGCCATGAGCTCGTGGACGTTATCGACGTAATTTAATACCACCATCGGGTTCTTGGAACGCTCCCGATATCCGCGCGCAATACGCTGGCGCGCGATTTCTCGCCCAGCTACCACGAGGGTGGTATGCTTTTGGGGAATCTCATCCACTACACGCAATATTTTTTCAAATTCCACCAAGGGCATATACGATCCACCCATAAATAAGATAACAGGATGATCATCAATCCCATAGCGTTGCCTAACGGCCACCGTATCTACAATGTCTTTAAACCTCTCATCTACAGGGATCCCGGAAACGATAATTTTGTCGGGTCCAATGCCTCGAGAAAGCAATTCATCCTTCATATCTTCACTGCCGACAAAATAACCGTCAACCGCCGGATGAATCCACTGAGAATGCACACTATAATCCGTCATAACCACATAGTTGACGACATCCAGCTTGCCATCCTGCTTTAGTGTGGAAACCACACCAGCCGCCGTGGGATAAGTGGAAACAACAATCTTTGGCGGAGCAGCGCTAATTGCGTCATAAAACCGGGTCAATCCGATGTGATTGAGAAATTGCTGCGTCGACGATAACGGATCAATCCGTTGTGTCGCCGTGTAAAACCAACGCCATAAGGAGGGTGCAAACCGTACGCTGTTTAAATAGGCCCATCGTATTGTATGGTCTAGTTTAGGATTAACAAACCGATAATAGTCCAAAATTCCTAGTTTAATCGATGGGTTTAACAACAACAATTGCAAAGCAATGGCTTTCGCAGCACGTAAATGGCCATCTCCGTAGCGTGCCGCCAAAATCATCACTTCAGGATGCATTGCAAGGGTTGCATCGTGGTGATTGGGTAGCCAATTAACCCACTCCGCCAATTCCGTAGTAGTTGGAGAATTCACCGATGCTGGGTCCATGCGCCACCTCACTTCTGTCGAATGTCGTTGACCCCGACCCAACGACTTTCCATAATAAATAGTACCAAAAATTTTGGCTAGCGTTATTGTACGCCAGTTGGCGCTGATTGTCTCGCGACCAACGTCGCGGCAAGGAGGAACCATGTACAAAGTTCCGTTTATATCCAATTCCGTATCATATGATATCAAGAAATCGCGATTCATAGGTCTAACCCAACATCTATCACGCATGGAACAATTTCATGAACTCATGGCCCAAACCAAATCCGATTGGCCAGGTGCCACGCATTACGTTTGGGCCTATCGTCTGCCCAATGGCATCGACAAAGCGTCCGATGACGGGGAACCGCATGGCACAGCAGGATTGCCGCTGCTCAATTTGCTCTCCCATAGAAATCTCTACCATACCGTACTGACCGTAGTACGGTATTTCGGGGGAATCAAACTCGGCCACGGCGGCTTGGTTCATGCCTACCAAAAGGTTGGGCAATTAGCCCTTGACAGCACCACGTGGGGAGTGTTGGTCCCCGCCCTCGATGTGAAAATGACCGTTCCGTATCACACCTATAACATGGTCAAAAATGTGTTGGATAACCAGACCACAAATTTCCATGCTGTTTTTGACACTGAGGTGACTCTATCTTTTCGTGTCATTGAAAGCCAATCCAACGCCTTATTCAACCGAATCCAACAGATTACAGCGGGGACCGCCCAGCTGAAACTCCTCAACCCGCTTTGGGACATCATGGTCAACCCGACGTCTTAACACTTACCTTATGACGGTATGATGGCGAACGCCATGATAGACATGCACGACTACCAGAAATGAAATCCGGCGAACCTCTTATTAGGATTATCTGTTCACCAATGAGGTCCTAATCAAAGATATTAAAGGCTTTTGAGGAATCGCTTGACTCCAAAGCACCCGCGGTTAAGGCAATCTTTATGTCTTCTTAACAGTTTGGCAACATTCTCTGAGTTTAATACCCTTGGACTCGGGTTAGCCGCTATTCGACAGAAGGGCGCTAGTACCGGAAAAATTGATTGCCAAAGGGGCGTGTTACATGTGGTCGGAAAAATGCTCTCAATTTTAGCAGCAGGGGGATTGTTGACGGGAGGCGTGGCCGCCAGTCACCAGGCACCAAAGTCTGTGGCCGGGCCCCTGATGGGAGTTCACTCGTCCATGAATTTAATGCAAACGGTAGCCAGTGACCTTCACGTATCGACGTCTACTCTAAGAGCAGATCGCAAAGCTGGCCTTTCTCTGGCCGCCATTGGCAACAAACAAGGGATCAGTACAGCCTCCTTAGAGGCTACACTGCTCAAACAAGTCCAAAATGCGGTCCAACAGGCCGTGTCCCAGGGAGCACTCACCAGTGCGCGCGCCAGCACGATAGAGTCCCATCTTCCCAAAATGATAGACCACGTCGTGACCATGACCCCCACCAGTCAGCATTCCTGGCCAGGACATGGACGCCACTGGGGACCGATGAAAGGCCGTTCGTGGTTCGCCATGAACCCGCAAACATTGGCCCAAGACTTGCACATTAGCATCAGTACGTTGAAAGCGGACAGAAAGGCCGGAGACAGTCTGGCCACCATCGCGCAAAAGTCCGGTATCACTCCCAGCGCTTTGGAATCCACATTACTGGGTCAAGCTCAATCACGGCTCCAAAACGCCGAGTCGTCTGGTCGTGTCACTTCAACCGAGGCTGCTAAAATACAAAGCCATTTGTCCACCATGATTGACCATATGGTGACCATGACACCCCATCAAGGGGGCTGGCGCAACCAATAACCGCAATTCATCAGCAACGAGTCAAGTGTCGTTGCTGATGAATTCTTTATTAGGCCGTGTTGTTGGAGTCCGATGGACCTTTATTAACCTGGCAGAATCTAATGATAGACCTCGTCTATGGGACAAGATATTTTTCTTGGAGAGCTTCCTGCCACTGTGGCTCCAAGTCCAGTCCTTGTCTAAAAAACTCGTTTATGCTGCCGTATTTGGCAGTAATGGCTGCCATCGCTGCCTCTAGATTTTCCGGGTAAGCCCGCGCCATTGGCCACAAGGGATGGGAGGAACCTATGTCCCCATCCGTGGTAATCAGTTGAAACAGCTGCGTGGTGAACTGGTTAGATATCTCGAAGTCTTGCACAATGATGTCCCAGGGCACGTCAAGCGCCCACAACAGCAAGGCAGCCGTCACGCCGGTACGATCTTTGCCGGCCGTACAGTGAAATAGGACGGGTTCGGGATCAGATGTCACAAGTACCTGAAAGAATTCACGATACGCTTCCAAAGACTGGGTAAATGCCAGATAGCTATCACGTAGTAGCGACAGCACCAACGCTTGATTTATATGGCCTATGTTGTTGCCTTTTCCGCGATTCCGACTCAAATTAAGGGGAAAGTGCCGAATTTCCTGTGCTAATTCCAACGGAGTCCGATCTATATCACATTCTTCTGGACTGCGAAGATCGCATATCGTATGAATCCCGAGCTGTTGGATATATTTGCGATCCCCTTCCGTTAACTCGCTTAATCGGCCCGAACGATACAGCTTCCCCCAACGCACCATTTTTCCGCTCTGAGTTCGGTACCCACCAAGGTCGCGGAAGTTGAATCCCCCCTCCAATGGCAAGACTCTGTCAGCAATCGTGTCCACTCGGCCATTGGGGAATCGCAAATGAAGATAGCTGCGTGTTCCAGGCAATTCTGCGACACGACATTGCTTTCCGTTCCAGCGAATGGGAAAAAGTGATGGCATTGCGACCTGATAATCCGGCTCTACACTTAGGTACACCTCAGGAGGTTCATCTAGGTTACTGGCTAATTCCACCAGCCACCCGCCCTCAGGTAATTTCTCCACGGCATATCCGTTTGGCGACACTTTACAACCTGCCTTTCTAAATATGGGTACACATAGGAGCTGAGCCGAATTTTCGTCGTGATCCATAACGAGGCCGTATTGCGTGCCGTGATACGGCCGCTTCCACCACCCCATCCCAGGGCAATTGCCACATTCCGAACACGCCATCGAGCTAGCGTTCTCTAATGATGAAGACGTTTTGACTGTTTTGCTACGCGTTGTATTGGACCCCTGCTGTCCACTGATTCCACTGCGGACTGTACAGTGCTCGACACTGGGCTCCCATGAACTCCAGATCTCTGGAGGGGCAGTAATGCGAACCCTATTCGCTAAGAGTCTGTTTCAACCACTTTCGATAAGACCGTAAGCCATCTAATCGGGCGCCAAAGACAAGGACAACCCACAATCTTGTTCTAGCGACAGCGTGTCTTGGTTCATGACCACCAACCTTGGGAGCGAACCCAATCTTATAATAAATGCACTAATCCTTCACCGGTTGCCAAATTTGTCGCCACAGGAATACCACGAACATCGGATACACGCAGCAAAGCGCTGACGTCAGGTTCATGGGGATGCGCAAACAGTGGATCACGAAAGAAAAATAACAAATCTATTGACCCTTCCGCAATGAGACTTCCCATTTCTTGATCTCCACCTAATGGACCGGGAAGTAAGCAATTAACCTTCAGGCCCGTTTCGTCTTGAATTCGTTGACCGGTATGCCCCGTTGCCCACAGATTATGTTGGGCAAAGTGGTTTTTGTGCCGTGCCACAAAATCGACTAAGACATCCTTTTTGGTGTCGTGGGCGATGAGTCCAATTCGCATAATTCTCCCTCATTTATCACACCATAATAAGCATCTCTATGGTACTATGTTTGCTAGCTCTTCACTACTCAGGGGAAAAAATATTCGCCTATGCAACGGCAACCTCATCGCCATCCAAAGCCGTAGTTAGAATCATAGGCTTGTGACCAAAACCCATATTCATACCGTAATGAACGGGCAAATGCAATATGGCACTCCTTGCTATCCTCAAGGGCATCCGCAATGTCCAGGATTTCGGTCACCGCTTGGCCATAGGCCGCACCCTGATATGTTTCAATCCAGTCGCGAAAAATCGGATTGTCTGGCATCCCTTGAGCACCTAATTGTTGGCCAATTTCGCGGTAAGTCCAATAACAGGGCAAAACGGCCGCAATAATCTCGGAAAAGCTGCCAGACCACGCTATGCGCAACAAATGATCGGTGTAGGCGACGGTAACTGAGAGGGGTTCACTCTCTGCGGAAATGCCTAGTACGGGTCCCAGCCGATGATGCAACTGATCTTCTACCACGAGAACATTTTGACTGTGAGACCCTAGTACCTGTTTCCATTCAGAACTAGGCGCCTTTGCTGCTGCAATTGCCAGCACCCGGAAGAACTCATTTAAATATTGGGCATCTTGACCAATAAACCGTGCCATTTGGTCCAACCCGAGGGTACCGCGCCCCAGATTTTGGACACATGGATGCTCAAGAATGGCGGACCAGACTTCTTGATTTTCTTGTTGCCAAAGACAAGAAAGTTTAACCATAATTACCTCCCCATTAATCCTTGATTTTCCGGTCGCAGCAAGTAGCAGGCATTTTCTTTGTCTTCTGCTGACATCACCGCAGAAATCACGGCTATTCCCGCAACCGGATAGCCCCACACCTGCGAGACATTTAATCTCCCGATTCCTCCTATCGCCACCACCGGCATATCCACGACAGCACAAATCTTCGCTAACTGATCAACTCCAACCGGAGCATTGGCATCAATTTTGGAAAATGTTGGGAATACCGGACCGACTCCAATATAATCTGGATTCTCAGCCTGGGCAGCGTGGGCTTCTTCAACGTTAGACACCGACAATCCTACGAGAAGATTAGGGGCAATAGCCCGAACCAGCGGCACGGGCATGTCGTCCTGCCCCACGTGGACGCCATCGGCCTTGACCGCCAACGCTACATCAACCCGGTCATTGACGATGAATCCCAACCCCTCATTTCGGGTTGCTTCTCGTAATTCTTGTCCATATCTAATCATGACCCGGAGCGGGTCTGTTTTCGATCGCAATTGCACCACGGTGGCGCCTCCTCTGGCAATAGCCGTACAGAATCCAGGAATTTGATCCATTGCCAAATTATCCGGCGACACGAGAACCTGCAGTGTCAAATCCATTCCGTCTGCCCCCAATGATGGTTTAATGGCCCGTTGCCGCCTCCAAGTCCTGGAGCCTGCCGAATCGCTTCTGTCACATAGTGCTTGGCTCCTTGAACCGCTTGACAGAGCCCTTGTCCGCGTGCCAACTGGGCAGCAATCGCGCTAGACACGGTGCATCCAGTCCCGTGCGTATGCCGGGTCATAATTCTGGGAGCCTCGAACCACTCGTAATGTCCTTCCGTCCACAACAGGTCTGCTGCAAGATCGTCTTGCAAGTGTCCCCCTTTTATGAGCACTGCACCAGCTCCGCTGTTTGCCAACATTTTAGCCGCTTTTATCATGGACTCCCTCGAATTGACTTCAAGCCCCAAAAGTGCCGAGGCCTCTGGAAGATTAGGGGTCACCACCGTAGCCAACGGCAAAAGTTGTGTCAGAAAAGTCTCCTCGGCTACAGGTTGCAGTAAGGCATCCCCATTTTTAGCCCGCATTACCGGGTCGATGACGATGGGAACTGGCAGTGGCATGTGTCTCAGTTCTGTGGCCACTACTTTGATGACATCGGCAGAAAACAACATTCCGATTTTTACCGCGTCAACCCCAATGTCGGTTATCACACTTCGGATTTGCTCCGCAACCATGTCCGGCGGCATGGGAAATATACGCTGCACACCTCGGGTATTTTGCGCCGTCACCGCGGTGACCGCCGACATACCGTAAACAGAAAACGCCATAAAAGTTTTCAAGTCAGCCTGAATTCCGGCACCACCCCCGGAATCGGAACCAGCAATGGTAAGTACCCGTTTCACTTTACACCGCCTTCCATAGTCCGCCCAAATGCTTCCCAAAAAGGGTCTACTCTTGGGTGAACCAAGGGCTTTCGTTTCCCCTTGCACTCCCGCCACATTCCTTGATTCGCATCAGTCATTTCCCCGATAATCTGGGTGTCTATCCCGTGTGCGGCGAGTGCTTGAACAACCGCATCTGTACGGTGCGGGGCTACCGTCAATAGCAGCGTGCCTTCACTGATTGATATCAAGGGATCGATGGATATTAAATCCGTCACGGCCCTAACTTCAGGGCGAATTAAAATCTGATCATCCAACAAAATGACCCCAACTCCAGAAGCTTCAGCAATCTCATACACGCCTCCCACCACACCGCACTCTGTCGCATCATGCATTGCCGTTACCCCATACTCTCTGACCCCCACGCGCGACGCTATCCGCGCATCGTCGACCACCGACATCTGATCAAATAAAGCGTCAGCAGCTTGGTAGATATCGACACCTAAGTGCTGTTGGATGTAATTGGGAAATGTGGCAGCAAAGAGACCGGTGGCCTCTATGGCAGCTCCCTTGGTGCACAATAAAATATCCCCCGGCCGGGCCATCCCTGCCGTCACGTAGCCTTCCTCAGGACCAATACTCATCACGGTGGCTCCCCCAACCATAGGATAATCACAGCCCTGGTATCGAGCGGTATGACCGGAAACGATACTAATGCCCATAGCTTCGCAACTATTCGCAAAGTGCTGCCACAATGCCCCAAATTCTTCGGTCGTCATCGACAATGGCAGGTTGAGGTCCACTGTCATCAGTGTGGGGGGCAACCCCGAGGTGGCTGCGTCGGATGCCAAGATATGTGCCGCAAACCAAGCCGCCCGTTGCCACCCATAAGCTGGCACCACAAACACTGGATCGGTGGTCGTGGCCATTACTATTCCTGGTGCAACCCGCGTAATTGCGATGTCGACGCCGGACTGTGGGCCTACCAAAACATCGGCATTACGTGCTCCTAAATAAGGATAGATATACTCGTGAAACGCCTGGGGCGAAATTTTTCCAATCGCCGGCAACTCAGTGCTCATAGTTTGTTCCCCCTTAATAGAAAAAATCACAGACACGCCACAAGGCGATGTCTGCAAAAGAAAATTGCTTCCCTTCGCTGGCATTACCCAGAGCAGGTTCCAAGGGTTGGCGCAATACGCCTCTCAGCCGTCAGGCTCCCCTAGCAAACGTGTGATTCACTTTATACGCTTAATGATATCCTAACGAATCCGATCATGCCATCACATTTTATCCGGATGCGCAGGAAAACTTCGTCTTTAGGAAACGCCTTCGCCTCTCCCGCTATGCGCAGCCAAACCCTATGGCCATTCACACGCCGTCTCGTTCCCCTCCAGGGAACATCGAGGTGTAGTCCAGCTGAACCCAGGCGGTGCTGCGAGTATAATCGGTAGCGGATCCAATCGTTGATTCCGAGGGCTTTACACCTCTGCGCGGCAATTCCCTGCAACTGTTCCAGCCTTTAGGATGGAGAGGTTCACTGGTCCAAAACTGGATAGCCTGATCCCAGGACCCGATGCCACTCCATTTCCCCTACAGCTTGTTCGACAACTGACGCCATTTGTTCAGACCGACCCGCTACATCAATCCAAAATCGAAATGCAAAGGGCACGCCAGGGCGTGGTCTAGATTCCACCTTATTGAGGTTTAATCCACCGTTGCTGAAGTGCATAAGGACCTTGACTAAACTCCCCGGCACGTTGGGCACATCAAATACAATACTGGTTTTATAAAGTCCTAATGGCGATACTGATATCCCCACGGGCCTTTGGGCAATAAGCCAAAATCGTGTCCGGTTATCTGTGTGATCATGAATGTTGGAAGCTAAGACATTCAACCCATATAAAGCCCCCGCCCGTTGGCTCGCAATGGCCGCTACGCCGGGTCGGTCAGACTCCGACACTTCCCGGGCACTGCCCGCCGTATCAAGAGCTGGTTCTGTGTTCCAGCCTTTCGGCTGCCAAAATCCACGGCTTTGCATCAAAGCCTGTGGATGCGAGCGAACAACCCGCACGTCGTTTAATTCCATCCCAGGCCGTGCCAACAACGCTAGTTCCACGGGTTGGACCACTTCAGCCCGGATCTCCAAGGCCGGGCTAGCGCCCGTAAATAAATCCAGCACCTCATAAACTGGTCCTCGATAAGCGTTTTCAATGGGTAACAATCCCACAACCGATTCATCACTTTGCAATCGAGCCACGACTTCGCTAAACGAAGGCAGGCCAATAGCTTTGGCGTGCGGCCAATGATTTAATATGGCGGCCTCGCTATACGATCCTGGTTCTCCCTGATAAAAGATGGTGCTAAGCCTGGTCATGCCTCCACTACCGCTTCGTTGTATATCGGTGTTCCCACTCTTGTGGCATACGCGAAAAATGCTTCCCGCAGGCGAATGGTGTTGGGACCGACAACACCACTTCCGATTGCCCGCCCATCGCACTGAACCACACCAATCACTTCGGCTGCAGTGCCGGTAAGAAAACACTCGTCCGCCGTGTAGACATCGTGCAATGTAATCGGAGTCTCAAACGTATCTAAATTTAAATCGTGCGCAATTTTCATCACCACTTGGCGGGTAATGCCGTTAAGAATTCCCGTATAAGGTGGTGGCGTGCGCAACGCTCCATCCTTGACAATGAATACATTGTCTCCGGTTCCTTCTACCACGTAGCCCTCTTGGTTCAAGATTAAGACTTCAGGCAGCCCCCTGAGATTAGCCTCAATTTTTGCCAAAATGTTATTGAGATAGTTTAACGACTTAATCGCCGGGTTTAGCACATCTGTGGCAGGCCGCCGAATTGCCACCGATGCTAAGGTCATACCTTGTTGGTAGACTTGTTCCGGATATAAGGTAATGGTGTCCGCAATAATAATTACCGTCGGTTGGGGACATTTCGTTGGATCTAAACCCAAATCGCCTGGCCCTCGAGATACCACCAATCTAATATAAGCGTCATGCAATCCGTTGGCTCGGACCGTCTCTACTACCAACTTGGTCATTTCCTGTTTCGAATAGGGAATTTCCAGCAAAATTGCTTTGGCAGAGTCATAAAGCCGGTCAAGATGCTCTTCCAGTTTGAATACGCGTCCCCGATAAGCGCGTATTCCCTCAAAAATTCCGTCCCCATAGAGAAATCCATGATCAAACACTGAGATGGTGGCTTGCCCTGCAGGCACCAGTTGTCCGTTAATAAAGATTTGCCTCTCCAAGCTATCTGCCATTGCTTATCGCTCCCTCGTTACCCCTGATTACCCTTCTAGCACCGCTGACAGAGATAGGCCTGCGGGCACCATGGGATATACATGTTCATCTTCCGGCACCGCAACCTCAATGATTACCGGTCCTTCCACTGAGTCTGAGACCGCCAAGGCTTCTTTCAAACCTTCCACAGTATTGACTGAAAACCCGCGGATACCAAATGCCTCAGCCAATTTGACAAAGTCTGGATTATAGAGGCGCACTCCGTGTCGACGTTGTCCATGGAACAAATCCTGCCATTGCCGAACCATGCCGTGCCCTTCATTGTTAAATACAATGATGCGGACCCCGATTTGATATTGCGCCAGGGTTGCCAATTCTTGCAGATTCATTTGAAAACTGCCGTCGCCGGCAATAAGCACCACACGATGATCAGGCGTTGCCACTTTAGCACCTAATGAAGCTGGAAATCCGTACCCCATGGTTCCCGCACCGCCCGAGGTTAAAAATCGGCGCGGAAGATTGCGCGGCAAAAACAACGCGGTCCACATCTGATGCTGTCCTACTTCAGTCACTACCACATCTTCATCATCAAGGCTTTCCGCAATGACCTGCAGCGCCTCCGCGGATGCCACAGTGCCTGGAGGTGCTGAGGGTATCTTAAGGGGGTGTTCACGCACCCATTGGGCAATGGTAGTCCGCCATCCCGCATGCGTAGCTTCTGGAACAATTTCCAAAAATTTCGGAAGAATATCTTGCAAGTTGCCCTGCAACACTACATCAGGATGAACCAGTTTATTTACCTCCGCTGGGTCCACTTCAATATGGATAATATGGGCCTTAGGCGCAAATTCATCCAATTTCCCTGTGACCCGGTCATCAAATCGCACGCCACAGGCTATGATCAGGTCCGCTTCCTGCATTGCCGTATTGGCATACCAAGTGCCATGCATTCCCAACATTCCCAAAGCCAGAGGATGCCTTGCTGGAAATGCTCCAAGACCTAGCAACGTCGTTGTGACTGGACAGTCATAACGTTCCGCCAGTTGGGCTACCAAAGGAGCAGTTCCGCTGCTGGAAACCCCACCCCCAATATATAGTACCGGACGTTTGGCTCTCTTAAGGTAAGCGCGAGCTCGAGCCCAGGCAATAGGTTCTGGATTCCACCGCCGTGGCTTTGAGGCATCGGTAAAGCTCTCTCCGATCACAACATCGTCCACTTCTTCAAATTGAATATTTTTAGGAAATTCCACGACCACAGGGCCCGGGCGTCCTTCTCCTGCAAGACGATAAGCTTGCCGCAAAATCACGCCCACGTCATTGGCCTTGGTAATCCGCCAACTGTGTTTGACGACCGGCATGGTCATTCCAAATAAATCCGCCTCCTGAAAGGCATCCGTACCAATTAACGTGGTCGGCACTTGACCGACCAGCAATACCACAGGCACCGAATCGGTCATCGCCGTCGCCAGTCCGGTGATAACGTTGGTTCCTCCCGGACCAGAGGTGACCAGCGCTAGACTAGGGCGGCCAGTCACCCGAGCATAGCCGTCAGCGGCATGAATCGCTGCCGATTCATGACGGGTCACGATGAAATTTACGGCATCTTGGTGAGTCACCATAGCGTCAACCAAAGGTAATATCGCACCGCCAGGTACTCCAAACACCACAGACACGCCCAACTGCCGCAAGGTTTGCCATGCTAATTCTGCTCCCGTCATGCTTACCAGCCTCCTGCTTTCTAATTCCCTAAGTTCTTAATGACCCCGTTGACCACATCTTCAGTGGTCGCGTGGCCACCTAGGTCTGGAGTACGTAACCCGTCCGCAATAACCGCCTTGACAGCCGATTCCACTTTCATCGCCCACTCTGGTTCTTGCCACGACCAACGCATCAAGGCTGCCAATGACAACATTGCACCGATAGGATTGGCTATCCCTTTGCCCGCAATGTCCGGGGCTGAGCCATGCACCGGTTCAAACAATCCCGGGGTTCCAGCCACTCCGGACACTGATGAAGAGCCTAGGAGCCCAAGACTGCCAACCAACCCGCCCGACAAATCACTTAAGATATCTCCAAATAGATTTTCGGTCACGACAACCTTAAATTCATGCGGATGCAATACCATGTCCATGGCGGCAGAATCCACCAACCGATGGACCACCGGCACCCCAGGAAAGTCCTGATGCAGTTCATTCACCATCTCTCGCCAGAGCCGAGAACTTTCCAGCACATTGGCTTTATCAATTGAGGTTAGGGGCACACCCGCTTCCTCGGCTAATTGAAACCCCAGGCGGACGATGCGGGCAATCTCATAACGGTGGTAAATCATAGTGTCCAATGCCCAAGCCTCTTCGCCTTCTCCTCCACGTTCTTGAGGTTCGCCAAAATAAGCTCCGCCAGTAAGTTCCCGAATGAAGAGACCTTTAACCCCGGCAGCGTTCTTCAAAGGCGACCGATCTTCAAGCCCTGGAAATATCTCAAATGGCCGCAAGTTTGCCCAAAGTTTCATGTGCCGTCGTAAATTCAAGAGACCTGCCTCTGGGCGGGGACCACTCGCCCACTTTGGTCCGCCCACAGCACCTAAGAGCACTGCAGATGCCTTATCCACCAATTGCAAGGTACTTTCCGGCAAAGGAGAGCCGGTTTGGTCGATTGCTGCACCCCCAATGGCCGCTTCTTTTACCTCAATGGCCGTTCCCGCCGTGTGGCTAAGCGCATCGAGCACCATCAGGGCAGCCCCTGTGACTTCGGGGCCAATACCATCCCCAGCCAATACCAACAACTGTTTACTCGCCATAAACTATGCCACAACACCTTTCGTAACATGCTCTGCCACCCGGCTCAGTGCCTGGTGTAATGCAAATGCCGAAGCCCGTAAGACATCGCTGTCAGTTGCCTGACCTGAGAAATCCTGACTGCCAGCCACAACCTCTACCCGTACTGTAGCCAACCCGCCTTCGCCAGGAGATACCGGAACCAGTTGGTAATTGCCCAACTGGACATCGGATTGGTCAAACGCCCGCGTTAGAGCCTGGAACAACGCATGAACCGGTCCGTCGCCACTGCCCGAATCCTCTCTCACCATATCGCGAACCCGGATGACAACATGCGCGGTGGGCTTAACCTGAGTGCCTGTGGTCACTTGCCATGACAACAGTTCCGATTCCGACAAGGCAGATCCGGCACCTACTGCGCCCTGCCAAATGGCCTCTAAATCTTGGTCATTGATCGCCGTTTTCTCTTCCGCCAACACCTTGATCCGCTGTTGAATTTGATCCAGTTGTTCAGGAGTCACTGTCAATCCCAATTCGTCCAACCGCTGGCGCAATGCATGCCGCCCGGAATGCTTTCCTAGAACCAATATCGTGGAACCCAGTCCGATACTCTCGGGCGATAGGATTTCATACGTATTGCGATCCTTGAGCATACCATCCTGATGAATTCCGGATTCATGGCGAAATGCGTTACGTCCTACGATGGCCTTATTGAACTGAATGGACATACCGGTGAGTCGACTCACCATTTGACTGGCACGATAAATTTCTTTGGTATCCACCTGATGCCCCACCTTTAAGACATCGGCGCGCGCAGTGAGAGCCATAACCACTTCCTCTAAAGCAGCATTTCCTGCTCTTTCACCGATACCATTAATCGCCACTTCCACTTGACGGCATCCTGCCTCAATACCGGATAGTGTGTTGGCGACCGCCAACCCCAGATCATTGTGGCAATGCACCGATAAGGTTACCGAGGGATCCGGCACTGCGGCCCGGATTGCTTTCACTAACGCGTAATATTCTGCAGGCGTGGTGTAGCCCACGGTATCAGGCAAGTTAATGGTGCGTGCCCCGGCTTGCGCCGCAATTTGCGCCACCTTAGACAAAAATTCTATCTCGGACCTTGTCGCATCTTCAGCGGAAAATTCCACATCGTCACAATAAGTTCTGGCCAACGCCACCATAGAACCCACGCGATCCAGTACTTCTTCGGGAGACATTCTCAATTTGGATCGCATGTGAATGGGGGACGTCGCAATAAAGACATGAATCCTCGGCCGTTGAGCAGGTTCTAGGGCCTCGGCCGTTCGCACCACGTCGGCCTGATTGCAACGAGCTAATCCGGCAATTGTCGGGCCAACAATATTTTGGGCAATGCTCCGTACTGCGTCAAAGTCGCCTTGAGATGATTGCGGAAATCCCGCTTCGATTATATCGACACCGAGTCTAGACAACTGTTCGGCAATAGCTAACTTTTCCTGCCCGGTTAAAGCAACACCCGGGGACTGTTCTCCATCACGCAACGTTGTATCGAAAATCTTAACGGTTTCCTTCATTAATTATCGTCCTCCTCCGTTGGGGACCTCCTCATCAACTACTGAGGGTTTTAGCCAAGACATCATACTGCGCAATTCTTTGCCCACGGCTTCCACCGGATGATTTGCCGCCTGCTCCCGCAGTTGAGTGAAGCGCTTTCTCCCGGTGCGGTTTTCCGCTATCCAATTTTCGGCAAACGTGCCATTTTGGATGTCTTTTAGAACATCTTTCATTCTCGCTTTGGTTTCTTGGGTAACAATGGTAGGTCCCACCGTCATTCCACCATATTCAGCGGTATCGGACACTGAATACCACATGGCACGCGGCCCGCCTTCGTACATCAGATCGACAATCAGCTTCATTTCATGCAAGGTCTCAAAATATGCGATTTCTGGTTGGTATCCTGCCTCGACCAAAGTTTCAAAGCCTGACTGAATCAAGGACGTAATGCCTCCGCATAATACCGTTTGCTCCCCAAACAAATCCGTTTCGGTTTCTTCGGCAAAGGTAGTGCGAATCACACCTGCCCGAGTACAGCCTATTCCTTTCCCGTAGGCCAGCGCAATTTCCTCAGCATGACCTGTAGCATCTTGGTGGATCGCCAACAACCCTGGAGTTCCCTGTCCCTCCACATAAAGGCGGCGCACCAGATGTCCTGGAGCTTTTGGCGCAATCATAAACACATCAACATCAGCAGGAGGAACAATTTGTTTGTACCGTATAGCAAATCCATGAGCAAACGCCAGCGCATTCCCGGGTTTCAGTCCTGGGCGTATCTCATTGGCATAAATATCTGCCTGGACGTGGTCGGGAGCTAAAATCATGATGACATCAGCAGCTTCTGCTGCCTCCTTGACGTCGGTCACCCATAATCCTTCAGCTTGGGCACGTTTCTGGGAAGCGCCAGGACGTATACCAACCACGACTTTGACACCACTATCACGTAGATTTAATGCGTGTGCGTGCCCCTGGCTGCCGTATCCGATAATGGCTACCGTTTTACCTGCTAACCACCCGAGATCGGCGCTGTCGTCGTAGTACAATTTTGCGTTCACTGTCGATTCCTCCTCGCGATTTTAAAGACGGTATATCCTTATCGTCCGATTTAATAGAAGGCCATAAACCTGTTTGCGAAATTGACTCCACTTGTCCTTGATGGGCAGCTACCCATCGATTCACCGCAACCTCGGAACCCATAATCCGATAATGGCCCTTTTCGTGGTCGCGGTCTAAGACTGTTACGTTGGATTCCGAAAGAACTTCTTGAAATGGAGCCAATCGTACTTCAGCCCAGGTATTGACATCCTGATTCGATAACATGTAAACAGCAATAACATCCTTGTGGCGAGATATTTGCCGCATAACCCAGTGCGCTCTAGCGGTGTCTCCCGCGATTCCTAAATGTGCCACAATCGACCCGTTTTGCGGCGCAAACTGTACAGCAAGATGTTCGATGGCAATACTGCGTTGACCTAACAGCACCAACAAGCGCTGTATGGCTCCAAATCCATCCTGCATCTCCACTCGAATTGTTTGGCTCATGGCGTGTAATCCTCCCCGTTTTCGCAAAACAAAAAAGCCCCTTTTTCTAGAAAGGGACGCCGCAGCGTGGTACCACCCTTATTTACCCTCGTTGTCAACGAGAGCCTCATGCGATGGGTAACGACATCATCCGGCTTCGTCTACACCCCAGCGGGGTTCGGGAAGCAAGCTCAAGGGTGAGAAGATATAGCTGTAACCTTAGGCTTTCACCATCCCTAAGTCGCTGCATGCTACCGTTCCCTATATCTATTCCCTGTCATAGCCTGTGGGCAAGTGGAGCTCTATGCCCCACGTTGCAAGTTCATATAACTTGCCGAACTTGCCACGGGTCTTTTATCCCCACGGTGTAGCTCTTGATGCTGGAGCCTGTACCGCTTGGTCCTTCCGGCGCCATCCGGCGGATCCCTAGGTACACTTCGACTGTTGTACTACACTATAACATTAGTGATTCACGGAACAAAGTCCCTATCTCATCTTTTTTAAAAAAAATTTTGGGACTTAGCTATGGGACAGTCAAGGAAATCCGAGCACGATACCAGTTAAACCCAGTGAATAGACCTGAGAACAATGCTAGTTGTACATTCCCCGTCGAACGCATTCTCTTGCGCTCCTCGCTGAATTGAAGCCAACATACAGCCGCTGACTACACCAGAAACACGAAAACAATATTGGAGGTGTTGCAGCCTGTTGTCCTATGGTCCTGACCGTCAAGGTGCTACTCCATGTCATCCCAATTGCTTGGGATCGGCACGGTATCTCATGAGGTTTCCCGGTCGCGGATCCTGGGCAGAAATTTTGCAAGATTTTTTACGTCGAGGGGGTCGCCCAATAAATTTCCAGAGGCTCCTGCAAATGGGAGACGGTGAGTACACCGCCGTCTGCCACAAATTGGGCCACTGAGGGCACCCAGTGTAACGTCAGGGGGCGTTCGACATACACCTGGGGCTGTCCGATCACGCACCAAGACGGGATAGCCAATGGGCGCGGTGAAATGTGCGATTCCATGTCAATCGACGGCGGTAAACGTAGCCGGTTGGGGATCCAATGCAATGTCCCCCTCGACACCCAGTAGACCCGATCACTCCCGGCTAATTTGTAGGCGATTCCACTGGCACGGTTTCATGCGAGAGAAACGACACCGCCTGGGGATTTGCGGGCCAGGGGGTGACTGACAGCGGGATGTGCACGGTAGTGCCCGGCCCCAACATTTGCCCGGCATCCTCAAGTTAATCTTTACCCATAAGTTTTTGGCCGCATTATCGCCAATTTTTGCCATGAATATCATTCGAGAGCGGGTGTTCTCATCGCCAAGAAATTTTTGATCACAGTGTCCTGAGGCCAAGGTATTTGCGACTGCGTGTCTAATCTCTAAGATATCGCATTCACGGTAAATCAATTCAGACAACACGGGTTCTTGCTCCACAGCGCTTTGGCGCTGACGACGGACTGCGTGCCGCTAGGCCTTGTCGCCTGTTAAGCCCCTTATTACACTAATCCACGACAGGTCTGGGCTATGGTCTCGCTGGAGGCGGAGAACGGGGCATGATAGCCTGGAACGCTGGGGCTGTAACCCTTTGGCCTTGTCTAGCAATATCATGCCCCGCGAGGCTCCGGGTCCAGCGATCAACGATCTGTCTAGAATTAGGGGTTCAGACCGCCCTTTATGGGAGAGTTATGAAATATTTCGTCCCGCGAGTATTCGAATCTCCTGCTTAAAGTCTAGTGGACTCGCAATTCATTCGACATGAACTGACATTATACCGTCCGGCAATGTCAAGTATCCCCATTGCATATTGCAGGGTGCACCTTAAAATTGTGACCATGCTGCAATGCGTCGAGACAGCGGTACCAATTGGGACCAGGGATCCTCATTCCAGAACTCTTGCCAACGCCCCGACCGATGAATGGTCCGGAGAGTGGCGATGGATTGCCTACCGGATTCCGTCCATCGCATTCCGCTATGGGCCGGATACTCTCTGACCACCTGTTCTAGGGCTGCCGCCGGTAACGTCGGCAACGCTTTCCAGACCTCGTCCAGGATCTCTCCGCCTTCATGGCGGAGCCGATGCAACACATCGTCCACCCACGCGTATTGGAGGGCGTCATCCTGGGGCCAGACTGCCTTTGCCACCTCCCAAACATGTTGACTGCGTTCTACCCAGGTCTTTCCGGCCACCTGTAAATGGGCCGCGGAGTGTTTCGGCGGTCCGAGGTCGAGGTCGTGCTTTTTGCGTAAAAAGAAGCAACAACCGCACCAAACGCAACACTCTTGATTGTGGCGAATGATCGGTATACTGTGCTCATCCAACGCAAAACGGGCAAAAGGCAATGGACGCATAAAATTTCCCGTTTGTGAGGGCGTACAGGCGTTGGGCGGCTTCCTCAGGCATCGGCGTAGGCACAATGAGATCACCCAGCACCATCGAAGCCAAAACAGTAATCAGCATGAGCCGTGAGAACACCCTTCTTTTTCAGAGGTCAGTGCAGAGCCGGCGCGGTAGCAAGGGGGCGCTAGCGCAACGATAGCGAAGAGACCAGCGACGAAATGTACGATGGACTCATCCTGCTGCTGGTATTCGCCGATCCATGTTTAGGCTTGGCGCCATCGGCATCATCTCTCCTCATCCGTCTTGGCGCTCATGATTTTCTCCGTCTGGGGCTTGATTATGGGGATCATTTATGCTGTGCACCAACGGTCGGTAAGCCCTATGGTATCTCTGAATACGACAGAGGTCTTGTCATGAATCCACGCCCAGTGCCCACATCCCATTTTCACTCGTCAGATTCCAAGCCTTTCGCTCGATCTCAGACACCTCTTCCTCCGCGGTCACGCTACGAGATATCATTCGTCTCTCCCAGATCTTGGGGTTATACGATGACGATTCCGCAGATGATGAGGACCTCGATACCTAGCCTATAAATGCCTTCTCATGCATCCTTGCATAAAATGCGCTATCCTAAGTCCATGAGTGCGTACAAAATTGCACTGGGAATGCTATCCACTATACTCTTTACTGGCTGTGGCCTGGTATCACATGAAAACTGGCACCCAGTACCCACAGAAGTAGCCGGGCCTAAGGGCGTAGGCGCAACGGTCTCGGTCAGGCCATACCCTATGACCTTGACCAAAAGCAGCGTGCGCGTTCAAGTGACCGGTACGGCGACTTTAGGAAAGATAACCCAGTGGCAGTGGGGAATGTTGGATATGGCTATGCCGCATTGTGAAACGGGTTCGGTTCGGAAAATTGGCCGCGGGGCCTACCTAGCAACTCCATCGTTTTGTATGGCCGGTACCTGGCAATTTGTCGCAACTTGGCAGGATGCTAAAGGCAGCCCCATTGAGGTACGCGCCCTAATTCCTGTGCAATGAGCTAAGTGAAGCCTCTCGCGGGAGCTTCCTGTTTCATTGGCCGCCGCTACAAGGGTCTCCGCCGGCGTGAGTTCGGGGCTTCCAGCCCTACTGAAAATACTAAACGTAACTCGCCCTTTGCCGTATGACCATTGCCGACACCACCTTCCGATCGGCAATTAATCTACATTCCCGGCATTCATGCACCCGAATGAGCGCCGCACATACAGGTTTGGGAAGTACCGCCGGGCGGGACTTTCACGAATTTCTTTCCATATCTCAGGCACTTGTATTTCAGATAACTGATCAACGTGCCCCAAGCGTTGTCGGCAATACTTTTGCTTAAATGGCGGGTCTTGATCATATTCTTGACTGACAAGTCCTCTACAGCAACCAACTCAGACTCTTCAAGTATGCCGTGGGAAACCTGGTGTTAAAAATCCTTTCGCTGGTTAGCAATCTTGTCATGCAGCCGGGTGACGTTGACTTGGGGCTTTCTCCCGGTTATTGGAACCTTTTTTTGTTTCAAGAAAGTCGTCTTTGCAACCGGGCCAATTTCTTCTCGTATTTGGGAAAGTATTGGGGATTGTCGATTTTGGTGCCGTTGAAAACTGCGGCAAAGGCTAGCAGCTTCACGTCAATGCCAACCTGATGGATAATTTGTAGAGCTTCAGTATCCTGAATTTACGCAGTCAGGTTGACGTACTATTGGCCGTTTTGGTATTCCACATCCATCCTGCTGACTGTTGCCGGGTCAAACCCCAAGTCGCTTTGACTTTGACATAACCGATTTTGGGTCAGTAAATGTGTCCGGGCCTTTAAAAATGACCCTGCTTGTCCACTTCCGGTACGTAAAAGAACGGTAATGGTTCCGGTCCTTGTAATGCACGATACCAGGCCATCGGAAAACCGTTCTTGTCCAGCCTCTGAAGACAATCCTGCAGGACCTGGGCGTTGACCTGTTTGTAATCCGGCCACTCTTTCTTTAATGCCGGCAGTATGTTCTTTTTGCGGTGCAAGAAGGTAAATGGCCTCTTTCCCGATACCCCATCGCCCTTTGTTCCAGGGCGGCGTTGTATAGCCGCCAGCAAAGCGTGAGGGTTTCAAACGGCTTCCGCTCTTGTTCTTTAGTTGGCTTGATGTGGAACCGGTAAACGCCGAATCATTTTTTGTCACTCTGGGACTCAAGGTGTTTTTTATTCCTTCGATTGGCGGTGCTTCGACAGTCATATGACAAAAACCGCGAGACCAGCAATGTCTTTCCAAAGGTGTTTCCGTCCCGGGAACACCCTTTTTTGACCAACCGGGATGAAGTACTTTTCCATGCTTGATGTAGTTGGATATAGCACTGTTGGGGTGAGCACCAAAAGAATGGGTATGTGGTCACGGCCATGGTTGCATTCCAAAAATGTGATGTGATAGCCCGGCGTGATATATTCCCCGAATCGTCACCTTTCGGCGATTCCACCAGTTTCATAGCAACACCAAGGCATTCGTTGAGGATACTAATTATATTTTACAGCAAATTTTGGCAAATTGCTACAAAACGACCGGGCTTACCCGCCGCCCATTCACCACCCACCTAAAGTGGGCGGAGTTCGATAGATGAGTGAAGATGCAACTTTAGGGCATGACTAGGGGTTGAACCCGTGGCACACCATTGATTTCTTCGCAAAGGAATCTTATCATAACAATATGAACACGCATTCAGTGGGATTTTATCGAACCAAAATTGCCGATCATTTTTATGAGGCATGGCGCAAGGCACGACGCCAGGGCACATCCACGTGGGTGACAACGGATTTGGACCTGCCATGGATTGATATTTTGTCACTTGTGGATGAATTTGAGGATATCTGGGTATTTTCCGACCAAAATACTCAGTCAGTCGGGGTAGGAGTGGCGCGTCGTTGGACTTACCACGGTCCTCAGGCCTGGGCCGACTGGAAGGTAGACTGGGAGCGCTTAATATCCGAAAACACGCTGCCACCAGACTTGCAGGTCGGTGGAGGAGTCGCCTTTTCTGTTGACGACATGGGGCACACCAAACCCTGGGGTGCATTTCCCCGTATGGCTTGGACATTGCCGGCTATCATGATGCAACCAGTGTCTAATGGCATTCTGGCACGATTGGTAGCCGAAATCGATGGGAACTTACCTCTAAATCCGGTGATCAATTATTACCAAGAATTGCTTGATAGGATTTCGGCACCGCACCCAGACCCTGATACTTTGCCTCGACTGATTCACCACTTGAGTACACCAAATCGCGATCAATGGAACCACCTTATTGCAGACGCTGTCAGTGCCATCAAAGCCCAGCAGTTAAGTAAAGTGGTAGTAGCTCGAGCCGTAACTGCCAACTTTTCTGCCAATGTGAAAACCAGTCCCATACTTCATCAATTAAGCCAGAGAAATCCATCTTCCAAAATATTTGCCTTGCGCCTGCAATCGCGGACTTTTTTGGGTGCCACACCAGAAATCCTACTGGAAACCCATGAGCCATTTGTGTCCACCATGGCACTGGCAGGATCTGCCCCCCGGGGCAAGACGGCTGCCGAGGATTCCTTAAATGCCCAAGCATTATTACGCCATGCCAAGAACCGAGAAGAACACGAAGCCGTCAAACGCCATATCTTAAGCATTTTGCAAAAATTAGGATGCACAGTCAAATATTCGAAGGAGCCACGAATAAAGCAACTGCCCACAGTGCAGCATCTATTCACCCCCATTACGGCCACATTACCTTCGGGTTCGTCGTTTTGGTCGGTAGCAGAAGCCCTTCAGCCTACTCCGGCAGTTGGAGGGTTGCCTCCGTCCGCTGCTATCCACTGGATTATGCAGCATGAACCTTTCGATCGCGGATGGTACTCGGGCATTATTGGCCATGTGTCCTTAAAGGGCCAAGGGCAGTTACTGGTGGCGTTGCGCTCTGCTTTAATCGAAGGCCAACAAGCCACACTATTTGGCGGCTGCGGTATCATGGCCCAGTCAAATCCGGACGAGGAATGGGAGGAGTCACAATGGAAACTTCGGTCGATGTTGGAAGCGATGAACGTTGGGGAGCTACTGTAAATATTGATCCTCTGGCATGGTACTTGAACACTGTGGTGATGCAGTTAGCAGCCGGAGGAGTTGCTCAAGCAGTCGTCTGCCCAGGTTCGCGATCCACGCCCCTAACTCTTGCCCTACACCACCATGCCGGAATCAAGGTCCATGTTCTTGTCGATGAAAGGTCGGCCGGATTCTTCGCCTTAGGTTTAGCCAAAGCATTGAAACAGCCAGTCGCCGTCGTGGTAACATCGGGAACCGCCGCCGCAAATTTGTTGCCCGCTGTGGTGGAGGCTTCATTGAGCCACGTCCCATTAATTGTACTTACGGCTGACCGCCCTCGCGAACTTAGAGGGGTTGGGGCCAGTCAAACGATCGACCAGGTTGAACTCTACGGATCCCATGTCAAGTTCTTTAAGGATCTGCCAAGCCCCGAAGCCACGATAGAAGTGATAAGATACGTGCGTTCTCAAGTTGCTAGGGCTTTACAATGTGCGGGAGACACACGGCCCGGGCCGGTTCACCTCAATTTTCCCTTTCGCGAACCTCTATTGCCCAAATGGTCTCATAGCGGGATTTCCGTTCAGCCATCGCCCATTACGCATCCCATCTTAACGGTCCCCCAACGGTCTTTGGCGGATGCCAAGGAGTTTTTAGGCCAGTTTTCACGAGGAATCGTGGTGGTAGGCCAGGAAACTGAAGAAATACCAGCGGACCTTGTGTTGTCGTGGGCCAATCGTTGGGGCTGGCCAGTCTTTGCAGATATTCTTGCCAACATGCGGCATATCCCTGGCGTTATTGGTTCCTATGACCTCCTGCTGAAACACCATCCGGCGCCTGCTCCGGAAGTGGTAATCAGGATAGGCGCCATCCCCACTTCTAAATCGTTGAATCAATTAATACATGGGTTACCGGGCCTGCTTTTAGAGCCTGCACCCCAGGGATTGGATCCCAACAGTCAGGACCTCGTTCTGCTCGGTGGCGATATTTCTGAGTCACTCAGAGCCCTATTAGATCCGCCAGCTAGGTACCACGGCGATCCCCAGTGGATCTCCCAATGGCGGGAGGCGCATCAGCAAGTGACGGCAGCACTGCCCGAGGTATTGACTCAACAGCCACCGAACGCTGAGCCCCAACTTTTTGGCAACTTGGACCAATGGCTTTCCACACATCAACCTCGTCCCTTGCCAGTTATGGTAAGCAACAGCATGCCAGTACGGGACTTAGACACGTATCTTCCGACAGGATCTCCCCATCTCCGATTTTTCGCCAATCGGGGGGCCAACGGCATTGATGGGGTAACCTCAACCGCCCTCGGATTATCATCCCACTTTGGTGATGTTCTCCTGATCATTGGTGATTTGGCCTTTTATCACGACATGAACGGGTTACTTGCAGCACTAAAATTCGGATTAAGTGCCCTAATTATTGTGATTAACAACCACGGTGGTGGCATATTCTCCTTTCTGCCACAACACGAACAATTAGCGCCCGACGTGTTCGAGGCCTATTTTGGCACACCGCTGGATCTCGATTTATCCCATGCAGCTTCTCTTTACCGTGCAGAATTCCGCCGAGCTACTAGTGCGTCAGACTTAAAACAATATCTGGAAGATTTGCAGCAGTTGCGAGGACTAAGAATTTTGGAATGGATTGTTCCTTCTCGTGAAGAGAATCGACGTTGGCATTTGGATACCGCGCAACGTATCGGGGAGGTCCTGTCACATGGCCACTTCTAGTGCTAAATATATTACAGTCCGGAATTTGGTTTTAGCCTATTATGCATGGGGTCTTCCAGACAATCCAGCTCTTCTGCTTTTGCATGGTTTTTTCGGAACCGCTTACGACTGGGAGTTTTACGCAAGACTATGGGCTACCCGGTACTTTGTCATCACACCGGATCTTCCCGGCCACGGTCTAAGTCCATGGTTACCCACCCCTCGGGATATGTCGCTAGTCGAAACCGCATCGGCGCTACAGGCCTTAATGTCAGGGTTGAATATCCAGCAATATGGGGTTTTAGGGTACTCGTTCGGCGGCCGTGTGGCGCTTCATTTGAGTCTTGTTGCAGGAAGCACCCTCTCCTGTATGGTATTGGAAAGTACCTCACCGGGGATCCATGATCCCCAAGAACGAGAGTCACGCCGGATGCAAGACAACCAATTGGCTGACCAGATCCAAGAACGGGGAATTGAATGGTTTGTTTCATACTGGGGTGCACTTCCCCTGTTTTCCAGTCAAAGCCGTTTGCCACCGTCAGTCCGAGAACAAGTGAGGCAAAGACGTTTCAGGCAAGATCCTCGCGGATTAGCCCAAAGCCTAAGGGCGGCCGGAACGGGGACCCAACAGTCACTATGGGATAAACTAGAGACCATCAGGGTACCTGTCCTCTTAATAACGGGGGCACTTGACGAAAAATTTTGCGCAATTAGCGCCGCCATGCAAAGACAGTGGCCCTATGCGCAAGCCGTTTCAATAGGCTCTGCCGGCCATAATGTGCACCTCGAGCAACCTCCGGCATTTCGCACCGCTGTGGACCCGTTTATACAACGATATCTTATCGACGAAAGGAACTAACTCTCATGACACAGTCTCATATTTCGTGGAACTTGGTGAAGAACTACACCGATGTTATCTTAGAGCAATACCAGGGTATTGCAAAGATAACTATTAATCGGCCTGAAGTCCGCAATGCATTTCGCCCTCAGACCCTTTTTGAGTTGTCCGACGCTTTTAACTGGGTACGAGATAACCCCGCCATCGGCGTCGCAATATTTACCGGAATGGGTGATAAGGCGTTTTGTTCCGGCGGCGATCAGCGAATTCGCGGCGACGGAGGATATCTGGATCCTAATGGCATCCCACGCCTTAATGTCTTGGACTTGCAAAAGCAAATCCGCGCCCTGCCAAAACCTGTTATCGCTATGGTCGCTGGGTACGCCATTGGCGGAGGCCATGTATTGCACATCGTCTGCGATCTGACCATTGCCGCCGACAACGCGATTTTTGGCCAAACCGGCCCCAAAGTGGGAAGTTTTGATGCAGGATATGGATCCACGCTATTAGCTAGAATCGTGGGCCATAAAAAAGCTCGCGAAATCTGGTATCTGTGTCGGCAATACAATGCACAAGAAGCGCTGGACATGGGCTTGGTGAATACGGTGGTGCCATTGGAGAACTTAGAGGCCACGGCAGTGCAATGGGCCCAAGAAATATTGGAAAAGAGCCCCATTGCCTTACGGTTTCTTAAGTCGGCATTTAATGCCGACACCGACGGCTTAGCAGGGCTCCAAGAGCTCGCGGGCAATGCGACGATGCTCTACTACATGACCGAAGAAGCCAAAGAAGGGAAAAATGCCTATTTGGAAAAGCGGGCGCCAAATTTCGCAAAATTTCCCAGACTCCCATGAACACATCGTCAGCGATTGAGAAAACACCAGACTGGCTGAGGACACAGGCTCTTTCCAGGCCTCATGCCCTCGCCATTGACGACGGCACCACTCGCTGGACATTTTTACAGTTGGACATTGCCAGCGGTCAGTTGATACGCAAGCTATCGGCCGCGGGGATAGGTCCGGGAGACCGTATTGCCTGGATTGGATTCCCGAGCGCAAGGGCTATCGCCTTAATTCACGCGATAATGCGACTGAAAGCCATTTTGGTTCCTCTGGATCCAAAATTGACCGTACCCGAACTCCAATGGCGCTGGCTAGACGCCCAGCCAGCGCTGCTCGTGTATGATTCGTCTGGCTTAACTGTGGACTTGTCATCGATTGGCAGTATGTCCCAACGTATGGCGATAACTAATCTTCCCGAGGAGCCGCAAGATTTGGTGTCAGTCCCCGAGGTGGATTTACATAGGATTCTTGCCTTGGTTTATACCTCGGGGACTACCAATCGTCCTAAAGGAGCGCTTTTACGCGTCGGCAACTTTTATTGGAGCGCCGTATTTAGCGGTATTCATATGGGGACCCAACCCGCAGATCGTTGGTTGTTTGCCATGCCGCTGTTTCACGTATCTGGATTATCTATCGTCTTTCGTAGCGTTATTCATGGCAGTGCTATTGTCATGCGGACGCCATTTCATGTCGAAACCGCCTTAAAAGCCTTGCAATTGGAACAGGTAACCCTGGCTTCCCTGGTACCTACCATGCTATGGCGACTTTTGGACCATGGTCTTGCCCAAGAAAATGCTCAACACCTACGCATGATATTGCTGGGAGGTGCTGCCGCCTCACAGGATTTAGTTCAGCGGGCCAGAAAATCTGGGCTCCCTGTAGTTACTACTTATGGCCTAACGGAGACATGCTCCCAAGTCGTGACCGGCCTCATTCCCTGGCAAGACGAACCCAAAGGCAGTTCAGGCTGCCCTATTTCCCCCACTACGATTCGCATTGTAGATGCCCAGGGGCATGAAGTGCCCCGGGGAGAATTAGGCGAAATTTGGATATCGGGCCCCTCGGTTTTTGCAGGATATTGGCATCTTCCCGAAACTACGGCTGAGTCGCTGTCAGAGCAAAATGGTCAACGTTGGCTCCATACCAGAGATGTTGGCGTAGTCGATCAAAATGGCTGGCTTACCGTCAAGGACCGTCTTACCGACATCATTATTCGCGGCGGTGAAAATATTTCTCCTACTGAAGTGGAGCATGTGTTGATGTCTCACCCGGGGGTAATAGAGGCCGGCGTTGTGGGAATTCCCGATGAGGAATGGGGACAACAAGTTGTCGCCGCCATTGTGACACAGACTGACATCACATCGCAAGAACTTCGCTCTTTCTTGCGGAACAGGCTCGCAGGATATAAAATTCCTACAGTCTACTTTAAGATGGCTGTTTTACCCCGTACACCAAGTGGCAAGGTGCAACGGCACGTAGTGCGGCATACGATACAAAGCGGCGATGTGCTCTCCTTGCCTTAATAAAGAAAGAGGACTCCAAGAGTGACTGTTCAGCAATTTATGCGCGTGGCTCGACCACCAACCTTAACCGCAACGGTCGTTCCCTTGTTTGCAGGAGGAGCGATCGCCTGGACCACCGGCCATTTTGTTTGGTGGTGTTGGCTAGATATGATGGCTATAGCATTTATCATGCAAATTGCCGCCAACATGCTCAATGAATATTTTGACTGGCGCCGAGGCGAAGACACGATTGAGTCCCTTGGCATTGGAGGGATTATCGTATCGGGTGAAGTAACGCCACAAGCCGTACTCCGCAGTGCGTTGTTATTGTATGGCATCGCCCTGATTCTAGGGTTGATACTGGTATGGTTTCGCGGATACATTTTGCTCATTATAGGACTTTTAGCCATTTTAGGGGGGTTTCTATATACCGGCGGTCCTTACCCGATCTCCGCTACGCCATTTGGTGAATTAATGGTACTCACAATCATGGGGCCTTTAGAGGTGCTTGGCACGACCTATGCAGCGGCAGGAGAAATGACAACGACCGCATGGATTATCTCCTGGCCAGTAGGTATATCGGTTGCCACGATTTTGTTAGCCAATAATCTTAGGGATCGCGTCAAGGACGCGCAACACGGAAGGCGAACCATTCCCATTGTGCTCGGCATTGACGGCGGTTTTAAGGTCTTGGAATCCATGGTCTTGATAATTTTGCTTTGGATTACTGGTGCCGTAATTCTGAAAGCCCTGCCCCTAGCAATGCTAGTGATATGGATCGCCCTGCCGCTGGCCATTTTAACGGTTCGCCAACTACAAGCCCCCCATGCCCTAAGAAAGGCCGTTCCCATTATAGGAAGACTCCACCTTATTTTTGGCGTTCTTATTACCGTTGGAATTTTGTGGAGTCGAATCGGGCATTAATATAAAGAAAGGGATGACCGCGACATGAAACCCGTCCAATCAATGAAATTCACTACGATGTTGCTGCGAACTGCCTTCTTGCTGGCTTTACTTCTGGGTTTAGGCGACCTTTTTAAGATTTGGGCCGAAACGCCAGTATTAGTTGACGCCCACATTATTGCCGGCCTCCTGGTCTTAGGCTCCATGTGGACCCTAGCCGTTCAAGCTGGCAAAGTCGCCTCCGGTGCTGGCGGACCCTTATGGGTCGCAGGTTTTGTAGTACTAGTTGGTGCCGTGATTGCTCTATTCATGCGGATTTCCGGCAACCTTTGGGGCATCTTGCATTTGGTTTTGATGTTAATTGCCATGGGAATGGCTGAAATGGGCATTGCGCGGAGCAAAAGAAAGGCTACAGTCCGCTAGCCCATGTCATGCTTATCTAACAGTGCTCCACTATGTGCGTGACCTGGGCATATGTTTTGTTATCCCGGAAGTCACCGCCTAAGCCATACATAATGATCTGGCCAGTCCCCAGGGGTCTCTCTCACAACTTGAAATCCAACGGATTGGTAACAATGGAGGGCACCCTGATTGTCAGGGTGTACCCTCATGTATGTCACAGGATAACCATAATCGTTGGCCTGATCATATAGGGCTTCGACTAATCGTCGGCCGATTCCCTGTCCACGTCGTGCAGCGTTTACTACCAAATGGGCCAGTTCAACATCACCTTCCAGAGGATCGACCCATATTTCTCCGTATCCTAAAGGTCCCATCGTTGAATCCAGCATCCATCCGTGCTGATCCGCGGCATGCCACCACGATAAATAAGCTTCATGAGAAAAATTGGGAGTTCCTGTAGCCCAATGGCAGTCTTTAGGGTCTCGAAGCCAGTCAGCCAAATACCTTTCATCATCAAAAGTCGCCCGTCTTAGGTATCCTAGATACCGACCCTCGAAGTACTCGACCCGAAAACAAATGCCGTTGGCTTCAAATTGATGCAGAGGACGAAACCCAAACCTCCGATACAGCTTCTCGGCTCTTTGGTTAAATGAGGCAACAGTCAACCTTAATGCGGTAGTTGGGTAATTTCTCCGTATTTCACGCATCACAAAATCTAAAAATTCCGCCCCAAGTCCTTTCCCTGTCAGGTCAGGGCGCATGCCTATCCCTATATCGATCACCGGACCTTCAGAATCATAGGCTGAAAATCGGTGCCCCGCAGGAACTTGGGCCGATTGACCCAAACAATAGAATCCCACCAGAGGATCGTTGTCGCATCTCACGGCCCGATAGCCGTCAAATAACAGTTCCGCAACCGATGTTTCGGTCTTCCCCATATCATAAAAATTGTATGGGGGCGGATAGGTCCAACCACTTATTTTTATGGCATCTGCCATTTTCATGTGATCGCTATAAAAATTCATCGACAGCCACGGAAGCCTGACAGGCCGTGAGTTCCGGATCCATGGTGACTCCCCTCATCTAATTTCCTCCGTCAATCCGTTCGCCAGGCACTTGGTCAATTCCTGCCTCTCAAAGCGTCGGAGACCAAAAATTTCCTTAGAGATAGCCTCGAAACGCAAGGACGCTGTTCCTGGGCTTCATATGCCGCATAACCATAATGATTTTCAAGATATTGCACCCTACCCTTCCGTGAAACGACAGATAGGAAATGGCTATAAACAACTCGCGCAAGGCTTCGAGATAACCCACGTGACCCGATCGAAAATCGCACCCCTCCGGGATATGGCTTGTCTCGTTTGGTGTAAAGAGGAAGAGATAAGGCACACCACGTGTGGGGGGCGCAAAACAAAAAACCCGCAATCGCTTGCGGTTGTCTCAAAAAAGATTGGCTGGGGAGGCAGGACTCGAACCTGCGCATGCGGGATCCAAAGTCCCGCAAAGTGGGAGTTTTTACGTCATAAAGCGTCTTCTGATTTGCGGAAAAATGGCGTTGTTATACGATTCTCCAAATTATCCTGTCATGAACGGTTACGACTCGTCATGGTGTTTTTGGATGTTTCTGCGGCCCGTCTGCGGCCCGTTT
>PXYW01000059.1:15160-15834 GCA_003023695.1 Sulfobacillus benefaciens | reverse complement strand
TTCACTTGTGGGAGAAAGTCCGCCATCTCGACGAGAATGCCACGCGGCAGGTTGCCCGCCAGATCGTCGATTTCGCCCTCACCCACGACTCCAAAGTCATTGTCTTTGAATATCTCCGGAAGTACCAAGCCCCGAAGGAACGCATGAGCCGGTCTGGGAGAAAAAACCACAAGCGGGCCTACTGGCTGCGCGGTCAGATTGTGCAGTGGGTGCGGGATCTCGCGTTTCGCGAGGGAATCTTGACCGTCGAGCGTAATCCTGCGTACACCAGTCAGATGTGTCCCCAGTGCCCCCCCGATTATCGTACGGTGGGGATGCGCGTGAAACATACCTTCACGTGCTCGAATCCGCACCATGCCTATTCAGCCGATGCAGATTTTGTGGGCATGATGAACCTCTACCGCAAGTGGAATGGCACCTTTACGTATCCTTCTCAGAAGAGGAAGGATGAACCAAACCCTATGCAGGCGACAGCCTAATACCGCATAGGTCTCGTAGAAAGCCATGGACTTCCTGCGAGTGCCCCAGTGGTGGGGGATGGCACTGAAGTTGGTCAAGAGGGTGCTGCTAGCCAGCGGAGGGGACCAACTATACGCCGATAAGAGGATACGCCCAAATTCCTCTCCATCCGACAGGATGAGAAAAAGGTCAGACGAACAACGGTTGTCGATATT
>PXYW01000059.1:0-15034 GCA_003023695.1 Sulfobacillus benefaciens | reverse complement strand
GGTTTCACACAAGATGCATTAGCTACTGCACTCGCCCAACGATCCGGCCCAGTAGCCTCTCTGATTGACGACTGGTCGGATTGGATTGTCGCTGTCGAACAGGGACACATTCCCACCGTTGCGCACCGCATAGTCGTCACGGTTGCATTGGCGCTTCACGTACCGGTTTCGGCTTTGCTCCCGCCTCCGGTGTTCGATGGGCCACTCCCCACTGTTCGTGAGCAATTGCAGGCCAAGGGACTGTTGCAAGAAGAGATCCAAGCTCTTGGCCACTATGTTGATTTAGACGATCGATCCGCCTGCATTATTTGCACCGCTGAAGATCTGACACCATAGTGCCCCCCCATACAAAGGAACGAAGCCGCCATTGACGCCGGACACCGGCCTCAAGGCACGTGGGCGTTCCTCTTTGCAAATTGAGTCCTAAATACACGACATCCGGATCTTCCCGCCGAATGGCGATGTAGGCCAACGCTGGGCCAGGACTGCTATGATTCAGAATCTGCTGAATGATGGCCAAATCTACACCGATGGCATAAGCTTGGTATCCAAATGATACCTTGTCAAGTGTATTGAGAAATCTTTGCGTTTGCCCGTCTTGTGTTCTGCTACCACAATGCGGTCCTGCCACTTCGTTTTGCTGAGGCGCACATCTCTGACTGCCAAATTGAGTAAATCACCAATGCGTAGCCCCGTATTAATGCCTACCGTAAACCACGCGGCATCGCGGAGATTTTGCGCGGCCAAGATTTTCTTGATGGCCGCAATCTGGTCTTTGGAGCGGATGGGTTCGACAGTAGTCATGGTCAAAATCTTAACATGACACAACCGACGCCGTCATGGTGTTGTGTGCAGTTAGGAGAAAACGATTATGCGGAAGATGCCGAGGAGATTCACTGCACGCTCCGCAAAGGTAGGCACGGTAAGGCTTTGCTGCACCATCTAGGCTAATGGCGAACTAGACACAATGTAATTGTGTCTAGTTCTTTCTACCAAAATTGCATGGGATGATGACGGGTACTGATCATCTGAATCGGTAGTGGGGCAGGCACAATATGCAGATCGTGCCGATCGCGTCCGATCAACGTCGGGATGGCTAATAGGGCCCAGCCCAGCGCTAAGAGGGCAAGCCAATGGTCAAATCGTTGGCGCCACGGACGACGCGCAGGATCTGATTCTAAGAATGCGGCATACGTGGTTGGCATGAGCAGGGTTCGAATGACCAAGGTATCCAACAAGACATTAGTTCCGATGAGGAATCCTGCAGCGCGCAAAAATGGCAAGGGCGCTAATAGCAATACATAAAAGCTCGTGGCCATGACGACTCCCGCACTAGTGATTGATCCACCAGTTTGCGCAACAGCCTGCGCAATGCGGTCTGCCGTAGGATTGCGCCCCACCGCGTGCGTAAACAGCACTTGATAGTCTAAGGCTAATGCGAGCATAAGACTGGTTGACAGGAGCAATATCGGGAAGGGGAGACTGGCGGGTAACAGATGCGGTAAAACATGTGAAAGAAATGGATAGCTCACCACCGTCGTAATCAACGGTGCGAGTTCAAACAACAAGGCCAATAATCCGGCGCGTAGTAATCCGGTTTTAATCCAACGCACTAAAGCGCTGGCGAGCAATCCCGCACCCAGTAATATTCCAAGGGCTAATCGAAACCAGGCATTCGCTGTGGCTTGAATAGTATGGGCACTTCCCGTAAAGCTCCAATGCCAACTGTGGGGCAAGTAATGACGTAACGCACGATCTAACAGAGCCCGAGGGACAGGACCATGACTGTGGGCCGACACCAGTACCAGACGCTGTGTTGGATTCCAAACAGATTGCATAGCCTTGGGCAATGAACCAGGCCGTTTCGAAAATGCCATGAGTTGTGACGCAGTGAAGGCATTTAAAGGATCCTGCCAGCTCACATCCGATGATGTGGGCAGCGTTTTCAGATCCTGTTGCACCGTAAGCCATGACACATCGGATGGCGGGTTCACTACTAACACTGCTGTTGATGATGGTATTGAAGATGACTGTCGTGCAAAGGCCTGGCGAATCGTATTCGTTGATGGTAAAAGTTGCGCGACAGTGGTTGGCGTGGATAGGGTGAGTGTTGGCGGTGTGCGATCAATACCCAATAACAATACAAAGGTCAACAAGAACAGCAAGCCTGGCAACACCACGCTCCCGCGCCCAATGTACCCATAGACACGGTCTAAAATGTCTGATAATGCTATCGGTAATTTAATGCGAAACCAAAATTCAGGATAGGCCGAGAGTAAGGGAATTACGAGAAACTGCGAACAAAACACAGCCATAGCGGTAGCGGTCATGCTAGCCAATGCAAATGACCAGCCCAAGCCGCCAGGCAGTGCTAGAGGAAATGCGATCAGCGCAATCGCGAGAGCGCCCGCAGACCACGGCACAGCAGTTTGGGCATGGGATATAGCCGCTTCGCTGGATTTCTGAATGCGAATAGACCGCGATAAGGAATCATTTGTCTTCCATGCTTGTTGAAAAGCATGAATCTGAAAAATTGCGTAGTCGATAGACAGACCGACCGCAAGCAAATTGGCAATATTTAAAGCATAAGGCGAAATGGGCCAGAGGGTTTCTAACCCACGAAGAATGGCTAACGTGAAAAGGCTCACTACAGCACCTAATCCGACAGCCAAGCCCGTCGCCGGAAGGACACCTAATGCTAAAAAGAGCACTACCACAGCAGCGACCAGAGCCCAAATACTTGTTGAGGCCAAGCTTGATGCCACCATATGGTTGAGGGTGCGTTGTGCCAGGGGTGTGGTCAGCCGTGTGGGATGCCAAGATGATGGCGGACGTTTGATAGTGCCGGGCAATAGACTGGTATGGGGATTCACCGCAATAGCCGATGTGAGATGCGTTTGTGATGCAGAAACATTGACAAGCCAGTCGGCTGGTGCAGTCGATTTTACGCCTTGGAGATGGGCGACCTGCCGATTGGCCCATAAGACTCCAGAGACGGACGGGGGAAAAGCGGGATTTAACGCATGGTGTCCTGCAGATAATGCTGGCCGCCATGCCCAGACTAAGATGATCACTAAGACAGCGGGGCGTAACCACGGATAACGAGTACTTATTCTCAGCAAAAAGTAAAAACTGAGGATAATAAATGGCCCCCATATCACTAGCCGAAGAACCCACGATACTACAGAAGGTTCTACATGATAGAATCCATTCCAGACCAGCGGTAAGACAAGCGCAAGCGTTACGCGCACCGTGCCATCAGGAAGTGCAATCTTAGGAAATAATGCAGGAAGAGACAAAAGCGCTGCGATTAGTACTAGCTCTAACAGATGAAGCCAAATTGATCCAAATGTGGCTTGATGAGTCACCAGCAATATGCGTTGCCACAACGTATGGCTCAAAATGCTGTAGATCTTTAACAAATGTTGATTGAGTGATCGCACTGAATGAGAAGCAGAGATTAATGGACGAATGCTCGTGAATCCAGTAGCCAACAAAAACAGCCAAAATACTAGAAGAGACCGACTTGCCGTAATACTTCCCCATCGTGTGCGCCGAACCACGATCGCACTGATTATCCATCCAAGAGCCGCATAGACGAGAAATTCATTAAAAATTTTTTGGTCTAAAGATGGCAATGTTATGACCCATCCGGAAGATTTAAGCCATGCACTGCCTAAAATTATGACCAATGTCCATAGCACCCATCGCCACCGCCGGGGCAAAACATACCAGGCTGGAATCACCATCCCGCCAAGCCAGGCTGCAAATATGATTGCATTTGGCACCGCTTATCGCCTCGATTTACCCATGATCCATTGCCCAGTGCGAATGGCCTGCGACCGTGGTATTGGGCTGCCATCCTGCACGAAATGCATTCCATACCGGATCTGTTTGCATTTCCAGCCAGGCCAGGACGGATTGCTCAAAGGTCGTGCATTGGGTGGCATCCCACCATCCCCGATGTTCGGCATACCGAGCCCAGACTAATGCCGTGGTCAGTACATCCGTCTCACAGTAGGTCCGAATGTCCTCCATGCGGTGTTCTTGATACAAGGAGAGCACTTGACTCCCATCCGTGCCCAACTTTCCCGGAATCCCCAAAATTGCGGCCATTTCATCCAATTTTAGACGGGCGCTAGCACCATAAAAGCACAAAAGATCCATCAAGTCGATGTGGTTGTCTTCATCAAATCGCTTGCGATACCCATGATAGGGTTCACCGAAGCTATAGAACCCTGGTACCGCAATATGATGCACCATGGCGCGGTAGACCAGGACGGGTAAATCGAAGCCGCTTGTATTCCATCCGGCTAAACGCGGATGGCCTTCGACAATAATACGAAACATTTCTTGCACCAATTCGGCTTCGGACCAGGATGGATCGCCGAGCGCCGTCAGACGACGCAAGGCACCATTCGGTGCGATCCAAGCGCCGGCAATCGCGACGATTTGTTGAAAAGCAGGCTTAAGTGGTTGGGCATTCAGATCTGCCGATGCTAATACGGCATCATCGGGCACGTCGTCACCGACATGTTGTAGACGCCGCAAAGCCTGCAAGTCAGGAATCGTTTCTAAGTCAAAAACAAAAGTGGACGGAAGGGATACGGACATTACTTTCGGTCTCCTTGCGATGTTGAGTGCTGTGAGGAATCCTGTACTGCCTGGTTCGCTTGCCGGAATTGATCAATCATCCTGCGCACCGCGTCTTGTTGCCCATCGGTTAAACCAGATAGAAGGTCCTGGTGAACTGTTTGACCTACAGATGCGGAAAAATTTTTAATCGCATCTACTGCCAACAGTGCGTGAGGCGTATGGAGTGCAATGACAATGCCTTGCACAAGATCTTGTGACGGGTCCATGGGGCGATCTGGATAGGCTGGGTTAGCAGCCCGTAGCCACCAGTGATCCTTTCCTAAAGGATCGGGTTCGCGAATCAAATATTTTAATGTTGTCTCGCCTTGCACAAGGGCTACGACCATGGCACCATCAGGCACATCTTCCCACGCGGCGACTGAACGGACCACGACTACGTCCCCGGGATGAATACCAGCCCCAATCATTGAATCGCCATATACCTGAAGCGCAAAATTGGCAGCGCTGCTTTGGTCCACATAGGTGCTACCCAGAGCATCAGGCTGCGCCTCTACTGGAATACCAGCCACAATGCGGCCTAAAATCGGAATGGGACGTACTGGTAAGAATGTACTTAGTGGTTGGTTTAAGTCTAATTCACCTGTCACTGGCCGAGACGACGATTTGGTATTACTATCAGCAAGGAAATATGCTAACGATACCCCAAAAGCCTTCGCAATACGCGATAGTATATCCAGTGAAATCGGCCAATGTCCTGATTCCCATCGTTGCCACTCACTTACTGATGTTGTTACTAACTCTGCGGCCTGTTCTAGTGATACTCCCCGCTGATGGCGTAATTGGCCTAATTTGGTCCCGATGACAGCCCAATTCAATGCGGCCAGTCCAGCCGATGATGGAGGTTCGACTGCGGGCTCTTGACCATCCATGCCCAACAAATAATCTACAGACACGTCATAGAGTTGTGCCATCTTCGTCAGTTTTTCCGCAGATAATTGGGTGCGGTCAGACTCATAACTACTGACTGAGTGTTGTGTGACTCCAAGATGCTGTGCAACCTCAAGTTGCGTCAGTCCTTTTTGCAGTCGGGCCATACGAATCCTTTGTCCCAAAGTCATCAGATACTAGCCCCCCTTTCTAGGATTTTGTGCCTCGTGCTTCGGCCCAATGGCTTTTCCAGGCATTATAGGTGAGGAAGCGGCAATCGGCGGGACAGGCATTTTGGGTCAAACGATGGCCATCAGACACCCGATGCAGACTGATCTGCCCACCCATCGTACCGCCGACGTAAACGACACCCCATTGCGGATGCTGGACCAGACTCCCCCGTTTGAACCCCTGACCGCGTGTGCTGCCATAGGGCCGCCGGATGCCGTGATCGCCTTTCTTCGGTTCGAGCCGGTGCAATTGGCGGCGATGGAGCCGGATTGGAGCGATACAAAAGAGGGTCGTGTTTTCAGGAATGGGCGATCCGCCCACCACCTGGTAGGCCATGGTCCAACTATCGACGGCATGGGCCGCGAAGACTTCCGCTAGTTTGCGGGAGGTTTTTTTCACGCCTAACGCATCGCGTTGTTGCTGGGTCTCCCACCCGGACTGACGCAGCACCGGAGCGAGCAGGGCCAACTGAGCATAAAACCAGTGTTTGCCGACTTCCAACGGAGAGAAATTCCGATTCCACCGGCGTTTCCCCGGACGGGTAGAGGCCGTGACATCTTCGACCACAAATACCGTAATCGGAAAGATCTGCATTAGCCAACGGGCAATGCGCAGCTTCCATTGCCATCGGGCTTTCGTCGAGGGCGGTAGTCCCCCGCGTTGCCGATTTTTGCGGTGTTTGCGACAGGGAGTCTGGCGATAGCGACGATGGTGTCGCATCGTGTAGCGGGTTTTGACGGCCTTCTTCACATGGGTCACGGCCTCCGCCTGGATATTGAGATAGGTATGCGCCGTGGATTTAACGGTATAGCCTTCTCTCTTAGAACCGGGATCGATGCCGGTGGCGATGGCTTGGGTTTGTGTATGGGATGGAGCAACGGTCAGGCGCACACAAAACAGGCCATGACTCCAAAACGGCGTGGCTTTGCCCGTTTTAATCCACCGGCGGGCGCGGGAAGGAATCGTCGGCATCAACGGATGCCCATCGTGCGCCAGAACGGGAACAAATTTTTGTGCCATACGATAAGTCTCCTTGTGGAGTATTGGCGCCCCTTCGCTGCTGGCCATCAGAGGGGTGACAGACGAGGGGGGGATCCGTCACATCTTCTGCCCCGCCACGGGCGGATGGCTCAGCGGTCTTCGAACGTCCCCGGAGACGGTTGCCCGATCCGGTGACTCGACTAAGCTAGTTTTTCGTACCCTGAGGGTACCTTGCTCTGAACGGCTGGCGACGCACGTTCTCACAAGCCTCCGGCTTTAGCCGGAGGTACTTGACGGACTCATTCCCTACTTTCTAATCGGGTCACTACCAGGCTAAATGATACGACTTAAACGTATAAAACTCAAGTGTGTAGATGTGAAAGGCAATTATTATAGAGAGACATCTATAAAAATGATATCCTTGTATTGACGAATACGGGGTATCGGACTAAAATAGTCGTAAGACAGATGTTGAGGGATGGTATAGATAATGAGCATCTACGATTTACGCGCACAGGCAAAATTAACCCCCGAACAACTTGCGAAGATGGCTGGCATTTCACCAGCTACAGTGCTTCGACTGGAACGGGGTGGCATCGGCAGTCTCCGTACCTACGAGCGGATCGCAAAAGCGTTCCAAACCAGTTTGATTAATATTTTGCCGGAATTTAAAGCCCCTTCGCGACCTACTTTGGAAGATTTGGAGTTATTAGACAACTCGATGTCGGCCAATCCGTCAGATCTGCCTGATCTGCCCGTTGGGAACTGGAGTCCAACCCGCCTGACTGATTGGCTGCTCTGTCCTGCAAAAGGGGCATGGAGTACCGGGGTTTTCGACGTGCCTCCCGATTTCCAGTGGCCCATAAATGAGCGGGCAACCGTCGGTAAAGCGGTCCACCAGTATGCCGAGAACCGATTAGACGGTGCCGATGTCAATACGGCCCTCATGGGTGTGGCTGACAAAAACACCGGGATGGACCCTGAACTTTGGCTCCCTTTTGTGGAAGCATGGGATGCATCCATTCATCCGACCATTGGGATGCCGCTGGCCATAGAACGTCGGCTCGAAGTCACACTTAAGGGCCATCGCATTACCGCAGTCATTGATGTTGTCGACGCCCATGGCACGATTCGGGACCTGAAAACGACGCAGAGATTGCCCAATCCCACGGCCATAGCCCGTGAAAGCGTTCAGGCACCGATCTATGTGGCAGCATGGCGTGAGACCACAGGGGAGATGGCGTCCTTTGCACTCGATTATCTGGCGCAGCACAAATCCGGCATAGAGTACACGCAGATGCCGATCCCGGTGACAGAAACTGACATTGATCGAGTTACCCGGCAACTGGATTATGCCGCCGATTTCGCTGCCCGTCCCGAACGAATTACCCCGAATCCGGTAAACAAATATGGTTGTACGTCGTGTACATTTCTTGCACTCTGTCACGAAAAGTTTGGCACCTTGACCACCTTGGATGCGCCTCGCCAGACGGTTGCGGTCTCGTAAAGAGACCGGTGCCGCCCCGTGAGGGGACCACAACACTACCCAATTCACAAAAAACAACGGACAAGGAGACACAAACTATGGCAACTGCTGAAAGTACGGAACTCACAGTATGGAAAAAACTGCCTGTCGGCGTCGAGTTTCCCGAACAGGATTTGCGCCCGGAACGCTATCGGACCAAGGCTCGGGGGTTTGAAGGACCGATTGATACGGTGCCGACGATAACCGGCGTGATTCTTGCTGTGCGGGCTGCCCGTTGGCTCCCATTCGTTGAGCTAGATGCCACGGGAAAAGAAATCGAACGCGATCCGGTGCCGACCCAATGTCAGCTGGTGGAGCCTGGAACGGGGGCATGGCGCTCCGCACCATTAGATCCCCTCAGTGACATTGATCTACGATCCTGCGCAGAATGTCCTATGAATAAATGGGGGACGGCCACGAACGGGGGGAAAGGCAAAGCCTGCCGGGAAAAACGTCTCCTTCTCGTGCTACGCGATGGTGAAGACTTGCCCGTCGTGGTCATTGCGCCGCCCACATCGATCCTCGCTGTACAGCAATTTGAAACCCGGGCGGCAGCCCGTCGGAAACGTCTCGGGCAAATTCATGTGAAGCTCTCCACCGTGTACCAAAAACAAGGACAAATGGAATGGGGCGTGCTCGCCATCGAAGAGTTAGGGATCTTGGATGACGATGCGCAAGCCGATTTGGTGCAGCGCTTGCTACACGGCCCTCTCCACGAGTTTTATACCGAATGGACGCGCCCGCCCGTTCAGCAGGACGCGACCTACTAACCACAATCTGTCCACAAGCTAGGGGAGGTGCCAGCCTCTCCTAGCCCGCACATCATAGGAAGGAGCCGCCCATGGCTACTGCTGTCCAGGCACCACCTGAGTTGACCCGCAACCAAAAGGCCGCGCTACGAACCGATGCTCGCCGCAAGCGAGAACAACGATTGCGTAGGCAAACCAAGGAAATTGTAACGAATTGTCAGGCAGAACTCAAGAGCGCTCAGGAGTGCATGCGCGAAGAATTAGCACCATTGATCGATGCCAGCATCAAACCCGAGCCACGCCCCGAAAAATATCACGGCAAACCCCCAACCGCAGATACCCTTTTTTACTGGCTCTGCCGGGTAGCCGAGTCCGACGCCGACCGCATCATTGAACAACGCACCAGGATTCGCACCGGATGGGAACGCCAAATGATCGAAACGCGGATTGAAGCGCTCCAAGCCATTGATGCTGCCTATGTTGCGGCTTTGGCCGAATGTCCGCCTAATTCCCCTAAGCTCTACCGGTCGCTGCAAGCCATCGCATTGGATGCCGCAGCCAAAATTCGTCCCGCTCCATCTGAGACGCCCATTCTGGGTTCGCCCATGCTCAGCGCTGTTGGCGATGATCGTCGATTAGCTGAAGCGCGTCGCCGCCACACAGCAGATTATCGTGCATTAGCCATCACCGCAGAGAGCACTCTTACAAGTGAGGATATTGCGGACTGCATGATGACTACAGGCGAAACCGTAATGCGGCGTCGTGGAAAATACTATGCCGTTTCTGGACAGCACCAGGCGGGACAAAATCTACTATTTGACCAAGCCAAATAACACGAAAGGAACTTACTCCATGCAACCTCACAAAAATTGGACCTTGGAACCGCTCGTGCGGCGCACTGTATATCTGCCACCACGCACGATGGACCAAGTGCGAACCTTGGCGCTGAATGCCAGGGTTCCGGTGTCAGAAATCCTCCGGCGTGCCATAGATCAGGCCTTAGATCAACGCCATGTTCTGCCACCCGATCCCCATGAACCCAAAACGTCCGGGGCGTTTGCCTATCTGCCCCGCAGCTTGGATGCCCGATTGGTGATGGCGGCCCGTGCCACATCGCAATCCAAGGCGGCCATGATGCGTCGGCTGGTGCTGTACTACGTGGAAAGGGAGGCGTGGCGCCATGGACAATAACATTACCTTGCGTCCTTACCAAGAATCGGCCTTGGTTGCTGCGGATCAGGCACTCCAGGGCGGCATTACAAAGCAAATTTGGTCCATGGCGACCGGTTTGGGCAAAACCTTTTCTGGCACATTTTATGCGATGCGTCGAAACCAGCCAACCTTATGGCTGGTCCACCGGGACGAACTCATTCGACAAGCTGCCGATGCCTTTGCCACAGCATGGCCTGCTGCCAATATCGGAATCGTCAAAGCCGAAGAAGATGCCTGGCAAGCACCCATTGTCGTGGCATCCGTGCAAAGTCTGTCGCAGAAACGCTTGACTCGCTGGCATCCTGAGCAATTTGGGACGGTCATTGTTGATGAATGTCATCACGCGGCAGCGAGTAGTTACCAGAAAATTCTACGCTATCTCAAGCCCGAATTACTCTTGGGCCTTACGGCCACACCCTACCGGACGGATAAGGCCACGCTCGAAGGTACGTTTGACAAAATTGTCTTCAGTTATGGCATCCAGGAAGGCATCAAAGATGGCTATCTCGTTGATATCCGGGCTTTTCGGATTCGTGGTCAGGCGGATTTAGACGCTGTCCATACTCAGGCTGGGGATTTTAATGCAGGAGAACTCGCCATGGCCTTGAATACGGTACCGCGGAATCGTCTCATTGTTGATGCATATCAAACACATGCTGGGGGAACTAAAGCGATGGTCTTTACCGCCGGCGTGCAACATGCCTATGATCTGGCGCAAGCATTTCAGGCCGCAGGCATTCCGGCCGCGGCCGTCGATGGCAAAATGCCCATGGATGAACGCCGCGCGATTCTCACCCAATTCAAAACTGGCACGATTCAGGTGCTGACGAATGCCATGTTGTATACCGAAGGATTCGATGAACCTAGCATCGAGACCATTATTTTGGCCCGCCCTACCAAGTCGCTGGGCCTCTTCACCCAGATGGTAGGCCGCGGAACCCGCCCAGCGGAAGGCAAGTCCCACATGATTTTACTAGATATCGCCGATAACACTAAACGGCACAAACTCATCACGGTCAAAGATCTGATCGGGATGCGTAAGGACCCCGAAAACGGCACCAGTGTAGCGGTACGTATGGCGCAGGAGTCCCGGATCTCGGATGCTGGAGAGCGCTGGTTAGGGCATCTGAATCTGCACAGTGATGCCATCGATCTCTTTGCCGATCTGACCGAGAATGTGGCCCCCACATTCGATTGGCGCGATGTGCTCGAAGATTTGGCAGAAATTCATGAAGACCCCGATGCCTTACTGTTTGCAGTAAGCAAAGCGCATCAATATATGCAAGATCCTGAGGAACACGCGACGGATTTGCAACGGCAACGGCTTCAGGATTTTGGATGGGATGCCGATGCGGTCGCGATCCTGACCAAGTGGGAAGCCAGCTATGCGCTGGACCGCCACAAACAAATACTCGCAGACTGGTCGGCCCAACGTGCTGCCACAATGGCGCGCATGATGGGGTGGGATCCCCGTGCGACACAGTTAGCGGTCACTGATGCCTTGTGGAAACTCACGCCTTCGACGCCGAAACAACGCGCCTTGCTGAAACGCTTGAAGGTGCCCGAAGAACTGATTTTTACCGTGACGAAAGGCGAAGCGGCCAAACTGATTGATACCGAACTGGCTGCTAAACCGCAGAAGGCGCATGCGCATTAAAGAAAGGAGACCTGACATGCCGACGCAAATTATAGCACTCCCGGATGTTGACGCTGCCCAAACGGTCCTAATGACTGCGTCACAATCTCTGGATACCCTGCGCCAAGACCATCGGCACGGGGTGATCACGGAGCACGAACTCGCAGAACGCAGTTTTCATGGCATCATGACCGTGATTGAGGATCTGGTACGCATTCTTCGGGCGATGGAAGGCCCTGTGCCTGAACGTCCCTGGCCTCTCGGTACGGCACTCTCTATGCCACATCAAGGCATTGGTATTCTGATTGCGAATGATGGCGCGGAATGTACTGTACGATTGGGGGATCGCGATGTGATCGTGCCATCAGCCGAATGCGAATGGGCATGGCATCCAGAGCCCTCAACCCAACGTCTAGCTCAGGAAACGCACTGGCCGTCTGATACAGTGTCCCAGGTGCCGTCCCGATAATTCCAGAGGCAGGGAACGATCATGTTAGAGCACCGTCAACTAGCTGACATTCAACGCACATGGGACTTGATTGCCGTCCCGCAGGCCGTGGTCGAAGTACGCGTTTTGCAGCATGGCCAACCGCCCCGCATCGGACGGTTTACGGATCGTGATGCCTTTAGTGCTGTTATCAAAACGGCCGATGCCCTAGATGATGTGGCAGGAATTTATATTACCTTAAATCCGATAAAGAAGGATGCACCATGGACTGGACGGTTGAACGTTCTCCGATCGAGCAAGGCTGCAAAAGACCCCGACATCGCCTATCGCCGCTGGTTGTTGGTCGATTGCGATCCGAAACGCCCGGCCAAAACCAATGCCACGCAATGGGAACGGGAACAAGCCTTCGCCAAAGCCGGGGAGATTGGGCGAGCCCTCCAACAGATCGGATGGCCCGACCCCGTCCAAGCAGCATCCGGGAACGGTGCACACCTCTTATACCGTCTGGATGACTGGCCGAATACCGTGCAGAGTACCCAACGGGTGCAATGGATTTTGCAGACGCTCGCCGCCCGATTCTCCGATGATGCGGTGGATGTCGATTGCAGCGTCTTTAATGCCTCGCGGATTTCCAAGGTCTACGGGACGATTCCGAAAAAAGGGCAGGCTACGCCTGACCGCCCATGGTGGCCTGCGGTCATCGCGGCAATCCCGCAGCCATTACGGCCCTTGCCTGTCGATGCATTGCGATGGATCGCGAGTTGGGCGCCATCAGAAACGCCCCGCCCGGTACGCCGCACTCCGCAGATTTCTGCCCATCACCAAGGCGCGGGCTGGACCCGCGATTTAGGCAGTGTGCTCAATCGCCTCGCATCATGGGGCATAGACATTCTGAACGACGGAGAACCCATGCCGGATGGCCGCACTAAAATTCTCATTACCTGCCCCTGGCAGTCCGATCATTCAACTGATCCGACACCCACAGAATGCGCAGTCTTTTGGCAACCCAGCGGACAACTGGGGTTTCATTGCTTTCATGCACACTGCGCAGGACGGGGGTGGAAGGAGTTTCGGTTAGCGGTCACTCCATCGAATGCCATTGATGCCAGCATTTTTCAGGTTAGCGGGGGACGTGAAAACGGCCGGATCTAGAGGACAGCAGTTCTTGGATTCTGACCTGACCACCTGGTGTGTTGTACATGCAGCGATAGTGTCGAGGTTTCGTTCAGCACTACAAGAATGGTGCTGGCCCTAGCTGGTGTGCGCCTCCATCGAAAGATTGCACGCCCAATTCTGTGTATGATGCTTCAGGGCGATGATCTTGGTACGCACAGCAGGAATCTTGGCCTAAACCGAGAATTAAACTTCAGTAAAGTCTACATGTCAGGTGTAAGAAAGGCCCAATCAGAATATGATACACTATACACGACATGCGCAACAGCGGATGCAACAGCGGGGGATTACTACACAAGAAGTGGAAGACTGTCTAGCCCAACCTGATATTACGTATCCCGATGGGAACGGCAATGTGAACGTGATTCGCGGATCGTTGCGTGTGGTAGTGACCGCCGACAGAAAGCAGGTGATTACCGTTGTCCGTAAGTAATGGGCCAATGCCGCTTCATGAGTCCTATGATCCGGAAGCGGACGCACTCTATCTTCAATTTTATGAAGGGGCAATATTGCGGCAGGTTGAGATTACTCCAGAGATTATCGTGGATGAAGATGCCGATCATCGCATTATCGGAATAGAAATTCTCTATCCTCATCGTAATTGGTCTATAGCCCAGTCATGGCTTGCGCGTCATGGCTTAAGTCGAAGTTAAGTCGTACCATATGACTACTCCATTAGTTACCATGAACGGAGCTGGATGGGTTGGCATTGCCTGCCATCAGTCATAGCCACATAGTTGCCTACCAACCGCCATATAAGCGGTAGCGCACTCCCACGGAATGCATAGTATTCTGGCATCTAGGAGAGTGCACTACGATTGAAGGCAGCAGACTGAAATGTTCGAGTGTTCAGCAGGAATTTTCCCGTTCACTGTCGAAAGCCCAGAAGCAGGGCTGAAGCATAAGGATGGATAGAATTCCATGCAAACACGGGTGCCAATGGATATGATAGCTTTTGGGCAACGCTTACGGTGGTTTCGTAAGGCGCGTCGTTTAGCGCCCGACGAACTCGCTGAGCTGGCGAATTATGCATGGCGTAGCCTGAAATCCCCTGGGCGACGGTTTACGGGGTCATGGATCCGACTCATGGAGCGAGGATCAGAAGGAGCAGTGCATACTGTCGCCTATTACCGGATCGTGGCTTTGGCGATGGCTTTAGAAATTGCGCCAGAACACCTTATGACGCATGAATCTCGTGACCAGCGGGGAGAAGTTAGATACTGAGTGCTATGTACGTCGGTCCCCGGATGGGTCGTTAGCTTGATGCAATCTCGGCCCACTGAGGGAATCGTTACGCGATGAGGTTGGTCAGGGTACGACTGGTTTCGCGACACGGATTTTTTGCCGCAGATGCTTTGGATCTATACGATAATAAGGTACAGAGCGACCCGAGAATCCGCACTACTTTTCATAGAGATGTCATGGTTGAATGAAATGGCGGGGTAGGTCCAGGGAAAATGCAATGGATGGCGGCTTTAATATTCGGCATGCGGCACCCATCCCCTGTGTTGAAAGACTGTCGATGCATCCGATTCGACAAACACTGCGATCGAACT
>PXYW01000058.1 GCA_003023695.1 Sulfobacillus benefaciens | reverse complement strand
GCCCCTCCCTACCCGTTAGACAGCGTCATGGAGACGATCGTTGCCAAAGCTCGTGCGCTTATCGAGTCAGAGACCGAAACTCATGTCGCGTTTCATGATCTGGGCACGCCAGAGAGCGCAAAACCCGATTCCCGCCATGATACCCTGCAAGCTATTGTGATTGGCGCGTCGACCGGGGGACCACGGGCATTGGCAACAGTCCTCGGGGCGTTGCGGGCACCTCCTCGCATTCCCCTGTTGATTGTCCAGCATATGCCTGCGGGATTTACGGCATCGTTCGCCGAACGTCTTACCGTGCAATTGGGCTTTCGGGTGCAAGAAGTCCCACCCGATGGGATGCCGATTCCTCTGCGGTCGTCGTCGGTGGTGCTGGCCACGGGCGGCCGACATCTCAGGGTGTCAGCGCATCGCTGTTGGAGCGAACCAGGCCCACGGATGCATGGCGTGATCCCCGCGGTGGATGTGACACTGCTGGATGCTGTGGAGGCCTTTGGCTCACATCTGGGCGTGGTGATTCTCACCGGCATGGGGGAAGACGGATGCCGTGGCGCAATCCAAGCGCATCAGCGGGGCGCCTGGGTGGTGGCAGAAGCGCAAGACACCGCTGTTGTGTGGGGCATGCCAGGCGCGGTGGCGGGGGCCGGAGCCGCAGATGCTATTTGGCCCTTGACCCGGATTGGCCGCTGGCTCCATGACTCAGTGACGGGGGCGGTTAGCAGTGACTGATCAAGAGTGGGAGAAGTTTTTCGGGGTGGCGCGGCGTTGGTGGGGCAACGATTTGACGTCTTATAAGCGCACCCATTTGGAACGACGATTAACAACATTTATGGTGCAAGAAGGATTAGCCGATATGTCTGCATTGATCACGCGTGGACAGAATAACCCCGAATTTTGGGAACGTGTGCATTCGTATTTGACGATTCATGTCAGTGAATTTTTTCGCGATGCTCCGTATTGGCAGACGTGGACTCAGGCTATTTTACAATGGCCTGACGTTTCATTAAAATTATGGTCAGCGGGGGCTTCTTGGGGTGCGGAAGCGGTCACGTTGGCGGTGTTGCTGCATGCTGCGGGGCGTTCCTATGAAATTTTGGCGACCGATAGCGATGCGGCCATTCTTCGCGAGGCAGAAAAAATGGAGTATGGACCGGAGGTGATGTCGCAGGTTCCGACCCAATATCACCAGGCCTTTGAACAGATCGGACCGACTCGCTGGCACCTCATCGCATCGATTGGCGGACATATCCGGTTCGTGCGCCACCACCTTTTAAGCGATCCTTATCCGTCAGGATTCCATGGTATTTTGTGTCGCAATGTGCTGATCTATTTCGATCCGTCAGCGCGTTTGACGGTTGCCCAAAAACTGGTGCGCGCATTGTTGCCTCAGGGATATCTCTGGCTGGGCGCCACAGAGACATTATTAGAATGGCAAGGATTGGGACTCCAGGTAGTGGGCCCGTCATTGTTTCAGAAAAGTGTGGCTCCTGCGGCAGAGGGCTAATTGAGTTCCCCACGGATTTCACGCAAATGGGGCGTTCGGGAGCCATTTCGGACAAAGCCCGGCCGAAGTGCTGAGGCTTAGGCCAGGGTCAGGAGGGAGAAATATGGCAGAAGATAACGGGCCGATGTCGCAGGCCGACATTGATGCCTTATTAGCCGCGCTGGCTGCTGGGGCTTCCACGGCCCCCAAAATGATGACTCCCGTGGAGTCTCTCGAGGTTAACGCCCAGGACACCGTGGAAACGCCGGCTGCTCAGCCTTTATCATCATCCAAGGCGGTGGCTGAGCGGTTTAAGGACCCCCGGCTACGCCCGATCGCTGCCGTGCCGATGAAGTTTCGAGTGGTGTTGGGACATCAAACGTTGACCGTGGAGCAAGCATTGCAATTAGGGGAGAACAGCCGGGTGGTGTTGGATTGCAAGTGGCAGGAACCCGTAGCGTTAACGTTGAATGGCCGGGTCGTTGGCAAGGGCAATGTGGTTTTGGTGGGCAATCGTTTTGGTGTGCAAGTGGTGCAGTGGGGGACGGAGGGAGCTTCACCACAGCCGTCGAGACCCGAGGCACAAAAATAATGAGGCCTGCCGCGTTATCGATTCAAACCTGGGTGACGTCTAGCAGAAATGGAGACGGACAGTGCTTGGTGGCTTGTTTGCAGCACACGCCCGAGGTGCAGATCTTGAACCCTCAAGGTCCATGGCATGAAGAACCTCCAGACTGGACCGATGTGTGGGTTCGGGAAATTGCGATAAGGTCAAGCGACCAAGAGGTGTCTGCATGGACACCCCACCGTACCGTGCTCGTGCTGTCTGGTGCGCGGTGGCTGGGAATCTGGGGGTCTGAGTGTCTTGCAGCATGGATTGCGGCAGGCAACAGTGTGGTTACCGTAGATGACGCGACTCAACTTTTGCCGCATGCGGTGCGCGGCGCGTACGATGATGTGCAAGTGCTGAGTTCGCACTTTACGGATGCGATGCGAGCGTATTCGGCGACGTATCATCAACGATCTGCATGGCTCCGGCTCTACGCCCAACTCTCCGCATCGCAACAGGCCTGGGTGCGGACCCTTTTAGCGGGTCATTTTGACCCTGAGCGACCTTGGGAGTCCTGTGCCACCACGGCGTCCCAGTTGCGGAAGATGCTGCATCACTTTGGTGTGTGGTCGGTGGACCAATTGATTACGGACGGCCACAACTATCTGTTGCAATGGCTGGCTCATGCTGACGACGCAGCAACGTGCGACAGTGGTGCGCTGAGCCGTCCAGTCTGCATCGAATGGTCACAAACGGAGAACTCGGCTGTGAAGAAGCGGGGACCCTAAGAAATGTTCCCGTATTGTCTCGGCAAGACGACATGGCACAACGATTACGAATTCATGGTCACGACACAATTGCGCCCCTGATGTTTTGCTAAATACAAGGCTTGATCCACCCGGCGCGTCAGACTTTGCACCGTGTCTTCAGGGGAACACATCGCGACGCCCATACTGACCGTGACATGAGAGACGACGGGAAAATTGTGGGTAGACACGGCATTGCGGATACGCTCCGCCAGGAGTATTCCGTCGTCCAATGAGGACGCATGCACGAGAATCATAAATTCCTCGCCACCATAATGCGCCAACAAATCCTGGTGTCGCACATTATGCCGGAAAATGTCTGCCATCTCTTGTAAAATTTGATCGCCAACGTCATGGCCCCAGGTATCATTCACTTGCTTAAAATGATCCAGGTCCACCATAATCAGGCCAAAACTAGGCTTGGCATTCTTTGCATGTACATGGTGCGCAAGTTGCTGATCGAGCACGCGGCGGTTGGCCAGTTGTGTGAGCGGATCAATCTCAGCTAACGTGCGATAATGGTCCGTGGTTTTCTGGAGAACGCGCTCATTGCGAACCTCGGCGGTAAGGTCTGCGGCAATGACGAGCACAGCCCAATCATTGTGGTACCAAATCGAGCGCATGGTGACGCGGGCCCATCGTTGATGGCCTGAGACCGTGCGGATCGCTACGCGCGGCAGCGTGTCACCTTCCAAGCGCCCCCGTTGAGCTTCATCGCCGATGCGTTGCCAAAGTGATCCATCGGCCGTATGGTCTGCCAGCAGGTCATTGGGGCGTAACTGGCGCAATGCCTCATCTGTGTAGCCGAGCCATTGCCGCGTGGCAGCGTTGGCATAGAGACAGGTGTCTTGGATAATGAGAATCGGCAACGGAATAGCCTCGAGAGTTTCGTGAAACCTCTGTTCATCTTGTTCCACCTGGGCCAAAAGCTGCACCTGGTGACTCACATCCAAAAAGTTGATAACGGACACGAGCATGTCTTGATATGCGATGGAGGTCACGTAGGCATCTATCCATAGCCATTGTCCCAGCGTGGTACGCATGTGCAGTCGTATCGGGGGGACGTCGTCTGAGGGCAACGCGGGTTGTTCATCCATCCATTGCAGCAACGACGGGGGCACTGCCATCAACGTATTGCGCGCCGTGTTAATCACGGTGCGAATTTGAGTGCGAGACGGTTCATCACAAAGATCCCAAATGGCCATCGTGAAAAGATCCTCTTGACTGTACCCCAACAGATTTTGCAGGGCCACATTTGCATAGAGAAACCGATCAGTATGTAGCGCTACGCCGATCACCATGTGGGTGGTTAAAACGTGAAACACCTGTTCCCATTGGACCATAGGAGCACTTTCCTGGCTTGTCACCCCATTGTTGCGTTGATCAGTATGACTTTCCATCATCAGTGCACAATCCCTCCATCCACGATACCGTTGGTGCAAGACGTATCCATGGGCCGTGGCGAGTTCCGCCACATTAGTGATTGATTGCATCGTATTATAGCGACCACAGAGAATTTTTAAAATGCCCATTGGTTCCCAAACGGGGCGCTGAATGGCTCTTCTCATTCTGCGACGCACATCTTCTCATACCGAGGATGATCTTTTGACCCTATTTTTTTAAGACCTTCGTTCCTAACCTTCGAGCGGGACCATATGGTACAGTGCAAATCGGTGGGAACCGTTTGATCGTCAAATGAGTGGACACAAAGCAAACGATGCGGTGGCCCTTCACGAGACGCCTTTGTTACACCTTGTGGGCTTGACAGGAACGAACGCTGCACAGAGTGGGATAAAAAGCAGGACCTTGGATCGAGCGCGATTCCGAGCCGTCGAGGGGATCGCGGTTGTTAAACCTTCATCCTACAGCGAAAGAGAGGTCGCTTTGGGATACCCACCGCCGATATTCCGGACGACTGAAGAGGCACGAGCCACTCTCGCCTCGCAGTCATGAGGGACATTTGGGATTCATAGCCTCGGCCATCGCCATCACAGCGCGTGTCTTGCGTTCAGTGTGTTCCCATACTGGGGACTTGGCCTGGCATTGCCGTAATGGCGTCAGGGGGATTATGGCACATCGATTGGTTGCCGCTGTTTGTGAACGAATTCACAACAATTCAAGATGTCGAGACGAGGCCGGAGAAAGGAGAGCAGGACATGACCCCTAGTACTGGCAATGTGTTAATGGAAGCCTTGTTTTTAGTCACCTTCATTGTGGGATTCGTGTGGCCGTCGTCACGGCACCGCAAGCCACAATAAGTAGGAGAAGAAGGGATGGTGAGAGATTTATGGCGAATTGGACGGAAGCATCGTCTAAGCATTTGCGAAGCATTTTATCGGTGGACACCTGGCTTCCGGACACCATGCCGGAGTATGCGCAGGGCTTTATGTACATGCTGGGCTCTTTAACGGCGTCCAGCTTTGTGGTGTTGGTCATCTCGGGGATTATTCTAGCCGCGAATGGGCCGGCCTCGTGGTCGTATAACGGCGCGATGCGTTTCGTGGCTGCGACCCACTTTTGGGGAGTGCAGGCGTTTTTCTTTTTTATGATGCTGCACTTATGGCGAGTCTTTTTTACCGGAGCATGGCGTGGGGGCCGCGGAATCACGTGGTTATTAGGGGCAATCGCGTTTATCGTCGCGATTCCGACAGCATTCACCGGATTTTTGATCAACGGGGATTTGTACTCGCAATGGAATGCCGTGCAAGCGAAAGACGGCTTGAACGCACTGGGTCTGGGATGGGTGAACCTCACCAATTCCGGACAGATGTTTGGCATGCACGTCGTCGTCTTGCCCCTCACTCTTCTGTTGCTGATTGGGGCTCACATCACACGGGTCCGCCTCAAGAGCGTGGTACCGCCCTATCCGGTGGACGACAATCAGACAGGAGGGTCTGCAAATGGCTACAAACACATCTGATATGGTTCATGATTACCGCATGGTGCCCGAAGACTTTGTCAAACATCTGATGAGTACGCTGGTGATTGTGGTCGTCGTGGTATTGGTGGCGGCAGCATTGTTCTCGGTGCCAGAGGCGGCACCGCTAACGATCCAAAAGGATGCCATCCAAAACCCTGTGGCTTTTGAAGCAATGGCCACGCGGGATCTTAACGGGCAAGGACGGATGGCGGATTACGGGCCCCCGTACAATCATGGCACGGGGAACTTGGAGTTTATCTTCCAGAAGTGGGTCGGCGATATTCATCCGCTGAATGTGCCGTATGATTTTATTTTGCATCCATTGGCCATGGCGGCGTCCATCAATCCGGCCATTACCGCTCCTCTGCATCGGTTTGAGAATGCCTCTCGGACCCAGCAGATCGCCTGGGCGAATGCCTATGAATCTGCGCTGGCCAGGGGTACGACATCTACTGGCACCGTGGTTGTGCCAGCGGGGCATTACGGTCCCCTGCCTGCCTTGATGAATGACACGCTGAAATTGGCAGAAAGTGGGCTGATGTCGGGTGCCTTAATTCGCAATCCGTCCGTAGTTACCCGTTTTGATAATCAAAACTACTTGTTGTTTCTAGAGGGGACTCCGATGCACACGGCGGCCACCCCCCTCCAATTAAAAGGTACCCAATGGGGCATTATTCACCCGGCTGTGGAAGGATATCCGGGCGCGTGGTGGATGACCATTCCGACGTGGATTTACCAGTGGCCTTTTGTGGCAAGTTCTCCTGCTAATGATGCGATTGCGTTGAGCATCGGATTTGTGTTCTGGTTGTTCCTTGCGTTGACGCCGTGGATTCCTCTGTGGAATCGAGTGCCGCAATGGCTCGGGGTCTATCGCCTAATTTGGAAAGGGTACTACCATGATTACCGCAACGATACCGGTCCGCGCTAACTGATCACCCGCCGATAGCCGATACGCGCATCTCATGGCATTACAGGGGGCAGATCTTCCTGGATCCCCCTATGGACCCCGTTGCATGCGCAGTTATAAAATCCAGACGGCTTGCCGTCAGGCTGAATCGGCACAGTGTTTGTCTCGACGCAAATCCACACGATGGAGTGTGGAGAAGGCAACTGCCATCCCATGGGATACTGGGTCTCTGAAGGGTTTTGTGCTGTGATCTGACGTATTCCCTCATCGCCTCGCGATCTTCGCGAGGACGTTGTCCGATGCGTTGAAGCCACACGCCCGAGAACCTGCAGGGATTATCCCGTGCGGGAGTCAGTGTGAGAACTACAAGCCATGGGAAGCGCGTCAACACCTAGGGGACGCGCTTCCCGAACGTGGTAAGACTGATACCGCTTCGCACACGGTTCCCGTGTGTTTTGCAAGCAACGCGTCATCGATACGGCAGACGGGACACGGATTGCGTGGCGCTAAAGATTATTGGCGACCGCTCTTATCACTGGGGGCATGGGAAGGTGCTTGGGAGAAGCTTTTCGTATCCCCGCCGATTCCGTCTTTTGCGCGGAAAAATCTCACCGGGCTGCGATGTTGAACAAACTTGAGTTTGCCCCAATGCATGCATGTGCCGAGGGAAGTCCAGCCAGGCCCTAGTAGGCCCGATATTCACGCTGCGCAAGGGAGAATTGACGTAGAACATAGCCATTCCCATTGGGAGGCAGAAAATCGGATCCTAGTGGACGATCGCTAGGTCAGCGTGGTGCAAGTATTCGCGCAATTCATACCTATGGATACTGGCTGCATGATGGACACAAGAAGCAAGCCGTCCCAGCAAGTCGCCGTCTCGACCAGTGATGAAGGGATGGGCACGAGCAAACGGAAGAAGACCCAGTGAACAATGCGCTGGCATCTCTGGCCCATGTTGGTCAGACACGGCTTTTTTCATGTGCGTGTGGATGGGGTGTGCCCTTGTTCAGACAGGATCGTTCTTCTCTATCACCTTAGTCACGTGGACGAAAAACCCCATGACCCAACCGACGGAACTCACCAAAAATGGTGAAGAATTAAGCGCACGGCAACACAGTGCGTCGACATCGGTCCAGACCTCGACACGTCCCGGAGCGGGGGATTTCCGATGACGCGACCGTCAGTGTGAGGGGTCGGACTGAATTTTCCGTGAGGTTGTGGTGTTCTAGGGAAGGTGCGCGACACACCCCGGGATTGGTGCAATCTGCGCTCGAACGACAGACGACCGTGCAATGGTGCGGTGAACTAGAGGTAGTGACGATGCAGACGGGCTACTGACTCAGTCGCGAACTGCGTGGGGAGTTTCATGAAGAATGTACGTTTTGGAAAGAAGCGCTTCCTGCACAAACCGTCATACGGCGTCTACTCCTCAAATTACTGCTACGACCCTTGGCCCAGCAGTCACCGCAAAAGTCTTTGGCACAAGACACATAGCGCATCTCAACGTCAACAAAGACGACGGGAATGTGGCGTTCGGATAGAAAGTTTGCGCCGAACGAAAAAGGAATTCTGGGCATGATTAGCGAAGTGTCCCACGGAGGATCTTGTCATGATATGCGTGGACACGGCCGTGCACATTTTTGCAACCCAACCGCGTATGAGGTGGTGGCGGCTGACAAGCATGATGTGTCGACGTATGTCATCACAGCGGCTAGTGATTGGCTACAGTGCTTTGTGGAGATTCTCGATTTCGCCTTTTGTTTCGTAAGGATCAGTGGTGTCGATCCGAACCAAGCAGGCGATATCTGGTTCATCCACAAAGTGGTCAGGTTCACTGGCGCGAAACACTCGATACAAGACCTTGGCCGAAAATAAGAGAGGAGGTTCCTGGTCGCCCATGGCGTCGAATCAGGTCTGTGGTTACTGGGGAGTACGCGTGTGTGGGCGTGGCGGCATTCGGTAAGACACATGACCGCTTCTCCATAAACGTTCTCGACGCATGTTTTTATGGCGACCGGAAAATAACCCGATGACATCCGATACGGCAAATCCCATCAACACCCTTACGACTTCATCATCCACTTCCTCGGCTTCTCAGCCGACCACTTTCGTTGGTCGATTGTGGGACATCTATTTGGCCTGGCCCTTACCGCGCAAATTTGCCTGGCAACTGGGCGGCGCCATGATTATGTTGGCCCTCATCGAAATTCTGGCGATAATCGGACTCTGGCAATCGGGCGTCGATCATGGGGTGATCTGGACAGGGCTGTTGGCAGTGCTGGGAATTATTGCAGAAAGCACGGGATGGCTGGCGCTACGGGCGAATCGCCAATATATTGTAGAACCCATTGTGAATCAAATTACCGCGCTTCATCATGTGGCAGACGGGGACCTGCAAGCTGCTCGGACCGTGCCCACTGGGCGCGACGAAGTGCGTACGTTGTATGAGGCGGGAGACACGTTGGTGCGGCGCCTGCGGCGGGTGCTCTTTCGCGTGTATTACACGGGGTCGGCTTTGGTACGGCAAGCGGAGGCATCGTCCGATAGCGTTCACCATGTGGAAAACACCATGACGCGTATTGCCCAGTTGGTCCGCCGACTCGAACAAGCTGCCGTCGAGGATGGCCATGCGCTGAAAACAGTGGCGCAATCCGTTGAGGATCTCGGCGCGGCCGCCGAACAGATTGCGCTCGCCGCGGGAAAACAAGCACAGGATGCCCATCATGCGAATAATGCCATGACAAGTTTATCGCGGACGATTACCAGTATGGGACAGGCCCAACAAGATGGGGAGCGGGCCGCTGCTGATACCAAAACGCGTATTGCGGGAGCCGTGACCGCGGTGAAGACGGCGCTGGACCAGGTGGCCGCTTTGCCTTCGGCTATGGCTCAGGCGAATGCTGAAAGCCAAGCCTTGGTTCAACGGGTGCAGGAATTGGGCCCCGTGGTGACAACCATTCAAGATATTGCGCGACAAACGCATATGCTCGCGCTGAATGCCGCGATTGAGGCCGCACGGGCTGGGGATGCGGGCCAGGGATTTGCCGTGGTCGCCGATTCGGTGGGAGCGCTGGCCCAACAAAGTTTGGCAGCGGCGGAAACCACGGGCACAACCCTGATGAGCGTGCGCAAAGCCATTGAAGCCCTGGCCCAAGAAACCAACCGCACCGCGCAAAATGCGTTGGCGGGCCAAGAGACCCTAAGTGCGGCGCAAGACGCCGTGTCGGCCATTCCCGAAGCATTAAACGTTTTAGATACGGCATTGTCTCATGTGGCAGACCAGGTTGCACAGGCGACACAGATGGCGGCGACCGCCACGCAAGTGGTGACCAATACCGCGGCAGCCGTAGAAGAATACGCGGCCTCTGTCGAAGAGATGACCGCGACCATTCAGGGGTTGCGTACCACCACGCATGATTTGGCGGCAACGGCTGCGGGGAATATTCAGCTCACGGCGCAAGTGCCGCAGGAGTTACAGGCCATCGGCCAGGAAATGGATGTCAGCGTTGGCACGGTGGCCGTGATGACGGATAGCGTGCATGATTTGCAAAATCTTTTAGCCGATTGGCGTCTTGCGGTGCCGACTCCGACATACCAGTCTTATACTGACGGATTGCGGACCTTGTTGCGCGCCTGGAGCCAAAAAATCGGAGCAGCTTTGGAAACCGAAGTGGAACCAGATGAGTTGCAGTTCGTGTATCACCCAGTGACCCCTAACGATTTGCGAGATTTGTTTGACCCCGGGCCAGTCACGGTGTTCGAGCCTCCACGATATACATGTGGATGGGATCGTCGCGTTGACCGGTTGTTGGGGCGGTGGATGGAGGAAGCGACTTCGGAGGCCCAACGGGCGTTTCCCGGTGTGATGCGCGTGGCGATGGGGGATGTCAATGGGCTAGTGCTGGCGGAACCGAAGGCTTTTGCCGGAGATTTAATTGGAGACCCGGCGCACGATGGGAAGAATTTAGTCAAGCGCATTCTTTTTCAGTCGCGCGATCTAATGAAACTCTTGCGGTTTGCCGGACTCACCGACCCGATGCTGGATCAAGCACAACTGACCCGGGCACAGGTGATGCAGCATATGCTCCCGCCCGATTCGGAACCTTTTGATGCTTTGGCGTATCGTCGTGTGACGGGGGATCTGATGTTGGATGTGGCGGTACCGGTATTCGTTCATGGGGTCTACATCGGGGCGATTATCGGCGGAGGGCAAGCGATAGAATTAGTGAAATCTTAGGACATGTCTTTCACTTGTTCGACGGCCGGCGACCAAAGTTCCCGGCCGTCTTGCCATGTTGCCACAAGTTTGCGATATCGGGGTTTCGGACTGAGGGAAGGCGACAGAACCGAGGATTTCAGCCTACGTTTGCTGGGGAGAGAACAGTTGGGTCAAGAGCGCCTTCAATTCTTCATACAACGCTTGTTGGGCTTCATCATCGTCCCACGAGTGTGAATCCATCGCAAAAATCGACACATGTTCGAGTTTTTTCGTCACAATATAAAGGGCGTGAACCAGCCGACTGGTAAATGGATCGAGTGGGCCGAAGTCGCCTTCAGAATTGCCCTGCGTTTCAGCGGCCATAACGATCACATAGACATTGCGGTCGTGCGACATCAATTTCACTCCTTGGAAACCATCTTATCGAACGGTCGTGTAAACGTCTAGTCTCGGACATCCGACGAGATATCCATCCGGAATGGAGTTTTTAACGCGACGAGCGACCCCAAAAAACAGATCATAAGATTTCACGAGAGTATCATTTTACAGTCCATAGAGCAGGAAATTCGACAAATCCTGTCGAAGTGTGGCTATAATCGGATAATATCGGGTATCACGGAAGGGCGCACACGGATGACGTTGTGGGAGCGGTGGCAGCAGAGCGGAACATTACAATTGGTTTTTCAACCAATTGTATCATTGACGGGGTTGCGGGTCTTGGGATACGAAGTGCTTAGCCGCCCTTATGATTATGAAGGGAATTTGTTGCCGGTGGAGCCTTTCTTTGATGCGGTGGCGGCTGCTGGCCACGCCCTAGACATGGATCAACAGGTATTGTCTGCGCTGGAACGCTTTGTGCTGAACAATACGCTAAGCGTGCCTATGTTTTGGAATGCGCATCCGGCATCGATTGCGGGCGGAATTTTATCAAAGATTCGTCAGCAATTTGCGATTCACCAAATTGTCGTGGAAATCACCGAAAAGGGAGAGTGGTCTGAGGCGATCATTCCGATGATCGCCGCGCATCAAGCGGCAGGGTATGCCATTGCCTTAGATGATTTTGGAGCAGGGTACTCTGGGTTGCGCCGATTAATCCAGATGCGCCCGAATGTCGTGAAGCTGGATCGCGACATCGTGCAAAATCTTGATCAAGATCGGATAAAACAGCAGCTGGTTGAGGCGGTGGTTCATCTCGCCCCGACGGTTGGATTCAAAGTCTTGGCCGAAGGTCTTGAGACATTGGAAGAAATTCAAACCTGTATGCGGTTAGGTGTGAACTGGGGTCAAGGGTATTATTTTGCTGAGCCAGCGACATGGGAGTCTCAACCAGCGCCTGACAGGGATATTTTGGAAACATTACTGGTGGTGCGGGCGCAATCCATTTTAGCCGATCAACGCGGTACGGCATTTTCAGTAGAGGCACGATGGTTCGCCCTGACACGACTCTTGGATGTTGTGGAGGGATTGACCTTATCTCAAGCCATTCCCGTGATCTTGCAAATGGCCGAATCCGCGTCCTGTGCGATTTGGCAATTGGCCATTGTTCAAAACGGATCCTGGCACTGGTGGGGACAAGACCATGGGGAGGATACGAGCCTGGAAATGGCGATCATTGACCGATGGATTGTCGAACGCGAGGGACGGGGTGATTGGATTGTGCAAGATGCCTCGGACGATACGGAAAATTGGCTGGACGCACGATCCGTAGCCCTTTGGGCGATTGGAGAGCCCGTGACGGCTGTGTTGGCCGCATGGTACCCCATCCCGCACCAGTGGAGTATGGCCCGAGTGGAATGGGGCAATGCCGTTAGACAAGTGCTTGGGTTGTTGCTTCGAGGCGCATGGGCATGACCGAAACGGGAACCCATCTTGGTGCGGGTGATCTGCGTTGATGTCTGTGGGGACATCACTGGGTGCTGGGAATTGGGCAGGGTTTCCCACCTGGGGATCCGTGCTGATCAATCGTTAAGATGCCTGATCTGGGGATGGGGCGGTTGCAGGCGCGGAGGACGGCTTAATGAAGCTCATCAGTTTGTCCTTCAGGATGCTGGGGGCATGCCTTGCTGAATCGACAGCAAGCACTCCAAGGCAGTCTGGCGCATGAGTACATTGCGTTGGGCTGTGCTTTTAAGATTCTGCACCATCGGCAACCATAACAGGTTGGCCGTGCTCACTCCATAAAGGGTGGCGATAAAGGCCAGTCCCGATGGCTCCGGCCAGGAGCGCCCAGATGGCCCGTGAGTTTCCCCAATGCATGGACCAAACCGATCACCGTACCGATCATTCCCGTTGTTGACGCATGGCTGCCTGCGGACTCGAAAATACGGGCCCCCATTTTTGATTCATGGTTCTCGACAATCAATGGCCATCCTTTCGCCAAAAATTCATTCTGCACACGATCCATTTCGGGTTCCAGGGCTCACAGTTGTTGACGGCGTGCGATATCCCCATAATGGGCCAGTTGCTCACTAAGGTGACTGGAGTCGAATGGTGTGTAGCGGGATCAATTGTTCCAACCACAGGTGTTTTAAGATCGAAATTTGGGCAATCGGTAAGGTCATTGCGCTAACCACTTTTCCGCAGCTACCATAGGTGACAATTGTGCCAATACACAGATAACACAGGCAGTTGGCTGTGATACGTCGATTGTGTCTTGACAGACTGTTTGTTCTTCGTCATGATACAAACAACACTAACGCACAGGAAAGAACACGTTTAGTGGTGATATGTGATGAAAGGTTGTTGTCCATTGTCGACTCGTGATGCCTATGGCATTCCCGTAGAACGTTTAAACAAAATCTATGAGCAGCTGAATTTGCATGGCGTGGTGAAGGTTAATGAACTTGCTACGCTCTTTACCGTGTCGAAAATGACCATTCGACGCGACTTGGCGGAGTTGGACCGTCGGGGACTCGTGGTGCGCAGTCGCGGTGGAGCCGTACTCAAAGAGGGTCTTTTGGCTGATGACAATGTGGGTATCCGACAGATTCAAAATGTGGAGAAAAAGCAAGCTATTGCTGCGGAAGCGGCCAAACATCTCGTGCCAGGCGATACCGTAGCATTGGACGCGAGTACGACCGTGGTGGAATTGGCAAAGCAATTGGGCAATATCGCCGATCTTACGGTGGTGACCGGGAATTTTCTAGTGGCTAATGTGCTGCTTTCGAGTGCTGTTACCATGCACTTTATTGGGGGCCGACTGCGACGGGAAGCGTTTTCGACAACAGGACCAATGGCAGAAGGCAACATTGCGCAGTTTTCGTTTTCCAAATGTTTCGTCTCTGGGAATGCGGTCCATCTCACTGAAGGTCTGATGGACACCAATATGGATGAAATCCAAATCAAGCGCCAGATTTTACGTAATAGTGAACGGCGTTATCTTTTGGTTGATTCCAGTAAACTGATGCATCGGGCATTGCTGAAGGTCTGGGCATTGTCGGATTTTGATTATGTCATAACGGATAATGGCATTACCGACGAGATTCATCAACAATTCGACAAGATCGGAGTGCCTCTCGTGATAGCGAACGGTCCATTGTAGCCTGGTTGCTAACGTTCACGCCGAAACGCCATGGCACTATACACGAGTGCCACATAAGGAGGGACTATTCTTGGTAAACATGACGCGCTTGGGGGAAGCACGATGGACCCGGAAAACCACCTGGATGTTTGTCTCTTTCATTCTGGGCTTGGCACTGGAATCCTACGTTTTTTCGCTGGCATCCATCGCCATCTATTGGGTGACCATGCCGAAGGCGTTAGGCGAATTACTGCTCGCGTGGGCCCCGATCTGGCTGATTGTCGGCATCATTCTTGCAGGTCCGTTCGCCGACAAATATGGGCGCAAAGTGACCTTGTACGCGACGTTAGTCCTGTATGCCCTCGGGGGTATTGTACTGTTCTTTGGCAATAGTTATGTGGTTATTTTGATTTCCCTGGCGCTGATGCTCATTGCAGGCGGCGGCGAAATGAACTCGATCATGGTCGCGAGTCATGAACTCATGCCGCGTAAACATCGCGGCAAAGCCACTATGATGATTATTAACGGTATTAACTTTGGAGGGACTGTGCTGGCCATTTTAGCGTTAGCCACGGCAGCGATTACAGGGAAGGCAGCCATTGCCGTGCAACGCGACGTGGTGGCGGTGGCCGTGTTGATTGTGGTCGCCATTTTGTTTGCTACGCGAGTGAGTATGCCCGAATCCTTCCTGTGGCTGCAAAAAAAGGGCCGAACCCAGCAGCTGGACAAGAC
>PXYW01000057.1:3366-19035 GCA_003023695.1 Sulfobacillus benefaciens | reverse complement strand
CCAGTGGTAATTGACGGCTTCTGCGCCTAAAATGAGTTGTTGGCTGGCCCGACACTCTTCACCTCTCGGCAACGTTCCGGGGACGATGTCCACCGCGGATAAGTGCCCTACTCGAGTGCGTGCCGAGGCCATCTGTTGCTGTACGACGAGATCCAAACCATCCAGTGTGGTGTCTGTTACCCAAAGCACACGTGGGCTGGTTAGTGGGCTCATCTGGTGATCCATCCGATGGCTTAAAATCCTCCACAATAGTTCGATGTCGTCTAAGTCGCGGGCAATGGGGCCCACATGGTCTAGTGTCCAGGACAGCGGGAGTACGCCTTGCCGGCTAATCGAGCCATAGGACGGTTTTAACCCGTAAACTCCGCAGAACGCCGCGGGAATCCGCACCGATCCCCCGGTATCGGTTCCCAACGCACCGGCCACCATTCCCGTGGCCACCGCAATTGCGGAGCCTCCGCTCGACCCGCCAGCCATCTTGCTGGGATCATGCGGATTTTTCATCATCCCATAATAGGACGAAGTAGCCGTGGGCCCGTAGGCGAATTCATGCATATTCAGTTTGCCTAGAAACGTGTTGGCTCCTGGGTTATGCAACGTTTCTACCGCGGCCGCGTTGCCAGAGGGGCGATAATCGCGCAAGATTAGGGACCCTGACGGGTTGAGGTGGGGGGTTCTGGGATCACTTCAAGCACCTTGGCAATCAACGATAGGCTACGTACCGCGTCAATATCACTTTCTCGGACCGGTAATCCAGTCTGCTCGATAATTATTTGCTGCATGGTTAACTCCATGGGGCATCCCTCATTGTCAATCTTGATATTCCTATTATACAATGCCGAAAGACTAACCCGTCGGGTACTGGAGGTATTTGCGTGAATATTCCCCCTGTAGGTACTCAATCACCGCCCTATTCTCACGTTGTAGAGCCAGGTGCAATTCGTCGTTTTGTGGAAGCGCTAGGCCTAGGGTATCAACCCTATCGCGATGTCGAATCGGCCCGGGCTGCCGGATATCGCGATGTCGTAGCGCCTCCCACTTTTATGATTACCTTGCATGGCCAGCCGATTCCGGGACTGGATCTTCCCGAAGCAGGTCTGATACATGGCGAACAGACTTTTCGCTATGGTGAGCCTGTGGTTGCCCATGACGTTATTACCGTGGTGAGCCGATTAGTTGAGGTGAAGACCCGCGGGCCTTTAACTTTTCTAACGCTAGAAACTACGGGAATCAATCAAGAACAGGCCATGACATTTGTTTCCACCAGCACCATCATTGCGCGTCAAGCGCAGTCTTGAAATCGCGGAAGGAGTGCAACTATGCCATCGCTCGTCCCAATTGTTCACCGAGTGACGCGAAGCGATTTAGTGCGGTATGCGGGAGCGTCTGAAGATTTTAATCCGATTCATTTTGACGATGATGCAGCACGCTTCTATGGTCTCGACGGAGTCATTGCCCATGGCATGTATACAATGGGACTAGTAACCCGCTTCATAGAACCCCTGCTTAACCAAGGATACCGAGTTTCTGAATGGTCAAACCGATTTCGTGCCATGGTGCCAGTGAACCGCACCATCGCCATTGATGGTTCCATACAAGAGTCGACACCACAGCGGGTCGTCCTTAATATTGCGGTAACCGTGGAAAACCTGCCGAAGCCGGTGTTGACGGGAACTATCATCCTGGTCCGGGGTGAGCCCTTCGCAGATCCTGCCACCACGAACTGAGTGCTCCCCACACCAGGGCTGCTATCACTACAAGGACTAATGCGCTATGCCGCATTAGAGGGCTCGGGGAAAAATTGCTGACCATGGCCAATCCATCCATTAGTAAATGAGTCGCCACGGGAACCACTAAGTCTCCCGTGACGACAATATAGAGTGCCCAAGGCACCACAGTAAGCCCAATAGTCAGTAAGGTTCCCCATCCCCAAAATGGTACATGCCATAAGCCAAACACAAAGGCTGAGGTTATCGCCAGCAATATGATGCCCAATGGTCTATGGGGACGGCCCAATCGCCATAAGGCGGCCAATATGCCAATCAACAGTAAGTTTTCTACAGGCAGCACCAGTGGGAATTGCCACAACAGTTTTTGGGCAATGCCCCAATTAAACTGACGCAAGCCCGCAGCTTGAGGATTGTGACCCAAAATCACTTCTCCTAGGGACCCACATAAAATGCTCAGAATCAACAGTCCCACCGCCCTGGTCAACAAATGAGACGGCCAGCTAAGGTGACGCACTAAATGCGGGACAAAAGGCCAGCTGACAATAGTAAAAACTACTGCGCCATAACCGTATCCTACCACCACGTCATGAGCCCATGAGGAGGACGATAAGATTATCAGGATGCCTGCCGTGGATGCTAAAAAAAGCCGGGTACCAGAGACCATGGGCACGAGACCCAAAAATCTCTGGTAACCCTGTGAAAACTGCCGCCACAAATGGCCGGACGATCGCTTGGTGGTTGCTGTCATCACGTTCCCCCCTATGCTTATCCATACGGGGAGTCGCGATAATTATGCTAGGCGAGAATAGAATCAATGCGCTGCAAGGTATCTGCGCTTAGTGTTATCCCTACCGCTTTGACATTTTCTTCGATTTGCTCGGGTCGTGAAGCGCCAATGAGCGCACTGGCAATGGCTGGCTGGCGTAGCACCCAGGCCAATGCCAACTGACTTAACGTCAATCCCAACTCTTGAGCCAGCGACTGCAGAGCCCCCACCTTGTCCAAAGTCTCATCGTTTAACATATGGGTGATAAAATTTTGGACCCTAGGCGTAGTGGCCCGCGATCCCTCGGGCAGCGGTTGTCCCTTTTGATATTTTCCAGTTAATAGTCCTTGGCCTAATGGAGAGAACACGACCAACCCAATGCCATTTTCCTCGCACACAGTCAATACCCCTGACTCGATATAGCGGTTTAGCATGTTATAAACCGGTTGACTGGCACGTATCTTGTGTAACCGTCGCGATTCCGTCACTTTGACGGCCTCACTAATCTTGGCCACCGGCCATTCGCTAATTCCGCCGTAAAGAATCTTGCCTTGGACTACCAGGTCGTTGAGTGCATCTAACGTTTCCTCAACCTCTGTCTCAGGATCGTATCGGTGACAATAAAAGATATCTAGAAAATCTGTGCCTAATGCTTTTAGGGACTGTTCTACCTGAGAAAATAAGTGTTTTCGACTGAGACCGCGGTCATTGGGTCCCGTGCCCACGGGCCAAAAGGCCTTAGAAGTTAAGACATAGGAGTCGCGGTTAAACGGTGCCAAGGCGTCACGGAGAAACATTTCCGCCGCATGGGGCTCACTACCATAAACATTGGCACAGTCAAAATGATTAATGCCCAACTCGTAAGCTTTTTGTACACAGGCATATCCGGTCTCGCGTTCTGTCACCGTGCCATAGGTTAACCAACTACCGAGCGCAATTTCGGAAACTTTAATGCCTGATTTGCCTAATCTTCGGTATCGCACAATTTGGCCTTCTCTCATTGAAATTTTAGGGAACTTCCGAGACCTCTGAAAACCTTACTGCTGGATTTTTCTCTTGGATCTTGTCCAAAGTGCGCTGGTCTTCTACTAATAGAACCGGGTGTTGATTTTGGTCCAACACGACTTTTGCGTGATCAAATCGGCCAATTTCAGGCCATGGTGCCCCCCCTATCCAACGAGCCATCGTGTAGACTAAAGGGCGCAGATTGACCTCTACCCCGTATTCATGCTGCAACCGGTAAGTTAACACATCAAACTGCAAAGGGCCCACGACACCGAGATAAATTTCAGGCCCCAAATTGGGATCGCGGAACACTTGCAACAGTCCCTCTTCACTCAGTTCTTCGATGCCCCGTTGATACTGTTTATGTTTGAGGGTATATTTTAACTCAATCTCAGCAAAGTGCGCAGGGCTGAACCGTGGAAACCCGACAAATTTCACCCCCGACTGGGTGCTCAAAGTATCGCCAATGCCAAAAATTCCTGGGTCATGCAAACCGATGACGTCGCCAGGAAAGGCTTGATCCACAATTTGCCGCTCTTCGGCCAAAAATTGCTGAGGCTGCGCCAATCGTAAAGTTCTTCCGCTTCTTTCATGAAATACGGTCATCCCTCGCTCAAAGCGTCCGGAACAAATCCGGACAAACGCCACCCGATCACGGTGAGCGGGGTTCATATTGGCCTGGATTTTAAAGACAAACCCGCTAAACATTTCTTGGGTTGGTTCAATCCAACCGTCTTCGGATAGCCTCGGCAAAGGAGCGGGTGCCAAGTCTACGAAGTAATCCAAAAAACTTTGTACACCGAAGTTGGCTATAGCACTTCCCCAAAAAGCAGGACTTTGTTCCCCTGCGGCGACTTTTTCCCGATCAAATCGGCTCCCGGCTCCGTCTAACAACTCTAAAGCATCATCCAAATCCGCCTTTTGGTCGGTCGGCAAATCGGATAGATCACGGTACGGGATGTGAAGAAATTTTTGGTGTTGGCGGTCGAATTGTTCAAACATAGCCCGCTGTCGGTCATAAATTCCGCGAAACGCAAGGCCCATTCCCACTGGCCAATTCATAGGATAAGTCTCAATTCCTAAAACATGCTCTACCTCATCCAGTAACTCCCATGGCTCCCGGGATTCGCGGTCCAACTTGTTAAAAAATGTGAACACGGGAATCTTACGCATCCGACATACTTCAAATAACTTTATCGTTTGCGGCTCCACCCCTTTAGCGGCATCAATGACCATGACCACACTATCTGCGGCTAAAAGTGTCCGGTAGGTGTCTTCACTAAAGTCTTGGTGTCCCGGAGTGTCAAGCAAGTTAATCCGATACCCTCGGTAAGGAAACTGCAGCACCGTAGACGTTACCGAGATACCGCGTTGTCGTTCGATTTCCATCCAGTCTGACCGAGCATGTGCCTGGGCCCGACGGGCTTTAACAGCTCCCGCCTCCCGGATAGCACCGCCAAAGAGTAATAGTTTTTCGGTGAGGGTGGTCTTTCCCGCATCGGGATGAGAAATAATTGCAAAAGTACGGCCTTGGGCCACTTCTTGAGTCCAATCCATGTTGTCGGTACACCTTTCTGACGAGATCGTCACTGCACGATTATAGCATTGGGCAAAGCGGGATCGAATATTTAGCCAAAGTAGATTACAATAGAGCCGTTGGTTTTCTGACTCGGAAAATGAGGTGAACGATATTGACGGAACTAAGGCAAGACCCCTTTAATGCAAGAACCCAAACTACCTTTGACGGACGGTCACTGGTCTACTATAAGCTTGAGGCCTTAAATCAGGTACAGGGTGTGAATATTGACCGATTGCCATTTTCGATAAAAATATTGCTTGAAGCCGTCTTGCGACAGCTAGATGGATATCAGATTCGGGAAGAAGATGTTTTGCGTCTAGCGCATTGGCAACCCCACCAAGAGATCCCGCCTGAGATTCCCTTCAAACCCGCAAGGGTCGTCTTGCAGGATTTTACCGGGGTTCCCGCGGTGGTAGATTTAGCGGCGCTGCGTTCGAGTCTAGAACGCTTGCACCATGACCCACAGCAGATAAACCCATTAGTGCCAGTCGACCTTGTCGTAGACCATTCGGTTCAGGTGGATCGATTCGGTGACGCTAACGCGCTCGCTTTTAACATAGAACGCGAATTTGAACGGAACCAAGAGCGCTATCGCCTGCTGAACTGGGCGCAGCGCGCCTTCAAAAATTTCCGGGTGGTGCCGCCGGGAACCGGAATAGTCCATCAAGTGAATCTGGAATATTTGGCTAGCGTCGTGGCCGAAATGCCTGACAATGATGGCAACCTCTTGGTGTATCCTGATTCTGTAGTAGGAACCGATTCCCATACCACTATGGTCAATGGATTAGGAGTGCTGGGATGGGGCGTAGGCGGCATCGAGGCTGAAGCTAATATGCTGGGCCAGGCACTCTATTTCGTGACTCCAGAAGTCGTGGGGTTTCGATTAGAAGGCGAATTGCCGATTGGCGTTACTGCTACCGATCTCGCTTTAACCGTGACTCAAGTATTGCGGAAACATGGGGTAGTGGGTAAATTTGTCGAGTTTTTCGGTCCCGGAGTAAGCTCCATGAGCTTGGCCGACCGTGCAACGGTTGCCAACATGGCCCCAGAATATGGAGCCACCATGGGATACTTTCCAGTCGATGCCGAGACCTTGCGTTACCTGCGGCAAACCGGGCGCAGTGAAGAGCACGTGCGACTGGTCCAGTGGTATTGTCAAACCCAAGGATTGTTTCGGACTGATGGCGCTCCTGAACCTCTGTTCAGTGATGTGGTCACACTGGATTTAAGCACAGTAGAGCCCAGTCTGGCAGGACCTAAACGACCTCAAGATCGCGTACCTCTATCGCAAATGAAACAGACGTTTCAATCCGCCCTCACCACACCTGTAGCCGACCGCGGATTCGGACTAACCCCTGAGGGAATTTCCAGGACAGCAACCGTAACCATGGCGGATGCGCCTCCCCTCACGTTAAAGCAAGGGTCCGTCGTAATTGCAGCTATAACTAGCTGCACCAATACCTCAAATCCTACGGTGATGGTTGGCGCTGGATTACTCGCCAAAAAAGCCGTGGAAAAAGGACTTAAATCAGCCCCATACGTCAAAACCAGTTTGGCTCCAGGTTCACGGGTAGTTACTGCCTACTTGAAAAAGGCCGGCCTTCTTGAACCACTCGCGGCATTAGGGTTTGACGTGGTTGGATATGGCTGCACCACTTGCATCGGAAACAGTGGGCCGTTGCCCGAAGCGGTCTCGACCGCTATTCAAGAAGGGGATCTTACAGTGGCTGCCGTGCTCTCCGGCAATCGCAACTTTGAAGGAAGAATTCATCCCCTAGTCAAAGCCAATTATCTTGCGTCTCCTCCGTTAGTGGTGGCGTATGCTTTGGCTGGGACGGTAAATATCGACTTGTTAAACGACCCCGTGGGCGAAGATGCCCATGGAAATCTGGTGTATTTGCGCGATATCTGGCCCAGTGCCGAAGAAATTCAATCCACGATGACCCAGGCCTTGACTCCGGATCTCTTTGAGGAACTTTATCATTCCGTGTTTTCGGCCAACCCTGAATGGAATCAACTGCCGGTTCCCGAGGGTGAATTATATGCATGGGACCCTGCATCAACCTATATCCAAGAACCTCCTTTCTTCGAGGACGTCACGTCCACTACCAGTCGCAACTTTTCTGTGGATCATGGACGTATTTTGCTCTTGCTGGGTGACTCCGTGACCACTGACCACATATCTCCTGCGGGGAATATCGCGGCCTCAAGTCCCGCTGCCCAATATTTGAGAGATCACGGTGTGGAACCGCAAAACTTTAATTCCTATGGCGCGCGGCGTGGAAACCACGAAGTCATGATGCGGGGAACTTTTGCCAACATCCGGATTCGCAATCAAATGCTGGATGGTAAAGAAGGGGGATATTCCCGACATTTTCCCGATGGCCGAGAAGGTACCGTTTATGATGTTGCCATGGAGTACCAACGCGAAAACGTTCCGCTGGTAGTAATGGCCGGCAAAGAATATGGTACTGGTAGCTCTCGGGATTGGGCGGCCAAAGGCACGACCTTGCTTGGTGTCAAAGCCGTGATTGCGGAAAGCTTTGAGAGAATTCACCGCAGCAACTTGGTCGGCATGGGCGTCTTGCCACTGCAATTTCACGAGGGCGATAGCTGGAACAAATATGGGATCACCGGCAACGAGATTGTGGACATTAGCGTGCCGCGCGATATGGACCCGAACCAAGACTTAACCGTGACAGTCACTCGGACTAACGGAGAATCTGTAAGAATTCCCGTACTTGCCCGCCTAGACACTCCCGTAGATGTTGACTATTTTTATAACGGCGGGATTCTGCAAACCGTTTTAAAATCTATGACATGATGGTGCCAGGATCCTCCCCCAGGGGAGGATCCTGTTTGCAGCATTGCCAATTACCCAGGTCAGGCGCGCCGAGATTTAACCAATTTGGAAGCGGTCTTTGCCTCGTTTGTGGCCGAGATCCGCTTTCTTCGCGTTATCGCAATCATACCTGAACGGGCGTGGCGGGATGTCCATGTCGAACCCGATTGGCTATTGATCTATCGGAGCAATCGGCCATCCCAGATGCACGCAGATATACCAGGCAGAGCGAGGGATCAGAATCATCAGTGCCCCATCTGTCCACGGCCCTCACACCTCTACCAGACTGGGTAAGTTTGACTAAAACCCCGCAATGTGAATTAGAGCCTTATGAACCCAGCATCAGCTGTCCCCGGCCCTGATGGGCCGTTATTACACCCAGTTCATTCGACCGCTGGACGGTATCAACCTCGAATAGGAAAGGGATTCATATCTGCATGGGAACAGGATAATAGACCGACCACGTCGCGGGAAAGTTACAAATGTTACTAAGATGTGTAACTTTAGGACAAGTCGGACGTTTCATAGAGCAAGAAGGCGATCACCGGAAACAATTCCCGATGATCGATTCTTCACAAAAGGCGGCTGCCATATTCTCTTGTCCGATTTAACGGACGGTTTTGCTTTAATGGCGAAAATTTTAACCGCCAAAAAAGGATTCCAGATATTGGTCACGAAATAAATCTCTATTGTTTGGATTTAGGCGAAGCCGGAGTTTTTGTCGGGAAACTATTTCGCCTACCGTGACGTTTAGAGTAGAAAGGCGGGAATTGTCATGAATCTGCGTCATCCATGGCCCTTGCTCGCCATCGCGAGTGGCTTGTTGCTCACGCTTGGGCTTTCATCGTCAGCCTTTGCGTCGACCACCGGACCTGCTGCCAATGGCCATTACTACGGGGTGGCGGAATGGTATCCCAGTGTGGCCAGCAACGGTGCCTACGCCGATCTCTATGTCCAATCAGGTAACGCGAAAGACTACGCATCGGGTGGGCATGTCAATCAGACCGTATGGGAGGGCACCAACAATGCCTCGGCCTTTCAAGATTGGGTCGAAGGCGGATACATCTACGGCGAGTTCCCGGGGAGTAATGCGACCACCCCGTCGTACTACTGGGCTGATCAGCGTCCCAACTCGGCACTCTGGGTCCATAAGATTACGTCCATCACCCCGACGATCGGTACGTGGGAACCGATTGAAATCGAGTATCTTGGGAGCGATCAATGGGGAGTTTACTATAACTTTAGTGAGGCCTCCGGTAACCAAAACTGCTATATCAACAGTAGCGGAGGGTTAACCTGCGACTCCAATACCGCGGGGTCCGTGTCGACGTCGAACCCGCCCAATACGACGCAATCCTCGTTAGAGACTGGTCTAGAAACCACCTCGGGCACTGATGTAATGACGGCGTCCGCGTACTCCAGTGGCATTGAGTATCTCACCACCGGGGTTACATGGACGAGTTGGACCGGGGCTTACCTCTCCGTCAATTCGCCCGCTACAGCGAGTTGGGTGAGTAAGCCATCGGAAATCAGTGATTCCGAAAATTGACAGGAAAGGAGATAGGCCGATCATGAACCGAAAATGGCTATTATCTGGGGGAAGCGCAATCGTCGCAGCGGGGGTATTATCGATTATACTGTTCTCGCCGCCCGCAACCCATCGTACGGTCTTCGCCGCGACACAACAATCGAATACGGTCCACACGGGTCCTGCATGGGGAACACGAACATTAGCTTCCCTCGCCGAGATGGTGGCGAAGGGGGCCCACGACATGAATCCGACCTCTTCAGTGTACTTTGTGACCAATCGCGGGCAAGGCAATTTGGCCACCTCGGGAGCCCGAGTCGATGGTGGGTCCATGCCCGTGGATATCGTCGTGATGCATGGTGCATTTTCCAATCCGAAGTGGAGCACGGCTCCGTTGGGCGCTCCTACCGAAAAAGGCAATACCCTGGTGGTCATCGTGGATGCCCAAAACGGCAGTGTGGTCGATATGGGAATGATGACACAAAACACCAATCAAGCGTCCGCGATGGTCGGAAAATTAAGCGTCTTGAGCGCACGTCACTTGTTAACGGTGACCCAAAACTCTTAGTGGCTTAGGGTGTTGAAGGATGGCCGCCGTGATGAGGCTGTCGTGACGACCGTCCTTATTGGCCTATCCATCCTGATAATCCCTCGGGTGCAAATTGCCACTTTTGTTCCGTTGTGCCCCATTCTCTCTCTGCCCGTGTATGATGGCGTGCGTGGCGCGACGTAGATGAAACAACCCGGGGGTATCGCAATTTTATGATGGTGTGTCGGTTTTTCGGTGGGCATCCGGGGTTCCGAACACAAAATCGACGCGCTGGGTCTCCAAATTGAGGTGCAGCCGCGCGGAGGAGGCCTTGTCGCTCTGGCCCCTGACTCGCTTAATCTCCCCCGTCGTCTTTCCTGCCAGCAACGCCTTTACTTGGGGTACCGCGAGGGTCTTGCCAGCGATCGCACCCGCTCTATGCGGCCATGGCGGCATAGAGGGGGTCTGTGTACACCATACACATTGCTGTGCCGGATCGAGACCTTACAAGAGGAAGGATCGTTACGCGGTTGCCATTAGCGGGCATTGCCACTAGTCGCCAATCACGCACCATGATGTACCAATTCTAGCGTGGGTAATTCGCGTTTTGTTGGAACCCCAATAATAATCCAGTCGGTGGCACCAGAATTATGTCCGTGAATACTCTACCCGAATAAGGCCACCAACCTTCGTTAATGTCCCTATTCATTGGCCGAGTATATTTTTCGCAGAAACGCCCATCTATATGGTCAAAACTCAGGACATATTCAAAGGGACATAACTTGGCGGTGTTTTATCTTGTGGTACTATTAAATATACGAATCCCTGCCAAAGGAAGAAAAAATCTATGTTGATTGGTTATGCTCGGGTGAGCACGCCCGAGCAAAGTCTGAATCTGCAAAAAGATGCGCTGATTGCGGCGCAGTGCGAATTAATTTATGACGATGTGGCGAGTGGCACCAACGCCGAGCGCCCAGGACTGAAAAAGGCGCTGGAATATATGCGCGCTGGCGACGTGCTGATCGTCTGGAAGCTGGATCGTTTGGGACGGTCCCTGACGGACTTAGTCTCGACCATCAATCGTCTGAATGCGGAGGGCAAAGGGTTCAAATGTCTCGATCAGTCATTTGATACCACGACCCCTCAAGGGAAACTCATCTTTCAGATGTTTGCGGCGCTGGCCGAATTTGAACGCAATATCATCCGAGAGCGCACGATGGCCGGGCTGGTCGCGGCCCGGGCCCGGGGTCGTTTAGGCGGGCGTAAACCCAAAATGACGGCAGACGATATCCGACTCGCAAGAGTCTTGATGGAAGATATGACGATCCCCTTAGGCGAGATCGCCAACAAATTTCAGGTGTCCGTGAAAACCTTGCGGCGCTCGGTCAACCGGACGCCATCCGGTCCTCCCATTCCCCCGCGAGCGCCCGGAAGAAAGTCCCAGCGAGGCCACTAACAAACGGCCACGGAAAGCAGGAGGAGTCTATGACTTCCCCCTATCAAGGGCGTATAAAAATTCTGGACACTCCAGAGATTGAGGATCTGTACGGGCGACCGCGGTTCTATCCGGAGGAGCGGACGTATTATTTTGCCCTGACCCCCGAGGAGCGCGACATCGCCAACAGTTATCGCACCCGGGAAAACCGCATCCTCTTCATTTTGCAGGGCCGGTTACTTTAAAGCCAAAACGATGTTTTTCACGTTCGAGCTGCATGAGGTGCAAGACGACATTCGGTATATTCTGCAGCAACATTTTTCGTTGGTCTCGGAGATCCGATGGCAGGCACCCATCCTCCGGCAAACCCGGCATGCCCAGCAACAGAAAATCTTAGCGCTGTACGGGTACCGTGCCTGCCAGGAAGCCGAACGCGCTCGTCTGGCAGACCAAGCCCGGCAGATGGTCAAGGTCTCCGCGAAGCCCCTCTATCTCTTCCAAACCTTGATGCGTTATTTGGAGGGTCAGCGCATTGTCGTGCCAGGATATAGCGTCCTGCAAGATATCGTGAGTCGCGCGTTGGCTGCGGAGCGTCAGCGGATTACCACCCTGATCGACCGGGCGTTAGACCCGGTGACACGCGCCGCGCTGGATGCGCTGTATGTCAATCGTGAGGGCGTTTACGCGATTACGGCATTGAAACACGAGCCTAAAGATTTCTCTCTCAAGGAACTTAAACACGAGATCACCCGAAACCAGGCGTTGACAGGGGTGTACCAGATTGCCTGTACACTGCTATCCGAACTGGGGATCTCGAACGATAGTGTCAGCTACTACGCCGCCCTCGTCGATTACTACACCGTCCAAAAGCTGCAACAATTGCCCACCGGGATGGTGTATCTCTATTTGCTCTGTTTCATTCGGCACCGCTACCAGAAGTTCCACGACAATCTAATTCACGCCTTGATCTTTCAGGTGCGCAAGGTGATCGACGCCGCCAAAGTCGCGGCGCAGGAGAAGATTTTGCACACCCAGGCGGACAATCACGACAACCTCCGGCACCTCAGCCAGATCCTGAACTTGTTCCTTGACGACAGTATTGCGGACGACGTCACGTTCGGGGAAGTCAAACGGCGGGCCTTCACCATTCTGGATCGGGACAGCGTCCAACAGCTCTCCCAATCGATGCAGAATCCGTCGGGTCAAGACCGTGTCTGGGAATGGGACTTTATCGCCGCGGGGGCCCCGGCCTTTAAGCAGCACCTCCGACCATTGATCATGGCCCTATCTTTTGCCGGGCATCGGGGCGACCAAGCCCTCATTGACGCCGTGGAGTTTTTGAAAACCAGTTTTGACAAAGGACGCAGCCTGACCCGCTATCGGTTGGATCGCATTCCCCAGGCTTTTATTCCTTCGGGCCTCAAGCCCTACCTCTATGAAGCGGATGATCAGGGCGAAAAGCATCTCCATCCGGACAAGTACGAATTCTTGGTGTACCGCCTGTTGCGCAATCATCTGGAAGCCGGCGATGTGTACGTCAGCGATTCCCTGCGGTTCAGAAGCTTTGAAGAGGACCTCATCCCCCTGTCCACGTGGCAAGAGAACAAAGCCCAAATTTTGCAACAGGTGAAGATCCCCGGTTTAGCGAAGCCCATTCCGAACCTTTTGCAAGACTTGGAACGGGAACTGGAGGCCCAATATACGGAGGTCAATCGCCGGATCCTATCCGGGGACAACGCGCACATTAAAGTCACGAAACGACGGAACGACATCACGTGGAGCTTTCCCTACGCCCGCGACGACGATCTCGTCAATCATCCCTTCTTCGAGAGTCTGCCCCAAGTGAATATTGCCGACGTGCTCCACTTCGTGGATGGGCGCTGCCACTGTTTGGACGCCTTCACCCATATCCTCACGCGTTATGTGAAGTCACCACGGGACCAGCAGGCCATTGTCGCCAGCCTCGTCGCGTATGGGACCAATGTGGGGCTGGGCAAAATGGGATCCATCTCGGATCTCAATTATCAAACGCTCCATACCGCCGCGAATAACTTCCTCCGCCCGGAAACGTTGCGCACGGCGAATGATCGGGTGAGCAACGCCATGGCCCAACTCCCGATCTTTCGCCATTACGACATCGATGAAGAGATTCACTCGTCGAGCGATGGCCAGAAATTCGAGACGCAGTTCTCGACTCTGCGATCGCGGCACTCGCCGAAATATTTAGGCTTGAAGAAAGGGATCGTCCAGTATACATTGGTTGCGAACCACGTGCCCATCAATGTCCGCATTTTTGGCGCGAATGATCATGAGAGTCACTACGTCTTCGATGTGCTCTATAACAACACCACAGACATCAAGCCGACCATCCACTCGACCGATACCCACGGGACCAATCAAGTGAACTTCACCCTCTTGTCGATGTTTGGCTACCAGTTCGCGCCGCGTTATCGGGATCTGCGAGACAAAATGGATACCCTCTATGGGTTTAAAAATCCCCGGGAGTATGATGAGAAATTTGTATTGAAACCCACCAGTAAAATCAATACGCGTCTGATTATCGAAGAAGCAGACAATATCCAGCACATCTTGGCATCGCTCGCGCTCAAAGTGACGAGTCAAAGCGTCATTATCGGCAAGTTGAGCGCTTACGCAAGAAAAAACCGCACCAAGAAAGCCCTGTGGGAGTTGGACAATATCTATCGCAGTGCGTACTTATTGACCTACGTCGATTCGGTGACCCTGCGCCACAACGTGCAGCGTGCGCTGAACCGAGGCGAGTCGTACCATAAGCTGCGGCGCGCCGTCGCGTATGCGTATTCAGGGCGGCTCCGTGTCAAAACGGATCTCGAACAACAAATCTGGAGCGAGTGCTCACGGCTGCTCGCCAATTGCGTCATCTATTACAATGCCTGCATCCTGTCAGAGTTGCTGAAACGGCAGGAACTCCAGGGACATCAGGAGCAAACGGATCAAATCAAACGTGTGAGCCCCGTGAGTTGGAAGCACGTCAATTTTTATGGGAAATATAATTTTTGTGAACCCTCGGAGGGCATTGATCTGACGACGATGGTCGATGGGGTGGAAGCGCTGAATAGTGACCGTCAATAGAGCGTGGCGGGATATCAGGAACTGGCCGCCTCCTCACTCAAGGAGTTGCCGTTGACGCCCTAATTGACATCTCGGGGTTTTAGTCAAATTTACCCAGACTGTGTGTTGCTCGGTAACGGGCTCTAGGATCGGGCTGGACCTAGTGTTATCGCATCATTAGATATCTGCACTGCCGCCCAATCACCTACATGTACAAACCTAGCGCATCCACCAATGGCTGAATAAATCCGTCGTATATATCGAGATATTAAAATCGACATTCTCCCGAGCGAACAAATGGTCTATAGATTATGGGTTGACTGGGAAAATCTTCGATGAAGGCTCAAATTGAGGGGTTGCAGTGGAAATTGACAGAACGCCTTCCTGGGATCCCATCGCCATTGACCCAGTAATAGAAAAGCCGATGTCCTCGAGTACTCGATAACACTTCCCTTCTCAATATGAGATAGGCTTGTTAATGCATTCACCCCGAGTCACGTAATCCTTCGGCTCTCAGACCTCTTTTGACTGTGGAAGATGACCTATGCATTGCTCAGACCTGTCTCCCCCTGTGCAACAAAGATGCCGATCCCCACCGACAACGCCGTCCTCCAGTCCTATGGCGTCATCACCATCTCCCGGTTCAGTCACGGCGCCGTCGATGAGCACGACATCAGCAAACCCTGCCCCTTCGTCGATCAGTGCCCATCTTATCACCTATTCCAATAGCCAAACCGCGTTGATCACCCAGGACGGTCACCTGGCCGGAGTCCCTTATGCATTGGTCCCTAGGAAAGGTTTTGATTCTCAGTTTATTAGTGTTAAATTCTATACCACAACTCCTGTATACCCAAAAATTCTTCCCAAGACAGTGCTCATGCTCACCTACAATAATTTCACTCTACAGGAAGCCGGAAAACCTCATTCATTCGGAACCGGGGGCGATCGTGTGACTGACGGGACTGTGGCCCTAACAATTCCGGGTTCTGGGTCACAGACCCCAATCAGAGGCACAGGGACCGAAGTCTATGGCATCATGGGAAGTGGCACGCACTCATTGCTGCAATGTCAAATGGATGGGGTGTATTATATCATGGGACAAAGCCACGGGTCACAAACTCTCGCTAAAAACCTCATCGATCACATTGCTGAATCGATCAGTGCA
>PXYW01000057.1:0-3260 GCA_003023695.1 Sulfobacillus benefaciens | reverse complement strand
CCACCATGCGTTTCTCGCACGACCACTCGCCATATCTTGGTACGTCCCGGCTCTCACGAAGGTCTTTCCCTCAGGACTCCGAGGCTTGGGTGGCAATCAATGAGAGACGATGCCCAATCGAGGGATGTCCTGACGTCCGGATGGAGTGTACGAGCACTTTTAGCAGTACCCGGCGTGTGAAATTTACCAAAACCTGGCTTAAGGCGGCATATTTACGAATCGTTGCCATACCCCAAATAGGGACACCGGATGTCTGGGTTAATAATGGAAGGTGTCTTCGAGATGAATTCGGCGGCGGAATACCCAATAGGTCCAGGCTTGGTACGCTAAGACAATGGGTAGAACGGAGATTGCAACAATGGTCATCACCTTCAGGCTATAGGGGTTGGACGATGCATTGTAAATGGTTAGACTCCAGTGAGGGTTAAGAGTGGAGATCATCACGCGAGGGAATAGCGCCAGAAAGACACTGGCAGTGGACAATGTTACGGTGAGTCCCGTTGCCGCAAATGCCCATCCATAATGCTTGCCCGGCAGCAAAAACCGGATGGCAATCATACTGAGTCCAGCCAAAATAGGTATTGGTCCGGGGTCCACTCCTAGTGTGTGCACGAAATTGCTATAAAAATAACTGAGGACCACAAACCCAAAATAAAACACTGTCGCCCAGATGCCCACCGTATATGCCGCCTTCTGGGCCCGTGACCGGAGTTCCTCGGGGGCTTTAAGGCTCAGATACAAAGCGCCATGCAAGACAAAGAGCAGGACGGCGGCAACGGCTCCTACCAAAGCGTAGGGATTCAACAGGGTAAAAAACGTTCCCACATAATTCATTTGGGCGTTAATCGGTACACCATGGAGCAAATTGCCCATGGCAAGCCCCCATACTACCGGAGGAATGGCGCTGCCTACCACGATGAGGACATCCCACATGTGGCGCCATCGGGGATGAGCATCCTTGCTGCGAAACTCGAGTCCGACTCCACGAACGATGAGCCCTCCGAGTAATAGGGCCAGTCCCAGATAGAACCCGCTAAACAGCGTGGCATACCAGTTGGGGAAGGCCGCGAACAAAGCACCCCCAGCAGTGATGAGCCAAACTTCGTTAGCGTCCCATACTGGGCCAATGGTAGCAAGTATGGCCCTGCGTTCCTGGTCCGTATGTCCTACAAATGGCAGCAACATTCCAACGCCGTAATCGAATCCTTCCAGGAACAAGTATCCGACGAATAATATGGCAATCAGGATGAACCACAACGTAGGAAGTGACATAGTACCTGATCTCCTTTACAGGGATTCACCCACTGATAAAAATTCAGTCGTTGGAGGTGGCACGGGTTCTGCTGCCCCCGGTCCTAGCCGTATGAATTTCAACAACAGCCGAACTTCGATCAATGCGACAACACCGTAAAGTAGGGCGAAGCCGATGAGGGTAATCCAGATATCGCCTATAGGAACCGTGGGAGAAACCCCATCGACGGTCTTTTGCAATCCGAAGACAATCCATGGTTGGCGGCCCACTTCGGTCATTACCCATCCCATGATATTACCTAAAATCGGAAGCCCAGTGGCCCAAACCATGAGGCGCAGATACCGAGGGCGCTCCAAAACCCGGCCTTTATGCACCAGAATCAGTCCCCACACGGCCAAGATGGCCATCAAAAAGCCGATTAAAATCATAAAGCGAAAGGCCCAAAAGGTGACGAAGACGGGTGGCACGTAATTTCCCGGGCCGTAACGATGGACATAGAGATGTTGCAATGCGGAAATGCCGAGAACGCGCCCTGATAAGCGGTTATATGCCAATATGGAGAGTAGGTACGGGATAGATAGCGACCACCAAGTATGGTGTGTGGCTGGGTTAAAAAAGGAAACCACTGACCAACTCGCATGCAGCGCACTGGTGTGCCACAAGGCTTCGGAAGCTGCCATCTTCATGGGTTGCGCCACGATGAGATGCTGGGCTTGGTCATGACCGACCAGGATTACTAATACGCTGGTAATGGAGGCAACAATGAGTCCCAATTGAAACGGAAGCCGAAACCATTCGACATGGCGATTGCGTGCCAAAAAATACGCGCTCACGCCGATGACGACAAATGCTCCGGTGGCCAGGGCTGCCAATTCTGTATGGGGAAATTCCACCCATAGTTGGGGATTGCCGAGTAGCGCAAAGAAATTCGTCATTTCCGCATGGCCGTGGACAATTTTATAGCCTACGGGCTCTTGCATAAAGGCGTTGGCAGTCAAGATCCAAAACGCTGAGAGGCTGGTGCCTATTGCGACTAACCACATGGAAAGCGCATGGATTCGAGGGGAGACCCGATCCCATCCAAAAATCCAGATGCCGAGAAAAGTAGATTCGAGAAAAAATGCCGCAAGAGCCTCAACCGCTAACGGTGCTCCAAAGACGTCGCCGACAAATCGTGAATAATTGGACCAGTTCATGCCAAACTGAAATTCCTGAAGGATGCCCGTTACCACTCCGACGGCGAAATTTATGAGAAATAGCCTACCAAAAAAATTTATGGTTTGGCGCCCACGATCCGTAGGATTCCGCCAATACAAGGTTTCTAAGATTGCTAACATAAAAGCCATTCCAATCGTTATGGGAACGAAAAGAAAATGATAGATGGTGGTCACTCCAAATTGCAACCGTGCCAATCCGACTTGAGACATTGGCTTGACCTCCCAGTACCACCAAAATTTACTATACGACTTAGTGTAAAAACCTATCGGCTATCGTGTCAATAATTAGATGCCATTTAACTTCAATGGGTTTCCAATGAGGTACGCCGTAAATGTCCTTGATACTAAGATCCCCAGTGGGAAATTCCAATCGTGCCCAGTGACATTTTATTGACAACGGTGAGAGCAAAAATCTCCTGGCGATGTGTTAACCATGTTTACCACAACCAACTCGTGCTTTACGACAACGCTAACTGACATTGACGCTGCGCGATTCACCATGGCGATTTACAGCAAACTAAAGCGTTTTATCGCGATCACCTTGAATTCCTATCTTGGACATGATGGGGACTTTGATCACATCAAGCAACAGTAAATAGACAAGGGTGAGTCCCAGTAGAAGCACGACGAAAGACCATGGGATGGGTGTTAGCAAGAGTCCCAAAATGGCCATCAAACCTACAGCAAAAATATCCAATGCTGCAGCACTCCTACAAAGAAGAGATTTGAGGTTCGTATTTGCGGTTATTCTCTTGACTTGAGCCTGTAGACGTCCGTCGTAGGAGCATTTG
>PXYW01000056.1 GCA_003023695.1 Sulfobacillus benefaciens | reverse complement strand
CACAGGGACCAATATCAGCCGGATGTTCGGGATCATCTATTGTCTCATTCAGCAGACCTTGCCATTCACTACATCGAAGCGTTAAGACGGCGGTCCGAGTTGATTGCCTACTATGATGACGAAGTCATGTCCTGCTATGATTTTATCGTCACGCCTACGGTGCCTATTGCTCCTCCGCCACTCACCACAACACAACTCGGAGGTGTGGATGTACGGCAAATTTTGACGAGTTGGACGGCGCCTTTCAACTTATTAGGCCTGCCGGCATTAAGTATTCCAATACCGCCCGCTCACCTGGGTATCGGCCTACAAATTGTTGGGTCCCGCGACAAGGAACTGGAGTTGTTGGCATTTGCCCGCAATGTTGATGCGGCTCTGGCCTAAAAATTTTTAATTCCTCGAGATTGATATTTGAATAAATTTTTCCACAAGCTACGGCTATGAGAGGAAGAATCTTATCCTGGTTGGCCAGTTGGCGTTTGATGCGATGGGGCACCGCGTTGCAGGTGGTAAAAACGGGGTTAGCGTCGGGCCTGTCCTGGGCCTTGGCGCAGAGCATACTTCAGAGCCAGCGTCCATATTTCGCGCCTTTGGCAGCCATCTTGTGTTTACAGGTTACTGTCAAAGAGTCGGTGTCTCGAGGTCTGCAAAGAGTCATCGGAGTTGTTGCAGGTATTGTAGTCGCTCTGGTGGCAGTGCGTTTCCTCGGAATTTCTGCGTGGAGCATCGGACTTCTCGTGTTCATAGCCATGGGAATTGCGACGCCACTACGTTTAGGTCCGCAAGGAATTCCTCAAGTAGCGATTAGCGCCCTATTGGTGATGACGGTGGGGGCAAGTGTACCGGGTTACGCCTTGGCACGGATTCTCGATACCATTTTAGGGGCGATGGTAGCAGTAGTCATTAATGCACTGGTGATTCCTCCAGATTTCACCCAATACGCAGAACAAGCACTTAACGCGCTAGCTAAGGCGGTAGCGGAAGTCTTACGCGCTATACGTAATGACTTGTCCGATGGCTTGGATCCACATGAGGCGAATCAGCACTTAGTTCACGCTCGGCAAGTGGATCAGGCTCTGCATGAAGCCAAGCATGCCATTCGCCAAGCGGAAGACGGTTTACAATGGAACTACCTGGTACGTCATTGCAAACAACGCTTAAGACGGATGCGCCAGGCCATTATGGTCCTGGACCATTCGGTTAGCCAAGTGCGAGGTATTGCCCGGACATTGTTCGTCACGCTGCGACGAGATGATTCGGCGCTTGGCAAGGATTTTTCCCAAGACTTGATCCATCACTTGACCAATGTGTTCAATCTGATGGCGGATGCGATTGTCACTTATGCCGAAGTGATTGGAGGCCAAGACCAAAAAGCGGCGGCCAGGTTGGACGATTTGTTGACTAAAGCACGTTACCAACGTCAGCGTTTGGTGGAAACCTCAGCGCAATTATTGGTGCATCGGCATAGCGGACGATTCTTAGATATTGCCGCGGTCGTGTCGGATCTAGAAAAAATGAGCGAAGACTTAAGCGTCTCCGCCCATTTGCTAGTCCCCTTGGTTACTGTGACCACCTAATGCGGTTGAAACCGGGCAACGCATTCCTGTAATACCCGTTCCCCATGCTCTTTAGGCAACCAACCACCGATGGTTACTGCTTTGCCTTCCAATTGCTTGTACGTCGAGAAGAAGTGGGCAATTTCCTTAAGGGTATGCTGATTGACAGAGTCCAAGTCCTTAATATGGTTAAACCGGGGATCATCGACGGCAACAGCTAAAATTTTGTTGTCAACCCCCTTGTCGTCAGTCATCTCCAATAGGCCGACAATGCGGCCCCGAATGACGCAGCCGGGGAATGTCGGAAAACTGGTGAGCACCATGACGTCAATCGGGTCGCCATCCTCACTCAAGGTGTTTTCTACAAATCCATATTCTACCGGGTAATGAAAGGGGGAATGGAGAACGCGATCTAATTTGATGCGTCCGGTTTCATGATCAACCTCGTATTTGTTTTGACTGCCTTGGGGAATTTCAATGGTGACATCTACTTCCATGCTCAGAGCCTCTCCTTTTATCGCCTATCTTGCCATATTGTGTCCTATAGCGGAAAGAAAATCAACGGTACCGTTGACCCTATCCTAGGCTTGTGGCAGTATGGTCCATTGAGGTTAAAATGTGCTATGTCAGAGACGCGGATCGAACCGTTGAACACCGCAACCCAACGTTTATTATGGACGTATGGCGGGTCCAATGTTGCTGGTGCCTTAGCCACCACTTTCGTTAATCTCTTTGTTTTTGTGGTTTCTGGACAATTGCGTGCCTTGGCAATCTTTAATGGCGCCTACTTTTTGTCCTTGACGTTCGTTTTTTATGGGGTGGCGTGGCTTTTCAAACGCCGTACCCCGCTGTTTTCCTACCAATGGGGATTAGTGTTAACCGCATTGTTTTACACTAGCCTCTTAACATTACTTTCCCGGGCATCTGATTATGTGCTGTGGCTTGGGTTGTTTTATGGGGTGGCCCAAGGTGTATTTTGGTTCGGAGTCAACCTGATGACATTCGACACCGTACCTTCACGTCAACGTATTCGCTTTTACGGCATTAGTTCGGCATTGGGAAGCGTAACCGGGATATTGGGACCGTTGGCAGGGGGGACCCTTATCAGTGCCATCCACGGAATGACCGGGTACGTGGTGCTGTTTGCACTGACTACAGTGGTCTATGGAGCTACTTTTCTGTTAAGCCTCCAGGTAACACCGGGGCCGCCATTGGGATCTATTCCTTTGAGGTTTAGTTTGTTGTTGCCTTGGCAAAACAAGTTATGGAACAAAACATTTTGGTCGTTAGTGATTCGCGGCACCCGAGAAGGGATAACCGGACTTGCAGGGGTATTTCTTGTCTATGTCGCTACGCGGGAACCTTGGGCGGTTGGGGTATACGGAGGTGTCACCGCTTTGGCCCGCACTGTGATGTCCCTATGGATTTCTCGCTGGGTTACCCCAGAGCGTCGGGTGAAAGCGCTGTGGATTGGAACCCTCGGGATGACCGCTTCAGCACTGGTTTTACTTTGGCACACATCATGGCCTTACGTCTTTATTTACGGCACGCTTACTGGGTTGACACTGCCTTGGTACATGATTCCCAATGCCGCCATACCGCTAGACGTGATGGACCACGACCCCGCCATTGCCGACCATCGTGTGGCCTATACCTTGAGCCGAGAAATCGGATTGAATTTCGGCAGATTGCTTAGCATTGCCGTATTAGGCTTGTTTTATAGTATGGCCCATGGGTCATTAGTGTTGGTACTTTTGTTGGCAGTGACGTCTCTGGCGCAATCGGCGGTAGCACATCTGGCAAAAAATATCTGGAGGAGTCTGGCTATGCGCTAGATCTTTGCCACAGTTGCCATGAGTTGGGTAAGATAGGTCGGGGAGGGAATTACCCTATGCAGCGTCGCTGGGCCAATGTAGCTTTAGTGTTAGCTTTGGTTCTGTTCATCGGATCCCTATGGTTTCGTCACCAACTATTGGGGCAATATATCGAATCGATGGCCTTAGCAGGACTGGCCGGCGGCATTGCTGATTGGTACGCGGTGACCGCATTATTTCGGCACCCTTTCGGCTTAAAATGGCTACCCCACACCTCCATCATCTCTGCCAACCGTGAGCGGATAATTGAAGCGATTGCCACGTTAGTGGAACAGGAACTGCTATCGGTGAGTTTTATCGAGGCCAACATCGAAAGGCTGCAAATTGGCACCCAAATCATCCGCATGTTGCGTGCCGAGACGTCGGGCATTGACAATTTAGTCCGTGATATTGGCACGGAATTATTGGATATCCTGCCTTTAGAGCAGGCGGCCCGGTTTATCGGTGAATTTGCCGAAACCAAATCGGGGCAAATTATGGTGTCCGATTACCTAGTGAATATCCTGCGTTGGTTGATTCAAAGTGGCAATGACCAAGGTTTGTTTCGGTTTTTAAGCCGCCATGTGATTACCGTACTCGACAGCGTCGAGTTTACTGAGGATATGGAACAGCGCCTTAAAACCTTGTTGGAAAACTACACCAAGACCACAACCCAAAAATTGGTGCTCGGACTGCTGGAGTCACTAGGTACCGTGGATTATCAGGATCTTAGCAAAACCGTGAAAGAGCAATTGATTCAATGGCTACAGTCGGACAAAGCCGTTGAGCAATTTGAGTTGGCATTGGTGCGTATCATGCTAACCTTACGCGATGATGATGCCTTAAGAAGTCGTATTGAGTCGGTAAAACAGGACGCCGTGCAACTTATCCCTTGGCAGAGAATTGTAGACGCTGGAGCCAGTCAGTTGAGAGAAATTCTTAATCAACCGGGATTTGGTGCCAGTGTCAGTTCCTTTCGCCGGGAATTGGCACAAATGTTAGAAGACAACCCTGAACACCAACGCGTGTTGGAAGCAATGGTCAAACGCTCCACCGTCAATCTGGTGCATCGCTACCATCCAGTTGTCGGACGATTGGTTCGCGACAATTTAACTCAGATGGATGAGCGAGAATGGATCGATAAGTTGGAATGGTATGTGGGACGAGATTTGCAATGGATTCGGGTGAATGGAGCGTTGGTCGGAGGATTGGTAGGCCTGGTATTATCGGTTTTGGTTCATGCTTTGCTCCACGTCTAGCGTTGTTTAGCTGTGGCTGATGAGCGCCAGGCGTTGATTTCCGCCCCCAACAAAATGGCCCAGCCAAATAGATACAGGTATAGCATAAGGATAATGACCGCTCCCAGGCTGCCGTATAAACGGTTGTACTCAGAAAAATGGGATGCGTAATAAGAGAATCCCAGTGAGATCATAACAAACACCGTGACCGCAAACAACCCTCCCCAGGACCAAAGAGTAAACACTTGGGGCCTATCAGGCAAGACAGCATAAAGGATGGCCATAATGGACAAAAATCCCGCTAGGACCACCACCCAACGGACCACTAATACCAGCCACCCTACGATATGAATTCCCGTCATCCAAAACATAGCCCATTGCAAAAGGTGCACTCCCGATACGGTAATGACCACCAACAGGAACAGAATAATCCCGATACCTAAACCCAAGCCCAAAGACAGTAAGTAGCTCTGCCAATATTTTCGGTGCCAGGGGAAAGGGAATTCGTAGGCGTGGTTCATGGCATCAATCATTTGCCGAAAGGCCCCTGACATAGCCCATAGAAATCCAAGACCACCAACAGACAACAATGCGGGGCTTTTGTGATTCACAATGCCCCCAATCGTCGTGAATATCAATTTTAGCACTGGGCGCGGAACTATGACTGCCACAGGCCCCGTTAACACATGCTGCAAATTGGGCAGGTGCAAAAATCCTAACAGTGCAGTTAAGAAGAGCATCAAGGGGAAAATGGCAAAGAGAAAATTATAAGCTAAGGCCGCAGCATAAGAGCTTAGGTCATTACGAGCCACCCGGGCGGCCACGCTTGTTACGAGATCAATCCATGATGCAGGAAAAACCGTTTTAATGTCTGGGAAATGGCGCATGTCTCACACTCCTGGATAGCATTACATGTTTTAGTTTAATTTAATCCATATTACCGGTATTGTAGACTGCCACGAAAGGGTGATGTCCATGCCGGTTTTAACCTTGGACCAAAACCTCGTGGCCATCGCTGCGGGGTTTTTCATCGGATTGGTTTTGTCATTGGCCGGTGGTGGAGGGTCCGCCTTGGCCATCCCAGTAATGCTTTACGTCGTGGGGTTAAAAAACATCAAACTCGCTATGGGTACCACTGTTGTGGCCATTGCGGTAACGGCTTGGATAAGTGCTATTCCGCATACGTTTCGCAAGACCATTAGTTGGTCGACAGCACTGGCATTTACGGTACCAGGTTTCTTGGGCCTGTTTTTAGGACGTGATGTCCGAGCGGGTTTACCCATGCATCTATTGATGGTGCTATTGGGATGTTTGATGCTTTTTAACGCCGCGTTTATGGCGAGTACGCTCCAGACCATTAGACCGGACTCTGGGGAGGCGCGACCAAATGTAGGGATGACCATGCCGCTAGGATTTCTCGTCGGTGTGATGGCAGGATTTTTTGGCATGGGAGGAGGGTTTCTGATACTGCCGTCCCTAATGTTTAGTGGCCTCCCGCTGGTGGCAGCGGTGGGAAACTCTCTGGTATCGGTGGGCTCTTTGGGAATTGTGAACGCGATTCCCTATGCCATCAATCATCACATCGACTGGCGTATCGTCGCCGAATATATTGCCGGCGGCAGCCTTGGGACCATGATCGGTACGCCATGGGCTAAAAGACTGGGTCAGACTCGTACCTTGTCCTGGATGGTGGCACTCATTTTGGTTGTTGCCTCGTTATATATGATTGGGGCTAATGTCCCGGATCTTTACACCTAACAGGCAGGAGCATATCATAGACAAAAGGAGGGATGCTTACATGGAGATTGCAGTTACCGTCACCCCGGAGGCGTTGCAAGCCTTCTCCCAGCTTAGCCAGGACCGTAAAGCAGAATATGTGCGCGTTACGGCAGCTCAAACCTGCGGGTGCGGCAGCATCGGGTACCGAATGTTTTGGGATGATTCGCTGAGTGACCGCGATGTAACCCTAGAGCAGGGAGGACTGACCTTAGTGATTGATGAGGATAGTCAACCACATGTGGCAGGTTGTGTCATTGACTATCGTTCAGAACCCCTCCGAGAAGGGTTTATGATTAGTAACCCCAACGCTGGATCCGGGTGCGGGTGCGGCGGGCACTAAGAAGGCCTTACCGGACGAGACGGTTCGCGTAGTGCGACCTGCCTCGTCTGTCTTTTTCGATGCGGTTATGCCACCCAATGCGCAGTGGCGAACAACGAAACAAATAGGATGCCGATGGGCAAGCCGACGACAAAGTATACCCAACGAATCCACCGACGGTCCTCCATTAACACGCCCAAGCCAATAAAGACTGGAAATGCTTCGAGTATTAATCGCGGCATCGACATTAGCGGTGTTCCAGCTGCAGGGTACGATAACGGCACCATTAGTGCGAGAACCATATAAACCCAGAGATATAAGGGCATGCGCTTAACAGAGAAGATCGCCACAACGATGGCGGCCACCGCAAAGAGCAAGTCGTAAAAATTACTGGGACCCAATGACGGCAGCCCGGTTTGAAACAGCACCACCGGATTCAGTGCGCTTCGCCATACATGTTCGGCAACGATCCACCCAGACCACAGGGTATTCCACATCCATTCAAAATGTCTGCCCCAATTGGATTGGGCGTGTTCAAACACCAAGGGATCGCCAAACTTGGTCACCAAGAATCCCATGTAGACCATGAGGCCAGCGGAAGGCCACAGAGCATGCAAGAATTTCTTCCACTGCGGACGTTCTTGGGTCCAAAGCAATATCAACAGCGGAATGGTCAAAATCCCCCCATACATGCTGACTAATGTGGTTAACGCAGCTAGTGACCCAGCGATCCAATATCGCCGATTTCTTGCATAGTACAGAGTACTTAATGCCAAGGCTAAGAATAACGACTCGGAATATACCGCATTAGCATAAAACGCGGTGGGGAAAAATGCCATGGCAAGACCAGAATACCAGGCAGCCCTTGGTCCCAATTCTTGCGAAACCAATCGAATCAGAAACCACATGGCCACAGCAAAGGAGACCCAACTCACCACTAGACCGCCAATCACGCCACTGCCGAATAGGCGGATTGCCAGTGGATAGAGTGGGAAAAACGCAGTAGCGGTTGCACGCCCGGCATAGCCAAAATTGGCGATAGAGTAGTACCATAGCCCATCCCAGTGCACCCATAGTCCTAATATGGCACGGTAAGCCAAGCTGCCTGTAGGTGGCAAGGTACCTGGAGGCGCTTCCACCCAGGCATGCGGCAAATACAAATAGGCCAAGGTCGCGATTTCCATGAAAAACAAACGAGATAACACGATAAGCCAAACTATTGACCGCGTGCGAACGGTAGTAGACGACTGGGGTCGTGGTACTACATCGGACGCCACTGGCATATTAGTGGTAGGAGCGTTCAGTTCGTTAGCCATGATCTCTCCTTACAGAATGCGAACGAAAATCAGCCATGTGTCCTAATTGTAAGTTATCGCCACGAATATAGTTGGCTAGGAGAAATAATTGGTAGCTGGTCAAGTTAGTCACCGATGTCTTCGTCATGCCCAACAAATGCGATGCCGCGATAGGGCTGACTGATGGTAACGCTTGAACAATGCGTGATAGCAAATTGACAGTGTCCCATCCGTGGCTGGGTCCATAAGGGTATCCTAAATTGTTTAACATGGTGGTGGGTGTATCTGTGGCAGGCCAATGACCCGTGTGATAATAAAGCGCGTTTAATACCATGGTCAAGTCCGATGCCGTTAAAAAGAAATAGCTGTGAAATGGCACCCCGGTTGCACTAGAAATCAAGCTGGCGTCCTCTTTGGCCGACTTCCCGGCGGTAGCCAGATAAAGGGGTACGCCATGCACTAAAAGCTTTCCGCTGATCGGCACCACAGTCAGCACTTGCGACTTGGGGTTGACGATAGCCAGGAACCCAAAAAACGCCGGGTCCGTGCTTGTGCCGCGAACACCGACTAAAACCTTAGATGGCTGGTGCTCACGCAATTCAATCGGGCTCACCCGGGTCGGAATCCGGGAATGGAACAACAAAGACAGGGTGATCGCCAATGCTCCGACCACGGCCATGATGCCCATTATCCACAGATAACGTATTGAAAATCCTTCGGAAACCCGCGGCATTGGTCGCCTCGTGACCATCGCTCCCATCTCTAAAATCACAGTCGACAAAAATCACAGCTTATTGTACCAGGATTTCAAAAACCCGTTTTAAAGATCCCCTGAATTCTACTTAGGATACCCATTTTTAGGGAAACCGATAATGGTCAACCTAACCAGGCAACATTGCTGTTCCACGGTACCGCTGCTAGACGAGCGGTCGGCGGACATTTGGCTCGATATAAAAAGAGTCGCGGTACAGACCGAGGACGATGGGACTGCACTTCCAAATTGGCTATACCTTTGAGAATCCAGCCATCAAGGCGATCAATCGCCTGACGCGTTGGAAAATCTAAAAGTTCGGGATCAAATCCTGAAAGTGCGCTCCCTGTATCGTAAATGGTGTCGACAAGCTCAGAAAAGCCTAAGTCTTCAGCCTCCACTCGCGTCATATCATTGAGAAAGGGATTGCCGCGAACCATCAACGTGATGCGGTAGCCCCTCTGGATCAAAGATCGCACCACTTCCCGATCAAATACTGCTTCACCAGAATTGTCGGTAATGTATAGCAATGAAGCTGGCGCTGGCAACATATCGAAGAACTGGTGGCTATCGTTACGGTCAAAATTTTGCCCTATAGCCTGGTCCAACTGGGAAAAACTTTCTTCGGGGTTAGCATTTAACCCTGCATCAATGATATTGCCGGCTGTTGCATACAACAGTCGGCGCTGGAGATCTTCCAGTGCCACCGAATGGCCTTGCCAATACAATTCGGCAAGTTGGTTGGCAACCCGACGCTGATCCCTATAGGGATCCCGGCAATCGGTCAGCCGATTGACGTGGTGATACATCTGGCCAATAATCACTCCGGGATTGTCGGCTGACTCCCATAGCCCTGCCGTGGAGACCAAAGTACCAGCCATGACGGGCCGCCAATTGGCGAGATTGCGATGCTGAATTGTGCGCATGAGTTGCAATGCGACGCAACTTGGGCACTCCGGTTGGATTTCCACCTAGTCACTCCTCAGACAATATCGCCCTAAATTTTTAACGACAACCCCCGGTGACTCCCATCGAGAGCAATACCCTTGATAAATCGCTCGTTATTTTTGCATTATGGTAATGGTAGAAGATTAGACTGCTTAATACAAGTTGGAGGAATTTCAATGTGCGGGCGATTTTCGCTGGGATTGTCGATTAGTGAGGTACAAGCGCTATTTCCCTTTACCATGCGCCATCCCTCCAGTGTGGAATTATGGCAACCGCGCTATAATATTGCGCCTGGCACTGACATCTTAACGATGGTACAGGGAGATAACGCGGTGTGGGGAGGTATGGTGCGGTGGGGGTGGCCTCCGCCATGGAATCCATCGCGACAAATTATTAACGCTCAAGTCGAAAGCTTTTTAACCAAGCCAAGCTTTCGTGATGGGCGACGTGCACTGGTTGTAGCGGACAGCTTTTACGAATGGCACCAGACAGGAAAATATCCCTATCGGATATTTTCCCCGTCTCACCGGTTGTTGGTTATCGCTGCGCTGATCAAGCCGGCCCCTGTTGAACCGCATTTCCGCGTCATTCTACTAACCCAAGCAGCCACACCAGACATTTCATCAATTCATCGGAGAATGCCCGTCCTCTTAGACCAATCTGTAGTTCATGACTGGCTTGCGGGGAATTGGCAACCTACTGGAGGCCAGATGCAACCTCAAATCATGTTGGAAGCCGTTAGGATTTCCCAGGCTGTTAATAAACCCACGCATGATGGCCCTCAAGTGCACAAACCACTAGTCCTACCGGAAACAACACACTAACTAGCATCCGGGGGACCAGAAGGAGACTGCTGTATGGTAATGGAATTAATCGTCACGGGATGCACCGGGTAGCTGTCTTCGCCGGTTACCGGGTTGGTCTTCACGGCGCCGCTGGCAATAGACTCCACCACGGGCATGCCAGAGGATACTCGGCCAACCTCTGTGTAAATTGGGTCCGAGTTAAGAGATTCACTCTCGGTCCCGGTGCAGACAAAAAACTGACTGCCATTGGTGTTGGGATTATTAGCGTTGGCCATGGCCACGATTCCTGGCTGGTAGGGAAAGGAAATAGGCAATTCACCGTTCCACTCATACCCTGGCCCGCCGGTGCCAATATTATTCGGGTCCCCGGTTTGGAACATAAAGGGTTTAATCACGCGAAAGATGATGTCTCCATTAAAAAAGCGATGGCGGGCTAAAAAAACAAAGTTGTTGACTGCTACCGGATCATGTTTGGTAAATAAATGAATGACAAAAGACCCATCTGTGGTATTTACAGTCGCCTGATAGACATCAGAAGTATCAATGGTCATGGCTGGAGGCTTCGACCAGCGAAGATTGCGTCCACTGGCTGGCGTTGCAGGTTTCGGTTGGGGTTTGGGGCTGGCCGCGTTACCGCAGCCTGCCAGCAGTGCCAGCGTTGACACTATCATTAGTCCGTTCGTGAGATGATGCCGCAACATAAAGTAATCCACTCCCAAGCATTGTCGTTGTCGTGGCCATTGTACCCGGCAATGAATGTATTAGGCAAGTTTTCGGGTGATGGGGTTTTTCCGCAAACTCAGCAGATGGACGACAATAGCCACTGACAAAAAGATTAACGCCGTGATAGTAACTCCGGTCCATGCCCAGTGTCCCCATGCCCAACTGCCGATGCCGGCGCCGAGCGAGCCACCGATAAAATAGCTGCCCATATACACGGTGTTGAGGCGTGCCCTGGCGTCGGGACGCAGGGCATAAATTCTAGATTGATTGGAGATTTGCCCTGATTGGACTCCTAGGTCCAATAAGACGATCCCTATAATTAATGCCCACAACGCGCCATTGAGCGGGGCAAGCCATAAGAAGGCGACAATTGTCAACACTATACCATAGGTCACCGTAATACGGGGATCCCGGCGATCAGCCAGTCTTCCGGCCACCGGAGCCACGGAGGCTCCGGCCACCCCTAACAGGCCAAATAGTCCGATGATGGAGGCGTTGAAAAAGTAAGGGGCTGTACCTAATCGAAATGTCAGCGTGGTCCAAAAAATATTAAAGGCACCGAATAACGCTCCTCCTGTGATTGAAGCGCGGTTTAATTCAGGTTCTTGCCGCATGATGGGAATAATGGACGCGATAACCCCAAAGTATGAGTCATGGCGGCCATGGGGGGGAGCGATGGGAAAGGTGAAATGGATAAGGATCGTTAGCAGCACCATTACAATGGCACCAAACACAAACACCGCACGCCAGCCCAAAGCGCCCCCGATAAGCCCACTGGCAGTGCGTGCCCCTAAAATACCAATCAACAAGCCACTCATAACTATCCCCACAACTTTTCCTCTTGACCGATTGTCCGCAAGGTCTGCCGCCACCGGAATAATAATCTGAGGAACCACGGTCACTACACCGAGCAAGAAACTAGAAGCCGCTAGCCACCAAAACATCGGCGATGCAGCCACAATCAAACTTACTAGGGCAATCACGCCCAACAAAATTAAGATTAACTTTTTTCGTTCAACCAAGTCGGCCAAAGGAACAAAGGCAATAAGTCCGACTGCGTATCCTATTTGGGTTAACATGGAAATGCTGCCTGCAGTCGAAGAAGACACGTGAAAGGTATCGGCCATCAATGTGAGTAATGGTTGGTTGTACCATAGATTGGCTACACTGGCCCCAGTGGCAAGCGCCATGACAAGTACCAGACCTGACGATAAGCGGGATTGGTTCAAGTGGACCGCGCTCCTTTCCGAACTAACCTGCGGCCTTTCAAGACCCAAGAAGAAATTTTATGATATCACATGAAAGATGTTCCACGAATCGGGCATTTTCTTTCCGCGGTAACAATGGTCCCGGAAACCCGTAAAAAATAAGGAGATGTTGCTGGTGAAAGCAATTGTGCTGCAAGAGTATGGCGGCCCAGAGGTATTGCGGCTGCAGGACATAGAGCGCCCCGAAGTGGGTTCGGAAGAGATTCTCATTGAAATTGCAGCGACAGCGGTCAATCGGGCTGACTTATTAGAACGGCAAGGTTTGTATCCGCCGCCACCCCCGGCCCCTCGCTACCAAATTCCGGGGTTGGAATGCGCAGGTACAGTGGTGGCAAAAGGGGAAAGGGTCATTGGCTTCAATATCGGAGACAGGGTCATGGCGCTATTGCCTGGTGGCGGGTATGCCCAATATGTGGCGGTTGCCGAAGATATGGCCTGGTTAGTTCCCGAAGCTCTCGATTTGACCGATGCGGCAGCAATCCCTGAGGTATATCTCACTGCATTTGATGCATTATGGAATAAGGCCGAACTAATGCCAGAGGATCGTGTGCTGATACACGCCGCCGCCGGAGGTGTGGGATCCGCTGCGGTACAGTTGGCGCTGGCTGCTGGATTGCAAGTCGCGGCAACTGTAGGTAATGAAGAAAAACGCCAATTTGTGGGTAAATTGGGAGCCCATCTGGTCATCAACTATCGAGATCAAGATTTTGTGGAAGCCATTGACCAGTGGACTCAGGGACAAGGGGTCCAGGCGGTGATCGATTTTGTAGGGCAAAGCTATTTGTCACGCAACCTGCAAAGCCTGGCGGCAGGTGGCACCCTGGTGATAGTCGGTACCTTAAGTGGACCTGAGGCGACAATTAATTTAGGGCAAATCCTCAATCGGCGCCTTACCATTCGAGGTACGGCACTGCGGTCCCGGCCAAGCTACGACAAGATGCGTCTCGTGCAAACCTTCGCTAGACGTACAATGGTGGATTTTAACACCGGGCGCCTAAAGCCGATCATTGATCGGATAATGCCTTGGGAGCAGGCCGGCGAGGCGCACCGTATATTGGCAACTAACCAAACCACGGGAAAATTGGTGCTTAAAGTGCGGTAGCACTTAGTACCGGGCCGATGGTCTCCAACAACGCATGTAAAGTATCAGGGGACGCTACCACATCGGATGGCAGCCTCCCCCCGGCTGCACGTGCATGACCGCCTCCAGCAAACTGTCTCTCCATGAAGCGAGCGGCATCAATTTTTGGACTGCTGCGGGCGGAGACACGGCCATCCGGTTTGAGAAATAGCACTAAGTCCACGTCCTGAGACAGCAAGGCGTGGGCTACTTCATTCACAGGCCCTTCGGCTTCTAAAAAGACTCCTGCTATCCGATAAGATCCGGCATATAGCAATTCTGCACGCTGTAGATGGTGATTGACAAATTCCTGTTCTTCCCGGATCAAAACAGCCAGCTCTTCGCCCTCTGAGGGCACATAAGGTGTCCATCCCCAAACAAACCGTTGTTGAAACCAGGGAAACCCCTTGGCATAAAAGAGGCGATTTAAGTTTTGGCCTTCGCCATGATCGGGTTGCCATAAATCATAGCGCTCTACCGCATGAATCAGGCGATGCCACTGTGGTGTGGGTTGAAGCCATCCCTGACCAAGCGCGTAATCGTACATGAGGTGACTGCCACATCGGCGTAGATCGATGGTGGTCTTAATATCGCCTTGCAACGGCAACGCACTTTGATGGTGGTCGAGAAGGTAGGTAACAGATTTGCGTAAACGCTCCCAGTGCTGTGATGGAATCGATACATCAGCTAAATATACGGGACCCGGCTCTGGCAGCAAGGATTCCAATGTGGAAACCACGCGATCCGGCTCACAAAAGATCGGGGTTAACCCACAAGATATTCCTACGACGGCTGCGGTGGCTCCGTCGAGACAGTGTTGATGCGTGATCAGGATGCCTCTTTTCTGTCGTTCCACAACGTTCACCTCGTCTTAATGTCACCGACATAGTACCATGGAATGCAGGGTTGAGATAATCCAGAGGGACCAGGGTGAATTCAAATGCCAGTCGACAATCATCATAGCCCACAGAAATCTGAGCGCTCTGTACATTTTTGCGCAACGTGCCAGTGGATCCGGCATCAAAGCCCCGGTGTCTTTGTTTGTTCCCGCCTAGGGTGGGAAACCAAACCAAAATATGTTTTTTCCTGCTGGAATCCACGTCCAAGATTCCAGCCCAAGAATGCTAAATAGGCTCGATGCGCGACGCATAAAAAACGGTGCCGCGCCAAGAACCCACCATCCGCACCCGTGAACCAGCTGACAGTATATTGGGCCCAAAAACTTCGGTTTGGTCTGTGGTCTGGATGGTAACCAACGATGATGAGCTATGGTCGGCGACCGCTAAAAATCTTCGGGTGGCTCGGCCGGAGGTATGCACAGGCCCACTGGTAAGAATCGTCGCACCTAAAACAAAAATCATTAACGCACGGCGAGATCCTGGGCGCAGTTTCATCAAGCCATTCCCCCGTTGTAAAGACTTGAATCAGTCAATTCGACAATGTACCCCCGATTTTCCTGCTGGAACACCTGAAAACCAGATAAATTACCAACAAAAATGAAACCACAGTGGAACCTGGCCCAAACATCGTACTGTCAGAAGCAGCACCTCATCATTGTGCCGTTTTGACTTTTTGAATGAATAGCGACCCTAACACGAAATATAAGAACGTGACGATAAAGAGAATGCGATAGGCCATGCCGAGATTCATCACGTTGGCCAGTGGCGTTACGAGGGCACCAGCAATTAACCCTGCGCCCACTTGCGCCAAATTAAAAGAGGCCTGCCATAAACCCATACTACGGCCTTCGGATCGGCCCGGGGGCAAAACATCGACAGCCAGTGCCCAGTCAGTGGACATGTAAATGCCGTAGCCGAAGCCAAAAACTGTGCCCATCACTAATATTAAGGTGACACTATGGGTGAAGACAAAGACCAGCGCCGTTAATCCCATAAGCAATCCGCCAACCACCACCATTCCCTTTCGTTTTTTGAGGCGATCACTGAGCCATCCGGCGGCAAGCACTGATAATAACGAACCTAAGGTTAAGAGAGCAAGAATGTCGAACACGATAGGCTCTGGACTCGCAATTTTTGCGGTGAATTTCAGGTAGTAGAATAGATAATTCTCCAGGGTTGCAAATCCTAGCATCACTAACAATCGGGTGCCAAATACCCACCAGAAGTCAGGGTATTGCCGCGGAGAAATCCACATATCCCGCAGCCAATGTTGGGGCGCATCCTGCAGATCCAGCGCACGAGAATCCACTTCTTTTACACCCCACTGGGTAACCGCCCAGCCCACCACTAAAAACGCGGCCAGAGCCCAATAGGAGATAGTCCCGAATTTCGTGGAATTTGCGGTTAGCGATTCCTGTCCGTGTTTGGTTGAATAGAGGTACCATCCATCATTCAACCGTCA
>PXYW01000055.1 GCA_003023695.1 Sulfobacillus benefaciens | reverse complement strand
ATTGACCGCGGATCGTGAATTCCTACCACGTCAAACAACCGGATTCCGGCAATGGAAGCATCAGGCGTGGCATCCATGTCAAACAGATCAGATTCATCGACTGAAACCCCGCGAAGAAAGTGATTCAAGGCCGGTGAATACAGGTAGCGGTCCAGTCCTTGGGTGAGGGCTACTGCCGTTTCCTGAAAGAATTGTCCAATGGGCTCGCCCAATGCTTCTGCCATGACGGCGGCACCTTTAAGGGCCCCAATGGTTGCGGCGGTGGACCAGGTGAAAATCCCGTAGCGCTCCTCCCACAAATCCCAGCTAGGTTTGGGCAAACCCAAATCAGGATAAATGTAGTGGGCTAAAAATAGGGCGGCCGGTTGCACGAGTCGTTCCCAGTGCTCCCTTATAGTATCCACATCACCCGTCTGCTCCAAGTACTTTCCCAATAAAAAGAGTACTAAGGCGGTTTCATCGGTTTGGATGGGAAGTTTCGGCTCTTCTCCCTGGATCCAGGGATGCCAACTAGAGCCAGCGGATCCGTCAGGGTTATATTTATGATAAAAATATCCGCGGCGGCTTAAGGTTCTTGAGGCAAAGGTAAAGAATTGGCGACTGACTTCCGGATATCCTGCGTTCAGCATAGCCAACGCGACTAATGCGGCATCGCGGGGCCAAACATAGGCATAGTGGTCGCGATTGTACTGCATGATATCAGAATCCAAGGCGGCGAGGATGCCTCCGGCATGGTCGGCAAATGAGCGACAAAAGACCAGCGACTTGGAATAGGCTTGGCGGATGGGTTCCGGAACAGAATCGGGCAACCGTCCACGCCTTAGCCAGTGCCGCCAGTAGGACTCGGTACGTTCCAAAAGGCGGCCAGGCGTCAGACTCAAAACTTTGTGGTGTAGGGCCTCCACATCGTCGCGAGACTCTCCTGCAACCAGCCAGAAATAAACGTATTCTCTTTCCATTGGGGGGACTGTGATGCGCACGCTTAATACTGAGTCCACTGAACCCTGGACTATGGGGTTTTTTTCTAAGCGGCCATCTTCTGCATCACGCCAGGTGCCTTCATGACCGTTAAAGCGTTTGACGCCGCAGGACCACTGATGCAAGGTAGAATGGGGTCCGTTGCCGCCAATCACTACATGCCAATTTTTTTTGTAATGGTATAATGCTTGCAACTCGGGGTTATAGAGGACGGTATCGCCCACTTCAGTTTCGCCCAATGAGAGATCGGTATGGAAGAATAATCGAATTTCTTTAGGGACCTGTTGATGGTTTGACACTTCTACTTGGCGAATCCAAATGTTATCGGACATAGTGACACCGTCTTTGACAACGAGGGACACGCCGAGCGATGCGCTGTCCAACGCGGTCACGGAGACCAGCGTGTCAGGCACATAATCTTGCAATTGAGTCCACGTGTTGCCGTCGTGCACCCAGCTAAAGTGGTCGTCGACTTGCACACCGAATCGGCTAGGATAGCCATTTGCGTGATTCCATTGCCCTACATGGGGGAAATAGAGGTCACGCATTTGCAGTGCACCATCAAATCCGACGGTGAGATGTCCGTTTCCAATAATAATAGGCCGGCTCATAGTTTGTCCTCGCGTGTTGCAACAAAATCTCCGGTTGCCAAAATTCGATGGTAAACGTCTTCAATCTTTTGGCCGATCTTCGTCCAGTTCCATTCCGAAGACAACTGGGCTCCTCTGTGGCCTAACTCTCGACGGCGATCGGGATGAGATAAAAGATATTGCACCATGTCCATCAAAGCCGTGGCGTCTGTGGCTTGAAGGCAATTTAGCCCAGGTAGGGCAAATTCCCGATATCCTGCTGCCGGGCCAACAATGGTCGCCACGCCTGAGGCCATTGACTCCAAGGCCGTCAACCCAAACGGTTCAAAGCGAGAGGGAAGAACAGCCAATGAAGCAGTGGAGAGATAGCGTGCTAGCTCGCTGTCACCGATGAGTCCTGGCGCATATACGTTATTTGTCCAACCTTCCATGTGAATCAGACTCCTTATTTGCTCCTGCATGGACCCGGTACCACAAAGAACTGCTTGGAAATGCCGATTTCGACTAATTAAACCAGAAAGTGCGTGGAAAATCCAATCGATTCCCTTCTCGACCTCAAGTCGGCCAAAATATAGCAGGTCCGGGAAGCCTTTGACCTCTGCTGAGAAGTCGACTTGGGGAAATGAGATTCCGCTGCCGATGACCCAGTCATGACCAGATGCGGAGTGATATTGGTAAAAGGCCTGAGCCTCCGATAATAGAAATTGGCTGACCCATATGTGATACCCACCCGCCCCTAGTACCATACGCTCAAAATCCATAGTTTGCGCCTCGGGAATTAGTGACACATGCTGGACCCATGATGCATACAGCGTGTGCCATGTGGTCAGGAGGGGTGAATGCAAGGCATTGGCTAATATGCTCCCTTGCGGCCAGAGACCGATATCGTGGACATGCACGACCGTCTGATGGCCTAGGTTAAGGGGCAGGGATTCTATAAAGAGGTCTAAAGAGCTCACAGGATATGGCAATCTATCATCTGCTGGGTAGGGTGATAGGACATGGACCAAGTGGCCGCGTGACATCAAATATCGGGCCAAACGGTCCACGTGGCGGCCCAACCCGCCACGAAAATATGGCGGCACTTCCGATGTCAGCAACAAAATTTCCAGGGGGTGGGTGGTTTTTCGCGACGGATAACGAGGAAGCCACTCCCAGCGAGCGGAAGTGGCTTGGGGAGGATATCCGTATCCGTAATGAAATCCGGTCATGATTGAAGAGCACCCAGGACACGTTCAACGCTAGATAAGTCGGATATCACCACATCTGGATGGTGCTGCTCTAATTCCTGCAACGAAAAAGGTCCAGTGGCCACCGCTATGCTGCGAATCCCGTTGGTATAGGCGGCCGCAACATCCTGCGGTGTGTCACCAATCAAGGTGATGCGGTCGGGATGAATCCGATAATGGGCTAACGATTGTTTAATGGCCTCAGCAACAACCTGGTCGCGGTTGATACCAGATTCTGCAAACCCGCCCACCGGAAAAAATCCGGCGAGTCCAAAAGGTGCGAGTTTTTGATACCCTGTCGCTTTGAAGTTTCCGGTTGCCAAGGCGAGAAAAAATCCTTCTGATTGCAGAACGAAAAGCAAATCGGGCAATCCAGGCATTACTGTTCCTGGATTCTTGTCCAGTTCTTCTTTAAGGTAGGACAAAAATTGATGTTTCAATGACAGCCAATCTTCATTGCTTAAGGTTTTACCCGATCGCGATGCCGCTTGCTGAATCAGAGATGAGTCGGTTGCTCCCGCAAAGCTTAAGTCGCGGAAGGCATCCAAGACACCGAACCGTTGAGCAAATGCACGTTCCAGAGCCCGTCTACCGGCACCCTTGGCATTGAGTAACGTGCCGTCGATATCAAATATTACCAAATGCACCATGCGCTTTCGCCCCTTATGAATGCCATGTTATTTTAAATGGGTATAAAAATCGGCAACACGATACAACAAGCCGTCGACCACTCGATCCCAACGATATTGTTCGGCGGTAACTGGTCCGTGGGCACGAATGCTGGATGCCAATGTGGGGTTTTGCATCAATAACAGCCCGTGATGTGCCATCTCTTCCGGGTCATCGGTATCGACTACTAACGCATTGTAGTAAGGGATGACATAATCTTCTCCGGTAGCCCCGGTTATAGCAATCCCCCCTTGCGCCATCACTTCCAAGCCCACTAAACCAAAGGGCTCCATTCCCGAATTGGCCAAGACGCCGTCGGCAAAATGATATAGTCCGCGCAGCACCGGATCAGGGATACGGTTGACGACTTCGATCACGTCAGCAGTAATCTGGGCTAGATCCTCTTCCCATCCCATTTTATACGACACTGGTTCCCAAATCAGACCGCGGTGCCGAGCATGATCACGCACCTGATTACCGTAGGATTCCATGCCCCCGCGCACCAAAGCCCGGACTTTAATGTTTTGCGATTTTAACGAAGCAATAGCATCCACGGCCATCACCCATCGTTTGTCGGGATCGAACCGAGCCACCTTGACAAGTGTCAAGTCGCTCTGAAGGGATTGCAACGGATTTTTGCCGTCGGGGGCCACCTTGTATGCGTCTAAACCCAATCCGTTGGGAATGACGGTGGGATTGACCTGATAGTTCCACATGGTATGTTTCATGAATCGGCTGACGGTCGTTAAATGGGAAACAAATGCCAGACGATGCCAGTCAATGTTGTCAAACCCAATAATGTTATTGGCATTCCAAATTAGGGTGGCATGGGCCCGGAGCCCGTGACGCCAAAGATGGTCACTGGTTTCCAAAAGCGCGGGAACCGTCTGCCAATCTTCCGCCATCACGATGAGCCGTTTGTGTTGCGATGCTACATCACTAGTAAGTGCGGTGGCAAATTCGGGGAAAGTGTCCGTCAAGTGTTGGAGCTTTTCTTGTTCGCCGTGATAGACGCCCAAGGGAAATTGACGGGAAAGGTGCTGGCCCCAGCGATATAAGCGTAAAGTGCCCCGGTCTTCAGATGAAGGCAGAAAGGGATCGCCGTAAAACACCAAATGGGTGTCAAATCCGCGGTTCGCCAATGCCTGGGCTAATCCCGTCATCCGTACGCCAAGCCCTCCGGCCAAGGAATAGGGATCGGGTCCTTCAAACGACAGCAGCAGAAAGACTGCATTTTCGGGCTGAACCGCGATCATGGACGCGCCTCCAGGAGGGCTGCACTGGCGTCATCTATGAACCAATGAATCTGGCCATCGCGGGGTTCAACCAAAGACGCGGGGAGATTGGGGGACTGGCGATTGATAATGTCCCGGACAATCTCAGCCTTGGTAGAGCCGGTAACCAGAAATGCACAGTGCCGTGCCTGGTTGATGGTGTTTAGGGTTAATGTATACCGCCACATGTCTTGACTAGGGACAAACACATGCTCGACCCACCGCTCACTGGCAAGCACCGGCGAGTCAGGGAATAGGGACGCAGTGTGTCCTTCGGTTCCTAAGCCTAACAACACCACATCAAATTGGGGTGCTTGACCGGGAACTCGCGGTAAATATTTCTGCAATTGATTTTCCATTAGTGCCAAAGCCTCCCCGGGGGATGCTTCGGTATGCCATCGCCCCATAACCCATACAGGCGTAAGCAATGAGGACAAGAGCGCATGGTTGACCATGCGGTAGTTGCTTTGAAGGTGGGTGGGAGGCACGTCGCGTTCATCGCCGAAGAATAACGCCGTGCGATTCCAAGGCAGCTTTCGTTGCCAGGTATCTTGGGACATCAACGAATACAACTGTTGTGGGGTGCCGCCGCCTGATAAGGCCCAACGAAAATATCCTCGTTGGGCAATGGCCTCATTGGCTTGCGCCACAATCCAACCGGCCAATTCCTCTACCACTACGGTACTGGTGACATGTTGATGGATAACAATAGGACTAGGCATCCAATGTTCCCCCTAAGGAATCCTCGGCAGCCAGCAGGCATTGCAATGTTTGAGAAAACAAAACGTCATGGCCCCGATTCAAAATGTTATGCATATCTTCTTGTAGAGATGTTGCAATCCGATGTTCGTCCAGAGTCAAAATGGCGGTATCGCCATGATAGGCAACACTTTTTAAGGTGGGTTGACTGATCTGGGTAGTAACCCGCACATTGTCCGAGACAATAGTCACTGTGGTGTCTGGACTTTCTGCCACCATAATGGGAACCGGCCCGAGGTCCGTTTCAATGGCGGAGGGGGTGCGGTCGTGGTCCAATACCAAATTCCAACCTAATCTGCTGGCAATCCAAGTTACCCACCATATCCATTGGCTCCAACGAGGATTCGGGGCGGTAACCTCTATCGATTCCATATTAAGCAATGTTTTCAGCACCCGGGGCTCATCTGTTAACTGAGCCCAGTGGTGGCGCAAATCCCGCAGCCTTTGCCATTCCAGGTCGTCTACATGCATATGGTAAGCAAGTGCTTGGCGCAAACTGGGCAACCACTGGCGCCAATTTTCGGTTTTGCTGTCGATAACTAGATGGGTAAAACCGGAGGTACTCAGCAGGTCCCAGCGAAAATCAGGGCCAGGGGGAGTCACTAGCCACCACAAATAGGCTGGCAGCCCTGGCCTGATAAGCGGTTGCAAGAAGTCAATCCAATGAGTCGCAAGGCCTCCCTTTAAATTTAACTCCACACATTCGGAAAACAGGGTCGGAGTTTCGCCTTGGCCGCGCTCAGCTACCGTGGCCGAGATAGCCACATCGAGTCGAGGTTGTCCGTCTTGGGTGGTCGGGTTAATCACCAAAATGCGCGAGGGATGCTGTTTAGCTAGTTCTTGAGCCAGACTTACCCATTTAGGTGATGACACGCCTTTGACATATAAACCTAAAGTCAGCACGGTTGCAACGATTGGCTTTGCTCCATCTAGTGCATCAGGGACGACAGAACCCAAGGCATTAAGAAGCGAGGGCCCGTCTAAATCGTCCGCTGACCACGAAATCATTTCTGAATTGGCCATGGCCCACCTTCCTCGGTCAAATAATGATGGGAAACCACGGGCTAGGGTCGTCTCCAGCGAAATCCATCCCGTGCAATTAATTGTTCGGCTTCTTGAGGACCCCAGCTCCCCGATTCGTAGGTGGGGATGGGATTCTTAGCGCGAGCCCAACCGTTGAGAATCGAAGTGACCAATGTCCACGCAGATTCTACTTCGTCTTTACGGGTAAAGAGAGTGGAATCCCCGATCATGGCGTCCAACAATAATCTTTCATAGGCTTCCGGAGCGGCATCGGCAAAGGAGGTGCCATAAAGAAACTCCATGTTTACTGTACGAATGCGCACGACGGGCCCTGGAACCTTGGCGCCGAACCGCAGGGCGATGCCCTCATCCGGTTGGATTTTTAAGGTCAATACGTTGGGCTCCAATTCCGGAGTAGCAGTTTGACTAAAAAAGCGGTGCGGAGCGGTTTTGAATTGCACAGCAATTTCGGTGGCGCGCTTGGCCAACCGCTTGCCGGTTCTCAGGTAAAAGGGCACCCCGGCCCAACGCCAGTTATCGATCAAGAGTCTCATCGCAACGAAGGTGTCGGTACGACTGTCCGACGCAATATCAGGCTCATCTAGGAACCCGGGAACCGGAGAACCATCAATAAACCCGCTTTCATATTGTCCCCGTACAGTGTATTCCGAGATATCGCGGGTGGAAAACGGCCGAATGGCACGAAGCACTTTGACCTTTTCGTCTCGCACCGCATCGGCTTCAAATGCGACCGGAGGTTCCATGGCCATGAGAGAAACCAACTGCAACATGTGGTTTTGCACCATATCGCGAATAGCACCGGCATTGTCGTAGTATGAGCCGCGCCCTTCGACACCGAGCGATTCGGCCACCGTAATTTGCACATGGTCGATGTACTGATGATTCCATAGAGGTTCAAAAATACCGTTGGCAAATCGAAACACTAAGATGTTTTGCACAGTTTCTTTGCCCAGATAGTGATCAATGCGAAAAATCTGGCGTTCGTCAAAGACTTGGTGCAAATCGTTGTTAAGGTCTTGTGCCGATGCCAAATCACGTCCAAAGGGTTTTTCCACAATGATCCGCACCCAATCGGACTCCTGCTTCGGTTTATTCAGTCCGGCTGCTCCTAAATTCTGGGCAATTATCGGATAGAAACTGGGTGGCGTCGCCATGTAAAACAAGTGGTTTTGCGGCATATGGGTCCTGTCAGCAATGCCTTGCAAGATGGCCGCCAACTGACGATATGCCTCGGCATCGTCGAAATTAGCGGTCACATAATGGATTTCATCGGCAAAACGGGAAAATTCTCCTGCATCCCACGGGCGTCTGGAGTAGTGGCGAATCGATTCCTCAATTTCTTTGCGAAATTCTTGATCGGAATAAGGATGACGGGCCAAACCGACGATGTTGAAGTGGGCAGGCAGCAGCCGATCCAACATCAGATTATATAGGGCAGGAAATAACTTGCGGTGCGCCAAATCACCCGCGGCGCCAAAAATGACTAAGGTAAACGGCTGGGGCCGCCGGCCATCGACAAGCCCCTCGCGTAACGGATTCGCCATCGGTTTTTCCATAATTGCTGTGCTCATGGTGTTTGTCCCCAATCTCTCTATCAGGTCTTATTCGGGCTTTATGGCATGGCCGCCAAACTCATTGCGCAGAGCTGCAATCACTTTAGCGCTATAAGACTCTTCCTGCCGTGAGGCGATGCGAGACAGCAAAGACAGGGTGATGACTGGAGAGGGCACATTTTCGTTGATGGCTTCCATAACAGTCCATCGGCCTTCGCCGGAATCCTCCACATAACCGCGGATGTTTTTCAAATCAGGGTTTTTGCTATAGGCATCCGAAAGCAGTTCTAAAAGCCAGGAACGCACTACGCTGCCGTGATTCCATAATTCACTGATGGCCGGTAAGTCCAGAGAGAACTGCGACTGTTTCATCACTTCAAATCCTTCGCCATAAGCCGCCAGTAACCCATATTCGATGCCATTATGCACCATTTTTACAAAATGGCCCGAGCCCACGGGACCAGTATGCAGATAGCCGTCAGGCGGGGCTAAAGTTTTGAACACAGGCTCAACATAATGCACCGCGTCGTCGGGGCCGCCGACCATGAGACAATAACCGTTCTTTAATCCCCAAACCCCTCCGCTGGTGCCGGCATCACAAAATTTGACTCCGTGTTGGGCGGTCATCTCGGCCCGGCGCATCGAATCACGGAAATTGGAATTGCCTCCGTCAATGATGATGTCTCCTGGGGACAACAGCTCTAACAACTGCAAGATCGTAGATTCTGTGGGTTCGCCTGATGGCACCATGACCCACACTACACGGGGAGACGTCAAGTTTGCCACCAGGATGTCGAGTGTTTTACAGGGGGTAGCACCCAAAGTTGCGATATGTTCCACAGCCTTGGGGTCGCGATCAAAAGCCGCGACCCTGTGCCCTCCATGGAGGAGGCGTTCTACCATGTTTCCGCCCATCCTGCCTAGTCCAATCATGCCAATTTGCATCGGTCGATGCACCTCATTTCATAACGATGGATTCTGCGGCTTGCGCCAATTCGTTTAACACATGGTCTGGTGTTCCGGCAATTACAATGCGCACCACACGCCGTCCATGATTGACCAGCGATTGGTAGTCACCTAGCGCCTGCGCCAAGATTAGGATTCGAAAATCGAACGATTCCGTAGGAATGGGGACTCCGGGCCCATAATCCGCAACAATTTGCAAAAACAACCCCTGATTTGCGCCGCCCTTAAACAATTGACCGGTGCTGTGAAGAAAGCGTGGCCCAAAACCCAATGATGTGGGCAATTGACTGCTTAATCCAACGGCCTGGCGCAATTTTTGCAGGAGTTGCCAGTGTTCCGGTGATGGATCTAGATATCCCATCAGCGCGACAAAATCGCTCGGTTTGGCGTTGGTTAATAACGCTTCCAAGGCACCCGCAAGGGTTTTATTGATGACCTCGACACCGTGGTACGACACCGATGCGCCATGATCTTGAAATCCTTCTCCGGTATCAGGAAGGCGTCCTTGAGATTGATATTGCTCTAATACGTGCTTGGTGTTTTCTTTGCTTTCTTGCACGTTGGGTTGGTCAAATGCGTCAATGCCTAAAATGCTGCCAGCAATCGCGGTGGCGAATTCCCAACGGAAGAATTCACCGCCTAGTTGCATCGTATCGGGTAATGGCAGCAACAATACTGGGTGTCCCAGTTCTCTGAGCCCTTCCCAAATTTTTTCGAGTTCCGGGTCGCGATGTTCTGGGGACAAATATCCGACAAAAAGGCGGTCATTCGAGTAGTGATTCAAGGGCATTAAGGGTTCATGAGCAATAGGCACTAGCCCCGTGCCCTCTTTCCCAGTAGACTCCGCCAATAGCTGTTCGATCCAATCGCCTAGCTGGCCTACTGCTCCAGGAATCATAATGGTCACCTTGTTGCGGCCCGATTTGGCCAGGGAACCCATCACTGCCCCTAGGTAGGCGCCAGGATTTGTGGCCGGATCTGCTGTGCGGCATGCTTCCATCATGTCTTGGCTGCGTTCGAGCAGCGCTTCCGTGTCAACGCCTGACAACGTGGCAGGGACCATACCAAACCAGGAGAGCGCGGAGTAACGGCCGCCGATATCGGCCGGATTTAAAAAGACCTCCCGGAATTTGCGATCGTGTGCTTCCTTGGCTAGAGTAGTACCCGGGTCGGTGATGGCTACGAAGTGAGGGCCTGGGTCTAAGCCCTGGCTTTTTACCTGCTCCCAGAAATAATGGTAAAAGGTATTGGGTTCGGTAGTTGTGCCGGATTTGCTGGCCACCAAAAACAGGGTGTTGCCGAGCGGCAGGGAACGACTTAAAGCCTCTATGGCAACGGGGTGGGTGGTGTCCAATATTTGCAGTTTGAGTCCCGGTGCCGAAGGGAACGCATGGGCAATAACATCGGAAATGAGGCTGCTGCCCCCCATTCCTAATACGACAGCCTGGGTATACCCTTCTTTCATCAGCGTCTGGCGTAGGGCCACCAGTCGTGGCAGGTCGTCTTTAACAGCATTGGCTACGTCTAGCCATCCCAACGCATTTTGGATAATTTTTTGATGGTCGGGTTCCGTCTTCCACAATGATGCATCGTGTTGCCAGACACGGGCCACCGCGTTTTCTTGCTCCAATTGGGTTAACATGTCCTGGGTGATGGCAGGCGCAGGATGTAGGCGGCCTGGGTTTTGGTGCAGCATGAGACGAGCGCGTTTTCTTGCTAATCCTCGGTAGAGAGTGATGAAGGACTGTTCAAAACTGGCCACGCCTTCTTCCAACAGTTGCCGGGTCACCGCTTGCATCGAAATCCCCTGGGCTTCTAGATTAGCGATGAGGCGTGCCTCGGTTGCAAAGTCTTGATCGACAGTGCGCTGGGGTCGAGCGTGGTCCAATACCGCACTCACGGTTTGTGGGGGCAAGGTGTTCACCGTATCCGGCCCTATCAACGAGTCGACATACAGGAGATCTGGGTAGCTGGGATTTTTTGTGCTGGTCGAGGCCCAAAGGGGGCGTTGCACAAAAGCGCCAGCCGCCTTTAGACGTTGAAATCTCGGCGCCTCAAATCGTTCCAGAAACAATTTGTAGGCCAGTTTTGCGTTGGCGATGGCCGCTTTTCCCGCCAATTCTTTGGGCAAATGGCGTTGCTCGATTAATTTATCAACCAAAGTGTCTAGCCGGCTGACAAAGAAACTGGCGACGGAGGCGATGCGTTCTAGCGGCTGATTTTCTGCCAACCGATCTTCCAATCCGGACATGTAGGCATCAATCACCTGGGCGTAGGAATCTAAACTGAAAATTAAGGTGACGTTGATATTGATCCCATCGTGAATCAACTGCCGAATGGCAGGGATCCCTTCGGGAGTGGCCGGCACTTTAATCATCACATTAGGTTTTCCCAATGTGTAAAACAGCCGGCGGGCTTCTTTGATTGTGGATTCCGTATCCGCAGCCAATGTGGGAGGCACTTCAATGCTGATATAGCCGTCAAGGGCTTGCGTGCGGTCATACACGGGACGCAGCAAATCAGCGCCTCGGGCAATGTCGTCCATTGTAAGGGCGTCATAGATTTCATCCAAGGTGCGATTATCCGCGACAAGCTTGCTAATTGCCGCATCATAATCCGACGAGCCATTAATGGCTTTTTCGAAGATTGTAGGATTGGATGTGACCCCGCTTATGCCTTGACTAATGAGCTCGCCCAACTCGCCGGATTCAATAAGTCCGCGACGGATGTTGTCATACCATATGCTTTGGCCTAACTGGTTGATTTCCGTAATGAAATTGCCCATTGTCAACCCTCCCGGGGTTTTAAGATTGTGTGGTTAACAAACGTCGTGCGACGCTAAGTACATTATCGACGGTGAAGCCGAAGAATTTCATCAAATCGCCGATAGGCCCTGAGGCGCCAAAAGTGTCCAGGCCGATAACGGCTCCCGAGGCACCGACGTAACGGTCCCAACCAAAGCTGGTGGCGGCTTCAACGGCAATGCGCCGGTGTACATGAGGTGGCAGAACTTGGTCTTGGTAACTTTGTGGCTGTTCAGCAAACAGTTCCCAACAAGGGAAACTGACCACCCGGACTTGATATCCTTCTTGAATCAATTGCCGGTATGCCTCATGACAAAGCTGCAGTTCAGAACCGGTGCCCATTAAAATGATTTCCGGATGTTCGCTATTTTGTTCGAGGATGTAGGCACCACGGGCCAGGTTTTCACTAAGTTCACTGGTAGTCAAGGTGGGCACCTTTTGCCGGGTCAACGCCATAGCCACGGGATGGGTGCGGCTGGTGAGGGCGATTTTCCAGGCTTCGCGAGTTTCGTTGGCGTCCGCGGGGCGTATCACATACAAGTTGGGGATGGCTCGCAAGGAGGCTAGCTGCTCGACCGGTTGGTGCGTCGGGCCATCTTCCCCGAGACCAATCGAGTCGTGGGTAAAGACATAGGTGACGGGTTGTTTCATGAGTGCCGCCAGTCTTATGGCAGGGCGCATGTAGTCGGAAAAGATAAGGAACGTGCCACCGTATGGATGCAGTCCACCATGTAGCGACATGCCATTTAAGGCCGCGCCCATGGCGTGTTCCCGGACACCGAAGTGCATATTGCGCCCTTCAGGCGTTGTCGGTGAAAACGACTCGAAGCCATCCAAATGCGTATTATTAGAACTGGCGAGGTCGGCAGATCCGCCGATCAAGGTGGGCAGGTGTGGTGCCAAAGCATTTAGCACTTTTCCGGAAACAGCCCGGGTTTCTAGATTGGTTCCTACGTCAAATTGGGGTAAATCGCGAAAGACATCCTCAGGCAATTCGTTATCCATAATGGCATCATATTCGCGGTTGAGATCCGGGTATTGGGCAGCCCAGGCGGATTTCATCCGCTCCCACTCAGACTCCCACTCGTTGCCATTGGCTACGGCTTGGCGCATATGAGACAACACCGCGTCCGGAATATAAAAGTCCCGATCTTCGGGCCATCCGTAAGCTTCCTTAGTAAGGCGAATTTCTTCAGCACCTAGAGGCGAACCATGCGCCTTTTCGGTGTCTTGCTTATGGGGACTGCCAAAACCAATGTGGGTTCGAACCGCGATAAGGCTGGGTCGCTGGGTCTCTTGCTGCGCCGCCGTGATGGCGGCTTGAATGGCTTCAATGTCGTTGCCGTCGGTGACCCGTTGAGTATGCCAGCCATAGGCATTAAACCGTTCCAAAACATCCTCGGTAAAGGCAATTTCGGTGTTGCCTTCAATGGAAATGTGGTTATCGTCATACAAGTAGATCATCTTGCCCAATGCCAGGTGGCCTGCCAGTGAAGCGGCTTCACTGCTTATACCCTCCATTAGGTCTCCATCGGAAACCAGCGCATAAGTATAGTGGTCTACAATGGGGAAGTTGGGACGGTTATATCGGGCAGCCAGGAATCGTTCGGCGATAGCCATACCGACGCCGGTGGCAAACCCTTGGCCGAGCGGTCCCGTGGTGGTTTCTACGCCAGCGGTATGTCCATACTCCGGGTGGCCTGGGGTTTTTGAGCCCAATTGCCGGAATGATTTGATATCGTCCAATGTCAAATCGTATCCCGTGAGGTGTAGTAGGGCATACAAAAGCATGGATCCGTGGCCAGCGGACAAGATAAATCGGTCACGGTTGTTCCAATGCGGGTTTTGCGGACTGTGCTTTAAAAATCGGGTCCAGAGTGTATAGGCGGTTGGGGCCGCTCCCATGGGAAGGCCGGGGTGACCTGACTTTGCCTTCTCCACCGCATCCATGGCCAGTGTGCGGATGGTGTTGATCGATAATAGATCTAAGTTGGCGTGATCCATGATTCCTCTCCTTAATGGCGATTTGCGGAAAAGAAGTAACCCGGAAGTACTGTGTGTAGTTTAGCGCGGCTTATACGCCTATGATGTCTACTGAGAATTGTAGTCGTCCTTGTCGGATATGGCAACTTCGCCCATTATAGAAGGCAGTGACAGATTTGCGAGGGGGGTTTGAGACAAATGGCGTATTTTGCTGGGGTGGACATCGGCGGCACCAAAATTGCGGTAGGACTGGGAAACGAAAATGGTCAAATTGTACTAGAAGAGAGATTTCCAACCAAAGAAGCCGTACAAGGCGCTATAGGTATTCAGAGAATTGCAAAAGAGATTGGTCGATTGTGCGACCGCCAACAGATTACCGTGAATGATTTAGCGGCGATTGGAGTGGGTTCCCCAGGGCCATTGGATCACGGCACGCTACTACGCACTGCGAACCTTCCCGAATGGGAAGGCATTAATTTGGTGGCGGGGCTTGAGAGCTTATTGCAAAAGCCGTGCCGGGTGGAAAATGACGCCACTGCCGCCGGGATGGGGGAGTGGATGTTCGGGGCTGGCAAGGGCACTCGCAATATGGTGTATGTTACAGTGTCTACAGGCATTGGCTCGGGTATTGTGGCCAATGGACAACTCTATGGAGGAGCGCAGGGCAATGCGGGTGAATTGGGTCATGTGGTTATCGAGCCCGGCGGACCCTTGTGTCATTGTGGCAACCATGGGTGTCTGGAGACCTTGGCGTCTGGCACTGCGATTGCCCGAATTGGCGCGGAGCAAAAGAATCAGAGCCATTACCTTCAAAACGTCGATCGGATTGACGCTCCCGCAGTATTTGCCGGAGCCCAGGCAGGGGATACAGTGTGTGGCAACATCATTGATGAGGCGGCTCGCAACTTGGGGAGAGGACTGTCCATTATGGTAAACGTGCAAAACCCGGAACGCATTGTCTTGGGAGGCGGTGTGATGGAAAATGGCGATATGTGGTTGCCTTTGATTAAGCAATATACCGGTCAATTTAGTCTTCCGGCTTTATATCAGGCAACGGACATTGTTTTGGCCGGTTTGGGACAGGACTCTGGCCTGGTTGGAGCCCTAGCCGTCGCAGTGGTCGCGCGAACTTAAGCGCGGCCCCTGGCTGGCTCCAAACTGCCTAACTCGATGGCGCGTTCTCCTGCCGCGTAGAGCGCCGATTCCATAATGTCTTGCCATCCTTGGGATTCAAGCACTTTTAGCATCGCCTCCGTGGTTCCTCCCGGTGACACTACCCGGCTCACAATATGCTCCAATGAATCTTGTGATTGGGCCAATGCGAGTTCACTGGTGCCTAAAACCATCTGCAAAGCCAGTTGCCTTGCGGTATCCTGATCCAAGCCGAACTTAATCGCGGTATCCACGATGGAACGCAAAAACATTAAGACATATGCAGGACCGCTGCCGAAAAGGGCCGTCATCGGGTCCAATAAGGATTCCGGTGTCTCGACAGTCTCTCCTAACTCATGAAGCAAGTCTAACACCATGGTCCGTTGTGAGGGCAGAACCCCGTCAAAGGAAACCCCGGTCACTGATCGACCGACTTGTGAGCAAATATTAGGCATGGTCCTGACAATGCCGCTATGAGGCAGGGCGCTTCGAATCGTCGCAATGGAGATTCCGGCAGCGACCGACACCAGAATGGGCAAGTCGGGGGCGACACGAGCTATATGATCCAACGCGGCTGGCGCGTCTTTGGGTTTGACTGACAATACCACAATGTCTGCCTCTGACAAACAGCTATCGTCATAGGTCACAAGTTCCATCGCAGCCGCGGACCAGCCTTTGACCCGATAGCGATCGGAGCGCGCCAAGACCTTCAAATGAGCAATGTGAGGAGAACTTAGCCATCGTGACACCAGCGCGTGTGATAAATTACCAGAACCTACAATAACTACCCGAGCGTTCGCCATTTGTGCGACCCCCTCTGCTGTGGACATAAAAAATACCCGTGCGCCTAAGGACGCATCGGGATCACGTGGTACCACCTTAGTTATAGGGCTTACGCTCTATCACTTGTTTGCCAGGATAACGGGTGACCACCGCCGAATTAAGGGACTCAAGGGCTGGGACAGCCAATGGATTTGCGGCCTTGCACCAAACACCGCTCGCTTAGGTTCTCCATACTGGCTATAGGCTCTATCATCGTCATGAAACTCGATGAAATTTTATACATAGTGTAAGCGCTCAGACAAACAGTGTCAAGCGTTATCAGGGAAGCGCCAGGCGGCAAAGATTGTCTCCTTCTGGCGGTGCAAAACATGCATGGAGTTGACCCACTTTATGCTAGCATAGACCTATTATGAAACTCACCAAGTATCCTTATCCAGTGTGGCCGTGGCAGCAACAACAAGGTTTTCCCTGGCCCCGAGTGCAGTTCCAATGGTGGCCAGAGCCATTTGCTCTGGATTCCGGGGCAGTGTTGCCCAACCTGCTCATAGCATACGAAGAGTGGGGTCAGCCAGATCGGCCCACCATCGTGGTATTTCACGCTTTGACAGGGGATAGCCATGTGGCGCGCCATACTTACCAGGACCACGCAGGTTGGTGGGATGGGGTAGTAGGTTACGGTAAGGCTATTGATTTGCACCAGTATCATGTGGTGGCTAGCAATGTGCTAGGGGGAGCTATGGGCACTACAGGTCCTAGTTCTTTAAGCGAAGAAGGGACTCCCTATGGAGGGTATTTTCCCAATCTTAGTCTATTCGATATGGTGAGGGCCCAGCACCGTCTGATCGAGACCTTGTCTATTCCCAAACCCTACCTGGTAGTAGGCGGGTCCATGGGCGGCATGATGGCTTTGGCATATGGGGCGCTATATCCTGATGAGGTGTCCGGAATACTTGCCATTGGGGCACCAATATC
>PXYW01000054.1 GCA_003023695.1 Sulfobacillus benefaciens | reverse complement strand
GCTTGGCCTGTAGCGATGTCGCCGGTTACGGCGATCTTAGCCACTGAGGGGTGTTGCACCAGGGCTACCCCGACCCGATCATCCCCGGGCAAGACCGTCACCACCCCGTCGGGCACCCCTGCCTTTTGCAGCAGAACGGCCAGCCGTAAGGCGGTCAGCGGGGATTCGGGCGCCGGCTTAAGAATGACCGCACAGCCTGCGGCTAAGGCTGCCGCAATTTTCCAGGAGGGCAACAATAGCGGGAAATTCCACGGGGTAATCAACCCACAGACCCCCACCGGTTGTCGCAACGTATAGGCCAAGTACGCGGGTGGGGCGCCGGGAATATCCATCGGCAGGGTGTCCCCGTGAATTTGCGGGATCAGCCCCGCGTAATATTCGAACGTCGCGGCCGCAAAGGGTACTTCAATAAATCGTGCCGCCCCCACGGGCATCCCCATTTCTTCGGCAATTCCCTGGGCTAGGGTGCGATCTTCGGCTCGTATTAACGCCCCCGCCTGCATTAGAATACGTTGTCGCTCCAGAGGAGGCAACCGGCGCCAACGGCGGTCCTGGTGTGCCGCCAGCGCAAGGGCACAAGCGCCATCAACTTCTTCGGGTGTGGGCGTGGAGACCTCGGCGATCACTGCCCCCGTGGAGGGTGAGATCACGGGCAACGGTACGCCATGCCCCGGATGGGGAGATCCCTCGACCCACAGATCTTGTAGCGCGGAGGTCATGGCCGTACCGATCCGATCCATTCATCGTGCCCTATCTCATGCAGATAATCCGCATAAAGCGGATAAATTTCGTCCAGATGCGGAATGAGTTTCATGGCGCGCGAGAGAGGACCGCGGGCAATGACCTGTTGGCGGGCTAACGCTTGCTGTAAATTTATCCGCCCCAGCCAAAATCGATGCGCTGTATCGCCATCTTGCTCAAACGTCAGTAAAACAGGTGCCGTGGCCTCTCCATACTCCACGGCAAAGGGGGCGACCGCCTCTTCGGGTTGAGGAATCCATCGGATCCGCGCATCCGGCTTTCGGAATACGAACTCCATGGTCCCGCCAATTTGATAAATGAGGTAGGCTTGCTCGACAAACCGCAACCGTTCAAAGAACCCCCCCAATACGGTTTCCAATGCTTCAGTGGTGGAAAAAATCGGCATGAATCCATCCTCCTAGGAATCTGATGTGGCGCGTGATACACCGGACGAGTGGGTGATGCGCAAGAGGCTGCGACCTGCGGGATGGTGCTGGAGCTCTTGCACGGCCGTCTCAACGAACGCTAAGTCATACCGATGTTGAATTAAAGGCGCCAACTGTAACTGGTGGTGTTCCCATAGCGCGATCAACCGCGGTACATCACGCGGGGCATAGCTGCCTCCGAACCAGGAGCCGGTTAAAGTTTTTTCCTGCGATGGAAAGGCAAACGCGTTGAGCGACACCGTTGCATTAGGCGTGGGGACGCCGACGACTACCGCGGTGCCCCCCCGTCGTGTCGCCGCAAAGGTCAGCGCAATGAGGTCAGGATCCCCCACGGCCTCGAAAGCGACATCTACCCCACGATCCTGGGTTAGTTCTAAAAGGGCGGCGAGGGGATCCGCGGAGGCCGGATCGAGGACGAAGTGCGCACCCAATAATTGGGCTAATTGCCGATTAACCGGCGAAGGGTCTACCGCATAAATGGTCGCTGCTCCGCGAATCCGGGCTCCTTGAATGATGTTGAGCCCGACCCCGCCACAGCCAATGATGGCCACGGTGTCCCCCGGACGCAAGGGAGACCGCCAGGCAGCCCCGACGCCTGTTTGCACTGCGCATCCTAATAGGGCGGCTTCTTCAAACCCCAAGGCATCAGGGATAGGGATGACGCTAGCCGCAGGGACCACGGCCGCTTCGGCCCACGTACCCGCCGAAGAAAAGGGATACAGAGGCGCCCCGTGCCAATGCAATCGGGTACTCCCATCAGCATGTTTGCCGCTCACCGCCGCGTCATTGGCCTTTGCACACAATTCCGGTTGTCCATTGACGCACCACCAACAACGTCCACACGCCGGAACCCAGGTAATGGCCACCCGGTCTCCGGGATGGACGTGTGTCACCCCAGGCCCGACCGATTCCACAATCCCGGATCCTTCGTGTCCTAAGACCGTAGGGGTGGGTAAAGGTAAATCCCCCGTGATGACATGCACGTCTGAGTGGCAAATGCCCGCCGAGACCATGTTGACCCACACCTCGCCCGCTTGAGGAGGGTCGAGGCTCACGCGGGTAATCGCCACAGGCTGTCCATAATCAGATAAGACGGCGGCTTCAATAGAACGAGAATCGGGCATGACTTTCACGACTCCTTAGGACACATTACCCAACAGCGCCTCGGGCGCTTTTTCGATTATTGCATGGGCACTTGGGTCTGTACCCGCCCCTCGAGTCGCGCTAAAATATCCGGAAAATCGGGTCCCGTCGCGGTAATGCCATGGTTGCGCAAGCCAATGATGGTGCGTTCGGGATGCGGATCCTGGGCCAACAAATCTGCCATGGCCTGACCCATTTCGACTGTCCCACACGGATAGTTGACGGCGGTACTTGGGATATCGGCGACCCAGGCATGAATGTGGATCATAGCCCCAATTTCCGGATGCGATCGATAAATCCCCCAGTGTTCGACGGCGTCCACCGAGACCCGCAACGGGTGGGAACCGGGGCTGACGGAAAGCCGCATCGCATTGAGGGCGGGGTCATACCCCGTGACCAGAAGAATATCGCGACTGACGGTGCCGATTTGGCCTTTGTCAATGCCGCTGGCCGACATCCAAAACCGGGTCGCGTCATGTCGTGCACTCAGATTGCCATAACTAATGCCGCCAAGGCCAAAGACACGCTGCAAATGCCGATAATCCTCAGCCGGTAACAGTGTCTGCAACGGATACGGCGTGGGAAAGAGCTGCCAGGTATCCAATCGGCGGCTAGCGTCGCGCATTTGGGCCGTGACCCGGGTACCTTGCGCGAGTTCGGCTGGCAAATCCCAATCAAAGTAGTTATCAATGACCAGACGGGACGTCGCCAACGGCGCGATGCGCGCATAGAGGGCATCAAACCACTGGGTGGGCTGTTCCCAGGTCGGTGCGGGGTAACAACCCAATTCGGGTGTGACCAGATATGCCCACGGCTGAGGGTCCGCCCCCCCATAAATCAAAAGATTCGATAACGATCGCAAAAGCACCGGGTAGGTGCTGGTTAAAGGACTGTCCGCGAGGGGTACGCCTTCGGCAATGCCGACCACAAATACCGCTTTGGACTGGCGCCGAAACGGGCGGGGACGATGGGGGTTCACAACATGAAACACTAATTGCACGGCATCCACAGTCGCGCTCACCTCATGTCCATATCGGTGCATCGTCGCGGTGAGCCCCTGACGCATCTGGTGCAACCAGGGTGATGAGTCAAACGGCCCATGAAAGGCAAACTGCATGGGTATGCGCCTCCCTGCATGGAATGGCAATCCGGTATTTTTAACCGTACCGATCCCAAAGGCCTCACGTCAAGGGGCCATTCGTCGCAAGAATTTAGGCCTTGTATGCATAATTTTTGGTCCTTTTAGCCGATTCTTCTGGACAGGTCATTGACCGTTGGACCCAGAGGCTCTCGGGGCATGATATGGGCAGGCAACACCAAAGCGTTATGGCCTCAGCATTCTCGGCTATCATGCTCCGTTCCCTGCCTCCCGCGCAATCCTAGGCGACGCCCATCGTAGATTCGTTTTGTCCATGGTCGTTAGGGGGGCTTAACAAGATCCATTGGTTGTACCTGCGAGTTCCCCTCGCGGAAGTAGGGTTGTTAGCCATCAAGAAACCCCGGGGCTAAATATCGCAGGGGCCCGATTTATTGGCCTCCAAACGTCTGACGCAACAGGTGTTTTTGGACTTTCCCCGAAATGCTCCGAGGCACCTCCGTAATAAAGTGAAATTTTTTGGGCAACTTATAGCTCGCTAGTTGTGTCCGTGTACGTTCCTGGATGATCTCCGGGGACACACTATAACCTGGTTTTAAAACCAGAAGCGCCGTTACGGCTTCCCCCCACTTGTCGTCGGGAGTCGCAATCACGATAGCCTCTTGAATCTCTGGATTAGTCTGCATTAATGCCATCTCCACCTCGACCGCATAAATATTTTCTCCGCCGCTCTTAATCATGTCTTTGCTGCGATCAACGAAAAACAGACACCCGTCGGCATCCATTCGAACAAGGTCGCCCGTCCACAACCAACCATCGCGCAAGGTGCGGGCAGTGGCATCATTCAGTCCGAGATACCCTTTGAACACATTTGGACCCCGGACGAGCAATTCTCCTACCTCTCCTACTAGAACATCTGCACCCTCGGGCGTTACGACGCGGACATCATCGGTCCAAATGGGCCATCCCAAGCAGTTCTCTTTCCACAGTGTTTCTCCTGTGTGTTCGGTCATCGTCACGGCTGGAGTGGCCTCTGTCAACCCATACCCGATTAACAGTTTTTCCAGCCCCAACCGTGCGATTGTCTCATAGCACAATTCCCGCGTATATGACGCGGCCGCAGTTAACACCAGACGCAATGAGGTGAAATCATATTGAGTCAGCTGTTCGTATCGCATGAGACCTTGCAGCGCGGGGACTAAAATGCACGCAACAGTGCACCGTTCCTGCTCAATTAGACGACATGTTTCAGCGGGATTGAATACTGGTTGGATGACCACGGGCAGGCCTTTAAAAAGAAATACCATCGTGAGAATATGAATGCCGCTCACATGGATAAAAGGCATGGGTTGCAGTAGTTTATCACCGGTGCGAATTTCTGTGTGGTACAAGTACGCCATCGCATCCCATACGACGTTACTCTGAGTAATCAGGGCACCCTTGGGGGTTCCGGTAGTGCCTGACGTATACAGTAATAGCACAGCATCGTCTGGGGATACGGCTACTGCGGGTTCGTCGTCGGGCATCCCTGCAGTAAATTGCGCCAGAGTAAGGGCATGCGGAAGTCGTGGGGATCCATTGAGAATGATCACATGCGCACACTGGAGATCTTCCAAGAAGTCGTGAAAAAAGTCCTGATACTGATCTTCAATCAAGAGAACGCTGCTCCCAGATTGATTGATCATAAACGTGATTTCTCGGGGTGACAAGCGCCAGTTTAGGGTGTTAAGAATGAGCCCTACTTTAGCACAGGCAAAGTAGGCTTCCAGATATTCATGGCGGTTCTGACTAAAGATGGCCACGACCGCACCTTTGGCTAATCCCAAACGCATTAGCGCATGCGCGAGCTGGTTGATGCGCCGATTGAAATCAGCGTAGGTGAGGCGGGTCTCTTGGAAAATGACGGCTTCGCGATTAGGATAGCGTTGTGCGACGCGTCGTATGATGTTCCCCATTGTCATTCCTTGCATCAGTGCTAACCTCCTAAGTTGTCGTATCGTGCGCTCAGAGCGCGAGAGATCACAGGCCGTTGGAAAGAGGGGGGCCAAAGTCGCCCCGATAATACTGTTCGCGTAGACGCACTTTGGAAAATTTCCCCGTACTCGTTTTGGGAATCTCCGTCAGGAACACGATGGTGTCGGGGAGCCAAAACTTGGCGAAGTGCGGCGCAATGAAAGACAACAGCGCATCCGCAGTGATCTTAGCCGTTACATCGGGTTTGAGCACCACACAGGCTAATGGGCGTTCCATCCAATAAGGATGCGGCACAGCGATTACCGCAGCTTCGGCAACCGCGGGATGTCCCATGAGCGCATTTTCCAGTTCCACGGAAGAAATCCACTCGCCGCCGCTCTTAATCAGATCTTTGGTTCGGTCAATGAGTCGCAGGTATCCTTCCGGATCAACAGCGGCCACATCACCCGTATGAAACCATCCGTCGACAAAGGTCTCGGAGGATCGGGCATCCCGGTAATACTCGTCTGCCACCCACGGCGCCTGCAACCAGATTTCACCCATCTCCTGGCCGTTGTGAGAGACTTCCTGTCCATCGGATCGGACAACACGCAACCGCATTCCCGGAATGGGAATTCCTTGTTTGGCCCGATAGTCGTAGCGCGTAGATTCATCCATCTGGGCAATGGTCGATTTGACATATCCGTAGGTCGCTAACGGCGTGGCCTCAGTCATGCCATAGGCATGGGTGATCGGGATATCCCAATGGTGCTCCATGCGTTGAATAAAACTACGCGGAACCGCTGAACCACCCATGGGGACAGCGCGCAAAGTCTTGAGATTGAGGGAGGGATCTTGTGTCAATAACTGTTCGATGGCGAACCATACCGTAGGGACTGCGGCGGAGACTGTCACGTGCTCTTCCTCAATGAGTTGCACAATGTCCCGGGGGTTGGGGTGAGGGCCCGGCAAAACCTGCGTGGCTCCGACCCAGGTGGCGCTATACGGCAACCCCCATCCGTTGGCATGAAACATGGGTACTACGGGCATCACCACGTCCCGTTCCGACAGTGCAAGCACATCGGCTGCGCACAAGGTCAAACTATGCAAATAGAGCGCACGATGGGTATAATGTACCCCTTTGGGGTGACCTGTCGTGGCGGATGTGTAGCACAGGCCGCACGCGCTGTTTTCATCAAGATCCGGAAAGGGAAACACGTCGGGTTGACCAGCCAGCAACGTTTCATAATCCATCACACCGGGAATTGCGGGTGCATACGCGTCGCCCATCACAACGTACTGGATCACGGTCGGTAATTGGGAGATTAAGGGTTCCACAAGGTTTGCGATACTGTCATCAATAAAGAGTGCGACATCTTCGGCGTGATTGAGAATATAGGTCAACTGTTCGGGAAATAGGCGGAAGTTAACCATGTGAATGATGCCGCCCACAAGCGGAATGGCAAAATACAGTTCCAAGTGGCGAAAGGTATTCCACGCCATGACGGCCACATGATCGCCTGGTTTGATCCCCAAGTCGCGCAGGCCGTGTGCGAGTTGATTCACCCGTCGGTTGAAATCGCGGTAACGATAGACGAATCGACCCTGAGCGGTTCGGGAAATGATAGGTTTGTCGGGGAAATACTCAACTGGGCGTTCCATAAGCTGACGCAACGTCAGCGGGGTATTCATCATCATGCATTACCGACCCCCCAAATATATGTGAAAGATCGCAACTATCGTAATTGTAAGTCGTTACGGGAAAATTGCAACGATTAATTGAGTTACCCGTTGACAGCGGTAACGGTCTTGCGTAAAGTGAAGGTAACCGGTCGGACGGTTACTCGGAGGCGAGGTCTATGGATAAGGCAGAAATTGAACGCATATATACGGGAATTGGCGCGGGAGATAAAGGCGTGATTGCACAAGCCATCACCTGGATCGAAGATCGTCACGACGGGGCAGACGCGTTGCTGGAGCTCCTGTATCGCCAAACCGGCCGGGCCCATGTCGTCGGGATTACGGGTCCTCCTGGGGCCGGAAAAAGTACGTTGGTGAACGAGATCGCCCGCATCTGGGCGGCCCAGGGACTGCGCGTGGGCATTATTGCCATCGACCCCTCGAGTCCCTTTAGTCGGGGGGCAGTGCTCGGGGACCGTGTGCGTATGCGGGGGGTCTCGGGGCAACAGCAGGTATTCATTCGCAGCCTAGCCAACCGTGGTTTTTTAGGCGGACTGTCGCGATCCACGGCGGATGTGGTGAAAATTTTCGATGGGGCGGGTATGGATGTGGTCATCATCGAAACGGTCGGTGTGGGACAGTCAGAGGTCTCTGTTTGTGAATTAGCCCATACTGTTGTCGTGGTTGCAGTGCCCAATGCAGGGGATGCAGTGCAAACCTTAAAGGCGGGATTATTGGAAATTGCGGATGTTTTTGTCGTAAATAAGCGCGATATGCCAGGCGCCGTGAATACCGTGCGGCAATTACGGCAGATGTTAGCGATCCGTCGATCCTCCGACATGACCGATCGCCCATCCCCATGGGACATTCCGTTAGTGAGCACCAATGCATTAGCCTCTGAGGGCGTGATGGATGTAGTGCGATCAGTGGACGAGCATCGGCACTATCTCCGTAGTAGTGGGCTGTGGGAGACGCGTGAAGCCAGAAGGGCCACCAACGAAGTGGAACTATTATTACGGGAGGATGTGGTGCCGCGCGTGCTCGAGCGAGCGCGTCAATCGGGCCTTTGGGACACATTACTGCCGCGAGTCATCGCACGGGAACTGTCGCCCTTAGGTATGGCGCATCAATTGGCGGAGATCCCCACACTTACATCATTAAACGCCAAACAAAAGGAGTAGAAGGCCATGAACGGATCACAGTGGTCCACACGAGTCGCGGTGATTGGAGGAGGGGGGCTCATGGGGCATACTTTAGTGTTGCAAGCGTTGTTGGGAGGGGCCGATGAAGTGACTTTGATGTCGCGCCATCGAGAATCGGTCGACCATGGATTCGCACTAGTCACCGACGGTCCCTTCGGGCTGCGCCGGGCTGTCCAGAGGAAAAAATTAACTGAAGAACAGGTGGAAGATCTCTTAGGTCGCCTAAGGTTGACGACCGATTATGCGGAAGCAGTCGCCCATTCCACCGTCATTATCGAGTCCGTCCCTGAAGACATCGCGGTGAAACAGGCGGTATTTACTGAAATTGAGAAGCATTGTGCGCCGGACGCTCTTATTGCCTCGAACACCTCCTCCATTATGATCGGAGAATTGGCGGCGCATGCCGCCATGCCGCAACGTTTTATTGGGACTCACTGGTTTTACCCGGCGCATGTCATGAAATTGGTAGAGGTCGCCGTTGCGGACCATACCAGTGCGACATCGATGGAACGAACACAGACCCTCTTGAAAGACTGGGGGAAGGTGCCGATAGTAGTCGCTGATCACCCAGGATTTTTCATGACCCGGTTTATCAATGGATTTGTAGCAGAAGCCATTCGACTGGTGGAACAGGGAGTCGCCCGGGTGGAAGACATTGATACCATGACGAAACTCGGGTTGGGGTGGCCCATGGGCCTTTTCGAATTGATGGACAGTACCGGATCATTCGACGCCTGGTTTCATGCGCAACAATATCTGCAGGAAACGTTGGGGGATCGCTATGCGGTGCCGCCTTTGGCGCGCAAGGTGTTTTTGTCGGGATTTTTAGGGAATCCGGCGTTAAAACCCCAGAGTAAAGGAGGGTGGCATGACTATTTTCATCAGTCGGTTTCAATGACACGGAAGGAGGGTGACCAATGATCAATGACGACGTCGTGGTAGTCAGTGCATGCCGCACGGCGCAAGGCAACTTCGGAGGATCATTGCGGGACGTACCCGCAGCGACGCTGGCAGCGACCGTGATGCGGGAAGCGATCCGCCGGGCTGGAATTTCTGCCGATCAAGTGGATACCGCAATAATGGGCCAAGTCTACCAAACCTCGGAAGCCCTCAATATCGCTCGGTTTTCGGTGCTACAAGAGGGATTGCCGGTAACCATTCCGGGATTTAGCGTGCAAATGGCCTGTTGCTCGGGATTGGAAGCCGTGAACCTGGGGGTTCAGGAGATCCGAAACCAGGGCGCCGAGGTGGTATTGGTCGGGGGCGTGGAAAACATGAGTCGGGTACCATACTTGGTGAACGGACACCGTTGGGGTGCAAAGCGAGGTCATGGCGAACTCGTGGATATGTTGGAGGAATCCTCATGGTCCGCTTCATCTTCCCGCTATGGTCAACTTAATATGGGACTGGCGGCGGAGCATATTGCTACGCAGTATGGCATTACGCGGGAAGCGCAAGATCAATTTGCCTTGACCTCGCATCAACGGGCGATTGCCGCGAAGACTCGAGGATATTATCGCCCGGAGATTGTGCCGGTCGATATCCCCCACGGGACAAAGACGCACAGCTTTGCTGAAGATGAACATCCCCGTGAGGATGCCTCGCTAGAGTCCTTGGGACGGTTGCGCCCGTCTTTTCTCGCGACGGGCACCGTCACAGCAGGCAACGCGTCGAGCCTATCGGATGGGGCTGCCGCCTTGATTTTAATGTCAGGGCGCATGGCCTCGCGCTTGCATGTGGCAAACATGGCACGCATTGTTGGGACCGCACGAGTCGGCGTTCACCCTCTGGACTTGTGCATGAGCCCTGCTCCTGCCGCAAAAAAAGCGCTCGAACGGGCCAATGTTCCAATACGGAAGGTGGACCTATGGGAAATCAATGAGGCTTTTGCCGCGGTGGTTTTGGCCTCAGCGCATGAGTTAGAAGTCCCGTTGGACATGATCGACGTCAACGGCGGAGGTATCGCTATGGGGCACCCCGTGGGATGTAGCGGGGCCCGAATCCTCGTGTCATTAGTTCATGAAATGCAACGACGCTCTGCCGTTACGGGAGTCGCCACCGTGGGAGGCGGGGGTGGCGTGGCGGTGGCGACCGTGGTTCAGCGAAATTAAGCCCATAAGGTCAGGGGAGGAGAGAACGATGGCATCGCATACCATTCGCGTATTATTATGCAAAACGACGATGGAGAGCCATGATCGAGGAGTGCGATTTTTAGCGACCAAATTGCGGGATGCAGGTATGGAAGTGATTTACCTGAACTTTTTGGAACCGGTCGAGGTCGTCGATACGGCGATCGAGGAGGACGTCGATGTCATCGGCCTGTCGAGTTCTGTGGAAGGCCATTTAGCGGTGCTCGAGACTGTGACGCGTCAACTTCAAATGCGCGGACACCGCCGTGTCCTGGTAATGGTCGGCGGGGTCATTCCCGAGGAAGATATTGCACCTTTGCAAGCGATGGGAGTCCAAGGTGTCTTTGGGCCCGGATCGTATGTCAGCGATATTATCCAATTCATTCACGACCACGTGCCAGCACGAGTTTGATGGGAGGAGGAAACAAAAATGGCGGAAAAAACCGACACCATTACGCCACAAGACGTCATTCCGATGTTTGATCCGAGATTTCTCGCAGAAACGCAGCGGTTAGAAGCCCAGTGGCGAAAGGAGTTTAACAAAATTGCGGCGCGATTTGGAGTGGACCCCGCGACGTACCAAGCATACTCGCATAGCGGCCTGCCGCTCAAACCCGTCTACTTTCCTCAAGACGTGGCACATATCGCGTATGAGGACATTGGGAGCCCAGGGATTTTTCCCTACACCCGGGGTTTATTGGCGGCCCAATATCAATTTATGCCGTGGGCGAATCAACCGGTCATGGGTTATGGATTGCCGGAAGAAACCCGGGAACGGATGGATTATTTGCGATCACAGGGAATGACGGGTTACTTTGGCAAAACCTTTTATAACTTGGTGTATGATTTAGTGTCGCACGAAGGAGTGGATCCCGACCATCCGGCGGCGAAGGGCCGCGTGGGCCAGTGTGGAATGGCGGTCTACAATCGACGCGATATGGCGCGACTCTTTGATGGACTGGATCTCACACAAATCAATGTCGTGCATATTACGGGGTACGAGACACTACCGGTTTTTGCTCACTATTTGGCTTATGCCACTCAGCGCGGTGTTCCGTGGAACAAATTGTCCGGCAACACCATGAACTGGTATTATCAAAGTGCCTATTGTGGAATGACGACATTTCCACCCCAAGCAGGGGTCGACCTCGCGGTCGAACTTATTCAATTTTGTAATGATCAGATGCCCCAGTGGAATACGCTGAACCTGTTTGGCTACGGCATGGAAGAAGCAGGGGCGACCGCCATTGAGGAAGTGGCGTTTAGCGTGGCAGCAGGACTGGACTATGCGCGGGCCTGCATAGCCCAGGGCTTGGCACCGGACAACTTTCTGCCGCGATTCGGATTTCAAATCGCCCAGGCCAATGACTTTTTCGAAGAGATTGCCAAAGTACGGGCGTTGCGACGTATGTGGGCAAAAGCCTGCAAGGCCCTGGGGGCATCCAAGCCCAGTGCGATGCACGTGCGTATCCATACCCATACCTCTGGCGTGGTATTGACGGCCCAACAGCCCCTGAACAACCTCGTGCGTACCACCTTGCACGCGTTGGGGGCCGCTTTGGCGGGAACCCAGGCGATGGAGGTCAGTGCCTACGACGAGGCCCTGGCGATTCCCACCGAAGCTTCTCATACGCAAGCATTACGCGTACAACAAATTATCCAAGAAGAAACCAATATCACGGCGGTTGCGGATCCGCTGGGAGGTTCCTATTATCTCGAAGCGCTAACCTCCCAGGTGGAAGAAGCGGCAGGTGCACTATTGGCGGAAGTTGAACGATTGGGTGGGTATCGACATGCACATGAGTTTATTCGCGAGCGTATTGAAACGAGCGCACAACGATGGCGAGATCAGATTGACACCCATGAGCGCATTGTGGTAGGGATAAATCAATACGTGACCGATGAGGTACAAAAAGTCGAGAAATTTAAGGTGTCCGCGGGTGCGGAACAAGAAGCCGTGCGACGTTTACACATTTTACGGGCAGAACGCGATGAATCTCGGTGGCAAGCAGCGATGGCTGAGGTGGATGACGCCGTCGCACGGTTTGCGCATGGCGAGAATGACCATCGCATGATTCCGGCCATGGTCGCGGCATCCCAAGCAGATGCCACCACGGGTGAACTGATGGCGGTATTGAAACGACATTTGGGGTGGCGCTCACCGGTTTAAACGTCGGCTAACCATGAGGAGGAAACCCGCAATAAGAAGCATATCCTTAAGGTGTGACAACTGCACTAACGATAGGAAGGATTGAGGATGATGGCGAAAATGCCGGCCACTGGGCCCGCGCAACAATCCAGCAAGTGGGAAGGCGGGCAACCGATGCGCCGACTGGAAGTGTTGCAAAAAGCGATAAAAGTCTTTTACGAGCGGGGATATCGTGATGCAACGATCAACCAACTCGCGGCCGAAATGGGCTTTTCCAAGGCGGCATTTTATCATTATGTTCGGAGTAAGCAAGACCTGCTCTACATCATTTTTGATTCTGTGATGGACCTGTTGCAGGACACGGTTAAAGGAATCATGCATAGTGAGGCCTCGCCTGAGCGCAAATTACGCCAGATCGTCACGAATTATGTAGCGATGATTGTGGAATATCGGGAAATGCTGGAGATTTACTTTACCGAAAAAACGGAACTCTCGCGGGAACAGCAAAACGCGATTACCTTGCGGGAACGAGAATTCATGCATGTCATTCGCGATGTGTACCAAGAGGGCGTGGCGGCCGGCCTGTTTGTTGAACTTCACCCCAGTGTCGTCACCAACATTATTTTAGGGATGTGTGGTTGGATTTATCGCTGGTATGATCCGGAAGGGGTTGTACCCGCAAACCAATTGCCGAATATGGTGTTACACATTCTCACGCGGGGCATTGAATCACCCCGAAGCGAGGTGCCTTTCACCCTAGTTGAGGAGGGGAATTTGTGACGCAAAAAGAGGATGAGGTGTGGATCAGGGAGGAAGCGGGAATTCAAGAGATTATTTTAAATCGACCGTCCGTGTTAAATGCCCTCAACACGTCCATGATCCAGCGGTTATTGGATGCGCTGGAGACGGCCGCAAAGAACCCCGCCATACGGTGCGTGGTGATTGCAAGCAATGGGAAGGGATTTTGTGCTGGCCAGGACTTGAAAGAGGTTTCCGATGCCTTATCGCCAGGTGCCGTAGAAGAACACATGGCACAGTATTACAATCCCCTCATAAGCCAACTCTATCTGTGCCCAAAACCCACCATTGCGTCCATCCAGGGCGTAGCAGCGGGAGCGGGAATGTCGTTGGCATTAGCGTGCGACTTTCGCGTGGCGTCTACCGAGGCAAAATTCGTCCAGGCATTTGTGAACATTGGATTAGTGCCGGATTCCGGGTCGACCTATTTTTTACCGCGGATGGTGGGATTGGCCAAAGCCCTGGAATGGACTCTGTTGGGCGATATGATCGATGCTCAACAAGCGTGGCAACTGGGATTAATCACTGCCCTCGGGGCTCCCTCCGATTTGGGACCAGCCACATGGGGACTCGCGACACGTCTAGCCCAAGCGCCTTCCTCGACAATTGCCTTGATTAAGCAGGCGATTCATCAGAGTGGGCACAATACGTGGGAACAACAATTGACCTTAGAGCAACAACTGCAGAAACTGGCTGCAGGCACTACAGACCATCGGCAAAGATTAGATGCGTTTCTGCATAAAGAGCGCCCTTGACGACTGCATAGCAACCGCGGGATTGAGTTTGGCCGTCTTGGGGGCGATGGGTGTTCGCCGATGCAACTCGTGTCGCGCACGCGGCATCGGAACTGCCAAGATACAAAAGGGACCGCATTGTGCCACGCTAGCCTTTGGCAGATCCGGCGCCTGTGCAGCCTGTGTCGCACCATCCTAAAAAGACCGCTCCGTTTACGGCAGACTTCTCCTGTCATTGATGGAATCCGTGGGAACTCCAATGCGAAGGGCGAATTCGCTGCGGGCTCTTATTTTGTGGTGTAGGCACCCCTGGATGTTAGTCTATTCCATGGACACCGTGAACTCGGGGATGATACCCTCACTCCCATTGAGGTGAACACGATGGCCACAAAATATGATGCCGCGTGTAAAGCGCAAGCAGTGCCATGGCAACGGATCTGTAGAAGCCGATGGCGGAGGTCGCCCGCGATTTAGGCATTCCGGACACGACGCGGCGACCAAGGCCGCGGGAGAGAGCTGCATGGCCTATATTCGGCAAGCAGTGGAAGAGCGGATGGCACGAGAAGGACGTGGGCGAGGGTAAACTAACCGCGAAGCCCCGTGTAGCAGCACACAATTCAGGGGATCATGTTGCGTCTTGAGGGGCGCAGATGGGTACCGAATAGAGTATAACGCCCCTCTGGCTCTACTAACGTTCCGAAGGCGACATACAGTCGTACGCGCCGTTCGCATGACACGAACACTGACAGACCCAGACGGCGGGCTTTCCCACGTGCTGATGCCACAGCACGTGAAAGGGGGCATTGCCTTTTTGCTCTTGTATAATCTTGTCACGTATCCATTTCTCAGTATCAGCATCTTGATCACCAAAGATATACAGTAGACTGATTTGGTAGTGTAGCTGGTGTTGGGTATCCTGCAATGTTTCGATTGAGCGACAAATGGCCAAGTGTTCCCGCATTCTTTGAATTGACTTGACTTCGATGATGGCCACGTTATTGCGGTAGCCAGATTTACCAGGACGATGATAGAGGAAATCGGGTATTGTACCATGGTGAATTAAGGGGTGACTTTTCTTGTCCATTTCGCCAAACAACATGACACCATTTTTCGTTTCCTGGGGCAATATCATGCGGAGTTGGTGATAGAGTTCGTAACAATAGACGCGTTCTCGCCACATCTGCAGGGGGGGATCTTCAGGCAATGACGCAACCAATGGATGGAAATACGATTTTTCTATACAGGACGATGCACATTTTAAGGCTTGGATGAACGCGGATCGGGGATCGTTAGCCATTACGCGTACCCTCCCTGAAATCCTGGTCATATCTAGATTCCCATAGAATAATCCCGCATGACCGATTAATGGAGAAACTGTATGACCATTGTTCGACAGAAACCGCTGTGATCCCTCCCTAGCGCCTGTGTGCGGTGACCAAATTTTTGCCCACATTGCGTTTAGGAGCAGGGACCCGGTCCCGCCCCGCGGAGCACTGTCACAACATAAAAAGAAAAACAGGCGAATAAGAGGGGTGATAGGGGACTTAACAGAGCTGGAGCTGTTGCACATCCGATCGTTCTTGCGACGCCGCGAAGCGGCTTGGGCCGCTAGCCGTAGTGGGCTTTCGTACCACTCCACTTTGGCCTGGAGTATTTGCACTGGTTGTTCTAGTTGGGCCACCTGGGTGGCTCACTCACGCGGTGTGCGTTCTGGTATTGTCGTCATAAAGAATCCTGCGCCATCGACCCGCAAAATTCCTGGTTTGCGCTCAAAGTTCTAGTTTTCAGACGATTCGGCGGGGGCCCAAGGGCCAATGTGCTTGCGGCTGATCCAGCGCGAGGCCATCCAGCAACCACTAGAGTTGGCGCGGCGTGATCGTCTGAGTGGGGGCATCCCCTCGGGCGGGCCATTGAATGCGTCCCCGTTCGTGCCGTCGGTAATAATGCAGCCATTATGCCGAAATTCTGCGGTCTATCCTGGTTAAGGCCCGACCGACCGGGCGATTTTGGGATAACAGGTCAGCGCAACCCGCAAGGCCACCTGAATTTTACGCCCTTTTCCAATCACGTAGACCACCGGCACCGGGGCCCGCGGAGCGAGATCCCCGATCCGCACGTCTCAGGGTCTCTGTGATTTCTTCTAGCAACTGGCCCACAGACATGTTCTTCATATGGTTTCCCCTTCCCCAAAGGGTTAGGCGTTGCCTACCATCTCTAGTATGGGAAACCATGGCGAAATGAGTGGCCCGTTATCCCGAAATCGTCCGCATTCCGGTGCGTAAAGCATCGGGCGCCCATGCCCTTAAGGAGATGGGCTACAGGATTTCGGCATAACCAGTTTTTCGGCATTATGGACAACGCTTACGGTGGTTTCGTGAGGCTCATCTTTTAGCGCCCGACGAACTCGCTAAGCTGACGACTTATGCATGGCGTAGCCTGAAATCCCCTGGGCGAGGGTTTACAGGATCATGGAGCGAGGATCAGAAGGCGCGGTGCATACCGTCGCTTATTATCGGATCATGGCTTTGGCAATGGCTTTGGAGATTGCGCCAGAACACCTCATGACGTATGAATCTCGTGACCAGCGGGGAAAAGTTAGACACTGCGTGCTACGTACGTCGGTCCCCGGATGGGTCGTTAGCTCAATACAACGTCAGCCCACGGAGGAAATCATCATACCACGGATTTTTGGCCGCGGATGCCCTGGAACCATGCGATAGTATGGCGCAGTACGGCCCGAGAAGCCGCACGGTCTTTCCATGAAGGTGTCATGGTCGAACGGAATGGCGGGGTAGCTCAATGCAAAATGGCAATGGCTGTCGCCTTTAATATTCGGTATGCGGCACCCATCCCCTGTGTTGAAAGACTGTCGATGCATCCGATTCGACAAACACTGCGATCGAACTCTCGGAACAAAGACC
>PXYW01000053.1 GCA_003023695.1 Sulfobacillus benefaciens | reverse complement strand
TAACATCAGTAACCACCATAAAGGCGCGGCATTGGGATCGGTACCCATGCCCGTGAAGACGCCTCCAAACCCTTGCCCATAAATCCACATAAACAGTAGCAACGCGGTACCCAGCCAAAATCCCCAAAACGTCCAGCGATAGCCATAAAGCAGCAAGAGCCCGGATATTAGCATAAGAGCAATCAAGGTTCCATTCAGGACATGCGGGTATTTGGCAGAAAAGCTTACCACAGGACTTAAAAAGTTAATAAACCATCGCGGCTGCATCATCAAATTGCCTTGAAACACTGAGGACAACCCTACTGAGGTCCAATAATCCGGTATCGCCTGCTGAATTGCTGCCAAGAACCACAGTAGCGACACCCCGTCACGAATCCAGCACCGTGTCCGCCCCAGGCACCAGGCGGAATCCGGCAACAGTAGCATCACGGCAATCCAAACGTACAGGATTACCGACCCAGGAGCACCACTGAGCGCTGTTGCGGTACCCGTCAAGACGCTGCCCAATCCTTCGCCGAAGAGCCACACCGCCAACCCCCAGGCAATGGAAAGCCATAGACCGAATCGTACCCAGCGCTGATTTTTCATCAAAATCAATATTCCTATTAGCAGTTGAATGCCGGCAAAACCCCAATTCACCAACCCGATCCTTGGGCTCACGATAGCAATCGCCCAATTTCCCAAATGCGACATCCATACCGGCTGCCCGGAAAGAGCTGGTTGCATGATCGTGCTAATCATGTCCATAGAAAACATCCCCGGTTGCAACTGCAACAGCCCATCGAGAAACCATAAAACCCCAAGGCTCCATTGAAGCCAGACACGGATGCGACGGACGCGCTGCCCGTATTCCATCGAAAAGACCGCCTTCCAATATTCCGAATTAGGCCGTCTGCGGATTCCAACACCCCGGATCCTCTGCGTATAATTTTCCGGTTTCCCTAAAAGCCCGCGTCCGACTACCGCCACAAGTCAGGTGGTAATCGCAAAATCCACAACGTCCTTCTAATGGTCTGGGATCACGCAAGGCACAAAACGTCGGGGATTCCCGGTAAATGTTACTGAAAGAGCTTTGTCGTAGATTGCCGCCTGCAAACGGCAAATTCACCCCTGGATAAACCAGACCATGGTGATTGATATAGGCAATGCCGCGCGCCTCGCGCAGGGCAATGCGTCCGGCATCAAGAAGCGGATACCGATCCGATACAATCCTTTGATACTGGGGCGCCCCAATCGGCAATACCCGCAGAGGGGACGTTGCAGCAAAATCCGCAACCCACACCAACGTTTGTTCTAGGGTTTTAGCGTCCAGCTTCGATCGCTGTAATGACTCGTTAAACCCAAGTTGCCAACTGGCAGCACCCACACTCAACATCAAGTCAGCCAAACCCGGCAACCAGGGCAAAGTTCTTGGTGTCACCGCCGTCATAATTTCAAGTCGCATGCCATGGTCTACCACCGCCTCAGCCAATGCCACTGTCTGTCGTCCGTGTAGCGTACGCGGATTTTGCAAGCGAAGGTAAACCGATGTAAGGCCTAGATCCTTCCAGCGGGACAACAAGGCCGCATGGGATAGTCGCGGATTGTTCAATGCGATCGCTGAAGGCAAAATCGGCGCCATCTTACCCAATATTTGATCAAAATCTTCTCGTTGCCATACATTTTTTCCCGTTAATATGACGACTGGCGCATGTACAAAATGATGCACTATATCATCAATCACAGCAAAGATTTCTCCCGTAGACAATTCTTTACAGCGACGATCAACCGCCTGCCAGTGGTCATCTGGATGCCAATATGTATCTTTGGTTAATGCCCATAAAATAATCTGAGGGTCTTGGTTGAGATTTAACATGGCAGTCGTCCCCTTTGTGTTGGAATTCTTGGCGAGAACCTTGAGCTTTGCCAATGGCCACATTTTCTGTTGCAACAATCGTACCACCAAACGCCGAATTTCCGTTCTCCTTTACCATCGTAATTCACCCTGCTCAATGACGCATGGCACTTTGGTTGGAGAATGGGTCCTCCATAGGGGGCAAACTGAATGGGGCTTATGGTCCGAAAATCATTGATTATTAAGCACTAGAAAAATCACAACCTTAATCCAGACTCGCATATAACAATACCTGAGGCGGCACACTACGGGTGACAAAACCTTTTTCTAAGGAGGCCTCTATTGATGGAGACACTGGCTCAACCAAAACACCAGATGCGGAATTTGGAAGACACCTTCGACTGGATGTCTGAACGTTATGCAGCGCAGACCCGAGCAGTGTCCTGGGGCGGTTATCCTGCCTGGCTGCACCGTGTCGCGAATATCATAGTCGCCGATCATCCCCGCACTTTAATAGATATTGGATGCGGCCCCGGTGAGCTCCTCCGGATAGTGGGTCAACAACTCCCTGATTGCCAACTAACCGGCCTCGATCCCTCGAGTGCCATGCTTGACCATTTACCATCCCAAGTACGATCTTATCATGACGACCTAGAACATTTTTCTGGTGGCCATCAATCGGAATTTGATTCAGCGGTGATGACGTTTGTGTTGCGCGACCTTCATGATCCCCACCTGGCTGTACAACAGGCGGCACACCTGCTGCGATCTGGAGGCCACTTGGTAATATTGGAAACACACACACCGCATGGCTGGAGAGCACCGGGATTCCGTCTCTATTTTCATCATTTATTACCCTGGTGGGGTGACATGCGTTTGACCAGAGATTGGCCTGGTTCGGGCCATGATGCCCCATACCGCTGGTTATCAAGAACCCATCAGGTTTGGGATCGGGGCGAAAGTTTGGCACAGTGGATGAATGACGCTGGCCTGACAAAAATCCAGCGTCACTCAAACCCCGACGAAGTCATCATGATATGGTCGGGACAGTTGCGGGCATAGTCTCGAGAACGGTACTGGGCCAGATCAGACTGTGGGATTCCAAATGGGCTCCTGAGCCAATCCAACTGTGGTCACCAACGACGGTTCCCTCATCAATTAGGGTTTCGGGCCCAATGTAGGAATGTTCCGCTAAAATGGCACCGTGAACAATTGCACCAGCACCAATCCAGGTTCCTGGGCGAATTATGGAGCGGGCAATTCGGCTGCGATCTCCAATGTAGGCACCTCGGCCGATAATTGCGTAGGGACCGATGATAGCACCGCGACCAATGGTTGCATTCGCATCGATCACGGATGGGGATATGATGGTCAGCGACGGCTCATGATGTACGCGCTTGGCTTCCGCAGTAAAAAGGGCGCCTTTGGCTTTCATAATGTCAAAGATAGTCTGTCGATATTGTTCAAAAGAGCCAACATCAGACCAATATCCTTGAGATTTTAGTCCTAACACGCGTCGATTTTCGGCGACCCAATGGGGAAATAAATCTTTACCAAAATCTAGAGTAGTCCCCACCGCAAATGACTGCAGCAATCTGGGGTCAAAGTAGTAGATCCCCGTGTTAACCCACGCATCCGAGACTGCAATTTGCGGTTTTTCAACAAATCCCGTTACTTTTCCAGCATCATCCGTAGTCACCAACCCATACTGTCGCGGATCACTAACCTGAGACAATAAGATTCCCGCTTCCGCGTGTTCGTCTTGGCAATGCCGATAAAAATCTCCCAGATCCAGGTTAGTAACTCCATCACCACTTACCACCAAAAACGGTTCGTCCCAACCACTGTGTTTGAGTGCCCGAATCACTGACCCCGCTGTGCCCAGTGGTTTTCCCGGATCGAATTGGTATGAGAGATGCACCTGCCAGTCCCTACCATCAGCAGCATATTGCTCAATGTCCTGGCCGCGATAGCCCACCAACAAGACAATATCGTTAAATCCGTTTGCCTGCAGATGGGACAAAATCCCGTCCAAAATTGGGCGATCTATCAGCGGAACCAACGGTTTGGGCCGGGTTCGGGTTAATGGCCCCAGTCGTGTTCCTTGGCCCCCTGCCAGAATAAATGCCTTCATTTGTCGTCCCCCCTCGAAATGCGGCCTCTCGACAACTTATCTGCTGTTTCTTTACCCATGCGGTTCGGTCAGGCCTATGGGTTAATTGTCCAACCCGGCCAAGAATTGCGCATGGTCTAAATGACCCGTTCTCTTGGGACCAAGTGGTCCCTCATATTGGAGCGGCAACACTTAAAGGGGTGAAGGCGTTTTGGTCTTGACGCGCGCCATGATCAGAATGCCGATGACATAGATTGCAGCCAGCAACATCCATGCCGGTCGATAGGAGTGTGCGGTTCTGACCAGCACACCAAAAATGGGCAGGAAAAGAACAATCCCAATAAATCCAGACATTCCCGTTAATCCAAGGGCCATACCGCGTTGGCTGGTGGAGCTTATCCGTGAAACCCAGGTGGTAAGCAGTGCATTCCAGCCATCGAGTCCTGCACCCAAAGCAAAAAATATCGCCATAATTACGTAAAAGGAAATGGTTTTGGGCACTAGCGACCATGTTAGTAGCGCGGCAATCCCGATCGTGGCGGTCGCTATCATTAAATATTGTGCGTTTCTCCCGCCATCCGCCAATTTCCCCATGATGATGCGGGAGACAAATCCGCCAAACAATGCCAGAGCCAAAATCGGACCGGCCACATCCATCTTCACATGCCAGCGGTCATGCAAATCCAACAAGGAGTAGGTCAACAGCGTATATTGTCCCGGCGACAGCAAAAGGCTGACCAGTAGCGGCTGACGCAAATGCCCCAATAACTTTACCGCGCCTTTGACGCCCGAGTTGTCCATAGTTTTGACCTGTTTGGGAGTATGAGGGTGCAGCACCCAGGCAAACAGCATAGTCCATCCTCCAGCATTTACAGCGATGACTAGCAGAAGAATGGACAACGACCAGCTTTTTACCAGCCAGGGAAATATGCTTGCCGCCAGAATGCCGCCAAGTGGTGTCGCTGCTTGACGAATGCCTATCGCTGTCCCTTCTTGGGGGGTATTTTGAAAGTGGTTGCTAATTGCCGTCATCCCCGTTAACGACAAGGGTGGCAGGAAAAATCCCACCAACCCTAACAAGGCTTCTAAAGCCCAGAAATTTTTAGGTAACACCAGTCCTAAAATGCCCATCACCATCAAGATGGAAAACCCAGAAATCCAGGCGATCGTTTTCGCTCCCCATCGATCTAGCGCCAGCCCAGCGGGAATCATTCCGATTACGGCGCCGAAGGCAACGGTGGAAAACAATACCCCCATCTGGGCCACACCCAGATGGCTATATTCTTTGAACGCGACACTTAAAATCGACAATCCCTGTTGAGACATGGTAATCGCTAGCTGATCCACGGAGGCAATAGCTAACAACACCACAGGACCAATCGTCTTACGCTGCATGCAGGAACTCCTTCATTTTTTGTTATTCTACCCTAATGCGGAGTCCCTGTCGCATTTTGTGCTTCCTCCCAGGCAGCGGCTACCAGTTCGCTGACCACTTCGTTCATCGTTGGATGGGGGTGGATGGTCTCAACCACGGTTTCCAAAGTCCCGCCATGGGCTATCACATCCGTAAGTTCGTCCACCAATTCCCCTGCCCCGTCGCCAATAATTTGCAGGCCTTTTATCTGATGGGTATCCTCATCCCAAATGATCTGCGCAAACCCTGAGGCATCCCCCACTATTAATGCTCGGGCGTCCTGTCGATAAGGCCAAGTTGTCAATTTCCAGTTGGGGTGTTCGGCCAGTGCGCGACTATCGGCACCTACTGCCGCAATTTCCGGATGCGAGAATATCACGTGTGGCACGGTCATGGTGGTTGCAAATGTTTGCACCCCCAAAATATGTTGCGCTGCGATTTGTGATTGTCGGGTTGCGGCATGAGCGAGCATCATCTGACCGTTGGCATCGCCTGGGGCATATACATGGGGGACTATGGTCTGGTAATACTCATTCACCGGCACTTCACCGCGGGAACCGAGAGTAATCCCCGCCTTAGCCCAAGAAAGGCCCTGGGTATTGGGTACCCGCCCCACTGCGACCAAGACGCGATCCACCTCTAGCAAAACCTCTTGGTGTTGAGATCCCGTATAGTGAACCTGCCACTGTCCATTAATTTCATCGATGTGGCTAATGTTAACGCCAGTCTCAACCACGACAGGCGATGCAGCCTGAGTCCACGCGCTCATCAAGTGTTGGGCAACGATGGGGTCTTCGGTAAGAAGAAGACGTGGCGCCATCTCAAGAATATGCACACGACTGCCTAGTGCATGATACAAAGTGGCCAATTCCACACCAATATATCCACCCCCAATGATGCACAAGGATTCAGGAATGTCACTTAATTGCAAGGCCTCGGCACTACTCCACACTCCAACCGAGTCCGCGCCAGGAATTGCCAAAGGACGAGATGAGGATCCCGGCGCAGCTAATATATACTCCGCTTCGACCAACAGATCGGGTTCATTGGCCGTTCGTACCACCAGATGATGCGGATCGACAAAATCGGCTTGGCCTTTAATCACCGTAATGCCTAGTCGATCGCACGCAGTTTGTGCCCCATGTACCCTAATGTCCAAAATTTGGCGCTTGCGATCCCGCAAAATTGGCAAGTCGACGCCTTGGTAAGTTGGATTCACGATGCCAAACTGGGATCCTGCTTGCATCAGCCGAATGCGATGGGCCGTTTCCAAAAAAATTTTGGAAGGGATGCACCCCTCAAAAAGGCAAGTGCCGCCCAAACCGTCCCCTTGTTCAATAATTGCCACATGTTTGTTATGGCGTGCTAAGACTTCCGCTCCCGGTGTGGCCCCTGGGCCTCCTCCAATGGTTGCGACATCGAATTTTAAAGTTTCCACACTCATAAATCCCCTTTCCGTTGAACTGCAAAGCCAATTCGCTGGGTTTCGCAGGTCCCTGAATTTATGATAACCTTTTGCTTATGAAAAAACCTAGGACCCTAAGTCTCTTTGAATCCCGTGCTTTAGGCTACAATGTCAGGGGACAATCGACCATAGACGCCAGCCCTTCACACGTCCGCTGGATCATGTGAGTCGACACTGGGCCATGCGGCGCAATGGTTAGTCACCCAATACCAATATCGAAAAAGTCATTTGCATCTCATTCGCCGCAGGTGCTACTGTGAGAGAAGACCTCAGTGAATTTCCAATCCTAAAACATGGGAGCCGACAGGAAATGAGTTGGAAAGACATTTTTACGACCGCTAAAACCTCGGAAGCCTTTATTGTCCAATTGCATGACCAAGCATCGTTGGTCACCCAAATGTCTGATATTCTCATAGCCTATGTGACCAGCACCGATGACTCCCAGCGAACGGCCCAGGCCGCCGCGGCCGCGGCGATTGAATCGCAGGCTACTGCTCAGCGCCGCCAGATTTTGAGTCTCCTTAATCAAACATTTGTTACTCCATTTGATCGAGAAGACATTAACGATTTGTCTCAAATCATGGAAGATATGATCAACTACGGGGACATTACTATTCGCGAACTTGAGCTATACCAAATCGTCATCAACCCACTCATATTGGACATGGCCCATCATTTGCAAAATGGCAGTCAAGACTTGTATCAGGCGGTGCAAATATTGTCATCGGACCCACTTCAAGCCCAACAGCATGCTCTGTCCGCCATGACCATGCAAAACGATATGGCCGATCTGTACCGCCACGCCATCTTAAGTTTAGGCAATGAAACAGACATGCACGCCATCATCAAAATGCGTGAAGTCTATCGCCACATGCAGAACACGGCGGAACGCATGGCAGCCGCTGGCAGCCTTGTCCTACGCATCACAGTCAAAAGATACGGATAACCGCGGCGTTCCTAATGCACTGCGCGACAGGATTCATGTTATGATAGGACCATCTTAGTTCAGGAGCCATCATGGACTATCCCTCCGATAACGAATTGATGATAGGTATTGCCGAACATCATGCCCAATCCTTTGAAATTCTTTATGCGCGTTATGCACCGCGCCTTTTAGGATTTATCCAGCACATTCTTCCTGATCGTCATGAATCCGAAGACGTACTGCAAACCGTATTTCTCTACGTATGGCAACATCCCAGAGTTTATCGGCCGCAATCCGGAACGGTGGCAGCTTTTTTGTTTCAGGTAGCAAAAAGTCGAACCATTGATTTTCTAAGAAAAAATCGACGACGGTGGGAGGTCACCGCCTCCGAGGCAACTATCGATGATGAAAACCTCAGGGCACCAAGTGAAGAAGCCTTAGTCGACAGCAGGATTCAAGTCGAGCAATCATTAGACATCTTGAGTCGTGAAGAGCGACTGGCCATTGAACTCATGTTGTGGTACGGATTTACCCAAAATGACGTTGCCAAGATCACAAAACGTCCTTTAGGCACCGTAAAAAGCTGGGTTCGCCGAGGGCTCATCAAGCTTAGAAGGCACTATGGTACGGAGTGCGATACCGATGTGGCAATATCACGGCTCCACCACCATAAAGAAGACCAAACCTTGATCAAGGAGGGCCGGGAATGAGACATCTAACAGACGCCGAATTGCTTGAGAATCTCGGTCCCAACCAGTGGCACCAAAGTCATGTTGCAGCGTGCATCATGTGCCAAAAACGCCTGGCAGAGTTAGTCGTGGCTACCCGCCCTTTGGGTCTGGCTCCGGTCATAGAACCCTCAATCACTGCCCAGGACATTTTGTTGCGGGCTCAACGCCAATCTCGATCGCCTGTGGTTGCGTTGAGCCTAGCCCTTATGCTGTCTATCCTGGGCTTTTTTCTGATATCTCCTAAAACTACGAGCCCTTCCATCCCCACCTTGGCACTGCACGCTGAGAATGCCGCATTTGGGGCTTCTCGGATAAGTGTTGCCTGGACTCGGGGGTCCCAGTTCGGCATTTTAACCGCCTCAGCGGTCCCATCGGTTCCTCACCGCGTACTGGAAGTGTGGATGATTCATGGCCAAACCCATGTACCCGTGGCCATAATTCCCAGTGCAATCCAAACAACCACCATCGCCTTTGTCGTGCCCAATCCTCACCTGAATTATCAAGCCATTGGAGTCACCCTGGAACCATCCCCAAACATGACCTCCCCTACTGGACCACGCATCTTTTTTGGCCGCTTGCCCTCCTCATAATCAATAAAAGGCCTGGCCCCGTCCATAACAGGGTCAGGCCCACTGTGTGCGCCAGTTACTTCAATACATCCAAGGTATTGGTATTGTCATCGGTAAAAAACACTTCCAATTGACCGTTGTTATTCATCGCATACACTCCAAACAGTGCCGAGCCAGCCCCGGTTTGCGGATTTACTGGCGTGTTGTCCAAGACTTTTTGGCCAGCCACGTACGCATGGCCATCATTTAATGCAATTTCCACCAAATTGTTATTGCCTTGGTTGGCTACCAGCAAATCGCCGTTGAGCGGGTCGATGGTAATTCCCACCGGCGCCTTCAGCGGACCGCCTTGGTAGATAAGTTGTCCCGTCCCCTGATTGGGGGTATTGGGCCCATTCCAGTAATAGGCACGAATCGAGTTGTCCGCCGTGTCGGTCACATACACCATATTCGTCGATGCATCGTAAATCATTCCTTGTGGTCCTTGGACGGAGGACGCCGTGGTGCCTTGGTGAGCCAATCCTTGACCAATGACGGTAAATTTGGTATCGGTATTAAAGCTCGGGGGAGAAAACCCATACATCGCGTCGATAGTGCCACTTAATGCATTGGTCACGAAGAAGGCTGGCCCAGCGGCGCTAGGCACAAAGGCTTGCCCCCAGGGGCCGTCTAAGAAGGAGGAAGTAATAATGCTGCCGCCCTCAGGGAATTCCCCGCCTGTCGGGGTTAATACCTGGTCATTGCCGTTAGTACCCTGAGTGCCAAAATTGGCGATCCATACCGGTCCTAATGGGCTCACCGCCAAACTGACAGGACCAGCGGCGGTACTGGCAAACGGCGTCACTGTCCCTGTATTGGGATTAATTGCCACAATAGTGGAACCAGCACCGTTGGTGCCGCCGCTATTGGAAAAGTTCGAAACTAGGAAATCGCCGATGAACGGATCGTTGGCAGGACCTTTTGCGGGATTGTAATAAGTCAAACCATATGGATTTTGATCCCCGTTGCTGGCAGAGACGGTGCTCGCTATTTGGGTTATCGTATTTAACTGGGATATGTTACCAGAAAACGATCGACTAGTCACCGTCGTCGAACCGTACTCCAACGTCGGCTGCATCAAGCTTCCGGCATTGGCCGTTAAACTCCCGGTGCTAATGGTATCGCTCACGTCAGAAGTTGCCGCCGCCATTACTTGTGCCATTCCTATACCGTGCGAAATGGCCACGGATACGGTATTACTAGTGCCATTATTACCTATCAGCAAACCCTGGGTATCCATGACCGTGACCGTCCCGTTAAAATTCATGATCGGATTGCCTGCCGCATCTTCAACGGAAACCATCAACGGGTCCACACCTTGACTCCCGGCTTTCAGCGCAGAAACTGCCGGAGATACGACCACCTTAGCTGCAGGCACTGTTATCGCAACCGTCTGTCCTGGGGCGTAAACTGCTTCGGCAGCAGTCGGCATCGCATCAGGTTCTTTGGCATACGCCACAAACTCGTAGTTTCCGGCTTCCGGCAATGCTACTGTAAATAGCGACGAAGCTTGATATCCCCCACTTTGTTCCCACACCCCCGCCGGTGTTTTCCACCACAACTGATATAAGGGGTTCATGAGATTTTTCGCGGTGACGGTGACCTGCACTACGGGCTGGCCATTGGAGGCTACTGGTGACACGGTCAATGAGACTTGACTGCCCACATAAAGCGGGTCAGGATTGGTCGCCAAAGCTTGTCCCCAATCATGAGCTGCAACTGCCGTTCGGGAAAGCGCGTAAGCCACCACAGTTTCACTGCCCACTTGGGTTGCGTGCACAGTAAACGTATTGCTGGAAGAATAATTTTGCCCAATCTGCCACTGGCCGGATGGCGACTGCACCCAAAATTGATATTCCGTGGCACTCGTCGCTGCGCTGTCGCTAACCTGGTATGTTACGGTCTGGCCCACACTAGCGGTCGTCGCACTTGCGGACAGCATGACCATCGACGAGGTGCTGGCAGCGAATACGGTTGACGGCAAAATCCCCAACATCGCCATGGATGACGCCATGGCCAATGCCGGCACTATCTTTTTTGTCATATTGAACCCTCCCCTGGAAATCACTGACTGACTTCACTGGGGTAATACGCAGGACAGAGATCATTTGGATGCACGATCCGAGAAAATTACCGAACATGTTGCGGTTTTCACTCCATGCAAAACTGCTGGCAAAACTAAAGGCGTGCTGCCTCAATCCCTAACATTTGGCAGGCAGCCGACAATGCGTGCCATAGTGACGGTGACGATACTTGAAAGATTGTTCCGCGATAGGAAAATTGAACTACCGAAAAAGATGCGGTATCGGTCAACCGGGTGGTGACAAATACTTTATCCGGACCAATCTTGACAATATCTGCCACGGCCCCCGCCTCCGCATTGGACACCAGATTCCGGTAGGCGGCGAGGGAAACCACAGGGTGATCCAACCGAGGTATGGTTCCGGTTGCCAAATCACCTGCAGTCACTTCAAGTAATGGAATTTCTTGGGGAGGTGCGTTAACCGGCACCGTCACCGCGGTGGAGGTTTTGTACCAGGCCACCCGATAGCCTCCAGGATTAAATTGATAGGAGACACCGGCAAAAAACGGGCGGCCGAAAACAGACCACTGATGGGGCAATACCACCGGGATGTGCGCCGTAATGGGCGGGTTAGGCAATACCACTTCACGTCGCTGCCGGTCGTGTACAGGATGCAACAAAGCCAAACGCGACAAGCTCACCTGAGTATGGTATCCCTTATGGGAGGGTGTCGCTGACATGACCCAAGTATCCAATTGCGGTTTGCCCGCCTTGGCTTCCACCAGCGCCCGATACACCACCGCAAACGCCTGGGGTTGGCGCAGGGTCGTCGATTGCATGGTGCGTGCCAGCCATATCAGTTCCGGCTGCGACACCTGTTGGTCAGTGACCACAATGGTATAAGTGTTTACTCCCTGGCGCCAGTCCACCGCCTCCGCCTGGTTCACCTGGTTGAGATACGAGGCCAATTGAGACGTGGTCCAATAGCGACCGTGGAATAATTTTTGGTGGACACTAGTTCCCCCAGGAAACAATGACTGGCGGCTAGCAACCACAATCACCCACGGAATTTGCCTTTGCATTAGTTGATCTATAGTGCGCCGGTCCCCAATTTGTTCTGCCACCGAAAGTGGCGCTCCTTGACTGCTGACAGCAATCCAATAGACAGCACGGTTTCTTCCCGGCAATGGCGGTGACAGCAAGGGGGGCAATGTTCCGGTTCCTGCCCTGACAATGGGCACAAGAGCCGGTCGGGGTTTTAGCGAAGTCGCAACGGTAAACGGTAAAAACGTGGGCACATGGATGGCACTCACTTTATGTTTGGCTAAATAGGGCACCGCGAAATTAAGGGCACTGGCTGTCCCGATGAACCGCGGCCCTGCCACTGAATGGGGTCCGCGCGCACGAGTGCCCAGCCAAAATCCCCCAATCACGGCCAATGACGCCAAAGCAGTTGCCGCCAATTTAAGTCGGCTCCAATGAGAACGCTCAGCCATGGATTTTTGCGATATAGATCCTTTCACCCAATGTTTGGTGTCCGGAACTGAAATCCCATCTAGATGGTGATGCAAAACCCGACGAATGTCTTCTGGCTTCATTGCTTTCGCTCCCATTCTGTTTTGAGCCGTCTCCGAATCCGCCCTAACTTCGTCTTTAAAAATGTGGGTGTCGTGCCTAAGATCGTCGCTGCCTCCGCTAATGACAAGTCCTGATAATAGACTAAAACAACAGCCATACGATCTTTCGGCTTTAATCCCATAATCAATTCCATAAGTTGCTCATCCGCCGGATCCTCCCCATCCGGTGATGTCAGGCGATGCCACTCTTGCCACCTTTGCACTGCCGTTTGCTGTCTTTGTCTGCGGCGGCCTTCATCTAAGCAAAGGCGCGCGGTCACCCGCAGCAACCATCCGGGACCCAATTCACGCCCGGGATGGCGGTCCAAATGACGCCAATACCGCACAAAACATTCTTGAACCACATCATCAGCGGCATCTTTGTCGGCAAGCATAGCCACCGCAAAGCGATACAAACGGGGACCCATTTGCTCCACCATGGCTTGCAGTTGCTCTTCATGGTCCTCGCGCTGTTCCAGCCACATATCGTTTGATACTCGTACCGCCTTTTGTTCCACGCCAACCGTCCTTTGCCTACGCGTTAGACGGCACCCAACTGGGCTCCTCCGCAGGCGCTGTCATCATCCTACCTGAGGCCGAGCGCCCAATAATCCAAGGTGCCCATGAGGTTCGTGACAAGATCCCTGTAATTGCGGCACTCGATATCACCAAGATTGCCACCGTCAGTCCATCCAAAAACCAGGGATTGGGCTTCCACCGCCAATAGTGTATCAGCAGCAACCAACCCTGCAGAATCATCGGATGCATTAAATACATGCCAAATGAGGCATCCGCAATGCGCTTCATTATCCGTGCATGCCAGGGGATAATGGACCGCTGCCAATATTTTTGATACCAAATACCCACACGGACCAACGCCAGGAATATTGCTGCCGACTCCAAAACCATGGCCGGTTGCAGGACCGCATCAGCGAAGTTAATCCGGCTTGCCTGGCCTTGCAATTGCCCGAAATAAAATGCTAGCATTGCCAGGATACCAAACGCAAAAAATCCCAGCACCGTCCGAGAATGGCTTTTTAGCCACCCGGAGACCTCTGTCCATCGGGATGCCATCATGCCCCCGATAATGAAATACAGTCCGTACGTCCACACCTCAGTGCCGGTATAGGCGTTAAGGCCGCCAGGATGGGTCGACAACCCGTATTGGTCGTACGCCATGAGGGCGACCTCCAAAACAGCGGCCATTGCCACTAACCGCCAGGCATGGTTTTGGCAGCGACGGATGATCCACAAAAATCCTGGCATAACCATATAAAACTGCATGGTAATCAACAGGTAATACAAATGAAACCAGGCGGCGCCTGTGGGCAAATCTTGCAGTAGTTTGCTCACGTAGGGAACAATGGGCCATACTGGCATCGATAGCGTTAAGTAAGCCGCACTCCAACTAATATAGGGGATAGCAATCAAGCGATACCGTTTAACCCAGAAACGTCCCCAACGCGCGGGTCGGTCCCAAAGACTATACGTCAAAACAAATCCCGTCAACGCCATAAAGGACTCACGGGTGAAATGCAACACAGACAATATCGCTCCCGCGGTCACGGAACCCCCTCCGTTGGCGGTAAACCAGGTACTGTGCACCATAATCACCGATACAATAGTGACGGCCCGTACCACATCTAAGGAACGCACAAACGGTTTTTTAGATTCACCCGTAGATGTCATCACGCCGGTTGCGAGCTCCTTTGGATCAGGTGATGGCGCAATATCTTCCCGGTTCCACTGCGCGGCAATTGATTTACCATCAGGTACGCGGCAGGGGCCTTATAGGGACTTAACTGGGTTGCAACCAACGAACGCAATTCGTGTTCAATGGCCGGCAAATTCTCTGCCACCACAAATGCTACAACCTCTTCACCCAAGACAGGATTAGGCCGACCGACCACGGCGCATTCATATACGGCGGGATGAGATAGCAGTACCGACTCCACTTCAGCAGGAAATATTTTCTCTCCACCGCGGTTGATGACGTCTTTTACCCTGGCGTCGATATAAAGGTTGCCATCTGGGTCAAAGTGCCCTAAGTCGCCCGTCCGATACCATCCGTCAATATACCGAGATTGTGCCCACTCGTTAGGCCCCCAGGCAGGGTCAATGACCCTGGGACCCCGAATGCCAATTTCCCCATTCGTCAACAAGGTAACCTCAACCCCATCGGGCATTCCCACACTATGAGGTTTTTCACTTCCTGATATATTGACGGTAACCGGTCCGCAAGCCTCCGAAATGCCATAACTCTGCACCACTTCAATACCAAACATATTTTCGGCAGCAATCTTGACGGATGAAGGCAATGGCGCTGATGCCGTACGCAAAAAGCGGATGCGTTGAGACCGAAAAGAAGCATAGCTGCCATCCTTAATCAACAGCGTCAACAACGCGGGAACCAGATTAATCCAGGTAATATTCCACTCCTCCATGCTTTGCCAAAAGCGATGCCGCGTCATCTTTAGATCTAGGATTACACTAGCCCTGGCAGCCAAGCTGCTTAAGACTCCCACCACCTCGGCATTGACGTGGAATAAGGGCAAAGGGCAGTAGCCACGGCCGCCACTCTTTTTGCCGCTTGCCACAAGGCGGCTAGGGGCAATCCGACGGGTTTGGGCTCTCCCGTGGATCCTGAGGTAAATAGCACCACACCCCCACCGGCGTATCGTTCAGCTTTTACAATAGCTGATCGCAGCAAAGACAGGTAGCCTTTGTCGTCAACCATCACTATCCCAGCCCCGAAATCAGCGCTCGCAGCAGATTCATCAGCCACGACCCATGACGCCGAGATTTGGCCTGCAATCCTAACTCGCTCAGACATCGGCGCCAAACTATCAATGGGTACCGCCACCGCTCCTAAATCTAGCAACGCCAGCCAAAGTAAAGCAAAGCGAATCGGACGCGTCACCCCCAAAAGGACCCGCTGTCCGGGCTCAATACCGAATTCAGCCAGAGTAGCCTCATAATTTTGGACTAGCCGCGCGCCGTCTGCCACCGTTACCCAGTCTCCAGTCGCTCCTTCGCCCAACCACAAAAACTGCGGCGCCTTTTGACTCCATTCATGCAACTGCTCATGAATTTGGCTCATGTTGTCCCCTCACCCACTATATTTAGTCCGGCTTTACTTCCCAACGCCCGTTCTTCCAACGCCAATCCTTTGGTCTCGCTGCCCAATGTGGCCACTGATACGGCACCGACTGCGGCCACTACCGCTACAAAGTCAAAACTGCGGCTAATTCCCCCATTGGCTAAAACCAAAGCCATAATATAGGGTGCCAATGCTCCCCCCAGCAACCTGCCCACCCCTTCGGTAAAGGCAACACCTTTTCCACGCAGCGTCGTTGGATACTGCTCTGCGGAAAACACTTTAATCGCGGGGTCCACAGCAATTCCGAAAAATGCCAGCACAATTCCTATGGCAACAATGGAAAAAGTTCCTCGCGCCAACGGGAACAACAATGCTGCAACGCCGCCGGCCAGTGAAAATGCGATAATCAAGGACTTCCGTCCCCAATGCTCCACCAGCCAACCCTCCAAAAATTTTCCGGGAATGGACGCCGCCATAATTAAGCTGGAGAACAAATAGGCGTCACGACTGGTAAAGCCCTCTTTCACCAACACAGTCGGCATAAAGCTCATAATCGCGTAAAACATGAACAAGATGGCCGGAAAGGCAATCCACATCATTATTGTTCGCTTCAAATAGGGGGCTTGGAACAACCTGGCTGCTCTGTCTGGCGGCAAGTCCATCGGATAGGAGGGCTCATCTAAGCTTAATCTAAGTCTTCCTAGAATCTCGGATGCTTCCCTTCGCCTTCCCTGGGATATCAGCCACCGTGGCGATTCCGGCAAGTATCGATACAAAATATAGGCGTAAATCAGCCCAACCCCGGAAACAAAGAAGAGCATGCGCCACCCAGCGTTGATACCTAAGGCAGGTACTAACCATGCAGCCAATAGCGGGGCGGCGAAATATCCTACAGACAAAAATGCGTCAAGGACCCCGGCAGCCATTCCCCGCAAGTGATTAGGGCTAAGTTCTGCCAACAAGGTGTATGGAATGGGAAACATGGCGCCTAGTCCCAATCCAGCAACCAATCGCAACCAGGCGACCTCTTGCCAGGATCCCGCCCATCCCGTCAGCAGCGAGACCAAAGAATAGAAGATAAGCGAGGCCACCAGCAAACGCTTTCGCCCATACCGGTCAATGAGGTAGCCGGCGGGAATTACACCCATGACAATGCCTATGGTGGATGCTGAGACCAAAATTCCCGTGTCTGAAGCGGTAAGGCTCCACAAATGGCGCATAGGCACCAGTGCAACTCCCATCAGCCCAATGTCGTATGCTTCGATCAACCATGCAAGAGCTGCCAGTAGCAGCCAAAATACATGAGTCCGTGTCAGATGCGCATCATTTAGCGACTGCCGTGCCCCATTGGCCAAATTTTTTCCGTCCTCTCTGAAGCGTTTCAGCATTTTAGGAATAACGCTTCGGAGAACGAGGCGGTAATCACTTCTAGGCCGATTAGTTTAAAAAATTTTCTTCTGTGCCACCTTTTTACCAACAGATAAAGTTTTCCTCCCGAATTTCGTATAGGCTAGGCCACGATGAGTCATACCTAACATGAATGAAGGAGGTCCGTGTAAATGACTACCCGTGCGGTGGTACTCGGTGCGCGTTTCGGTGGTCTGGCTGTGACCACGTGGTTGCGTCGGCTCTATTCCCCGAAAGAGCTTGACATTATCCTTATTGACCGCTGGCAAGACACCATTTATCGCCCCGGGTTGGTTCATGCGATGGATCAGCCGCCGTTTGGATTTGTCCATCGGGTGTCCATGCCTTTGGCAGATCATTGTCGGCGGCTCCACATCAAATCTGTGCAAGACATCATCGTCGAAATCGATCCCGACGGCCAAAAAGTGTATACCGCCAGCTTGCCTGCCACCGACTATGACGTGCTATTCATTGCCACCGGCAGCGAATCAGCTTGGGAGAATATTCCAGGACTCAATATTAGGCACGGCGGAGTATGCGAAGGATATCAGGCCCGTCACAGCTCATGGAAGCGAGAACAGTGGAAACAAGGGCATTTTGTCTTTGCCGCTGGCCCGATTGTTGGTTCTCCCCATTGGAACCCTAAAATCACGGTCGGATGTGAGTGCCCGTTGCTGGAAAGCGCTTTTTTGTTCGAGTCTTGGCTAAACAACCAAGGACTACGCAACAAGACTCAAATCACGGTGCTGACTCCGGCCACCTCGCTTGCAGAAAACACTAGTCCAAAAGTGCAGCAACGAGTGGCGCAGCTAATGAAAAGCCATGGCATTGACGTGCTTACCCAGTGTGAATTTGAGCGGGTCACTGATAAGGATATTTACATTAAAGGGCAACGTATTCCTTATGACGGCTCCTTATGGGTACCACCAATCAAAGGGCCTTCGTGGCTAACTGGCACCAAAGTTGATGACGGGTATGGCTGGATTCCCACCGACAGCTACTTGAACCATCCTCAATACGAAAACATTTACGCGGTTGGCGACGGCACTAGCCACCCGTGGCCGAAAATGGGTCATGCCGCCATGGTGCAGTCAAGAGTGGCAGTGCACCACTGGCATGCCAAACGCCACCTAAAGAAACTTCCTGCCCCCTACCGCCCTTATCTCGTGTGGTTATTGGAAACCGGAGGACCATATTCCCAATTTACCGTCACCAATGTATTTTATGGAGGCACTCGCAACATCGTCTATCAGGGGCGGTGGCCTGCCTGGATTAAGCGCATGTTCCAGAGAGGCTATGTGTGGAGTACCGGTTCTCTTCCCGTAATGCCATAGTCTCCCATCCTTTTAGACTATGGGGAAATGCGCCTTTAGGCCCATGTTAGCCAAAGGGCCAATGCGCTATATTTATTGCAGATGCAAATTTGTTGCATGAGGAGGACTATTTCATGGCCCGCATAGTCATTGCAGGCAGCGGATTCGGAGGTTTGACCGCTGCGTTGCAGCTAAAGAAACGACTGAAAAACAGCAATCATCGCATTACTGTCCTTGCTAAGGACAACCAATTTGTCTATCGGCCCAGCCTAGTATTAGTGGCATTTGGAAAGAAATCGCCAAAATCTATTACTTTTAATTTAGAGACTTTATATGCCAAGTCCGGCATTGAATTTCTCCCGACCACCATAGAATCTTTTGATGTCGAAGCCAAGGCAGTCAACACCAAGACAGGACCCGTATTTTACGACAAATTGATTGTTGCCTTAGGGGAAAAACTTCAGTATGAAGAGATCCCGGGATTGCGTGAATATGGATACAATGTCTGTTCGATTGAGGGAGCTTTGGCACTAAGATCGGCCTTGGAGCATTTTGATGGAGGACCGATTGTGGTGGGCTGGTCACAATTTGTGCAAACAGGAGGTCCTGCTTTTGAGGTCGCATTGGAACTGGAAGAATGGCTTAAACGTCATGATCTTCCAGGAAGCATTCAATTCATCGATCCGTTGCCTAAACTGTGGGCACCAGCAGGCCCTGAAGCCACTGAATTTTTGACTGCGCTTTTTGCCGAACGGAAGATCTCCCGTATGGGTCCGGTACAAGTTAAAGAGGTTAAAGCCGACCGGGTCATCCTCAAAGACGGCACCGAACTGCCATCAAAACTCACTATATTGACTCCGCCATTTCGCGGGGAAGATGCTCAAAGCTCCTTAGCTAATGGTCACAGCCGAGACTGGCTGGAAACCGGAAAAGACATGCGTTCGGTGCACTATCCCGATATCTACGTCGTAGGCAGCGCGGTGGCGTTTGAAGGCCCCAAGCAAGCCCATACCGCCATGCTGCAAGCAGAAACTGCTGCCCACAACCTAAGCCTGGAGGTCAATCAATCTTCCGCGCCACGCAAAGAGTACGATCATGAAATGAGCTGCGTTCTCGATCTCGGTAACGGTCAAGGCCTATTTGTGCGCCGTTCGCTGTGGAACGACCAGCATCAAGTGGTGCGCACCGGAAGAAGATGGCCAATGGCGAAATCTGCTCTAGCCTATTCTTTTGTCCACACCCCTATTTTTAAAAAATGGGGCGTCCCGATGTCTAAGATCAACCCATAGGCCTGGGCGCCCGCTGCCAGCGGGCGCTTTGTTAGTAATGGAAGGTATCGTCCATGCTGACCCGCTTGCGAAAAATCCAGTAAGTCCATACCTGGTATGCCAGAACAATGGGCAGCACGGTAAGCGCCACTATTGTCATCACTTTAAGGCTATAGCCGTTAGAGGACGCATTATAAATGGTGAGACTCCACCGCGGATTTAATGTGGAAATCATTAGACGTGGGTAGAGCGCGAGAAAAACACTGATGGTGGACAGCACAATTGTTGATCCCGTCAAAGCAAAAGCCCATCCCCGCAATCCCCGCTGCAGCACAAACCGAATCGCAATCATGCAAAATCCTGCTAAGACCGGAATCGGTCCGGGATCGACACCCAATCGCACCCGCAAATTGGCGAAATAGTAGCTGAGGACCACAAAACCAAAATAAAACACAGTCGTCAGGCCACCAATCTTAAATGCGGCCTGATCGGCCCGTTTAGCTAATTCAGGCGGGGCCTTCATCGATAAAAACAGTGCCCCATGGAGAGTAAACAACAGCAAAGAGGCAATGCCGCCAACTATGGCATAGGGATTAAGCAAAGTAAAAAAGCCCCCGACATAGTTCATTTGGGCATTAATCGGCACGCCGTGCAACATGTTGCCCATAGCGGCTCCCCAAACAAAAGCAGGAATGGCGCTGCCGATCACCAAGAGCACGTCCCACCGGGCTCGCCATTCGGGCCGGTCATCCTTGGATCTATACTCCAATGCTACACCACGAATAATCAAAGCGGCCAGCAAAAGCGCCAAAACCAGATAGAATCCGCTAAACAGTGTGGCATACCAATTGGGAAATGCGGCAAATATGGCCCCGCCAGCAGTAATGAGCCACACCTCATTCGCATCCCAAACCGGCCCGATGGTCCCTACCAGGGCACGACGTTCTTGATCGGTTCTCCCTAAAAAGGGCACTAATATGCCAACCCCATAGTCAAACCCTTCCAAAAAGAGATAGCCAATAAACAACACGGCAATCAACCCAAACCAGACACTAGGCAAGTGCATGGAGCATCCTCCTTGTTACTTAGTGAAATAACGACATGTCTTTGCACCCAGGCCTTCCCCTTTTCAAACGTCTATCACGAATCCGTAGGGTTAGGCACTTGAAACAGCGGAGGATGGGGGCTTTCCGGTTCGTTGGCTTCAGGGCCAAGACGCACATACTTGATCAGCAGCCGGGCATCAATATAGCCCAAAACACCATACAATCCGCCAAACCCCAACAGGGTAATCCAAATATCCGCCATCGGCACCGTAGGCGACACCCCGTCGGCTGTCTTCATGAGGCTAAACACAACCCAAGGCTGGCGGCCTACCTCAGTCATCACCCAACCCATAATATTGCCCAGCAGTGGCAACCCAATGGCCCACGTCATGACCTTTAAAAAAGTTTTTGCTTTAAGCAAAACCCCTTTGTGTTCTAGCCAGAGGGCCCATAATGCGAGACCCGCCATCAGAAACCCGATCAGAATCATTAGGCGAAATGCCCAAAATGTGACGACTATCGGAGGCACATACCATCCGGGACCATAGCGGTGAACATAAAGACGCTGCAATGCATCTATTCCTAACACACGTCCTGACAAACTGTTATAGGCTAAAATCGACAACATATAGGGAATGGCAATAACAAAGCGGTTGACCTGGCGAACGGGGCCAATCCAAGCAATGAGTGTCCAGGGAGCGTGCAATGAGCTGGTGTGGTACAACGCTTCCGATGCTGCCATTTTCATTGGCTGGGCCACAATAAGGTGCTGGGCCTGTTCATGGCCGATAATAATCACCACAATGCTGGCCACCGCCGCCGTCAAAATCGCCACCCGAAACGACAGATGAAATTCTTCAACGTGCTCTCCTTTGCGAAGAAAAACCGCGCTAATCCCCGCCACAAAAAAACCCCCGGTGGCCAATGCGGCAATTTCGGTATGCGGAAATTCCACCCACAACTGAGGATTGCCCAACAACGCGAAGAAGTTCACCATTTCCGCTCGGCCATGGCGCAGCATAAATCCCACCGGTTCCTGCATAAACGAATTTGCCGTTAAAATCCAAAATGCCGAGAGGCTGGTGCCAAATGCCACCAACCAAATGGACCACAGGTGAAGCCGTGGAGAAACCCAATCCCAACCAAAGATCCAGATGGCGATGAATGTCGACTCCAAAAAGAATGCAGCCAAAGCTTCCACGGCGAGCGGCGCGCCAAACACATCGCCTACAAATCGGGAATAACTCGACCAGTTCATGCCAAACTGAAATTCTTGCAAGATCCCGGTCACCACGCCCAAAGCAAAATTCAGCAAAAACAGACGACCAAAAAAATCCAACAACGCCCGCATCTTAGGAGTCGGGTTTTTCCAATAGATGGTCTCTAAAATCGCCAACTGCAATGCCGTGCCTATCGTCAAGGGAACAATCAAAAAATGATAAATGGTGGTCACTCCAAACTGCAGCCGCGCCAAACCCACATCTGTCATAGCGCACCTCCCATTGGGTAGGGTTTCCGATTTTTTGGCCCCCATGCAAATTTTTCAGTAAATCGTTGTCCATTCCACTTCTGGGAGATCTCTTAAAAGCTTACAAAATCCATAAAATTCATGTATTGTGGTAATAATTAGTCCAAGAATTTAGTAAAGGAAGTGGATGGCATGAGCCAAAAAGCGCCGCACGTGGTAGTCTTAGGCGCAAATTTCGCCGGACTGGAAGTGGCGCAACAACTGCACCATCTAGCAGGCGACGCGGTCCGCATTACCGTGATGGATCAAAAATCTTATCTGCTGTTTGTCCCCAATATTGGATTGGAAGCGTTAAACGATCGGGACCCCGCAGTCTCACTGCATATGAGTTTGCCCCCTGTCCTCAATGAGGATAAGACTCCCTTCATTATGGGAAAAGTCGAGGCTATCGATGTCGACGCCAAACGCGTCGACTATTTGCCTAACGAGCGTCCTGGCGCTGCACCGATGTCACTAACCTACGACTACTTGGTGATTGCTCTAGGCAATCGGTTGGCTTATGACCAGATTCCAGGGTTTGCCGAATTTGGTCATACCGTGACCGATACCTACTATGGCAATCGCCTGCGCCAATACCTGTTTCATGAGTACAAAGGCGGACCAGTCGCCGTAGGCTCCGCGCGTTTTCACCAGGGTACCCAAACCCAAGATTTAGTGCCGACAGCTGAAGCAGCTTGCGAGGGTCCACCGGTAGAAATGGGCATGTCTATGGGGAGTTGGCTCAAGGAACATGGATTTCAGGGTCCGGAACAAGTGACCATTTTCACTCCAGCCGAGGTTATAGCCGAAGATGTCGGCACCGAGATTGTCGACCAACTTTTGAGTTTGGCTAGCAAAAAAGGGTATCACTACATGAATCGCACCCGGGATATCAAACAAATCACGGCGGATGGCATTGAATTTGACAATGGCGCCAGTGTCGAAGCGGAACTTAAGATTATTTTCCCAGACTGGGTCCCTCACCCCTTCTTGCAAGGTTTGCCTATCAGCGATGATCGCGGATTCATTATCACCGACCGCAACATGCGAAACCCGAAGTATCCCAATGTTTTGGCAGCTGGTGACGCGTCTGCTCTGGCAGTGCCTAAATTGGGCTGGATAGCGCACCTGCAGGCCGCAGTGGTGGCGCGGCAAATTGCCATGGACGTTGGCCAACTTTCCAAAGAAGAGGGAGATTTGCCTTTTAAACCCAGTGTCAATTGCATTGGCGATATGGGGCATCATCAGGCTTTCTACATCAACTCTGATGCATGGTACGGAGGAAAGAAACAGGTGATCAAAACGGGAAACCTCCCCTATCTGTTGAAGAACCAATATAAAGATCTGTTTTTCCGAACCCATGGCAAGGTGCCTAATTGGGGCATGCCACTTGCGGAATTTGTGGCAGAAAAATTATAAAAACGGGTTCCGCTCCCCAAGAACGAAACATCGACGGCTTGGGGAGCGGTGTACGCTTGAAATTCATTGATACATCAACACACTGCAGCCTGCTGCATCTTTCTATTGCTGCTTGAAGCCACTGCCTCCAATGCCCAGGTGATGGCTCAACACAGTCCCCGCCCCACTTCACCTGGCACCCATCATTGCCAAACCGCGCGCGTCATTCAATTAGTCTGCAACCCAAAGTTTATCCGCGAGGTGAGCTAATATCGCATTTGCCGCTTGATACTGTCCCACCAACTGATTTAAAGCCTCATTGACGCGCATCCAGCGCAGTGGGTCGGCATCGCTGGCAAGATGAAATCGGGCAGACGCTTCGAGAGATCGTGCGATAAGATGCTGGGGTCCCAAGTCATGGATAGACGTTACCCCTAACGCCTGACAGATCAGCGCCAATTCGATCCGGGTGGCCTCAAACCAACCTGCCACATGTTCACTGGCTCGGTCCAAATCCAGCTTTAGCGGTCCCCTATCTTGTCCCTCTGCCATCACCAGAGTGGTCGGTGGCATATTCGGCAAATTTTCTGCCACCTGTTCATGGCTCAAGGCAAACAACAGAGTGGAACCGACGGCTACCGCATCGGCACCCAATGCCAGCAGCTTGGCAATGTCGGCTGCATCATGGATGCCCCCCGACCCTATCAAACTCACCTGGTCCCGTAGACCGGCCTCAACCAACCATCGATGCGCTCGGTGTATCGCCAATCCCACATCCAAACCAAAATGGTCGGAGATCACGGCGGGACTGCCAGCACTCCCAGCGGCCGAGCCATCTAGGGTAATCACATCCACACCCCATTTGGTTAAAAGAGCTAAATCCTGTTCTAGATGCTGATTAGCTGGCACTTTAATGCCAATCGGCACGTCTCCTTTGATTCCCCGGATTTCCTGAATCCATTTAGGTATCTGCCCCGGCGTAATCGCCCGAATTTCTACGTTGCCATGGGCGGCATCCGCCGCCCGGTGCGGGATCGCGCAGGCATCTTTGACAATACCGATACCAGCCTCCGATCCTTGCCCCACCTGTATTTCTACCATGTCGGCCAGTTGCACCACCGCCGCCTGATGAGCCCACTCGGCCCGGCTCCACTGCAATATCCAGTGGGTGGCAAAGGCGCGTTCTTCTGGCAAAAACGGGCCTTCACCACTCGCAATGGCCGTGTCTACCAAACTCGATGCCTGAGCTAGTGCAACTTTAGCCCGTTCATTTAACCCTACTCCGTAACCCATCGGCGCGATCAACACCGGCAGTGATAACTTCAGTGGTTTTTGAGCCTGCGGACCTAGACGTACCCCTAAATCCACGGCAACACTCCTATCTCGGGGCACCGGATCTAGCGTTGCCGGATCAAAACCGATTTGGTCCAGCCAAAATACCGCGGGGCTAGATCCCATCGGATGTTCCGCAGGCTTTCCCTGTTCGGCCCGTTGCATCGTCATGGCCAGTTGGGTGCCCGAATTGGCATTGACGGTATAGAGCATTTCCCACAGAGTTCCCGTCGGATTTTGCCCTAAACCACGTTCCAATCGCATTGCCATCCGTCGGAGAACGATGAGCAAGACTACCCCAACGGCTACAAATATCAAGAGGTTGCCCGCAATCACCCATACCGCCGCTATGCCCGTCCCTATCATGAATGTTTACTCCTCCTATGCCGTATCCAAACCACGAACACTGATAACAGAGCCACCCCCAGGGTCCAACTTAAATCTGCGGGATTCAGTACACCAAACAATATCTTTCCGGCCGAGATCGCCGATGGGATCAGTATCGCTATGGTGATCACCACAATTCCTGCGCCGAGTGCAAACCACCGTCGAGCTAACGATGAGGCATCTACCATAGCCTGCACATTCCAAGAAAAACAATAGATGTGCACCGATAAATACAACACCACCGCCGTCGTCCAGGTAATAATCACAAACATCCCGACGCCTTTAAAAAAGAAGGTCTTAACACTTACCAAAGAAAACACATACACCATGGGCCATTGCAATTGGCTGGCTGCGGCAGGTCCCAGCGTGGTGACCACAATAACAAAAACCAGCACCAGCACCAGCGTTTGAAATCCCACCGCCCAAGTTGTCCACAATACGGGGCGAGGCCGCCCGGTCCAGCGGATATGGGGGATCAAGCTAGCCACCACGGCACCATTGGCATACAAAAACCAAGTGCTCAACGTAGCGCGTAGCCATTGGGGCACCACAAAAGTAGGGGAAGGCAATAGAGCGGCGGAAAACCGCACACTTCTTAAACTTAAGGACACCACAAACCCAAACGACAATAAAATCAAAGGAAACCAAAACTGCACATTGCGGGCCACAGTGCTCAAGGAACGCATAGCAATCCATATTCCGGCTAGTCCAATCAAGACTATCGGCACCGCTTCGGGGGTTAAGGGATAAAAGAAGACATGCAGCATTTGTCCAAAAAGCGCCAACATAACGCCATCAATGGTCATGCACAGAATGCCGGTTATACTGACCACTAACCACATGCCAAAAACTCCCCAGGTATTGCGCACCGCTGTGGCAAATGGCGTGGCTTTTGTCAAACTGACCCATGCGATTTGCAGGGACAGAACTAAAAGGGATATCCCAGCTGTGGTAAAAAGACTCCATAAGCCATTAATTCCCGCGGTTTGAATAATATACTGGGGCCAGATATAAATTGCGCCCGCCACCACCGACATTGCCGCCATCAAGAAATATTGCCCTTTTGAGATGGGTTCGACAGGTCCCGTTAGACCCCACTCCCCGCGGATCGAATTTGCAGTACAACCGTCACCCGGGAGGAAATCGGCTCCCAGCCGCCACTGGCCAATATTTCTGGTGCCTGATGCTGAAACCATAACGTTCTTCCATACCCAAAAGGATCTGTGTGGGTTTTATTGGCTTCTCTGATGGCTAGAAGGCATCGCGCCAACACCTTGCGTTCGCCCAACATGTCAATCTGTTTTAACATACTTGGGGTCATCTCTACGGACGATCCCCATTCTGCCAAAGTAACGCTCAGATTGATGCGGGTGCTGACATTGATGTGCCCGTTGCCCTGCCACACCTGATTGTGCGCGGCCCCGTGGATGTTCGCCAAACCGATCCGCCCCCATGGCGTATTCAATGCGATTGTCTCTTTGTCCACACGCCCTTTCAAATAGGCCCAGCCTTCGGTGGCTCGTCGGGAATAGATTACCGGTGGTCCTGTTTGAGGATACACTGCAATTTGCGTCATTTCATAAGCCTCTGTCCCATAAGGCACTACGGCCGACACCCCTGGGGTCACCATGTCATCCCACACTTTCCATTCCGGACGTGCCAAATATTCTGGTTGGCATTGATGGCACTCGAAATAGCTTTCCCAGTATACAGATGGAATAGATTCTTGGGGGGTGACCAAGGCCAATTTATTTACCGGAGGCGCCCCTAACAATACATAAGCCGTCTTAGGCGTTAGCCCTTCTCGATTGTAAGCATTGAGCAAACTGAGCACCTCTGGTCTGGTCAGTTTGGTAGACAAGATCATGACTTCTAATTGTCCTAAATACAAATCCCGTGCCAGCCTTTGTTGAACCTTGGTGTACGCCCGGTCTAGGGAAGAGGCGGTCACTCCCATGGTATAAAACTGATTAGACGGCTTTAATTGGGTTAAACTACTAACGGTAACTGTCGGATTAGGAAAATAAAATCTCCACTGCCACTTCTTTGGGGTCGCTTGCGATACCGTCAGCATCAGCGCTGAGGCGCGATCAGTATCTGGTTCGGAATCCCAGCACCCCCCCAGCACTATTACCGTCAAAAATATTGCGCCCAAGGCTAGGACTCGCTTCCTGATCGTCATGATGATCGCCTGCGTTTGAGCAAGTGCGGACGGCCGGAAACCTCGACAGGAGTTCGCCAGGCGACCCGCTGGGCGCGCGTGCTGTGCCAACGGGTCACAAAGTTGGTCCATGGCACCCGAACAATGGTATCTTTCCAGTCTCTGGGCCGAAACGGTGCCCACGGAGCAAAATACGGGGTGCCAAACGTCTGCATATCCATCATCACAGCCAGCACGCCAATGGTCACCAGCACCACTCCCAGAATTCCCAGGATGGCGCCCCCTAAAAGCAGCAAAAACCCAAATACACGCCAGGTGCCTGTTAACTCATAGACCGGGGTGGAAAAAAGACTTAGCGCAGTTAAGGTCATAATCACAATAATTTGGGGATCCACCAATCCCGCTTTGACCACGGCAGTGCCCACCACGATAGCGCCTACCGTACCCAAAGTCACACTTAAAACTTTGGGTAATCGCAATGCTGACTCACGAAGAATTTCAATGACCAAAATCATTAGCACCATCTCTACCGCGGGAGGAAAGGGCAATCCCGCATGGCTTCCCTGCATCACCACAAAAAGTTCGGTAGGCAGCACATTGGGATTGACATCGGCCAGTGCCAAATATAATGCGGGGAGATACATGCCAAGAATCCACCCAGCAAAGCGAATCATGCGCACAAAACTGCTATCGGCCCAGGAACTGGCATAGTCCATGGCAGTGCGATAAAAATCTACCAAAGGTGCCGGGGCAATCAAGGCAAACGGATCCCCTTCGGTTAGGATCACAACTGCTCCTTCCAACAGACGCCAAATCACAATGTCCACCCGTTCCGTTGAACGTATCGTAGGAAATATGGAACGGGGATGGTCGCGAATGAGACCGGCAATGGCGGTAGAGTTGGCGACACCGTCAATTTTGATGGCTTCCAATCGTTTAATCGCCGTATCCACCAAAGCCGAATTGGTCACGTCTTCGAGATAAGCCACAGATACCGTGGTATGCTGCACCCGACCCACCACAATGTCGTGAAATTGCAGGGTAGGTGTTAGCAGATGACGACGAATTTGGTTCTTTTGGGTCAGCAGGATCTCGTTAAATGATTCTTCCGTGCCCCGCACCGACAATTCGGTCTGTGGCCGTTCAATGGCTCGTTGCTTGTATTTCACGGTATCGACAATCCAGACAAAGGCAATGCCTGGAGCAAAAATGAGGGTATTGCCCGCCGCCAAATCCTGCAATATTTTGGACCAGGATGTCTCTTGGGAAATATGCACCGGGGTTATCGCGGTTTGATCCCAAGTGTTTGGAGCGGATTTTGTCGCCATCAATCGCTGGATAATGTCTTGGTCCACCATCTGGGTGTCGGCCATGCCATCCAGGCATGCAATCAACACGACGTCATTCCCGCAGGCGGGCACGTGAATTTTTCGCAACAGCACATCGGAACTCCGTCCCATGCCAGCCTTAAGCCGTTCATAGGCGGCATTCACATCGGGAACATACTGGTCCGCCGGCGTCGTCGGTTCCGCGTTCAATGCCGCAAGCCACCCGCTTAATTCCTTATTTAGCTGCTTGGCGAGCTGTTCAATTCCTTTCGTAGGTTTCGGGTTCATTTCGGGGCACCTCGGGGATATTGTGCTCCCTGGGATCAAAAGATATGCCCATCATGCAGCAATAGAATGAAGGGGCGATCGGTCCTCAAATTTAGGTCCATTTGGACCAAGTCGCCGATGGGTTTGGTCCGTAGAATAGGACTCACAAAACCAGGGCCGTTTGCAAAAAAGAGAGGGGCCATTTGGCCCCTGAAGATCCTAAAGGCGTCCGCTATAGTGTAGGCAACAGATTGATGAGGCACCACGAAGGACTATATCGTGACCTAAAAGGAGGCTCCGGTGATGGCCGCGCAAACATTCTCCCATATGAGTGTCTGGCTCACCATGGGGCTATGGCAAATAGGCATTTGGGCCCTGGTAATTTGGGGCATTTACCGTCTCACCCACCACCACTAATTATTCATTGCGATGACGGTCCGCTTGATATCGGGCAAAATGCGCTGCGGCCTCAGATCGCCGGGTGTAGCCCAATTTGCTCAAGATACTGCTCACATAGTGTTTGATGGTTTTTTCACTAAGAAACATATCCAACCCTATTTCTCGATTGGTCTTCCCTTGTGCTACCAGCTCCAGGATTTTCTTCTCGTTTTCGGTTAATTCTTCGACGGGATCAGAGGAACTGTGCATGGATCGCAATCGTTGAAACAACGGCGCCGTTACTTGAGGACTAAAAAGCGATCCGCCTTGGGCGACTGTACGAATCCCTTCAATGACCGTGTGCCCTCGAGCCTCTTTCAACAAGTACCCCGATGCCCCCGCATTAATCGCATCCAATACCATTTCATCTTGGCCAAATGACGTAAGCATAATAACTTGGACATGATCGTCTTGTTCCTTAATTTGCCGGCACACCTCAAAGCCGCTGAGGTCAGGCAGCCGAACATCCAGCACCACCACATCCGCATGCTGAGGAACGTTGTCAATCGCTGCCTGGCCAGTGGCGTAATCTCCCACCACTGTTAAGTCCTGTTGCAAATCAATGAGATTTTTCAGTCCCACCCGCACCACTTCGTGATCGTCAACAATGACCACACGAATCATTTGATCCGGCATGTTTATGCCTTCCCCTTTCCGACGCTTCAAGCAATTTGTGTATCGCTGCTTTTAGGAATATGAAATTCTACCCGAGTACCGTGACCAGGTTTGCTGGTGACCCGTATTTCCCCGTGCCAATGCTCCGTGCGACGACGCATGTTGGTCAGCCCAAAATGGTTTTCCCGGTTGGCACCCTCAGTGTTAAAGCCTTGCCCGTTATCTTCAATCCACACCCGAAAATGGGAGTCGGGGTGGCCATCCCATCCGACCACAATATGGTCGGCACGGCCGTGGCGCCTGGCATTAGATACCGCTTCTTGCACCGACATCACCAAGTCATGGATGACTTCCGGATTCAAGGAGAGATATTCGGTATCGCGAAATTCCAACTGAATGTCATCAATGCCTCCAGAGCGTTGGAGCATATCGCGCACCGCCACCTGGAAATCCACCGGAGAAGATCCCAGACTTTGAATGTACATGCGGATATCGGTCATCGTCAGACTGAGCGTTTCGGTAATGCGGGTCATTTCACGTTTCCCCACATCGCTGAGTGATAATTCTGAATCCAAGAGAAAGTCTAAGGCCAGATTTAATCCATACAGGGTTTGCAGCACCCCATCGTGCAATTCGCGCCCGATGCGTTCTCGCTCCTGTACCGTAGCCCATTCTTCTCGTCCTTGATATAGGCGGGCATTGGCAATAACGACCGACGCCTGACGGGCAAAAAGCTGGCCCAACATTTCATCTTGGGCGGTAAATCCGCCGGGCTTGTTAGTTAAATAAAGGTGTCCGACGATGGCTCCCCGATATAGTAGCGGCAACCCGAGAAAACTGCTCATTTCCGGATGATAAGGGGGAAACCCTGACGACGCTGGATGGGTGGCCAGGTCGGAAAGGCGCAACACCTTTTTGGTCCGAATCACCTCGCCCAAGATCCCCCTCCCCTGGGGCAGCTTGCCTATCTTTTCTCGGTCTTCATCAGACAGTCCCGAGGTAATAAATTGACGAATCTGAAGCGGATCGTCTTCGGACAACACCGCCAGTGCTGCATACTGGGCGCCGAACAGGGGGCGCGACACGTCAACAATCCTTTGCAAAACCCCTTCCATGTCGGGCAGGCTGGCAACAACCCCGGTGGCATCCCATAATCCTTGCAAAATGTCGCGTTGCCTTTGCAACTCATTATTTACCTCAGCCAATCGCCGCTGCTGGGTCTCCAACAAGCCAAACACCACAAAAGAAAAAACCCCAGTAAAAAACACTAGCACCATGCCCAAATACAATAGTTTGTCGCCATGGAAACGATGAAGGTGACCAATGTAATGCCGATAAACCAAAATTGTAGCAATTACCCCGGCCATGGCCAGCAAAGTGGCCGCTATCCGGTATCGCCAGCCTCCTGTCACCGTGCTTGGATTTGACATGCGCCCACTCCCATACCAAGATGCCTTTCCCCTTAAAGCCTATCATGATATCCAAAGCATTTAAAGAGTTTAGCAACTGCTAGAAAGTAGCGAGGAAATGCACTGCCAGACAGAAGAAGGACAGATTGGTACTAGCCAAGGACCATCACAGTGTTGACATTGATCTCGCGGCCCTCGATGCATCGACTGCTGTCTAGCATCAGACTATTATATTGTGCCCTGGCTTATGAAAGATGCGGGTACGCGACAAAAACGATCGGTGGTGTAACGGGCACCGGAGAAGCTGGCAATGTGCTGAATCGCAGAACAAGAACAGATGATGCGCGAGGTGTTTCTTGTATATTCTCGATACGTCTCGGGGCATAACGGCGAGAACCGGAGCACTCCCGTACCGCATCAACAGAGCAGGTGGCTGTCACTGCTTGCGATAAATCTCATAATTATATCTAAGAGGCTGATATAATCTTTCTGAATGATCGCTCAAAAAACGAACAGTTTGTCCGTATTGGCAAAGCCGCGAAGATACTCGGGATGAGTATCGAAGGGCTCCGGACATGGGGGGCCGCGTTAGTCATTGGCCGCCGGGGCGGCCCCAAAGTCTGGCGGGTTGGTGGGAATGAAACGGTCTTGGGACACCTTTAATGCGCTCCCAGAGGACAAGAAACCGAAAATATATACCTTGACCCCAGAATCCACAAAGCAAGCATGTTGTACACTGCAAAGGCACGCAGGCCAGGAGGGCGAAGATTCGGGGGCGAGTGTTCCGAAACGATTAGTCGCAACGAACGAGAATAACACGAGAGAGACCCCAACGTTCCTACGTTCGTGCTCGGCAGGGAACCGCCGGTCTAGAATGGGAGTCACCGCATGCAGACAACTCATGTCGTGTTTGGAGATACTGTGGCACTCATGGGCATGGCCCGATTCCGTGGTAGCCCTGACGGACGATTTAGGCGCGGGGCCACTGGGCGATCTATTCAGTGATAGGACCCACACGGCCCGTTTGGAGTGGTGGCGGCAGGTGGCCATGCCCGAGCAATTCGCGCATCTTCCGGAGCACTGGTGTCGGCTTCGGACATGGTTTCGATCCCACAAACCCGATGATACGGTCGTCCTCTGGGTCGCCGAGAACCCGATGGAGATGTCCGGTTACTTGAGTATTCTCGCCCATTTGCCAGCGACGGCACCGGTGTCGGTCATTAACGTGACTCCGTCCTACGCACGAGTCTATAATACGGCCGAGGTCTCCTACGTCATTAAACGAACGGGCGAGATTGCTGCGGATGAGCTGGAAGCATTGATGGAGCATGCCGTTCCGTTGTCGAAATCCGAGCGGGATGAGGCCGTCGCCCGATGGCACGAGCTGGTCGCGAGTGGCAGCCACCTGCGCCATATCGTAAACGGTCAAGTGGCGTCCGTGGGGGTCGATTATTGGGATCCCTTCATTATCGACCAGGCCCATCGGGTGCTCCGGGGGCAACCGTCCTTGCTGGCGGTGCGGCTGGTCGGCGAATGCTTAGGGCGACACCCCCAGATTACCAACGATGCGCTGGTATTCTGGCGCATTCGGCGCTTAATTGAGGCGGGCACGTTCACCTACACTGGGTCTCTAGACAGCATGCGAACCTGCTCCATTCGGCTCGGCGCACAACAACTTTAGAGAGCACGGCTATTGGGGGCGTTAGTACACTAAGAGGTGGGCCTGACCCTACCACTTGGAAACTCCAATCATGGCCATTGTCCCAATCCACCTGAAACGCTCCACTCTAATGGTGAGCGAAAAGTCTATGATCAATCCCGTAAAAAGCCCAATTTGACGGGAGCCGGATAAACTATGGGCACTTTGTCCCCAACACAGTCGCCAGCACGATGCGCTACTTCCGCTTCTAAAGGGTGCGCATTGGCCCCCTCGGCTATGTTAGCGTCCCGGCCAAGTATCGCCCCATGATGTCGAGCGCACCCCGAAACGATCGTCGGGGTGCGCTTTCAAAACATGAGAAGCCTTAATACTCCAGAGGAGTTTTGGTGCCTACCCGGCGGCGAAAAATCCAATAGGTCCAGACCTGATACGCCAGAACAATTGGCACCATCGTCAGCGCAACGATAGTCATCACATGCAGGGTATACGCATTCGATGCGGCGTTATAGATGGTTAAACTCCAATGCGGGTTGAGGCTAGAAATCATCACCCGTGGAAACAGCGCAACAAAAAACGATACGGTTAAAAAGGCAATGCCAATGCCATGCATAAAGAAGGCTGTGCGGGACCGATTGTGGCCTTCGGCAACGACCGCGGCCGCAATCAAAATCAGGGAGATTAACCCCACTGCAACCGGCACAGCACCAAGCCGCAGGTCACTTAATGTAGAGCTCCAGATTAAGAGCACCAGGACCATAAACGCTCCGATGTACCCCATCGGTTTCACCAATTGCTTAGCGCGATGACTCACCATCCCCCGAGTCTTCATGTTCAGGAAATATGATCCATGGGCAATAAAGATGATAACCATGGTCAACCCCGACCACAAAGCATACGGATTCAGCAAGGTCAAGAGATTGCCGGTAAAGTTCATCTGCCCATTGATGGGCACACCCCGCACCAAGTTGGCCACCGCAACTCCCCACAACAATGCGGGGATAAAGCTTCCAATCGTCAGCGCCCAATCCCACATATGGCGCCACCCCGGCTTGTCATGGCGACTACGATACTCAAGCGCCACTCCGCGGGCGATAAGGCCTAGCAGCATCAACACCAAGGCCAGATAAAAGCCACTGAAAAGAGTAGCGTACCATTCGGGAAATGCGGCGAAAATTGCGCCCCCTGCGGTAATCAGCCACACTTCATTGGCGCCCCAGGTAGGCCCAATGGCATTTAAGGCCACTCTGCGCTCGGTATCCGAATGACCAAGAAACTGATAGATCATTCCGACCCCGTAGTCGAAACCCTCGAGAAAGAAATACCCGACAAAGAGTACCCCAATTAAGATAAACCACAGAATATTCAGGTTCATGAGGCCCCTTCCTCCCCTCTAAAAACTCTTTTCGAAGAACTCTTCTTGGCAATGCAAAGCAGTACCACCCTATATCACATGGAGATATCCGTCGCCTTCCGCCTCAACAGGCGCCTTGGCCGGTGTCGCTCCCAAATCTGTGTACTTCTTGAAGAGAAATACCGCTGCGACCGCTAGAGCCGTGTAGATGGCAGAGAACAACACCAAAGAGGTCCAGATATCGAGTGCCGGTACCGTTTGTGCTGGCGACACGCCTTTTGCGGTGGATAACAATCCATAGACCACCCAAGGCTGGCGGCCCACCTCGGTCATGATCCACCCCGCGGAGTTGGCAATGTAAGGCATTGGCAACGTCCAAATCAGCACTTTCAGCATGCGCGGGTTATTGAGAAATTTTTCCCCTTTAATCCGAATAGTGGCCCAAAGGCCGGCTAAAATCATCAATACCCCCATCAAAATCATTACCCGAAACGCATAAAAAGTGGGAGCCACCGGAGGCACATAGTTTCCTGCCCCATATTTGCTCACATCTTGAGCCTGAAGGGTATTAATTCCTTGCAGGGAACCCGATAGGCGCTTATACGCCAATATAGACAGCATGTCGGGGATCTGAATCGCATCCTTTAATTGATGTGTCTTGCTGTCGACAATGCCAATCACCGTCCATGGCGCATGGTCAGAGGTATTATGCCAAATCGCTTCCGCAGCCGCTATTTTCATCGGCTGAGCAGTCACTAAGTGGGTAGCCTGTTGATCGCCGATAGTGGCAACGGCAACACCCGTGATGAGCACTGCCACGGCTGCCAATTTGAACGACTTCTTAAACAGCTCAGGATTGCGCTTATGAAGAATTTGATAGGCGGAAATCGCCAGCATGAACACCGATGCAGTAAGATAAGCAGCGGTAATGGTATGAGGAAACTCGACCCAAAGCTGGGGATTTGTCAGCAAATCGCCAAAACTTTTCATTTCCGCTTTACCGTTGACCAGCATGTATCCTACCGGCTCCTGCATGAAGGAATTCGCGGTGAGAATCCAAAAACCCGATAAGGTGGTGCCTAGCGCAACCATCCAAATCGCCACCAAGTGAACTTTCTTTGAGACTTGCTCCCAACCAAATTGCCAAATGCCGATAAACGTCGATTCTAAGAAAAATGCGGCCAGTGCTTCAATTGCGAGCGGGGCGCCAAAAATATCCCCGACAAAGCGTGAATAGTTGGCCCAGTCCAGACCAAATTGAAACTCCTGCAAAATTCCCGTCACGACTCCAACGGCAAAGTTGATCAAAAACAGTTTGCCCCAGAATTTTGTCAGGGTTTTATACTCTTCGTTTCCCGTCGCGACATACATCGATTCCAGGATGGCCAAAAGAACCGCCATGCCTATGGTGACAGGAACAAAGAAGAAGTGGTAAATCGTCGTGATTCCAAACTGCAATCGTGCTAAACCCAGTTGGCTCATGATTCGGCCTCCTTCTGATGATTCCTGCCTATATCCTGTAACATGGAGAAAACGTCTGCATCCCTCGTCAGTGCTAGATTCACTTCCCCTACCGGCCAAACTTTCTGGGGATCCATCGGACTTATCGGCGGTCCATTGGTCGCAAAATATAGGAGTACTAAATTGCTAAAAGCTATAAGGCTCACAAGTTTTCGGGTGTAATATCTGACGACCTGGAGTTGCACAATATTCAAAGGCTCGCTAGCATAAAGGAAACGGCATCGTTAAAAGGAGAGAATCCGACATGTATCAACGACTGGTAAGAGAAGTGCGGCCTGTTCGGTGGCTTTTGGCGACCGTCGCCGGATATGGGATCGTGTCGGGTATTCTTATCGTGTTGGAAGCGGGATTCCTAGCGGCAGTGGTGGCAGCAGTGTATATTCGACACCAAGGATGGCCCGTGATTGAACCCTGGCTCGCGATTTTGCTGGGAATTTTGCTATTGCGGGCGGTAATTGCCGGCTTAACCGAAACCGCCTCTCTAAATTTGTCGACTTCAGTCGAATCCTCATTGCGCGCCCGGCTGCTTCAAAAATTGGAAGCCACTGGACCAATGGTATGGGCTAATGACCATACCGGGGAATTAGTCAATACGGTAATACAAGGTGTCGATAACCTGGAAACTTTTTTGGCCCGCTATCTGCCGCAGATCGTGCTGACGGCTTTAATTCCTTTAATTATTGGCATCAAAGTTGCGTTTACCGACTGGATATCTGCTGGCATTCTATTGATAACCGTACCCTTAATTCCGTTTTTTATGATATTGATTGGACGGCAGGCGGAGAAAGAAACCGAAAAACGTTGGGTGACATTAGGACGTTTAGGTTCTCATTTCCTGGACATTGTGCAAGGGCTAGAAACGCTGAAAATTTTTGGCCAAAGTCGTCAGCAAGATCGCGCGATTGGATCCGCTGCCGAATCTTTTCGCAAAAGCACGATGGCTACCTTGCGATTGGCATTTTTATCCGGGTTAGTATTAGAACTGCTGGCATCATTAAGTATGGCCATGATTGCCGTGGCAGTTGGCCTGCGTTTGGTTGGGGGCCACATTTCGTTTCAGAAGGCTTTCTTTTTGCTCATTTTAGTCCCCGACTTCTATGCTCCATGGCGGGCATTAGGAGCCAAATTTCACGACGGATTAAATGGTCTCTCGGCCGCGTCCCGCATATTTGACATGCTGGACCGGCCAGAATGGGCCAAAGGCACTGGACGCAGCATTCCTTTCGGGAACGGACCTTGGCCTATTGCCATTGACGGCTGTTCCTTTCGCTATCGCGAAGATACTCCATATGCCATAAAAGACATCACATTGACCATTGAGCCGCAATCTTCCTTGGCTTTGGTGGGTCCGACCGGCAGTGGCAAAACCACCCTGCTATCCCTACTGCTTGGGTTTATGCCGACAACCGAAGGCGTCATCCGCGTGGGCGATATTGCGCTGCAGGATCTTGATCGTGACTGGTGGCATCGCCAGCTGGCTTATGTAAGTCAAACGCCATATTTATTTGCCGGCACCATCCTAGACAACCTAAAATTCGCTGCTCCCAACGCTACCCCGGAAATGATCCAAGAGGCGGTGTCCCGTGCTCATTTCGACGAGGTGCTGACTCGCTTTCCTAAAGGTCTCAACACCCCGGTGGGGGAGAACGGGATAAGGTTATCAGGCGGAGAAAGGCAGCGGTTGGCACTGTCTCGAGTCTTCCTCAAACAGGCCCCGATTGTGATCATGGACGAACCTAGCGCCCATTTGGACGAAGTGAGCGAATCCCTGTTGCAACGGGCGATCTTTGAACTGTGTCAGACTCGCACCGTTATCATCGTTGCGCACCGCCTTAATACCATTCAAGGCGTTGAAAAAATCGCGGTGCTGGACCATGGCCAGATAATAGACTACGGCACCCCGGAATCTTTAGGCGGGCACGCCGGTTTATTCCGCGACTTGGGTTATGCCTGGAGTACTCAAGAGAGGAGAGCATCCTATGAAACACTGGGTTAGCCGCCTTTATCCTTATCGCTACGGCGTAGCATTGGCATTAATGTTCGGCGTGTTCACCATTGCCGCCAATTTAGGTCTCATGTCCACTTCAGCCTATTTAATTGCCAAGGCCGCGCAACACCCTGCCACTATCTTGCTGCTCTGGGTTCCTATCGTCGGAGTGCGATTCTTTGGTACTTCAAGAGGGGTCTTTCGTTATGGGGACCGATATTTCTCCCACGACGTGACGTTTCGCCTGCTCAAGGATTTGCGCCAAAGCATCTATCGGATGATCGAGCCGTTAAGTCCCGCTGCACTCAAGCGGCATTTAACCGGCGACTTATGGACCCGCTTTGGCGCCGATGTGGAAACGTTGCAAAATGCCTATTTAGGCCTGGTTACCCCGGTGATCGTGGCGGCAGGGGGGCTTCTCATAGCCGCTGGGCTGGAGTGGCTGATTTCTTTCCGTTTGGCCATGTTACTCCTGGCAATGTTGGTTTTAGTTGGGGTTGGCCTGCCATGGGCTATGGACCGCATCACCCAGCGATATGCTAAAGAAACTGTCGCCATCCGTGCCACCCGGTCCATCCGCTGGATTGATGCGATGTTTGGTCTAGCCGATCTCATCACCCTGGGGGCCTTCCCCCAGTACCAAGCCGCACAAGAGGTTCTGGAATCCCGCTGGCGTATCATTAGCCGTCAGCTCAACCGGCTCAAAGGTATCACTGCCGGACTTAACGAACTCGGCAATCACGCCATTCCCTGGGTTATTTTAGTAGTGGGCTCAGGACTCGTCATTAGCGGCAAAGTCCAGGGGTTCTTGTTGCCGGTGGCCGTCTTATTGGCATTGGCCAGCTTTGAAGCTATTAGGCCCTTGGCCGCAGCATTTCAAATGCGAGGAACTTTGACCGCAGCGGATCGCCGGATTATGGAACTCGCTCATAGCGGGCCGTCGGCGATAGCTCCCAAGCCCTTAATGATCTTTCAACCGCAGCCTAAATCCTTGGAATGGTCTCACGTGTGGTATCGCTATGATCCCTCTGAGCCTTGGATATTGGAAGATGTATCCATGACTTTGGAACCTGGTGCCCATGTGGCCGTAATGGGTGAAAGCGGCGCTGGCAAATCAACTTTGATCAGTCTCGTCCTTCGTTTTCTGGATCCAGTCAGCGGATCCGTTCACTACGGACAGGAAGACCTGCTCGCTTTCGATGGGGACTCCGTACGGACAAACATTTCCGCGGTACCCCAAGATCCCCATATATTCGATACGACACTGAGACAGAATCTGCTGCTGGCAAACCCTCAAGCTTCGGAAGCCAGGCTTAGGAACATTCTGGAGATGGTAGAACTCAAAGACTGGGCCACATCTTTCCCAGAAGGACTCGACGTGTTTGTCGGAGAACACGGGCAAGGAATGTCAGGGGGACAGCGCAAGAAGCTGGCGTTAGCTCGTGCACTGTTGAAAGAAACTGGAGTGGTGCTCCTAGATGAGCCGACCGAAGGTTTGGATGCCTTATCGGCACGCCGCATCATGACCCGCATCATGACATCGCTGAAGGGCAAGACCGTGTTATGGATCACACACGATCCTGCCCATTTAACGCTGGTAGATCGGGTATTTACCTTGCATGATGGCCAGTTGACCGACCAATTGGTCACCGCCGCCGAAGACATTATTTAGGCTGTGAGGCAATGACATTTCGATACCAATGGGCACTGTCCTTAAGTAGGCGTTTCTGGGTGGCAAAATCTACATACACAACGCCAAACCGTTTCGAGTATCCATACCCCCACTCGAAATTATCCAGCAAGGACCATAGATAGTACCCTTTGAGAAGACCACCGTCTGCAGCAAATCTTTGGGCCGCCGCCAAATGCTGTTCGAGATAGCTGATGCGCCCGGTATCGTGTACCATCCCGTCGGGAGCTATCGCATCTGGATATGCGGCGCCATTTTCCGTAATAAACAGCGGCACAGGTGAATATTGGGTTTGCAATCGTCTTAAGAGACTATAGAGCGCGTCGGGATGGACTTCCCAACCCATGGCGGTGGCTTTTGACGCGGGCGGTTCAACCTGCCCTAGATTAAGCAGCCCTGCGTGTTCTTGATGGAATACCACAGAGCGTGTGTAATAATTCACCCCTAAAAAGTCTAAGGGGCGGCTGATGGTGGTCAAGTCCCCATCGCGTATAAATTCATCAGGTTTCACATAAGGACGAAACAATGCCAGCATATCGTCAGGATAAGCGCCTCGTAATACCGGGTCCAAGAACCAGCGGTTGGAAAATCCGTCCGCTCTCATTGCTGCTTTGCGGTCCTCTTCACTATCGGTTTTCGCATAAGCGGGCGTGAGATTGAGCGTAATGCCAATATCCCCCTTCATTGCCAGTTCCCGATAACTGAGTACTGCCTGGCCGTGCGACAGCAAAATATGGTGAGAGGCAACCACGGCTTCACGCCAATCACGATGTCCTGGCGCATGTTCCCCAAGACCATAGCTTAAAAACGACGAGCACCAAGGCTCGTTATGGGTAATCCAAGAGTGAATGCGGTCACCGAACGTCTTGAACAACACCTCGGCAAAATCACCGAAATATCCTACGGTGTCGCGGTTCACCCAACCACCTTTGTCGGCAAGCCATTGGGGCAAATCCCAGTGGTAGATGGTAGCTGCCGGAGCAATATTATGCTCCAGAAGGGTATCGAGCAACCGCTGATAAAAGTCTAGACCCCTTTGATTCACCTTGTTGGTCTCGGTCATAATTCTCGGCCAAGCAAATGAAAACCGATAGGATGATACCCCGATTTGCGTCATTAACTTAATATCTTCCCGGTACCGGTGATAATGATCACAGGCTACATCTCCGGTATCGCCGTTATAAGTTTTGCCCGGGGTATGTGAAAAGGTATCCCAGTGCGATGGAATGCGACCATCCTCGAAAGCCGCACCTTCAATTTGATAGGATGACGTGGCCACCCCAAAAGTAAATCCTGGGGGGAAAATTAATGTCTTCAGCTGATCCATAATAATTGCCCACTGTCCTTATCTCTCAATTTAGCAGAGTCTATTGCAGAAACCCAATCAGTTTACCGTAAATACCGCGCGAAATCTCACCTCCGCGTCAAGCATCCGATTAAACGCAATCGATGCCTGGTCCAGCGAAAATAATTCTACCATGGGACGAATCCCAAACTTGGCACTAAAGTCCAAGGTCTTCTTAAGATCATTGGGATCACGGGATGTCCATCCCCGCACCGTACGTCGGCCATTTAACAGGACACCCGGCGATACAGGAATGTGTTCATCTGACCCCGAAACCACAATCAGTTCCCCGTCGACAGCCAAACCACGGATTGCATCCCCTATTAAGGCACTGTTGGGTGCAGTAGCCAATATCATCTGTACATCGCCCAATTCCCGCAACGCGTCTCCAGGTTTTCGTTCATCACTGTCAATGTAGGCCACGGAACCCAACTTGCGTGACAAAGCTTCTTTTTCCTTGCCTCTGGAGATGGCTACAGGAAACAATCCAAATGCCCGTGCATATTGAATGGCCAAATGGCCTAGGCCTCCAATGCCCAATATCGCGACTACATCCCCGGGCCGTGCCTTACTGCTGCGAATAGCACTAAACGTGGTGATCCCGGCACATGTCAAGGGAGCAGCCTCTGTGGGAGTTAGTTCTTTAGGTACTTCAGCCATAGCATCAGCAAAGGCCAGCATGTACTCAGCATATCCGCCATCATAGGTCAGACCAGTAATTCGCCGCTGGCCCCCTGACCAACCGATTCCCACCCTTTGCCCCAGATGCCACTGAGATACGTCCGCTCCTACCTTGTCGATCGTGCCTATCACTTCGTGCCCGGGAATACGCGGGTATTGCAATAAAGGATGGCGTCCCTCGATTGCCATCGTATCGCCATGGCACACCCCGCAAGCCTCAATTTTCACGCGAACTTGGCCAGGTCCAGGGTCTGGCAACATCATCTCCACCAATTCTAATGGTTTCCCCTTACCGGGAATTTGTACCGCTTTCATGCATATCTCCCCTTAAACTAGCCCAGTATTCCTGGTTAAAAAAAACCTACGATAGTCTCTTTCGGCTTTTCTCGGCCCCTCACGGGACCCGCCGTCCTCACAGGATTCGTTGGCTCGGGGGTGGCTTCAAGACATAATTGGAGATTTATCGCAAGCAGTTACAACCTCCGCCATTTTAGCCAGACCTATTCCCGCTAGTGGCCAACGTGATAAACATGGCTACATGAGTTCAGCAAAATGTTCCGCGCTATCAGTGATCCGGTTGTTGTCTCCAATGGCTTTGCTCGTTTCAAGGCACCTCCACAGGTTGTCCTCGAGAATATTTTTCAGTGGTTTTCTGAAATGGTTTCTATATGGCTGTAGCCCAGGCGCTTATGTCCCGGAATTTCGCCCAGCTCTAGGCGTCTAGTTCAACTAGGAGAGTATACACCTCGTCAATTGGCTGGACAGTCTGGTCATGTTGACTCGGCTTTTAGATGCCTTGTACGTTCAGTGCTGTGCTGGCGCGTATCTTGAATGCGGTGCGCGTGGATAGCAAATACCAGATAAATCAATGCTTCCGTGTAATGCCTGCGCAAATCCGGAACAAACCATCTCAAATGTGTAGTCACCGTCTGCTGAGTCCGATATCCTAATCCTAATGGAAAAGGCCGCTGGCATGTCTTCTCAACGCGATTTTTTTGTGCAGCTGACGGAAAATCGGTCGCAACAAAGTCTAGGCCGGATCAGTACGACAGATAACCGAGCACTCGGCCTTTTCGGTCTCATTACCGCACTGATGGCCGGGCTTTGGGCTATTGACCTCGCACCATCTATGCATCGCTCCAACTTGCACACCTTTGAACATGCTCGGGTCATCACGACGCTACTGATTTTGGGCATTGCGTTTTTCACATCAGGTTACTCTTTGCTCTTGACCGTCCAATATGATAGCCCTGACGTGGAACAATTTTATCGGAAATATTATTCACAAAGAGACTCGGCCATTGGTCTGAATATCTAGTTTCTGGGTACCTGCTGGCTCGGGTCTACAGGTCTTGCCTCGAGAATATTTTTCAGTGGCTTTCCCGAATGGTTTCTAGGTATCTCATCAATGTATTCGATATAGCGCGGCCGCTTATATCCTGCCAGTTTCTCCCGGCACCACGCATCTAACTCAACTCGAGACACCGTCGATCCAGACATCAGCACCACAAAAGCCTTAACCGTTTCACCCCAAACTGGGTCCGCAATGCCAATGACACTCACATC
>PXYW01000052.1 GCA_003023695.1 Sulfobacillus benefaciens | reverse complement strand
GGCCTGCGGGTTTCGGAAGCGTTGGCGTTGCACACCACAGATGTGGATCGCCAAGCCGGCACGCTGCATATTCGGGAAGCGAAGCTTGACAAGGAACGACGGATTCCCATGCACCCTGTGCTGGCCGAACGCGTCGATCGATATCTGGAAACGCTTGCCTACCTGGCACTGGCCGACGGCCCCCTATTTCCCTGCCAAACGGGAGATTCGTATGCAGCCAACACCATCTACACGTACTTTCGCCGATTCCTCTGGCAAGCAGGCATTTCCCATCAGGGCCGCGGACGCGGCCCGAGGCTGCACGATGTCCGACACACCTTTGCGGTCCATTGCCTACGGCAATGGGTGTTGCAGGGCGTGGATTTGACGGTCGCTTTGCCCTATCTGTCCGCTTACATGGGGCATGTCGGACTGAAGAGCACGCAAGGCTATCTGCGTCTTACCGCTGAACTGTATCCCACCGTCGTGAGGACCGTAGAACAACGGTTCGGCAGCATCATCCCCGCAGGAGGTGCCACACCATGATGGCCACCACCGACTTTGCGCGGTTGCTCACCCGCTATTTCAGCCAGTACCTGCCCGCCCAACGCAATCTCAGTGTGCGAACGATCCAATCCTATCGTGACACGTTCAAACTCTTGCTACAGTTCGGTCGGGACGAGCGGGGTTGGGTACCGGAACACCTCATGCTGGATCAGATCGACCGTGCGTGCCTGGAAGACTTCCTTGACTGGGTGGAAACCACACGGCACTGCGGAATCTCGACCCGAAATCAGCGTCTCGCCGCTTTGCGGACCTTTTTCCGGTGGGTAACGTACGAGGCCCCCGAATTCCTGGAACAGACCCAGCGCATCTTGGGAATGACTTGGAAAAAAACACCGCGACCGATCGTCCCCTACCTCACGCCGGGTGCGATGCAGGTCTTATTGGCACAACCGGTTGGCCACACGACACGCGGGCGGCGCGATCGCATCCTGCTGGCACTCCTCTACGACACAGGAGCGCGCGTGCAGGAAATCGTGGATGTGCGGGTCCGGGATATCCGCCTCACGACCCCGGCAGTACTGACACTGACCGGTAAAGGCAGCAAGCGACGCGTCGTCCCTTTAATGACGGCGACCGCCATGCTCGTGGCAGAGTATTTGACCGAGCACCGCCTGGACCGTCCGGAATTCCGGGACCATCCCGTCTTTTTCAATGCGCAGCGGCAGGCTCTCACGCGTTGGGGCATCACCTATATTCTGCAGAAGTATGCGGCTCAGGCCCGTGTGCAAGAACCTGGCCAGTGGCCCGAGAAAGTTAGCCCACATCTTCTGAGGCACTCGAAGGCCATGCACCTGCTGCAAGCGGGAGTGAATCTTATCTATATCCGTGACTTTCTCGGGCACAGTGATGTGACAACAACCGAGATTTATGCACGGGCAGATGCAGAAATGAAGCGTCAGGCCCTAGAGGCCGCCACCATTCCGGGAGTCGACCTGTCGCCGATGTCATGGACCGAGGATGCCGATCTCATGCAGTGGTTGGCACAACTGGGAAGGTAACCGCCATTCGACCTCTTGTTATGGAGAGTGTTTACGACGGTCATCCGCACGGTTCATGATGCGGGTGGCCGTTTCTTACCATAACCTACAACTCCACATAATTGCCGTTATGTAGAGCTCTACATAACGGCAAGACGCATTTGACGGTCGCGTTGGCCTTACAGGCCATCCAAGCGCGCCAATCCGTCTATTTCGTGACCATTCAGGACCTCGTGGCGGACCTCCGCCGCGCCTGGGATGACAATCGCTTTGCCACACGCTTGACGGTCTATACCCGTCCCAAATTACTCTGCATCGACGAAGTGGGGTATCTGCCCTTGGAACGCTTGGATGCCACGCTGTTTTTCCGTCTGATCTCCGCCCGTTATGAACGGGGGAGCCTGATCCTGACCTCGAACAAGAGCTTCAGCGAATGGGGCGAGGTCTTTGGGGACGCCGTGCTGGCCACGGCCATTTTGGACCGGATCCTGCACCATTCCACCGTGATCAATATCCGCGGGGACTCGTATCGCCTGCGGGAAAAAAAGCGCGCAGGAACGTTTGCGGGCCCGGCCGGTCCGACCGCGCATCTCATGATCACGGAATGGGTGCAGGGCCAGAGCCGACAACGGTATCTGGCCAGCCTGGGGGGCGCGTATGCCGTCTCCGAATCGGTCCGCGCAACCATCGAAACCCGGTATCCTGCGGTGACCATCGATTGGGCCGTCATCGATCAGACCTTAGCCGCGGGGCCTTCCGGAACCCCGCTTTTGAGCCCACTGGCGTGGGATTGGAGTCCAGTCGAACATCAGTTACGAGAGTGGGCGGCCCTAATTCATTTTGGCATGACTCCGGCTAACACGGCTGTCTTGAGGTCCTGAGTATTTTGCCTATTCAAGGGTTTCTAAGTGATACAGATACAGGACACAGCCCTCTGGGCTGGGACTCCTCTTTGGCGAACGGCCAAAAAAACAAGGCCTACGCCAAACCCGGAGTGATATTTTTCCTACAGGGTTCTTCCCCACCTCTTCTCCGTACGACCGATAGGCCCAACCCGGGACTGCAAAAATAGTGACACCGATGATGAGCCAATCCTATGACAATAAGAATTAGCCAAAACACCGGATGAACGGAGGACGCTGCTCGCGGCCGCTGCCGTCCTCCAGATCTGGCGGGCGAGGAAGGAAATCAACGGGTAACGGATCGATATCCGACGGGTTTCTCATCACCCCGGTACTCCCCGGTGATGTTGTCCTCCGGTGGATGACGTAAACTGTCCGAATTTCGATGGCCACACGTCCACACGATGTGCCCGTCCGATGAGGGATCGGCATTTTAACCGACACTCTGGTCCATTTTTCCTCCGTGTTTAGCGCTAAAACGGCCGGTGCCGTTGAGGATGCGGACATGGAACACCCATGGGCGGTATGGGCGTCTGAGGCGATTGTGCAGACCCTTCTGGGGGTGAACGCAGGGGACTCGTCCCCTGCACCCCTACGCTCGCCGCGAGGCAGGCCCAGCACGGACTGGCTGGGCCAGACAATAGCGTAGGCTTTAGGAGACACCCGTCAAGGCTATATCAACGCTACGCGGCCTTGACGGGTTCACGGTCTGATCATGTCAAGCATCCCATGGTCAACACTCCCACACCCTTAACGTTTTTTCGCGTACGAAAACCCCACCGCTTCCGGCATGACCAGGAGGTGCGTTCCAGGGACCCTGATCTTGATCGGCGTGTCACCAGGTGACACGTTTCCTCAGAGGGGCTCCGTCTACGACGTTCGCCTCTCTGAGGGTTTGATGCGCTTGCCCATGGGTACTCCCTGGTGATTATGCATCGGCCGTTTTGGCGAAATGCGACTGGCGTTTTTGAAGAAATTCCCTTGGCAATTTTGGTGAAATAATCTTGGCATTTTTGGAGATTTTCATTTTGGCCTTGACACACACCGCCCGGCACGGGCCCATCGCTCCGCTCTTGGCGGTCTGAGTTGCCCGGGGGGCGGGGGTCCAGAGCGCTGCGACGCAGCGGCTCGGCGCACTCTGGAGGCCCGCCGCCCCCGGCGCCCCCGGGCGGTATCCTGACGCCACGAGCGGACGATGCGTCCCCATACCATAACAATCCAGGGGACTGGTAATTTCCCCCATCATGGCCTCACGGTTTGACAGATCTCGCATGATCACTGGTTGTCTCGTTATTGGGGGTTGAACCGGCGCAACATTGGTACTGGCCGGATGGGCAAGAGCGTCCGGTCCATCCCCGCACGCTCTTGCGTTGGGTGGCGGCCTATCGGGCGGGAGGGCTGGAGGCGTTGAAGCCGGAGTCGCGACCCCACGCCCTGCGACGGTAAGCGTTATCTCCTGAAGATATGATGACATTCCGATGGGCACGACTGTGCGCTTTTGGCATTCGCGAACCCTCGTCGGTGAGAGATCGACACCGGTGATGTGCCACGATTCCTCTGAAAAGCTGCCACACTCGGCGCCTCCCGCACCCACTACGAGCACTTTTCCGGACTCGGGCGCGACGGTTCTGAGGTACGCTTGCGCCACGGGAAAGATCGCGGAAGACACAGGAATAATGTGGGTCCCCGCTTGGGTGTATTGATGGTCCCAATTGCCATCGAAGTCCAACGTAGACATCTTGGCCAAAACGGCTGTGTCACGGTCGATCTCGTCTCCAGCCACTTCCTCTCTGATATTTATCCCCAAAATGAAAGTGTTGACACATCGGAAACATATGCTCGTCAATATTCCGACTATAAATGGCAAAGTTCGCTTAAATGCCAGATATTGATATGTGGAACATGGGATTTAAGATAAATCACTATGGTCTCCGATAGGCACTATACAAACACGCACCTGTGAAAAAAATTTACACAATCTTAACGCATTCTTCGCACCATCTTCTCATGTCAATAACCATTGAATCCAATAATTTTACTTGTTTAACCTAGTCATTTGTTGGGTAGATAACTAAAGGAGGATCTTATGGAATCACGGACGGTGACAGAAAATCTTAATGAAGCGCCTCTAGGGCTTTTTCATCTACGTGCTGTGCTGACCGCCGGAATGGGATTCTTTACCGACGCATATGATTTGTTCATTATTGGCGCTGCATTGGTGTTGATTAAGGGGTTATGGCATCCTTCGCATATCATGGTCGGATTGCTGGGATCGACTGCATTGATTGCTGCATTCGTCGGCGCATTTATTTTTGGCCGGTTGGCAGACGTGTTGGGTAGGAAGACAATTTATGGGTTTGAAGCGGTTCTTATGGCCCTCGGCGCAATATTTTCAGCATTTGCGCCGAACATTTTATGGCTACTAGTTGCTCGCTTCGTGATGGGTATTGGTATTGGAGGAGACTATCCGGTTTCTGCGGTGTTGATGAGTGAATATGCGAATACTCGTGACCGAGGTAAGCTAGTCAGCTTGGTGTTCTCAATGCAGGCTCTAGGATTGGTTACTGGACCCATTGTGGCACTAACGTTATTGGCTTCGGGGATCAATGCCGACCTTGCTTGGCGCCTTATGTTGGGGCTCGGTGCCATCCCAGCACTCGGGGTGATTGTGTTGCGCCGTCGCATGCCTGAATCTCCGCGTTATGTGGCCCAAGTTCGTGGCAATGCCAAGGGGGCGGCCGAGAGTCTAAAGGAGTTTGCGGGACGTTCGTTTGGGTCTGGTGATGCGGCAGAGCCCATCCAAAAATTATCGTTAAGCGCAATGTTGTCTCAGGGACGGTATTGGTTGCTTCTCTTAGGCACTGCCGGAGGCTGGGCGGTGTTTGACTATGCTTATTATGGTAATTCCATCTCACTACCTTTAGTACTGAAGTCTGTTGCACCTCATGCTACAGACATTGCAAGTATTGCCTGGTCATTGATTATCTTCGCGGTGGCAGCAGTTCCAGGCTACGTGGTAGCTTTCCTGACCATTGACAAGATCGGGCACAAGAAATTGCAATGGATAGGGTTTTTGTTAATGGGATTGGCCTTTGGAGTGATTGGAATTGTTCCTGGGTTAACAAAAGACGTCTTACCATTTTTGATAATATTTGGGTTTAGTTATTTTTTTGCAGAATTTGGTCCGAACACGACAACGTTTGTGTTGGCTGCTGAAATGTATCCTACGAGTGTTCGTACCACAGGACATGGCATCTCAGCAGGGGTAGCCAAAGTGGGAGCCTTCATCGGAGTCTTTGTCTTTCCCTTGTTGAATGCTGCACTGGGATTGAACGGCACTCTTCTGATCACTTTTGGGTTTTCTATGATTGGCCTGTTGTTGACTTTGTTGTTGCCGGAGCCTACTGGTCGGTCGCTAGAAGATTTAGCAACCGATCCTAACGCAGAATATCGTCAGGTACAAAACGGATGACAGTGCTTGATGCTTAAGACCCAGGATTGCCAGTGCATTTCGCTGGCAATCCCTTCACATAACAGGAGGATACAAGATGGCAGACCAACCTTTAGCAGACCGAATAAATCCTCAAGTAACACGCCGGCGAATTTTAAAATATGGTATAGGTTCGACTGTGGGGATACTCGGCGCGGGAAGCTTGGGCACAATTTTAGCCGCTTGCGGAGTGACCACCAAGCCAGCTTCTTTAGGCCATGGCGCAGGGATTCCTAGTAATGGACAGGCAATATCCTTGGCACAACTTGCGGCTACAGCTAAGAAAGAGGGACGTTTGACGGTGATTGCATTGCCACCGGACTGGGCGAATTACGGCCAAATCATTAGTACCTTTCAACAAAAATATGCGATTCCCATTACCAGTCAAGCGCCCGACGACTCTTCGTCACAGGAGTTGCAAGCAGTCACCACTTATAAGAACTCGGCGCAATTAGAACCAGATGCAGTTGATGTGGGGCCCTCATTTGCTGCTCAAGGAAAAGTTCAAGGACTTTGGGCACCATATAAGAACTCCCATTGGGATACGATTCCGAGTTCGCTGAAAGATCCGCAAGGCTATTGGACGGGAGATTATTATGGGGTCATTGCATTCGGGGCGAATCGTTCTATTGTTAAGACAATGCCCCAGGACTGGTCGGATTTGCTAAAACCGGAATATCGCAATATGGTATCCATTGATGGTGATCCGCGCACAGCGGATGACGCGTTTATGGCAGTTTGGGCCGCCGCATTGGCCAACGGTGGGTCATTGGACAACATTAGCCCTGGTATTGACTTCTTTCAGGAATTAAAACAACGGGGGAATTTTATTCCCGTGGATAACTATCCCGCTAATATTTCGAAGGGAACCACGCCGATAGCCTTAAAGTGGGACTACCTGCTTATTGGCTATCAGCAAGAATGGAATGGGAATCCTCCCATTACGGTCACTATCCCCAAATCGGGCGTTATTGGCGGTTTTTACTGCCAGGCCATAAGCCGATATTCGTACCATCCTTATGCCGCGAGACTCTGGGAGGAATTTTTGTATTCTGACGAAGGACAGTTGTTATATCTTGAGGGCTATGCCCATCCCGTGAGATATGCAGATTTGGCTCGCCGTGGGAAAATACCAGGGGCATTGGCCGCTAAGTTGCCCCCAGCTGCCGCTTATGAAAAAGCGCAGTTCCCTACCGTAGAGCAAACCAACCGAGCCGCGGCCATCGTGCAGGCACAATGGGGACCCAAAGTCGTAGGATCGTAAACTATTAGCAGGAGGCGGGAAGGCCGGGTATGGCATTCCCGGCCTGTTTTTGGGTTAAGCTGGGTCAGTGATTGCCGATGATGGGTGGTAATCGCTTCCGATGGTGATGATCATGTCGAGGTGGGGGACATCATGGTATGGACTGTTGGTAATAGTAGTACTCATGGAGGCGCCTAGGTTGTCGGCCAGTGTCTTTGCGAACGACTCATCACCGGTAAAGTTCAAGATATTGTTGTGTTGATGATTATGCCGATTAGCCCAAATGACAGAATTGACCGTGTATCCTTGGCGAGTCAGCCAGGAAGCCACTTGATTGGCAGCTGCCAAGGTTTCCGTGCCGCTACGCACTACGAAATGAATGGTTTTGCGCTGTGCTGCCGTCCAGGTTTTACCCACCATCGAATCGGCAAGCAACTTTTCCCACTTGGCATTATCGATCCAATAGTCCAATTTGATATGCATATAGGGGTCAATACGTTGGGTAGGTGTACCCGGAATCGTGGCCACAGTAACCTGAGACAAGGACACATGGCGTGCCAAAATGGCTAATGACACCAATTGCGTGTCCTGAAGATTGGTGTAGACAATGTCTTTGCGGAGCTCTAAGGCAATCTGTGGAAGTTTGACCAGGTATTGCGGTTGCAGCAATTTGTGCATAATGGCTTTGATAATGGCTTGCTGTTGAAAGCTTCGAGCTATACTTCCCATCGGTTCGTGACGAAATCGGGCAAATTCCAGTACCTGTTGCCCATCCAAATGCTGCCATCCTTGGTTTAGATTGATATCTAAGAAATTTCCGGTGCCGCCATAATGCATCGGCTTGGGGACATAAAGGGTAAGACCTCCAATTTGGTTGATAATATCAGCAAAATTCCACATAGTGGTTTCGAGATAGTAGTCTACCGGAACATGCAGCATATTTTCCACTTCTTTTACGGCTAGCTTTGGACCACCAAAGTAATTAGCTTCATTTAATTTGGTATACCCCACGTGGGGTATATCGACTAAGCTATCGCGTGGGATGGAGAGTACGTGCACGGATCCGGTTTTAGTGTCCAAACTGATGAGCATCATGGCGTCCGTTCGGTCTCTAACATAGGGATTGGTAACATCATGATTATTGATGATGCTAAGGGCGTTGCCCAGCAGTAAGACGGTAATATGGTGTTTTTCAATGGTATAACGATGGTTAAGCACTTTAACGCGTTGTGTGGCTAGTGCCGTGGTCGGGTTGAGGGATTGATACGCCCAAGTGCCTCCAGCGACACCAACGACTAATATTCCGGCCAGTAACCAAGCCCAAATATGGCGGTGTCGGGGCTTCTTCTGGGTGTGCCTTCTCCGAAGGGTATTGCTGGGATCAGACATTGCGACCTCCTAGTTGCGCATTCCAACGGTTCCGTCGACTAGTCTTTGAGGATTATACCATAGGTCGGGCCGAGATCCCCACCCCTTGCTGCGGGTCCTTGAATACGGTGTGAACATTCAATTAGCGTCGTTACAAATGCAGCCATATTCTCACCTACTGTCAAAACATCTCTAATTGCCAGCGTAAAGCTTAACTTTTGCCAAATCGCAGGTGTCAGTGCTTCTCCCCTTCTATCGAATTGCCACAATGTATTTTTGAGTTGATAAGGCAGGATTGACTCAATAAAAAGGTCACCCAGCGACATTTATCTAGCGAGATAATTACGAGGTTGTATGGCGTAGATTCATCAAGGGGTTAATATCCGCCAACGATGACGCTCCAAGAAAGCGGTGCTGAACTCAAGAGTTGAGGGGCATGGTGACTTACTTAGGCTCGTTAGGGACGTTGACATATTTTATCTAAACGGGGGCAGCATATGTGTTGTGAAGAGGAGCGGGATATATGCCGGAGATTCAGAAACATGAAGTAGTTCATCATCTGCGTCAGGCCACTTCGCAATTGCTTGCTGAACTTAATGCATGGGACAACACCAAGCCAGATACCGTAACAGGAGACATTCTAGAGATTCAGTCTTACCTCAAATCGCAACTGCTCGACAGTCCAGATTTAATTACCCGTGTCCTGGTATCTGGGATTGGGGTTCAGGTGTTGGTCGCGTATATTGATGGTTTGGTGGATACGGTGATGGTGGATCAAGACATTATTGCACCGATTCTTAAGTCTCAGACATTACCTGAGAAATGGGATACAGAGACATTACATACTGGACAAGTTACCAAAGAAACCCGGTGGACGAAGATTTGGCCAAAATTGTTGCGCGGAAATACGATAATCTGTGCGCAAGAACAATCCGCGGTATGGGTTGTTGATACAGTAAAATACATGCAGCGGCCTGTTAGTCGTCCGGAAACTGAAGCGGCAATTCGGGGCCCACAGGAAGCCTTTAATGAAATCGTGCTTACCCAGATGAATCAAATTCGGCGGCGTCTGCCTGATAATAGACTAACCTTTCAAAAGGTTCAGTTAGGCACCGTCGATCAGCATCAGGTAATCGTCGTTGCGCTCCGCGGAGTGGTTAACCCGGGCTTATTAGAGACAGTTATGTACCGCCTGCATCGGATACATATGGATGCTATACCCAACGCAACACAGGTTGGCAGTCTTATTCGGGATCATCCGCGCAGTATTTTTCCAACATTAAGATATACTGAACACGTCGATTTTGTGGTTTGGGGACTTGAACAAGGAAAAATCGCGGTATTAGTCGACGGGGATCCCTTTGTTATTGTGTTACCAGCCACCCTATGGGATTTCTACCAAACGCCTATGGACTATAATTCGCCGTGGTATGATGCGTCGTTTGTGCGATTTATCCGTATTGCAGGCTTCTTTGTGACGCTATACTTTCCGAGCCTCTATATCGTGTTTACGACAACAAATCAAAATCTAGTGCCCTATCAATTGCTTACGACGATTATTGGTAGTCACATTGGGCTACCTTTTCCTCCGATACTTGAAGCGATCCTGATGATCTTTGTGATTGAAATAATCCGGGAGGCGGCATTAAGGTTGCCTAAGGCGCTATCCACAGTATTAGGTACCATGGGAGCTATCGTAGTTGGAACTGCCATTGTTAAGGCCGGATTTGTTAGCAGTCAAATTATCGTGATTATGACAGTGACTGCGCTAAGTTTCTACTCAGTTCCCGCATATGAGCTGGTTGGCTCGTGGCGATTGGTCAACTTCGTATTGTTAGCTTCCGCTCAATTTTGGGGACTTTTCGGCGTGTTGTGGGTTTCGTTAGCACTGGTTGTTGAATTAGACAGCATGGTGTCGTTCGGTGTTCCCTATTTATCCCCTTGGATCCCTGTCAACTGGCGATCATTAAAAGACAGCGTGGTTCGTTTGCCACTTGGCCAGTGGCGCCAACGGTTGGGTTCGATACGTCCCCCGCGCATGTCGTGGAACCGAACTTCTTTTAGTAAGATTGGGCATCCACGTCTGCGGTATCACCAAAATCGACAGCGATGAGGCCCCTCCAAAAGCTATTTGTGATTTCCTTGGTCTTGATGCTATTGAATGTCACTGCGTGTGGTACCGTTGCCGGGATTAATCAAACCGGGGTGGTTTTGGCTTTAGGCGTAGATCCCGGTCCAAGTGGCCAACTTTTATGGACTTTTATGTTTCCTAATCCCACAATTACACCCAGTAGCGAGGCGAGTGTAAAACCTTCGGAGGAATTTTATACCCTGCAATCCTATGCTAGTAGTCTGGTTCAAGCAGCGGAAAAAATTAGCATGTTAACCGACAGGCATGTGTATTTAGGTGATATTCAAGTCGTTGCGGTAAGTTCGCATATCGGCTCTCGTGAATTAGTTCATGTAATTCATCTATTGATAAATACAGGGGATTTTCCTCCTAGAGCCTGGCTGACAATTGCATCGCCCTCCGGAGAAGCGGTTCTTAAAGTATCGCCCCCGGAGGAAGTGGTTCCAACCGTATTTCTTGGTAGTTATTTTAGTTGCCAGATCTGTCATGCAATACAGTTAGAAACTCGTGTCTGGCAGGTGTGGGACGATCTTTTAGTTCCCAGCCATACTGCAGTGATTCCGTTAAGCACGGTAAAGGGGAATAAAGTTCAAGTAAACGGATCCATTTGGCTGACTCCAACTCACATCGTTGAATGCGGTCGCAAGCGAACACTGTATTGGGCTATGGCCATGGGGAAATACCGTGCAGGTACGTTGGCGATTGACAATAACCGAGTGGTTGCTGAGGGAGTCCGGATCGCATCCCATCGATGGATTCTAGTGTCATCGCGACACATGGTTTCTCGTTGGATTATTACGTTGCATGGACATTGGCAAAGCGTAAATACTGGTTTTAAAGAAACTTCTTATGATAATTTGGCCGAAAAGATGGTGTTGCGTCATGTGCTTGAAATCTATCAGTTGGCTGTTGAACAACACGTCGACCCGTTCGGAGTGTTAAACCAAGTGGTTTGGACAACTTCTGGGAAGGCGATCATGCCCCGGGCGGAGGTAACCGTTCTTTGCCATATCGCAGCTACCGCGCGAACCGAATGATTCTGCGCACTCGGTTTGAGCCCATGGGAATTTTCGAATACAGTACAATATTGATTGCCGCTTATGTCGCGGGGGGAGTGTATGTATGGCCGCGCTATCTGTGCCTGATGGCGGGTCAAAACGGGGCCGTTGCATTGGGGTTAAGCGGAGCTTGGGGATTGCTGATTTTTCTTGGTATAGTCTTTTGGGCTAATAAAACGCCAGGGAATACAGTGTATCAAAAGCTTGTCTTTACGGTAGGTTCGACGACGGCCCGTGTGGTTATAACTGTCGTGGGAATTATGACCATGGGATATTTAGCTTTAGTAGGAGCCCTTTACATTGCTGTTCTAACGACAGTGGTCATCCCAGGGCATCGGGCTTGGACATTAGGCTTGGTGCTAGTGATCTATCTATTATGGTTGAGCACACGTCCACCTATTAGTGTCGTCCGTTTGTTTACCTTAACAATTCCAGGGTTGACGGTTCTTACACTGATTACATTAGCATTGGGTATTCATAACGCCCAATTTCCTAATGCTCTGAGACCGCATTGGCCCATGAATTGGACGGTGATAGGCAGTGCAACGATATCTGGAACATATTTCTGGGTGCCCATTCTTCCTTTGGCTACTGCTGTAGCGATGGTGCGCCGGAAGTTTCGAAGGAAAATTTTGCGGGCAACGGTGTGGACTGTATGCATTCAAATAGGGCTGTTGTTCATGCTGTATGCAGTGGCCGTCGTAACCCTAGGGCCCGAAGGCGTCGCAGGATCTACCTGGCCTATTGTTTTTGTTTTTGAAAACATTGACCTATCGAATTTTTTTATTAGCGAGATTGGTTTAGGGGTGGCTATTATCTGGACGGTCAGTTTTATTGGCTTTATCGCCTGGCACATTTGGCATCAAGGTCTATTGTTACAATATATGGGACCTAAATGCTTAAACAGGCATTATAAACTCGCGATTATAACCGCTGTAGCCATTGTTGGGGGCATGGCATTACAAGCAAGCTTGGATCCGAAACAATTAGAAACACTCTTACTAAATGATCTAGCACCATTAAATTTTTGGGTAACTTCATTATGGGTGGGCGTTGTAATGGGAATTACACTATGGAAGCAGCGAGTGAAAAAGATCGATCGATAACCAATATTCGCAATGGATAGAGCATGATATAAAAGAGTTGCACGACGGGCTTCCCTCGGAGAAGAGAACCCGATCGGTCGCGATTAGTATGTGGGGGGAATGCAGCATCTGGACATAAGGGATTGGTCCATGGGATTTCTAATTAGAAGACGCGATGGCGGTACTGGTTTGCACAGGCGATGTGGTGTTGGCGGAAAGGAGAACGGATTGTGAGGCGATGGGGGTTAGTGGTGGCGGCCGGGGGAAGCCATCGGATGGCACATTTGGGATCCAAGTTATGGCTCAATCTGGCGGGACACCCGGCTTTGCGTTGGAGTCTTGCTCATTTTATCGGAGGAGTTAAGTGGGACGGAGGGGTTATTGTCTGTCGGCCTGAGGACAGAGTCCGCGTGACTGACCTCCTATTGAGTTTAGGATATCGGAGTTGGGGTGTTGCTGACGGAGGGGTCTGGAGGCATGCATCGGTGCAAAATGGATTAAGTTGGCTTTCTGATCACGGGATGGAAAGTCAGGATGCGGTGTTAGTGCATGATGCCGCGCGATTGTTGGTGGATGCAGACTTGATTGACCGAGTGTTGGAAGGAGTTGTGCAGTATGGTGCCGCGATTCCGGTAGTGCCCATTGTGGACACGGTTAAACGTGTCAGGGAAGATGGCGCCTTTTTGGAAAAGACCGAGGATCGCGCCCGATTGACATTGGCTCAAACACCGCAAGGTTTTCTTAGTGACGTAATCGGGAACGCATATCGCCATTGGACATTAGGTATTCCCACCGACGATGCACAGGTGGTCGAACAGTATGGACATGAGGTTGCTTGGGTACCAGGCAACGTTGACAATCGCAAACTCACAACACCTGAAGACGTGGCCTGGTTTGAATGGAAGGTGCAAAATCGCCATGCCCAAATGGGGTGAAATGCGAGACGGCGAATGGCTAGTAATGTCTTACCCTGTCCTATAGTCACCTTGGCTCAGATATCGCAAAAGACCAGATGCAATAGCCTGGGACAGAGTGTATTGGTAGGAGGGAGTGATGAGGAGTGCACTGTCCCGGGGATGACTAAGAAACCCGATTTCGATGTTGATCGCGGGTACTTTGGAGTCTTCAAGTACTAATTGGTTAATGGGGCGGGGTGGGCGATTATACCCCAATAGACTATGGATGGCTTGGGACACTTCTACCGCCAGTTGTAAAGATGCGGACGAATCAGAATCATAATAGACAATTGGCCCCTGCATTGAGTGGGTAGGCTCGATGTTGCTGTGAATCGTGACAAAAAGGGTTGCGTGATGCTGCTTTGCAAAAGCGCTGCGAGCCAATAGGTCATTTCTCACCGAATAGGGTCCGGTACGATTGACCGTGTGATCCGTGGTTCTGGTTAAATAGACAGTAATGCCGTGTTTCCGCAAATCATTGCTCAAGGTTAGAGAGACCGCAAGGTTGACTTCTTTTTCCCATACCCCGGTAATGCCGACGGCTCCTGGATCTCGGCCTCCGTGTCCCGGGTCAATGACTATAATGGGGTTCGGGGCAACTGCTGTTGAGGTCACAGTTAACCGGTTGTTAATTGTCCACCAAAAAGCGCTAGCCAATGTTAACGTGGCCATCACTTCAACAAAGAGGGTTCGACGCGTTTTCGCACCTTCTTCCGATCAAACTTTAATGCATGGTATGCAATGAATGGCAGGACAAGACCAGTGGTAACGGGCTTAATTGAATAGGGGCGCCTACGGCAGTACCTTTTTTCATTCACAGCATTAACGGCCTAGTTTCGTTACCATGCGTTGGGTAATATTAATTAGTCGGCACGCCGTTCTTTTACCGTAGCGGGAGACTCTATTTGGGTGCATACGAGAGCCTGCAGCCCAAATTTATGGGTTAAATTGACCAAAGAGCATGGGATGATGTCTTTGGGCTTCGCATTCGGGATTATAGTGGCAATGCATCCATTATCCAATTGCGAATGGTGTGAAACTCCTCTTCTGCTTCCTCAAGATTGTCATCATCGCCATGGGTAATCATATTACCTAAAACGATGCGCTCCACTTGATCTACAAACTCCAACATCGCATCCCGATCTTCTCTGGTGTGGCAGTCAGGGAGAACGGTTTCAATGAATGCATACAAGGTGGTGCCTTCTGAAGCAGCGACGTAATATTGTTCGACCAACTCATTAGCTGTCATTTTAAGATGTTTTTCCTCCGGAAGTTAATACTTTTTTTAAGACCATGACGGATTGCTCTCGAGCCTGGCCAATATAGGTCCCATAGCCAACGTCTAAGGAACCGTCTGGACCTGCGGCTAGGTGCGGTAAAGGCGGCCAATCCGGTGGTGCATTCAAGGATCGAGTCGGCCATGTGGAGGCGGGAGCCGGATAAGGATCCTTGGGCCATGGCCACTGCGTTAAGGGGAATTTAGGCCGCCATAACGTGAGATGGCGTGGCCCGGCAATCCATATGCCATTATTGGGTCCTGATATTGCGGATAAGGGGGTAACGGCCAGTGCAGCCATCCAATCAATGCCGCCCTGTGACTTGATGGTTCCAATGTTGCCATCGGCATCAATAATCCAGGTGCCAAGTGCCGACTGCCCCATAGCGACAAAGAAATCACCAGAAGATAAGACGGCTGCAGGATTCCAGGTATCTGATGCCATGTTGAACTGCCAAAGTTCGGAGGACGTCAACAGCCAAATCTGATTAGGAGTTGAACCAAAAGCTAGGTCTATCGGTGTCTGAGTTGAGGGTAAAGAAAAAGCTGATATGGTCTTGGTGTCCACATTCATTATCCTCAACGCAGCGGTTCCGCTAAATGAGAGCCGCACCGATGCAGTCCAGGGACCATCAGTCACAGTGGGACCGGGGATGCCGTAGGCGCCAGGAACAAACGAGCCGTTCACTGTCCATCCGCCGATGTAGCCCCAGTGTCGGTACCAGACGGTGTGGGCTCCGCTGACCACCAGATCGACTTGAGACCAGAAAGACGACTGAGGTTGAGTCAGCGTTTCGGGCTCGGAGTCTGGCGGGAACTCGGGATCGACTGAAGGGACAGAAGACCAGTCAGACTGGCCGGATGAAGGATCCAGCCATCCAATTACATCCGCATCTGCCAACGGATCGCCGGTGCCGTAGTAAATGCGGCCACGGGGACCTGACATGACCGAACTAATGGAAGTGCCTTCGTCAAGGAGCACTTCGGGACCAACAGTTACAGGATACCAGGTCAATGTGGTTTTATCTTCGCGAACTAGCCGTAGCGCGACTGGAGGGGAGTTTTTCACCGGAATCGCATTCAAACCGCAGCCAGAAGTTAACCATAATAAGCCGATAGTCAGAAGCCATGAGGCAGTTTTCATCCAGCCGCGCGAAAAACCTCGGCCGTCAGGTCGGGGAGGGATAGCGTGGAAGAATTTGTTTGTCCCATTCTCGCTACTCCTTTCTCCGTTGCTCGGTTAAGTTTGCTTGCGAATGCGAGCCATGTTTGCCTCCTACATCATGACCGCATGGAGTAAAGACGGCAATATGCCAATCATGACCAGAGTGAGGCCAATGCCGGCTAAGAATCCAGTAACGATAATATGGGACAGGTCTTTGTCTTCGGGAACCATTAGGCAAACGCCTCCTGAACTAATTATACCACTTAAGGCAATGCCACCAAGTGATCTTGGCAAGGTATGGCTCGCCAAAACCTGTCGATACTAGCTAAGAGGTGACGCGATCAATGGCTAGACGATGGTGGTGGTTCATAGTAGCATGGGCTCTAATATTCATGATGGCGCTGAATTCCGCAGCGTACGCCATAGGACAAAATGTGGTCACTTTAGGTGACAATCTCTCGCCAGGCCAACGGCAGCAAATGCTGAACTACTTTGGAGTGACGGCTTCGTCTGTCACCGTAATTATTGTCAATAATCGGGAAGAGCATCAATTGCTCGATGGCATTGCACCTTCCTATGAAATTGGCACGCGCTCTATTTCGTCTTCGTATGTGGTGCCAGAGTCTCCTGGATACGGAATACGGGTAGCCACCTACAACATTACTTGGGTGACCCCGGCAATGTATGCAAATGCGTTGGCGACAGCCGGGGTCAAAAACGCAAAAGTGGTAGCTGCGGCGCCTTTTGGGGTCTCAGGAACGGCTGCTTTAGCGGGTATTCTAATCGCTTATCAAAAAGCCAAGGGAGTTCAGTTGTCTCCCCAACGGACTCGGACGGCTGCTCGGGAAATGGTGGTCACGGGAAACCTAGGTGACGCCATTCATAACAAACAAAAGGCCACCGAGTTTATCTTGCTGGTGAAACAGGAGGTAGTGCGCCAAGATCTTAAGTCGCCCCAACAAATTCGCCCAGTGGTCATCCAAATGGCCAATCGCCTTAACATCCGGCTAACGTCCACGCAAATCAATCAAATCACGAGTTTGATGGTACAATTAGGAACGCTGTCCATTTCATATCAAAGTTTTAGTCGCCAATTATCGGGGATTGAGCAAGACCTGCGGGCTAATCAACCATTTTGGGCGCAATTTTTCACCTGGTGGAATAATTTATGGCATCGTATATTTGGCATTATTCACGTGTCTTGGATTGACCTTAAACAAATTTTTGCCTAGAATTCCCCATGTATTCGATACTCTCGGCTTTGTGAAGGAGTCCCGTTGCGCCATGATGATTTATGACTCGCTGACTCGGCAAAAACGACCGTTTGAGCCTCTAGTTCCGGGCCACATCTCGATTTACGTGTGTGGCGTGACTCCATATGCTGAGAGTCATTTGGGTCATGCTCGGCCAGCGGTGCTATGGGACGTCATCAAGCGATATTTTATACGACGCGGTTATATAGTGCATCATGTCCAAAATTTTACCGACATTGACGACAAGATTGTTGCGCGCGCCCAAGACCTGGGGATCTCGGTGACTGACGTGGCGGAGCGCTATATGAAGGAATACACAGATGCAATGAACCGATTGCGGGTATTGCCGCCCGATTATGCACCGCGAGTGACAGAAAATGTCACCCCCATTAACCAATTTATTGAGGAATTGATAAATAAAGGCAAAGCATACGCCACCTCTGCGGGAGATGTGTATTTTCGCGTTGGTCAATCTCCGGGTTATGGAAGACTATCAGGCCGCCAAGTAGAGGATCAGCGGGTGGGTGTTCGCATTGAGTCCTCGGAAGACAAAGAACACCCGGCGGATTTTGCTTTATGGAAGTCTTCGGGGGCAGATGAACCGGGATTTCCCAGTCCATGGGGTCGTGGTCGTCCTGGGTGGCACATTGAATGTTCTGTAATGGCTTCCAGATATTTAGGCCCCCAATTTGATTTTCACGGGGGCGGCATCGACCTGATTTTTCCGCACCATGAAAATGAATTGGCGCAATCTGAGGCTTATTGGGGAGTTTCTCCAGCGCGTTGCTGGGTACATAACGGCCTAATTACACAAGGCAGCATTAAAATGTCAAAGTCTTTGGGGAACGGCATTAGTCTTAGAGAATTGTTGGACCGTGTGTCGCCAATGGCACTCAGGACCTATTTATTAAGTGTACACTATCGGAGTCCGTTGGACTTTTCTCAAGACGCTTTGGAGGACTGGTCTCGCGGAATAGTCCGGGTGTGGGATATGTATGAACGGGTGAAAGATGCAGGATCGCCTTCGGAACGCTTGGATCAACCATGGGCAAAGCGTTTGGAGAGTTTTGAGGAACGCTTGTTAGCCGCCTTGGATGACGATTTTAACACAGCCCGTGCCTTAGCGGAAATCTACGAGATGGTGCGCGATGTGCATCAGGGAGAAGCCTCCGGGCACGCGGAAACGGCCCATGGGTGGGCTCGAATCAACATATTAAAGGCTGACCAGGTGTTAGGAATTTTGCCCTGGCCAGCGACTCCCCGTTCGCTTGAGCACGACAAATTGTTGGCAGCACTGTTGTCATGGCGCCAAGAGGCTCGCCTAGAAAAAGATTTCAAAATTGCTGACCGGATCCGCGTTGTGTTGTCTCAAGCCGGCTGGACCATCGAAGATACTCCTCGTGGTCCACGAGTGGTGGCTAAGGAGGACGTATGAGGGATCGACGGGAATTTTCCCGGGCATCGCGGGGGCATCGGGACGAATTCGTAGCATCATCTTCGGATGACGTGCTTATTGGCAGACACCCAGTCCGCGAAGCTCTAAGAACGGGTCGTCCTATGAGCCGCATTTTGGTTCAAGACGGTACCCTGCAAGGAAGCTTGGGAGAAATTATCAGTATTGCCCGGGCAACTGGGGTTCCTGTTCATAAAGTTCCGAGACCAAAGCTGGATCAGATTGCGGGTGATGTACCGCACCAGGGAATCGCAGCATATGTAGCTGTGCGCCGTTTATTGTCCATGAAGGATGCAGAGGAATTGATAGGTCAAGCGGAAGAACCGTTCGTGTTTATCCTGGACGGGATCCAGGACCCCCACAACCTGGGGGCTATTTTACGAGTGGCCAATGCGGTATCTTGCACAGTGGTAATCATTCCTGAACGCGGTGCGGCAGGACTAACAGCTACGGTTGCTAAGGCATCTGCAGGTGCTGTGGAATATGTTCCTGTGGTGGGAGTAACCAATATCGCGCAATCCATAGTGCACCTTAAAGAACTAGGGATCTTTGTTTTTGGAGCGGATCCCGGAGCATCCACACGGTATTATCAAAATGATTGGACCGGGTCCGTGGGAATTGTGATTGGAGCCGAGGGTCAGGGGATTCGTCCTTTGGTCAAGCAGCGTTGTGACGGGATGATATCCCTCCCCATGATGGGCCAAGTCGGCTCATTAAATGCCGCTACGGCTGCCGCTGTTTTAGGCTTTGAGGTTCTTCGCCAACGCAGTGTCCGGTGATCCCCTTGTGATATATTAGATGCCTATACGGCATGGATTTGTCGAACCCCATAAGATATATGCCAAATTATGGGGTATTGGACATCCCTTTGCCTTGTTTTGGATGGCCAATCTTTCTCGAAAATGGTTTCCAATGTTAAATTTTCACGTTTTGCGGCGGTTTGGGGATTGACGCCGAAATTAGTGCCTGGCTATAATGAGCCATGGATTATGTAACGTTACGTGAAATGACGTCATCATATAAAAAAAGATTTGAAAGTTCTGCTAATTGTTTCGGGCGATATTTTTCTATTGGAGGCTGATGCGGGTGAATATTGGCCCCTCTTGTGAGGTAATCCGCAATTACGATGAAATGGCGGACGAGGACATCGTTTCCGATGCCCGCGAAGGACAAAATGAGGCGTTGGAATTTTTGATCCATAAATATCGGAACTTCGTTCGGGCAAAAGCTCGCTCCTATTTCTTGATTGGAGCAGACCGGGAAGACATCGTGCAAGAGGGCATGATCGGACTATATAAAGCGATTCGGGATTTTCGCAGTGATAAACTGGCTTCGTTTCGTGCCTTTGCTGAACTTTGCATTACACGGCAAATTATTACCGCAATTAAGACGGCGACCAGGCAAAAACACATTCCGTTGAACTCTTACATTTCTTTGAACAAGCCAATTTACGAAGAGGATTCCGATCGCACGTTGATGGATGTGATCTCCACCGTAAGAGTTTCCGACCCCGAGGAAATGATCATTAATCGGGAAGAATTTGGGGATATTGAAGAAAAGATGGGGGAAATTTTAAGCGACCTTGAGTGGAAAGTGCTTATGGCTTACCTCGACGGACGTTCCTACCAAGAAATAGCCATCGATTTGCGTCGGCACGTCAAATCGATCGACAATGCGCTGCAACGTGTAAAACGCAAACTTGAACGCTATTTGGATGGACGGGTGATGGTGGCCATGCCACCGGGAACCGATTGAGCGGGGCAGAAGCTCCGCTCAATTTGTAATCCAAACCACCGTAAGGCTGCCGCCCGTTATAGGTGCATACTAAGCCGAATCATGTCGCGGCACTGAATCCCATTTTCATAGATGGGTTCGGCATAATGCACCGTAAAAAAGTCCCGATCGATCCCGCAGATCCTAAATCCACACTTTTGGTATAGCGCTAATTGTCCAATGCTTGAATTGCCCGTGCCAACTTCAATCACTTTATAGCGACGGTAGCGGGCGGTTTCAATCGCATGAAGGACAAGTTGTTTTCCCAAGCCCTGTCCTTGCTTGTCTTCTCTCACTGCGACATTTACCAGTTCAACCGTTTGGGGTCGTGTATCAAGCAAGACATATACGCCGACAGGTTCACAATCGTGCTCTGCAACAAAACAGTCGGCTCGGGCCATATAGCTTTCGATAACGGCCTGTGAGGGATCGGCTAGCTGTAGTAGAGAGAGGGGCCATGGTTCAGAATGGTTCAAGCAGCGAATGCGTGCCTCTTTCATTTTGGAGTTCCCTCCCCCTATGCTAAAAGCGCAAAACTGCACAAATAAAAACCTCAAAACGGCTGTGTGGATTGCCTTTTTTAGTTGACTGCATTGACTTTATCATAACCTGAAAGAACAGATGACACTGCATGCGCATTGGTATTTGCGCTGCTAGTGAGTGATAACGCTGCTAAACTAGGCTGAACGGGAAAATGGGCGGCGGTTTCGCTGTTTTCGCAAGCGGTGCCATAGTGCTTGCCACTGCTTGAGTTCCTCTTCGTCAAGATCCCGCGGTCCATAAAGGCCTTTCTCCATGAGTTGGATAAATTCCGTCAAGTGTTGGGCTGGATCAGGGTAAAGTCTGGCCCAGTACCCTAAAAATTCCCGGGGAGTCTGA
>PXYW01000051.1:18079-26526 GCA_003023695.1 Sulfobacillus benefaciens | reverse complement strand
ATGGGTCAAAAGATACATCCCAAGGGACTACGTTTAGGCATTGTCAAAGACTGGGATTCCCGGTGGTACGGCACCCGAAAGACCACGCCGGAATTGCTGGGTGAAGATTTTAAGTTGCGGAAGTTCATAAAAAAGCGCCATTACAATGCGGGCATTGCTCGGATCGAAATTGAGCGGGGCACCTCCAGCAAACTGAAGGTGACCGTTCATACCGGAAAGCCGGGAATGGTAATTGGCAAAGGTGGCGTCGGGGTTGATGCACTGCGCAAGGATTTGGAGCAGTTGACGCAAGCGAAGCAGGTAAGTCTTGACATCAAAGAGGTCAAAAATCCTGAAGCGGATGGCCAACTCGTCGCCGAATCAATAGCCTCGCAACTCGAGAAGCGTATTGCTTTTAAACGCGCCATGAAACAAGCTGTGATGCGTGCGATGCGGCAAGGCGCCAAAGGAATTAAAGTGATGGTCAGCGGACGACTTGGTGGTGCGGAAATAGCGCGACGGGAATGGACCTGGGAAGGTTCGATTCCGTTGCATACGTTGCGCGCCGACATTGACTACGGCTTTGCCGAAGCCCATACGACATATGGCGTAATTGGGGTTAAGGTGTGGATTTATAAAGGCCAGGTGTTGCCCGGTCCCAAGCGGAGGCCCGGAGCGGCTGCGGGCACTGAAGGAGGGCACTAGCCATGTTGCAACCCAAACGCACTAAGTACCGGAAGATGCACCGTGGGCGCATGAAAGGGACGGCTCACCGCGGAAACAAGGTCACCTTCGGCGAATACGGGCTGCAGGCACTTGAGCCGGCGTGGATCACGGATAGGCAAATTGAAGCGGCGCGTGTCGCCTTAACGCGGTATATCCGCCGTGGGGGTAAGGTCTGGATTACGATATTCCCCGACAAACCGATTACCAAAAAGCCTGCGGAAACCCGAATGGGCAGTGGCAAAGGCAATGTCGAATTTTGGGTGGCGGTAGTTAAACCGCAGAGAGTCATGTTTGAACTGGCAGGCGTTCCCGAAGAGGTGGCTAAAGAAGCCCTACGGAGGGCAGCGCACAAACTGCCTATCCACACGCGGTTTGTGCGCCGCGAAGAGTCAGGAGAGAATGCGCATGAAGCCTAAACAAATACGGGATTTAACCCAGGATGAGTTGCAAGACCGGCTGAAGGGTCTAAAACAGGAATTGTTTCGCCTGCGATTTCAGCTCGCCACTTCCCAACTGGAAAATCCGATGCGGATTCGCCAAGTGAAAAAGGACATCGCGCGGGTGCACACCATCATGACTGAGCGGGATCGCAGCGGGGATGGGAAGTAGGAGGATGGCTATGGAAGAGACGGTTGAGAAGTCAAAACGCAAGCTCCGCGAAGGTACCGTCGTGAGCGATAAAATGCAAAAAACGGTGGTGGTTGCGGTCGAAACGCTGGTGCCGCATCCCGTGTATGGGCGCACCATACGACGGACCAAACGGTATAAGGCCCATGACGAGGAAAACGAATGTCGCACTGGGGATCGGGTACGGATCGAGGAGACTCGCCCGTTGTCGAAGGAAAAGCGGTGGCGTGTGGTAGAGATCTTGCACAAGGCCGAGAACTAGTCGCAGACCAGAATCGCTAGAAAGAGGGAGAATAATGATTCAACCGCAAACAAGGCTTGCGGTCGCCGACAACACAGGCGCCAAAGAGCTGATGTGCATACGGGTTTTGGGCGGCTCCTTTCGGCGCTATGGCAATATCGGCGATGTGATTGTGGCATCAGTCAAGGCGTCAGCCCCGGGAGGCATGGTCAAAAAAGGTGATGTCGTCAAAGCAGTAATTGTTCGTACCAAAACCGGCAAGCGGCGGTCCGATGGTTCTTATATCAAATTTGATGAAAACGCCGCGGTGATTTTACGGGGCGATGAAAAGGAACCGCGGGGTACCCGGATTTTTGGACCTGTGGCGCGAGAGCTGCGGGAACGGGAGTTTATGAAAATTATTTCGTTGGCCCCGGAAGTATTGTAAGTTCGGTTGTTGCTTAGATATGACCCAGGAAGGAGGTGTGGCGGTGAACGTCAGGAAAGGCGATTTGGTCAAGGTGATTGCGGGGCGCGACAAAGGCAAGGAAGGACGCATTGTGCGGTCGGTTCCCAAAGAAGAACGCGTAGTGGTGGAAAAAATCAACTTGGTCAAACGGCACCAGAAACCCACACCGGAATTTGCGCAAGGCGGCATCATTACCAAGGAAGCACCAATTCACGTCTCCAACGTTATGCTGGTCTGTCCGTCGTGTAAAAAGGCGACCCGCGTGGCCCATAAAATTTTGGATAGCGGAAAAAAGGTGCGTGCATGCAAAAAATGCGGCGCGACGATCGAGTAACACCAAGGAGAACAGGGGGACACCATGGCTATTGAGTCGGCGCTCAAAGAGCGGTACGACAAGGAAATTGTACCGGCCTTAATGGAGCGGTTTAAATACAAAAACCCCATGCAAGTACCCAAGATGGTTAAAGTTGTGGTTAACATGGGCGTTGGGGATGCCGTAGGCAACCCTAAGTTATTGGATGCAGCGGTAAACGACTTGGCGGCAATTACGGGACAAAAGCCTCTAGTGACCCGGGCGAAAAAGTCGATCGCATCTTTTAAGGTGCGGGAAGGCATGCCGATAGGTGCTAAAGTCACGCTTCGCGGCCAACGGATGTACGATTTTATCGAGAAACTTTTTTATATGGCACTGCCTCGGGTGCGGGATTTCCGAGGGCTGTCCACCAAGGGATTTGACGGGCGCGGCGGATATACGTTAGGCGTGAAGGAACAGATTATCTTTCCTGAAGTGGATTATGACAAGGTGGAAAAATTGCGTGGAATGGACATTACCCTTGTCACCAGTGCCAATACCGATGAAGAAGCCAAGCTTCTTTTGACCATGCTGGGAATGCCGTTTACGCCGCAAAAAGAGGAGGTGCGCCATGGCTAAGAAATCGTTGATTGCTAAGGCGAAGCGGACCCCGAAGTACAAAGTGCGAAAATATAGCCGGTGTCAACTTTGCGGGCGGCCCCACGCCTATATTCGCGATTTCGGGTTGTGTCGGTTGTGCTTCCGGCAGCTAGCACATCAAGGAGAAATACCTGGCGTGCGTAAGGCTAGCTGGTAATTGGGGGGAGGAGGATGGCAGTGACAGATCCAATTGCGGACATGTTGACCCGTATTCGCAACGCCAATACGGTGTACCGGGAGTTTGTAGATGTTCCGGTGTCCAGAATGAAACGCGCCTTAGCCGCGATTCTCAAACAGGAAGGTTTTATACGGGATTATGAACTGGTTGAGGACGGAAAGCACGGCATGCTGCGGCTATACTTGAAATATGGACCGAATCGGGAGCGGGTTATTAGCGGGCTAAAGCGGATTAGCAGGCCAGGTCTTAGGGTATACGCAGGGCATGAGGAGTTGCCACGGGTCTTGGGGGGACTAGGAATTGCGGTACTCTCTACGTCGAAGGGCATTATGACGGAAAAGCAGGCTCGGGAAACCCGGGTTGGCGGCGAAGTCCTATGTTACGTGTGGTAGGCGACTAGACTCGGGCAAGGAGGAGAACGATGTCAAGGATTGGCAAAATGCCCATCATGGTGCCCGCCGGCGTGGAAGTGGCGGTGGAAGGGCAGCATGTACGGGTCAAAGGCCCCAAAGGGACGTTGGAGCGCACATTACGGCCCAATGTGCAGGTATCGATTGCAGAAGGTCGGATTGAAATCTTGCCGGTGGACGAGAGCGGAGAAGCGCGAGCCCAGTGGGGATTATCGCGTTCCTTAGTGGCCAACATGGTTGATGGCGTGTCGAAGGGATTTCGGCGGCACTTAGAACTAGCCGGGGTTGGGTACCGGGCGTCTAAACAGGGCAGCAAATTGGTGCTCACGGTGGGATATTCGCATCCTGTGGAGATTGAACCCCCGGAAGGCATCGATTTTGAGGTACCTAATCCCACCAACGTGTTTGTCAACGGTTACGATAAAGAAACGGTTGGCGCTGTGGCGGCCAAGATACGAGGTGTTCGGCCTCCGGAGCCCTATAAGGGCAAGGGCATTCATTATAAGGATGAAAAAATTATCCGCAAGGTTGGAAAGACTGGAAAGAAGTGAGGGATAGCACGTGTATAAGCGATTTGACAGGAACGCGGCCCGTAAACACCGTCATTTGAGGATCCGGAAAAAGGTGCATGGTACCCCTGAACGGCCGCGCCTTAATGTCTATCGATCAAATTTGAACATTTATGCTCAGATTATTGACGATAGTACAGGGCGAACCCTTGCGGCGGCGTCTACGCTAGACCCTGCCTTGAAATCAGAGCCGGGCCGCCTGACCGTAGCGAAATCACGATTAGTGGGACTGTTGGTAGCAGAAAGAGCCCGGGCTTGTGGGGTAACCAAGGTTGTGTTCGACCGCGGCGGATACAGGTACCATGGCCGGGTTAAGGCCTTGGCGGACGGGGCACGCGAAGCAGGTTTGGAATTTTAAGACCGGGAGGGACACTATGGCACGGCCACAACAAGGGCAAGATGGGAAGCCGGGAAGTGAATTCAAGGAAAAAGTCGTATCAATCAACCGTGTGGCTAAGGTGGTCAAAGGCGGTCGACGATTTAGCTTTAGCGCACTGGTTGTCGTTGGTGACGAAAATGGCAAAGTTGGTGTAGGGCTAGGCAAAGCGGCAGAGATTCCGGAAGCGATCCGCAAGGGTATTGAAGACGCGAAAAAACACATGGTTCATGTGCCGCGTTTGGGTACTACGGTACCGCACCAGGTGATTGGAGAGTTTGGGTCCGGACGGGTACTGATTAAGCCTGCAGCTCCGGGAACCGGGGTGATTGCAGGTGGTCCAGTGCGCGCTGTGTTGGAAGCCTGTGGAGTGAAAGATGTGTTGACGAAGTCGCTGGGTTCTGCTAATCCCAACAATGTGGTAGCGGCCACCATGAATGGGCTAAGCCAATTGAAGAGTGCAGACCACGTGGCCCGAATTCGGGGACTGACGGTGCGTCAGGTTTTAGGAGGAGCGCATCATGGCTAAGATTAAGATCACGTTAGTGAAAAGCCCCATAGGTTATGCTCATGATCAGAAAGATACCGTCAAACGGCTGGGATTAACCAAGATGTGGCGTACCGTAGAACACGATGACAATGAGTCTATTCGCGGTATGGTGCACAAGGTGCGGCACTTGGTTAAAGTGGAAGAAGCATCGGAAGGAGGGGACAATTCGTGAGACTGCATGATGTGGCACCCAAGCCAGGGGCTCGGACAGCGAAAACCCGCAGAGGGCGCGGGTTAGGATCAGGCCTTGGAAAAACGGCCGGACGTGGTCACAAAGGACAAAAGGCACGGGCTGGCGGATCGATTCGGCCAGGATTTGAAGGCGGACAGATGCCGTTGCAGCGGCGGTTGCCTAAGCGCGGATTTGTCAACCCATTTCGGGTCGAGTACGAAGTGGTGAATGTTGGAGCGCTAAATATTTTTGAGCCGGACACGGTAGTCACGGTGGAGTTGTTAAAGAAGCATCGCTTGGTGAGAAGAAATTTGCCCGTTAAAATCTTGGGCGAGGGGGAACTGGATCGCGCTTTGGTGGTTCAAGTCAATGCTTACTCCAAATCCGCCAAAGAAAAAATTGAAGCGTTGTCGGGCCGCGCCGAGGTGATATAAGGTGGCGCAAAATGTGATGGACGCCTTTCGAGGTTCAAATCTCAGTAAGCGCATCCTATTCACGTTGCTGATGCTAGTGATTTTTAGGGTGGGTGCCCACATCCCAATTCCTGGAGTACACGCATCGGTAATCCAGAGTCTGTTCACCAGTGGCGCCACAATTTTTGCCCTTTTGAACCTCTTTTCTGGAGGGGCTACGGCGACCCTATCGATCTTTGCCCTGTCCATCATTCCCTATATCAATGCGAGCATCATTATGCAATTGATGACGGTGGTGATTCCATCTGTAGAGGAATGGTCCAAAGAGGGCGAAGAGGGCCAAAAGAAAATTACCAAAGTCACCCGTTGGCTGTCGATAGGGTTGGGTGCACTACAGTCGTTGGGCATTGCCTACTATCTTTATAATTACTCGTCCAATGGGGTCTATGTGTATGTGCATCATCAGATTGGCTCATTGTTATTGACTGCGTTGCTGCTGCTTACCGGATCGGTTATTTTGATGTGGGTAGGGGAGGAAATTACCGACAAAGGGATTGGCAACGGTATTTCCCTCTTAGTGTTGTTTGGTATCATATCGCGGTTGCCGTATGGAGTGGAGACGCTCTTTAAATACATCACCGCGGGTGTGCTATCCTGGCCTAAAATTGTCATATTTCTTATCATTGCCGTGTTCATCATTGCGGCTGTGGTTTATGTCAACGAAGGGCAGCGCAAGGTACCGGTGCAATATCCCAAACGGGTAGTAGGCCGCCGCATGTACCAAGGACAATCGACTCACTTGCCGATTCGGGTGAACCAGGCAGGTGTGATTCCGGTAATTTTTGCCATCTCACTATTGATTTTGCCCTACACTATCGCTCAGTTTCTGAAAGGCAATTGGGTGACATTCATGGAGCATTATTTTGGCATTACATCACCCGCGTATATTATCTTGGAGTTTTTGCTGGTGGTGGTGTTTACCTTTTTCTACACCGATGTGGTATTTAAGGTCAATGACGTCGCCGATAACCTAAAAAAAGGCGGCGGATATATTCCAGGGATTCGTCCGGGAAAGCCGACGGCCGAATATCTGGCGCGGGTCAGTGGCCGGCTGACCGCAGTGGGCGCCGTGTTTTTAGGGCTCGTTGCGATATTGCCAAGCTTTGTAACCATGGGCATGGGTGTTAATGGGCTATACTTCGGCGGCACGTCGTTGCTGATTATTGTCGGTGTGAGCTTAGATACCCTCAAACAGATGCAAGCGCAAATGCTGATGAGAAATTACCAGGGATTTATGAAAGGCGGAGGGCGGTCATGAGACTGGTCTTACTGGGAGGACCGGGGGCCGGCAAAGGGACTCAGGCCAAAGCCTTGGCGAAACACTGGAAAATTGTCCACATTTCGACCGGGGATTTGTTTCGCTATCATCGAGACCATGGTACGGAACTGGGTCTGTTGGCCAATCGGTATATGGCGCAGGGCCAATTAGTGCCCGATGAAGTCACTGAGAAAATGGTAGAGGACCGCATTAGCCAGTCAGACGTCGCATCTCAAGGGGGATTTGTGCTTGATGGATTCCCCCGCACGGTACCGCAAGGAGAGGCATTGTCGGCGATATTGGCTTCGAAGCATCAACACTTAGATGCCGTATTGTACATCTTTGTGCCCGAGGAGGTCTTGGAGGAGCGTTTGGTGGGACGCCGCGTATGTCCCCAATGCCAGGCTAACTACCATGTCTCATTGAATCCGCCCAAAATAGCCGATACTTGTGATGTCTGTGGCGCGACCCTAATTCAACGCGAGGATGATCAGCCGCTCACGGTTCGGACTCGATTTAAGGTATATCAGGAACAAACGTCGCCGTTAATCGCGTTTTACGAGAAGCGGGGGCTATTGCGCACTGTCGATGGCAATCAAACGCCAGACCAGGTGACGCGGGCTCTTGTGTCCGCGGTGGGGACAGTTGCCGATGATTGAACTGAAAAGTGAGCGTGATCGTAAACGCATGCGCAACGCAGGACGGGTAGTCGCCGAGGTTTTGCAAATTTTGAAGAAGGCGGCAGAAATCGGGATGACTACACGAGACCTGGACGCTATTGCTGAACGCGAAATTCGGGCCCGCCAGGCAATTCCCGTATTTAAGGGCTACCACGGTTATCCAGCCAGTGTGTGTGTGTCCGTCAATCATGAAGTGGTTCATGGGATTCCGGGAAACCGAAAACTGCGTGAGCATGATCTGGTCAGCTTGGACCTCGGAGCGACAGTGGAGGGGTTCGTCGGCGATGCGGCACTTTCGTTTTTTTTGGGTAGTGCCCCTGATGAGGATTCTGCAAAGCTCTTAGAGGTAACGGAGCAATCGCTGTATCAAGGAATTAAAGCAGCAGTTGTTGGCGGCCACCTGGGCGATATCTCGTACGCCGTGCAATCGTATGTGGAGGCCCATGGGTTTTCCGTGGTAAGGGATTTTGTCGGTCATGGTATAGGACGGCAGATGCACGAAGATCCCCAAGTACCCAATTATGGGACTCCAGGGCGCGGCGTGCTATTACGGAGCGGTCTTGCGCTGGCTATTGAACCGATGGTGAATATGGGACGGTTTGACGTCGATGTGCTTGATGATGGATGGACGGTAGTCACTCGTGACGGCAGTTTATCGGCGCATTTTGAACACACCATTTTTTTGGATGAAAATGGGCCAGAAATTTTAACTGCAATTGATCCTTAAATCCGTTAAAATAGATCGGATACCGTCGTCTTAGAGTGGCACAATGTGGGAATTATAGGCATTGGAGGCGTTTTATCACAT
>PXYW01000051.1:0-17972 GCA_003023695.1 Sulfobacillus benefaciens | reverse complement strand
AATTCGTATGCACTTTATAAAAATTTTACCTGGAGACCGTGTGACTGTGCAGTTGTCGCCTTACGATCTCACGCGCGGCCGGATTACTTATCGTTACAAATAGGGATGGGCAACGGTTTATGAGGAGGGACAGACATGAAGGTCCGTGCATCGGTCAAACCGATCTGCGAAAAATGCAAGGTGATAAAACGCCATGGCCGTGTCATGGTAATTTGCGAAAACCCTAAGCATAAACAGGCGCAGGGTTAAAGACAGGAGGCTTCTAGATGGCACGTGTTGCAGGAATTGACTTACCCAGGGACAAGCGGATTGAAGCCGCTTTGCCCTACATCTATGGCATTGGTTGGCCTGCATCCAAAAAAATATTGCAGCAGGCTGCGGTGGATCCCGATACTCGGGTGCGAGACTTGACCGAAGAAGAGGTTGTTCGGATTCGGGAAGTGGTCGATCATGAGTATCGTGTGGAAGGCGATTTGCGTCGGGAAGTGCAGATGAACATCAAACGCCTTATTGATATTGGCAGCTACCGCGGGCTAAGGCACCGTCGCGGTATGCCGGTGCGTGGACAGCGCACTAAAACCAATGCGCGAACCCGCAAGGGCCCGCGACGAACCGTAGGAGCAAAGAGAAAGAAGTAAAAGCTAGGGAGGGATTCCAGGAATTATGCCAACTCGTCGTGTCACAAGAACCAAACGCCGTGATCGCCGTCACGTCGACCACGGAACGGCTCACATTCGTTCGACGTTCAACAATACCATTGTTACCATTACCGACCCCCAAGGAAACACCCTATCGTGGGCCTCGGCCGGTCAGTCAGGATTCAAGGGGTCGCGTAAAAGCACACCGTTTGCTGCCCAAATGGCCGCAGAAACTGCCGCTAAGGGTGCGATGGAATATGGAGTTAAAGAAGTAGAAGTGTTGGTGAAAGGACCGGGCTCGGGACGTGAGGCGGCCATTCGGTCATTGCAGTCAGCAGGGTTGGAGGTTAGTTTGATTAAAGACGTAACCCCCATTCCCCATAACGGATGTCGTCCGCCGAAGCGGCGACGAGTCTAACCACAGAAAGGAAGGAGGCGCACAAATGGCACGTTACACAGGACCTGTATGCCGATTGTGTCGGCGTGAGGGTGTAAAATTGTATTTAAAGGGAGAAAAGTGCTTTACGGATAAATGTCCGGTGTCGCGGCGTGCTTATCCGCCGGGTCAACATGGTCAAGGGCGCCGTAAACTTTCTGAGTACGGTGTGCAATTGCGTGAAAAGCAAAAAGCTCGCCGCACTTATGGCATCATGGAGGGACAGTTTTCCCGTTACTTTGAGCGGGCCTCTAAGAAAAAAGGCGTCACTGGGCAGGTTTTGCTTGAACTTTTGGAGCGGCGTTTAGACAACGTCGTGTATCGCATGGGGCTAGCCTCTTCACGGGCTGAAGCTCGGCAACTCATTCGCCACGGACATTTTCAGGTAAACGGGCGAAGAGTGGATATTCCGTCGTTTTCCGTTAAACCAGGCGATGTCGTAGAGGTCCGGGAAACCAGCCGCCAAAAAACTCGCTTCAAAGAGATGGCGCAGAGTCCATCGCGAGGGATACCCGGGTGGTTGGAAGTTGATGCCGAAGCGCTGCGCGGAACCATGGTGCGAATGCCCAATCGAGAAGAAATTGAGGCACCGGTTCAAGAGCAGCTTATTGTTGAGTACTACTCACGTTAATTGGCAAGAGTGGGCATGTGAAAGGGGGCGAAGGCCTGCAACGCAGGCCGTGTGAATGACCGAAATTGAGAAACCGGAAATTCGTCGCGTGGATGAAGAAAAAGAGCCCAATTACGGAGTGTTTGTAGTGGAGCCGTTGGACCGTGGGTATGGGATTACCTTAGGGAACTCGTTGCGCCGCATCTTGTTGTCGTCGTTACCAGGTACAGCTGTAACCTCGGTACGAATTGAAGGAGTTCTCCACGAGTTTTCGGTCATCCCCGGTGTTGTTGAGGACACGGCAGATATCATTTTGAATCTCAAGCGGCTGGCGCTTAAGCTGTGGGCTGATGAACCCCACACCATCCGGATTGACAAAGCGGGGCCCGCCGAGGTCACGGCCGCCGATATCCTGGCAGATGCCGATGTTGATGTGCTTGACCCTTCCCAACACATTGCCTATGTCGATGAAGGAGGCCGACTGGCGATGGATATTACTGTCGCCAGAGGCCGTGGCTATGTGCCCGCCGATAAGAACAAACATCCAGATCAAGCCATCGGGGTTATTCCTGTAGACTCGATTTTCAGCCCCGTGCAAAAAGTAAATTGGCGGGTGGAAGATACCCGTGTGGGTCATATTACCGACTTCGACAGGCTTACCATTGAGGTGTGGACCGATGGCTCATTGATGCCGGAAGAGGCCGTGTCGATGGGGGCGAGGATTCTCTCGGACCACTTGCGCCTGTTCATTGAACTCACCGATGGCGTAGAGGGTGTGCAAATCGGGGTGGAACGGGATGAGGACAAACGTGACCGCCTATTGGAAATGCCCATCGAGGAATTAGATTTATCAGTGCGTTCGTTTAACTGTCTTAAACGCGCCGGAATTAACACGGTAGGGGAATTAACCTCCAAGACGGACGAAGATATGATGAAAGTGCGAAACCTGGGGAAGAAGTCGCTGGAAGAAGTCAAGGAAAAGCTGGTAACTTTGGGTTTGGGCCTTAGACCCTCCGAAGAATAAGGCGAGGGCACTTTGAATACGGATTTTTAGGGGAGTGGAAGACAATATGCCAGGAATGCATCGCACTTTGGGGCGTATAGGGGGTCACAGACGCGCCATGCTGCGGAATTTGGTGACATCGACCTTGCGCGAAGAACGTATAGTGACCACTGTGACCCGGGCTAAGGAAGTAAACCGCGTAGTGGAACACATGATCTCGTTGGGTAAGCGGGGCGACTTGTCGGCTCGCCGTCAGGCTCTAGCTTATATTTGGGATGAAGACGTAGTAACTAAGCTATTTACTAACATTGCGCCGCGATATGTAGACCGGACCGGTGGATACACGCGCATTATGCGCACAGGATATCGTCGGGGAGACGCAGCTCCCATGGCGATTCTTGAACTGGTGTAAATGGCATCGATTATTTTAGAGCGGGTTTCCGTACGATATGCTGGTGGGACCCGCGTGGCACTCGGCCCCCTGGATCTTTCTATTGGGGAGGGCGAGTGCCTTTTTATCACTGGACCCAATGGGTCGGGCAAAACGACGTTAGCCCGGGTGTTGACGGGTGTTGTGCCTGTCGCCTCGGGCCATATCCGAATGGGGACGGGACTCGATCATTCTAATTGGCCTCCCGGGACGGTGGGATGGGTGCAACAAAACCCGCGTCAACAGATGGTGGGCGCGACGGTTGCAGAAGACATCGGACTGGCACCGTTATGGCTGGGAAAGACCTGGGATGAGGCGGTGGCACAAGGGCAGCATTCACTAAGAGAGTTCAGACTGGAGCCATGGGCCGAATACAAGCCGTCTCATCTATCAGGGGGATGGCAGCATATGGCGGCGCTAGCCGCGGTGCATGCTCAGGATCCGACTTTGGTGATTCTGGACGAGCCCGATGCCATGCTGGATTCCTCCGGGCTACAGCGGTTGTTGACCTGGGTTCGATTTCTGAAAGATCGTCGTCAGACTTTGTTAATTCTCGGTCATCACGAGCGGTGGGAAGAGGTTGCGGACCGTGTGATAAGGTTGGAAGCGGGACGGCTTATTGCGGATGAAACCACGAGCTGCCGGGTTAATGAAGAATGGCGGCAGTTTTTGGAGGGCTGGTGGGTTGGCAATGACAAGCCAACGGTGACTGAGGTGATGTCTGAACTATGTCATGGCAGATTGAACATTTGAAAATTCCTCATAGCCACTGGGAAATTGAGTCATTGGTGGTCCCAGACTCGGGCATTTGGGGATTAGTCGGGCACAATGGTGCCGGTAAGAGCCAGGTTTTTTCCCGCCTTATCTCGTGGTCAATTCACAGCAAGGCCGCACGATTTGGTTTGGTAGCGCAAAATCCCATGTTGCAACTAACTGAGGCCACGGTATGGGATCAGGTAACATGGCCGTTTCGTCGTGGCAGAACCACACTTCCGCGTGAAACTTACAACAGGGTTTCGCAAATTCTGGAAGATTGGGATCTGCTTGACCTTCGCCAACAAGAACCGTGGCAGTTAAGCGGAGGCCAGCAGCGATGTCTTGCCTTGGCGGCTATGGAATGTCTGGCGCCAGACGTCTACCTGTTGGACGAGCCCTTGGAAAACCTAGACCGTACCCATCAGCGCGTGTTGGAGAGTAAAATGAGAAAATGGGGGAAAACTGCGGCAGTCATTATCACCAGCCATTCATGGCAGTGGCTCTTAACGATTGCTTCGGCAGGTTGGTGGTGCCATGAAGGGCTAATTCCCGGGGATCTAGGAGATCTTTGGTATCGTTTTGCCGGCAGGCCTGAAACGCCTTTGGAGGATTTATGGAGACGTTTACTCGATGCGAAAATACCTGTGACACCCAGAGCTTGGACCGATCCAGCATGGGCTCGTCAAGAGGCGGTAAAAATATGGGATGGTGGCATCATCAGGCAATCCACCCTTTAACCCGCCTAGTGTCTCTGATCGCCGGAGTTGTAGCGGTGTTTATTGCTCCGATTGACTGGTTGGCTGTGTGGACATTAATTATTGTCCTTGGCTATCTGCGATATGGCACTCGAAGGACTTCTGGGGTGATCCAGGCCCTTATCGGAGGAATTCTGTTAGGGGTGCTAAGAATTGTTAATCAGCCTGCTGGTCACTTTCAACTTCTGCCCAGTGCTATCGACGGATTGCGATTTAGTTTAATGATTTTGGGTAGCGTGTGGGTTTTTGGTTCAGGGTCCATGACGACAATGCTCGCTAGTCTGGAACATAGTTTAAAAAAATTTTGGGGAAGGCGGCCGATAGTAGGCTACGTGATGTTGATGATGCTGTTAGGATTGTTTTTCTTACCCTATATGCTTCAAGATGTTCGGGAAATCCGCACTGACCAGTCTATGCGGCAATATCTGGGCGGGACTAAAAAGTGGCGGCCCTTTCATTTTCTTCGCCCTATTTTGGCCCAGGGACTGTTGACCAGTGACTATATTGCCGAGGCGCTATGGAGTCGGGGTTGGAGACCAGATGGACTGCCGGTTACCCCCAGAATGAGAGGTGTCGATGTCTTGATGGGGTTATCATGGGTTCTCGTTATCGGCCTGGAGGTTGCCCGATGGCCCAATTGGCATTAAGGATTTCATATGACGGCACTGACTACCATGGATTTCAGTGGCAACGGGAGCAGGATACGGTTCAATCCGCTCTGGAACATAGTCTGAGGTCTTTGCTCGGACCTGGCACTCTAACAGGGGGAAGTCGCACTGATCGCGGAGTCCATGCCGAAGATCAAATTGTCGTGTGGGATGGCGTCTGCCCCGTTCCTTTGGCTAGACTGGAAAAGGTATTGAATCATCGTTTGCCTTTGTCCATTCGCGTAATGGCTGTAGGGATGGTACCAGATGGCTGGGACCCACGTCGCAAGGCCACGGCAAAATATTATCGCTACCAAATTTGGCGGGGCCCGGTGCCGGCCAATTGGGCTCGGTTTGTGACGCGGATGGACGAGCCATTAGCACTGCCGATCTTAGTGGATACCGCGAGGTGGTTTGAAGGGCGTCATGACTTTGCTTCCTTCCGTTCGATGGGATCGTCGGCGCGCACCACCACGCGTCAGGTGTTTACCAGCCGTTGGGAAATTTGTCAGGGAGGCCGCGCCCTGATTTATCGGGTTGGGGCCAACGGTTTTTTGTATCATATGGTGCGATTAATGGTGGGCGCTATGTTGGAAGCTGCAAGAACTGGAAACACTGGGAATATTACCCAGGCTTTAAACAACCCCGGATCAGCGACTCGGATGAATAAGCTGGCACCGCCCCAGGGGTTGATATTGGAGCGCATCGAGATAGACGACAAATGGTTTCGGGCCATTGAGGAGGGATAGCATCATGTTTCGCGAACTGGTACTAGGGCTGGGCAACAACGCTGTGGTTTCGGGTGTGGTTAAGCGATATGGCATGAATTTGGGAGCATCACGATTTGTTGCAGGGGATTCGTTGGCCACAGCAGTTCCCGTGTGCCAAGAGTTAAATCGTCGTGGGATTGCGGTGACTTTAGATCATTTAGGCGAATCGGTGAGAGATGAGCCAGCGGCAATGGAGGCAAAGGACAGTTATCTAGAAATTTTGCAAACCATCGCTGACAAGGGGCTGCAGGCCAATGTTTCGCTGAAATTGACGATGATGGGCCTGGCGGTGTCAGTGGATCTGGCTCGCAGCAACTTGGCGGCCGTCGTAGAGGCTGCGGCTGGATTTAATAATTTTGTACGGATAGATATGGAAGATAGTCCATATACATCGATTACCATTGACCTGTTCGAGGAGGTATGGAAGAAATTCCCCGGACATGTCGGTTTGGTTTTGCAGTCCTATCTTTATCGAAGCCAAGACGATCTCAAACGATTGTCGGAACCCCCTAAAAACTTTCGAATCGTCAAAGGCGCTTATCGAGAATCGGTGGCGGTAGCGTTTCCCTCTAAGCCCGATGTCGACGATAACTATGTGGAATTGGTGCGCCAATCGTTGGAGTTGGGCAATGTGACAGCCATTGCGACTCATGACGAGGTCATTATTGGGCGTGTGTTAAAGTACATTAAAAGCCGTCAAGTGCCACCAGAGCAGTTCGAATTTCAAATGCTTTATGGGGTCAAACTTGATGTATTGGAGGAACTCGCCAAAGAGGGATATCGAACCCGGGTGTATGTTCCTTATGGACAGGATTGGTATGCGTATTACGTTCGTCGCATTGCTGAACGCCCAGCAAACATGCTGTTTTTTGCCCGGGCTCTCATCAATCGTTAGGATTAAGACACTAACGTAACCCCGACGCTGCTTGGTCCAAAAGACTTGCGTAGCGCAGGCAGTTGAGGCGATTTTGCAAAGGTCGCGCGCCAAATGCCGTTCCGCTAGAGGCACTCTTATCTTGACCCAAGGCTCGAAAAGTCAAGGGATCAACAACGCCGGTGATGGGAAAACCAAAATATGATTGGATGTCAATCACTGCCCTGCGAGTTTCTTCGGTAAAAATAGCTATTCGTGGTCCCAAGAGGCAGATTGGAGAATTCAACAAGTCAAGCATCATATCATAAAGCCGTTGCAGAAGTTTGACGTCAGTGCCCTGCAGCGGTTTTTGGGTTAAGCGTAACCTGCGCGAACCAAATGGGTATAACGGTAGACCATTTGCGAATTGAGCCATTATTCTTGCCACCTCATGGGTTAAACCATATGGGAGAAAAGATGGCATATGTGAAAAGGTCACCCAGGGGAATTTTGGGTGTACTTGCCATAAGGGGGATTCGGCACCAGATACCACAAGGCAGAGGATAAGCAGTCGGTCAATACGGCTCATGTGAAAGCGGAATTTACGGGAACAATATCCTGCGAATCGTCTGAAGCGCCATTTATAAATTTAAGTGTCATGGCTAAACGGTCACCGGAAAGATTAAAGGTTAAGGTGATTGACAACAGAAGACTACTAAGGCTAAAATTACTCGTTGTAAATATTACGGACCATTAAATATAAGGGTGGCGAATCAATGTGCCAAATCGAGACGAATTATTAGACGATGTGACCCAAATGTTTTTTCGGATCGGTCGCCAATTTCGCCAGATTCATGACGAATCGCTGACGTTTGGCCAGTTTTCCGCCCTAATCATTTTGTATAACCTCGGTCCGCTTCCTATGGGAACCGTTGCCGAGCATCTCGGCATATCAATGGCGAGCGCCACAGGAATGATTGACCGTTTAGTGCATGCGGGCTGGGTGGATCGTTCGCGATCCGAAACGGATCGTCGAGTAGTGTCGGTAGACTTAACGAGCCAGGGCAGAGAAAAAATGGCGGCCAAACAGCGGGTGCGGCGTCGAAAAATCCAAGAACTGTTTGAACCACTAACAGAGTCTGATCTTACGCAACTTCTTAGAATGTTGGAAAAAGTGGCTGAACGGGTGGAGTCTAATCACTGAGACTGGCTTACCGTGCAAGCGTCTTCACAAGTAACAACGTAAAGCGGATACAGAGAGAGGTCGCATAATGGGGCTCTTGATTGCAGGATTAGTGGAAGCATTAATTGCTTGGGGAATTGGTTTGTACTTGCTTGTGTCGACCAACGTTTCACATGTGTGGGGCGGATTAGCCATCGTTGTCGGATTCGTCGTGCTGCTATTAAGTATTGCCTTAGGACGAAAACCTAGGGAGTCGCGCAATGCGAATCCGGAAACCAAAGCAGGCGTCCCCGATGACGAAAACATTGACACTGACTCGACCGAAGCTCCTGAGCCACGCGGATTGGAACCAAGTGATCACACTTTGGTAAAAACGGCAGACGACAATCACCCGGAAATCCCACAAGATGTGGCACCTATGGCTGTGCGTGGCATCTCAGTACCAGCTCCTTTGGAACTTATGCAGGATACGGTGAAACGGTCGTACTGGCGGTACCGAGCTCGGGAATCGGAAACTCGGGCAGCGACTTTGGCAGAAATGGTGCTGCATGAAGGAAAAAGTGCAGATGTCAGTCGCGATGATCGTCCTCGTCAGTTGCGCCGATTATGCGATTTGGCCATTTTAAGCCAAGGGTTTGATGCTTGGGCCAATGGGGTGCAACCCGAATTTCGGCTGGACCGTTATCGAAGAGCTCAATCGCAAGAAGACATTCACGAGCGCCTGACCGATATACATCGAGAGACCGAAACGTTGGAGGCGGAAGCAGGCCATTGGCGTGATCTGGTCGCAGAGCATGAAGATCCCTACCGACGGTCATTGACCGAACGGGTACGCTTTGAAAAATTGAGTGAGTTGGCTGAACGGCTTGAAGAACTGACGCTGCTGCAATTAGGCTATCAAGCCATGCTGGAAAAGGAGGAACACTAATGCCACGCTGGGTACTAATTGTGGTGACAGCCATTGCTGTCTTAACACTGGGCGGAACAGCGGGGTGGTATGCATATCAAAACGCAAACTATGTGAAAAGCGGGTATGCCTATGTGACATCGCCGTATGCCTGGGTAGCTGCGTCTGCAAGTGGGCAAATCACCAATGTTTTGGTGTCTACAGGACAGCATGTCGTCCGTGGCCAGACGTTGTTCGACGAGCGGGTAGCCGGAAAAACGGGATACATTTCTGTCAACGCTACTGCCAATGGTGTGGTGGGAAATGTCAATGTGACATCGGGGTCTGTGGTTGAGCCAGGAGAGGATTTGTGTACGGTGGTGAACTTATCTAAAACACATGTGGTCGCAGAAGTGCCGGAGTCGCAAGCGCGCAATGTGGCTTTAAACCAGAGTGTGGATGTGCATTTTAGCGAGGAGCCAGGCCAAGTATACCGTGGTATCGTGACGCATATCGGCGCCGTGACACTGACCACCTTGTCTCCAATTTTACAAACAGGGACGTTTGCGAAAGAACGTGAGTGGGTTCCAGTAACTATTGCATTAATGAATTCTCCAGGCAATCTTCGTGATGGAGAAAACGCGTCCATTCGGATTCATATTTAGCAGCATAGGGAGAGGAGGAAGTGTACGTGGCAGAATCGCCGCAAGCCGAACGCCACTGGGGAGTGGCACTGGCGGTGTTGGTTATTGGAGCCTTTATGGCGATTTTGGACAGTTCTATTGTGAACATTGCCATTCCCAAATTGGAGAGCGTGTTTTCGGTGGACACAGCGCAGGTCCAGTGGGTTGTTACGATTTATTTGTTAGTGCTAGGGGTCGTAGTGCCAGCTGCAGGTTATCTTGGAGAGCGGTTTGGCTATCAACGTATATATATTTTGTCGCTGGTTATTTTCACCATTGGCTCGGCGTTGTCCGGAATTTCCTGGAGCCTCAACGTATTGACCGTTTTCCGCGTATTGCAAGCCTTGGGTGGTGGGCTAATCATGCCGATTACTATGGCCATGGTGTACCGCATTGTGCCCCGTCAACAAATCGGAACGGCCATGGGTTTTTGGGGATTGGCCATCATCGTTGCGCCGGCCATTGGCCCAACATTGGGCGGCTATTTGGTGGAGTATATCAACTGGCGTTTGATTTTCTATATTAATGTCCCCATTGGCATTATTGGTGTGCTACTGGCATTTATTTACCTGCCGAAATTTCCTCAAGCGGCCCGGGGACGTTTTGATAGCGTGGGATTTGCCACGGTGGCTGCCGGACTCTTTGCGTTGCTGTTGGCTTTGTCCGAAGGAGAGACCTGGGGTTGGTCTTCGGAACCGATAGTCCTGCTCTTGATGGGATCGGGATTCCTTTTGGTACTGTTTGTCTTGTGGGAACTGAGATCTCCTTATCCACTTTTGGATTTGAGAGTATTTAAATTTGGCTCTTTTGCCTTGTCCAACGTTTTAGTGGTGTTGGTGACCGTTGCGATGTATTCCGGTGTGTTTTATGTGCCATTGTTCCTGCAAACCATTGTAGGATTTGGCGCGATGAAAACAGGGCTGATCATGATGCCTGCGGCTTTGGCATCGGCTCTGATGATGCCAATTTCCGGACGGATTTACGATAAAATTGGTGCCCGACCTTTGGTGGTTGCGGGAATGGCGTTGTTGGCCATCACCACCTATTTGCTGCATAACCTTTCAGTAGATACATCAGTCGGGCAAGTGATATTCTGGCTGACTTTGCGCGGCTTTGGCATGGGCATGGCGATGATGCCTGTTACTACCGCTGGGATGTCGGCGGTTCCCACCGAACACGTGGGAGGCGCCTCAGCCATTAACAACATTATGCAAAGAGTTGCTGGCTCCTTTGGCTTGGCAGGACTGACCGCACTGCTTGAGGAGCAATCCACCATGCATGCCCAAATGCTGGCTTCCGCCTATACTCCTGCGTCAGGGTCAGCAATGCAGTTGATGCATGGATTGCAAGCGTTAATTGTGGGTCAAGGAATTCCCGCAGTGCCTGCAACGCAACTCACCATTACCACTTTGTACGGATTTATTGAGCAGCAAGGTTTTGTGATGGGTATTGACGACGTGTTTGTCGTGGCTGCCTTGTTTACGGTGGCTGGCGCAATTTTAGCGCTCGCTTTGAAAACCTATCGCACCCAAGGAAAATCGGCGCGGCCCATGGCTGCGGAATAGCGGCACTGATTAAGCAGACAAAGTATTTTTTCGGAGGAGAGAACAACGTGAAGCAGAGTCGGCTGATATTGATTAATATCCTTATCCTGGTGGCTGTAATTATTGTCGGAGGATTGGGTGTCTACTACTGGAACCAAAATTATAACTACGTCAGCACGCAGGATGCTTCGGTATCGGCCCCGACGATTCCTGTGCCTGCTTTGGCGGCTGGTACCATTGAAAACCTTTCTTTGCAAACGGGTCAGCACGTCACCAAAGGACAAATTGTGGGCCAAGAAATTGTGGCTGGCACGGCGACTGGCAAAGGGGCCGCAGCTACTACTACAATAAACTTGGTAGCTCCCGCCAGTGGAACCATTGCTACCGTTTCGACTAGCAACGGGCAGGTTGTGGGCGCTGGGACACCGTTGTTTACCGAGGTGAAACTGGATCAGGTGACGGTAGTGGCCAATATTCCTGAAACTAAAATTCGCAACGTGTCGGTGGGGCAAACAGCCACGATATATGTAGATGCTCACCCCGGAGTGTCATTCACAGGAACAGTGCAGGCCATTCAACCGACGACGCAGTCATTTTTCTCTTTGATTCCGACGTCGGCTACAGCAGGAACGTACACTAAAGTGACGCAACGGGTTCCGGTCATTTTGAGTATTAATACCGCGGGATACTCGCTGCTTCCCGGAGAAAACTGTGAAGTACGCATTACCATCCACTAATTGTCGGGAAACAAAAAGCAACTGGAGGAATATGGTGCCAGTTGCTTTTGTTTAGATGTCAAAGCGAATACAATGAATGCGAAGAGGTTCCGGGGAAGAGGGACGGCATGATGCAAATTGTGGTGCTCGGGGGAACTGGCTACGTGGGCCGCGCGGTTCAAGAGGCGCTGCTCATGCAGGGACATCATGTCAAGGTCATTGCGCGTCATGGCTTTCGGGACCCAAACATTCAGTTCGTCTCTGGAGATGTGCGGGATATGGATCTGATGAGCCCGTTTGACGGAGCCGACGCGATAATCAACCTGATTGGCATTATAGAAGAGCACCCCGCACAAAAAGTGACGTTTGAATTGATGCATGTCGAGGTAGTGCGCCGTGTCATCAGCGCCATGTCGGCGGCCCATGTTTACCGGTTGGTGCATATGTCGGCACTTGGAACCAGACCCGGGGCCCGATCACGCTATCACAAAACCAAATGGATTGCTGAAGATTTGATTCGGCATACCTCGGGATTACACTATACGATCATTCGCCCTTCGCTGCTTTTTGGCGGCGGAGCCCCGTTTTTCAAGATGCTGCAGTCACAAGCTAAGTGGCCAATTACCCCGATCCCCGGATCGGGGACCACGGAATTCGATCCAGTTTTTCACACAGATGTTGGTCAGTTTGTTGCGATGGCAGCCGAATGTGATGAGACCATTGGGGAAACCTTTGAAGTTGGGGGCCCTGATCGTTTTACGTTAAACGCGCTGTATCAAAAGGCGGCGGTAAGTGTGGGGAAACACGGCATTACGCCTTGGCATATTTCTTATCGCTTTATGATGAACATGGCTAGAATCGGAGAAAATTTGCCAGGGTTTCCTGTATCCGTAGATCAGCTGCTAATGTTAGGCGAAAACAATACGACGAATGATCATCGCTGGACCAAGTGGGTGAAGCCAACCCGGTTGCAACCCTCGTTAATTCCGTAGTGCCAGAATTTGTAGCGAGGCATTGCTGGCAAAGGCCCATTGCGTATTGGTGTCCAATAGTGCCTTGATTCCAGCTCGCCACTCATCAGAAGTTAGTAGCCCCGCATCGTAGAGCTCTGGTAACTGGTCTTGGATCCGATGAATTTCCCACTGGAAGTCATCGCTATCGGGATTGACCCTATACGTGGCCGATTGCCAAACGGGGTTGACCCATTGTACCTGAAAATCGGTTTGCGTAAGCCATACAGGAAGTTTACGGCCAATCGTTCTATCGCCTCCGCGTTTACGTTGCAATGCAGAGAAAGCCGCGAGTATATGCTGCCATTCAGATGGCGGGTCGGGGTATTGTAGTACCAACTGGTCATCAATGTCTTCGATGTAGAGGAGACCCTGTGGACGAATGACGCGCCAAAGTTCTTGTAGCGCGGCCTTGGGATTGATGGTGTGCTGAAATACAAAGCGTGCGGATACAAAGTCTTGGCTTTGCGGAAGATAGGGTAAATGTTCGAGGTCAGCATGAACCCATTTGATTCGAGAACCAATTTGGGGAACGGTTGCTGCCAAGGTTTTGGCATAATCCAAAATCTTTTGGTCACTATCGACCCCTTCTATGGTGCAGCCAAAAGCAGCGGCCATTTCGATGGTTAATATCCCGAAACCGCACCCGATGTCGAGTCCTCGATGTGATGAGTTGATAGGAAGCCGTGCAATCCCTGCGCGGCGTGAAGAACCCGTGTATAGGGTTTGGAGCAAGAGCCACTGGTAATCTGAAGCAACCGCAGGATAGAGAGTTTTCATGGACAAGTCTAGATGATCGGCCAATGTCATCGCCACATGCATAGCCCCCACTTTTTTAGTAACATTATAATTTTTACTGGATCATATGGTTGCTTGACACTTAAATTTCCATTATTGCTGTCATGCCGTCATCATGATAACATAATAATGTTAAAGAGATTAAATACCATATTGTGAAGCAATTGCCTATTGACATAGGAATTCGTTGTGATGTGGGAAGAAAGGGGGAGGTCAGCGTGCGTCAAATCTACGGGAGACACCAGACGGTTGGACACAGGCTGACTCCGCCTAGAAGTTAATTCATGGGGCAACTTGTGCCGACCGGGAACTATCCGGTCGGCTTTTTTGCCGTCTAGTGAAGGTTTGATAACATGCACCGCAGTTTACAACGTGAGATACACCTCGGGATCGCCTTGGGTGATAGCAATTCAAATAAAGTTGCAGGGAGGGTCACATTGGAGACAGATGTCTTGAACCAAGCACTGGCTTTGGAATGTCATCACATTTGGAAGGTGTTTTCTAATACCAACCATCACGGGTGGCATCGAATTGTAACGAAAACGGAGGCCATCTGCGGGATTGATTTACAGGTTCCGCGCCACCAGATTTTGGGCATTCTCGGGCCTAATGGCTCTGGTAAGTCCACCTTAATTCGGATGATGGCGACACTGCTAATTCCCGATCAGGGAACCATCTCTGTCTTTGGCATGGATGTTCTGCGCCATCGAATGGAGGTGCGGCGCCTCATTAATCGGGTGTCGGTCGAGGCCAGTTTTTTTAAAAAATTGACGGCACGAGAAAACTTAGCTTATGCGGCAGGACTCTACGGGGTTCCTAATCTAAGAGCCCAACAGGAAGCCACCCGTATTTTAGAGCGTCTAGGAATGCCTAAAGCCAAGCTGGTGATTCCATTAGAAAACTTATCGAGGGGACAACAGCAAAAAATTGCCATTGCCCGAGCGTTGTTAACATCGCCCACGCTGATGTTGCTTGACGAACCCACTACGGGATTGGATCCAACGTCTCGCAGGGAAGTCCAAGATTTCGTATTGCAAGTCAGAGCTGAGCATGATGCCACCATTTTGATTTCGACCCATGACATGCAGGAAGCCGAACGTCTTTGTGACCGAATCGCTATCATTGACCAAGGAAGATTTGTTGCCAATGATAGCCCCACTGAGCTAATCCGGCAGTGGGGTGAGAACCGCGGCTTGGAACAGGCATTTTTTCGACTCACGGGTCGCGACTTTGCCAATGAAGAAGAATCGCTATAGAAAATTTGCCTGATGGACCGACGGGTAAGCAAAGGAGACAAATATTATGATTGCAATGGAACGAGAGGCACGGGCGTTAGGATCCATTGTGCGGCGCAATTTTCACCTCATCCGCCGGTATTTAGGGTGGGAAGTCGTGTTTTTGTTTTATAACATTGTCAACACCTTAACTATTGGGTTGATTGGTTTGTCATTGCCTCCTTCGCAGCGGGCCACAACCGTGGTATATTTAGCAATCGGCGCTTTGCTATGGAATTTTTTATCGATCCTATTCCAAGAGATTGCCAATGCGGTGTCTTGGGAACGTTGGGAAGGCACCATCGAGTATAGCTTTATGGCCCCTATTCATCGCCTGACATATCTTTTTGGGGTGTGTCTCTATGCGGTGTTGTATGGATTATTACGCACCATGGTTGTGTTATTGGCAATTATGTTCTTCTTTCATGTCTCGATTCGCCATGCTGATTGGATGGGTGCGTTGTTAGTACTTATGGGCTCCGTTTTGCCTTTTATCGGGCTTGGGCTTATGGGCGCGGTATTGCCCTTGATTTCTACGGAACGCGGTGCTCAAGCTACTCAAATCATCCAAGGTGTGTTGCTTTTAGTTTCTGGAGTCTATTACCCTGTCTCGGTATTGCCGATGTGGCTTCGGTGGTTCTCGTATGCCTCCCCGGCGACTTATACCTTGGAGGCTTCCCGGTCGGCTATTTTGCAGGGCCGGTCCATTGGATCGGTTGCAGGTATCTCTTTGGAATTGCTGCTGTCAGGATTTATCCTAGTCCCGCTGGGCCTTTGGATCTTTACTTCGGCGGAACGGTGGGCCATGCACCGGGGCACTTTAAAACGCAACGGCTAATAACCGTCCGAGAGATGCACGGTGTTTTCTAAGGCGTGGCCTTGGAAGTCGTTTATCAAATTTTTCATCAACAGGGCTAATGCCCGATCAAAATAGTTAGGGAAGTTTCCTGCCACATGGGGAGTAACGACCACCGAATCCAGGCCCAGCAAAGGGTGGCCTTCGGGTAGTGGTTCAGGGGTGGTTACATCGAGGCCAGCGCCCCCAAGGCGGTGTGTGACAAGAGCTTCCCATAGCGCTTGCTGATCCACTAGTTCTGCGCGAGCAATGTTGATCAAGATGGTATGACTGGAGACCTTTGATAGCGACTTGGCGTCGATTATATGGTATGTGCTTGGCGTCAATGGAGCAGCTAGGGTGATGACATCAGCCAGAGGCAATAATTGGGGTAAATCGGAAAGGTGAAATTGGTTGGGCTCAGGATGGTTACGAACTCCCATCACCTTCATGCCAAAAGCTTGGCTCAAGACGCCTATTCTTTGCCCGATATGTCCGTACCCAATAATGAGATGGGTCTTACCATCCAATGTTTCTAGAGGAATTTGGCGAGATCGTTCCTGAGTGGGTGAGTTGGGGCGAATGCGGGTTAACGACAGCAGCAACGCGATAGCATGCTCGGCTACGGCTTTTTCCCCGAGACCCTTCATGGTTGTCACTGTAATATGATCGGGTACCGATTCAATCAACCCATCAATGCCTGCAGACCATGTTTGTATCCATCGTAAACGCGGCAATAAGGGAATTAACTTTGCCGTTGGTAAGCCGCCCCCTGCTGCTAATATCGTTACCCCAGGATTCGGATTTTTAACAAACTCTTTGGTGCTAGGATATACCACGACCTCTAGGTCGGGGCGACAGTGTTCAATCTTGTCCTTCCATGCTGTGGTAATGGGACCGATTATTGCAAGCAGTTCCATGGAATGCTCCTCCATCTTCTGTGGTCGATGTTATATTATAGCAAATCAAGAAAGCGGAAACTTGGCGTATCTTACCACTACCGATTTTGGAATCTTGCGCTAATATATTGATCACAGGATCCCTGAAGACCCGTTAGGATGGTACGAAGGACTCGGCAACTAAAGGCTTAAGGGGGGGTCTGACATGAAGAATCAACTCAAAACTGCACACTTGCGCCGTTTGATTAACCAGCTTGTGGATTCCACGGTCTTAACGCCGAGCTTAGCGGAGATGTTGCGCCATCATCTAGACGCTGAGTGGACACGATTGTCGCGGCCTCCTTATTCGGCAATTTACCAGGTTCATGATGACCAGGAGACATATATTGAACTGCGTGTGGTCGATGCCTCAGCGTATCAAGACATTGTCTTTGAAAAAGGACGTGCGCTTTTAAGCATTGGCGTTAATGGAGCACTATTGTCTCCGGAAGATGAAGCACGCGTAAATCGGTTATTTCCTCATCACTCTTTCCGTACCTGTCCACATTGCCAGATGCGATTTGACAATTGGTTTGATTACTACGGACATATTCACCTGAACCATTTTCCTTTGGGACAGGTGTCTGGACAATGATGTTTCAAGGCACCTAAGAATTTAAGGATGCATAGGTGGCATAGTGTGTCGGGAGCGTGGTACTTTCTTTCCCATAAAGGGCGCTTGGAAGGGCATTAGGCGGCGACCATTACGGGAAATACAAAATTAACAAAGTACCAGGGGGCGGCTGTTTTCCTCGAGGCATGGTTCCGCGTGTTTTGCGAAAAACTTTACGACGCCTGCATGGGTGGGAGCCACATTGATAGGTACAGCCAAAGGGTTTTAACAGTTTTCTAAAATTTTATCAAACGCGCCGTAAAACTCCGTCGTTCAGGGCGGAGATATAAGGCGCTCGCCGTAAGGCGAACGTTTGTCTTTACACGCTACCCCAATTACTATATAATATTTGTATTGACGGTGATCCAATCCCTATCTGGAACGGCAATCACCAAGACGTTAAATTTAGTGGTAAACGAATCAAACGTGGACTGTACCGCACGAAAGACGGGCGCACACTGAATGCGGACGTCAATGGTGCGGCGAACATCCTGCACAAAAGTAACCATAGACTCATCAGTGATGAGCGAGTGGCTAGGGGGCTTTTGGCAAACCCTTTGCGAGTAAAGCTGACGTAAGTCAGTTCCTCGCAAG
>PXYW01000050.1:3330-21462 GCA_003023695.1 Sulfobacillus benefaciens | reverse complement strand
CCTCAGCCGATGCGGTATTTTGGACCACTGTGGCTCCCGAGGGCCGATTGTCCCATGAAATCTTCGGATCTGAACCTGAGGGCAAGGCTACTTTGCACAAATTTCATCTCGACACATTGAAATCCGATATCGTGGGGGACAAAGTCTCAGAATTCCACTTGAATTCTAGTCACCAAATCCTGACTATCCGTCAAGGCACCCGGATTCGCGTGATAAAAACCGACCAAAAAATTGACGCTAAAGACACCACGCCCGGCAGAGATAGCGGTCTGGTCAACCTAGATCGGATTACCCTGCGAGTGAACCGACCGGCTGAATGGGCTCAAATGCTCAGGGAAGCATGGCGACTCATGCGTGATAACTTTTGGACCGCCAATATGTCGGGTATAGATTGGGAAAACATTTATCAGCGTTACTTGGCCCTCCTGCCGAGGGTTGCCACCCGAGGCGAGTTGTCAGATCTGATTTGGGAAATGCAAGGGGAGTTAGGCACCTCTCATGCTTACGAAATGGGCGGCGACTATCGTCCCGAGCCACATCACCGCATTGGTCTCTTAGGAGCTGACCTCACATGGGACGAAGAGCACCACGGCTACCGTGTCACCCATGTGGTGTCGGGGGTGTCTTTCGAAAAACAAAGTGACTCTCCGCTACGAGCTCCGGGTGTCCATGTCAGTGTAGGAGATATCATCCAGTCTGTAGACGGACATCCGGTGAGCCGCGACCTGCCACCTCAGGTCTGGTTGGTAGATAAAGCGGAACAACCCGTCGCACTACGTATTCAAAGCGGATCAGATCCGTCTTCGACCCGTACCGTAACCATTGAGCCTTTGAGTCAGGAGTTGAAAGCGCGATACCGCGAGTGGGTGACCAAGAACCGCGAGTACGTCAAAACTGCCACGGCTAACCGCGTAGGATACGTTCATATCCCAGATATGGGAGCTCAAGGATTTTCTGAGTTTTACCGATCGTATCTTTCGGAAATTCAACATGATGCACTCATTGTTGACGTACGCTACAACGGCGGAGGCCACGTCTCGTCACTCTTGCTGCAAACGCTGGGAAGAAAGCGTATTGGGTATGATGTCCCGCGTTGGGGGCAGCCAATGCCCTACCCTGCTGAGAGCGTTTTAGGACCCATCGTGGCCCTCACCAATCAAAACGCTGGCTCTGATGGGGACATTTTCAGTCATGCCTTTCAGCTCATGCATTTAGGCCCCCTCATTGGAACCCGGACCTGGGGCGGCGTCATCGGCATCGATGTTCGTTACGCTTTAGTTGATGGCACGATTACGACACAACCGGAGTTCTCATATTGGTTCATGGATGTCGGATGGGGAGTAGAAAATCACGGTGTCGACCCTGACATTGTGGTGGACAACACACCCCAGGATTTTATTGCGCATCATGATGTACAACTGGAGCGAGCAGTGCAAGAAGTCCTCGCCTTACTAGAGGCCAATCCTGTTCGGATTCCAGACTTTGGACCCAGACCCAATCTCGCGGTTTCACATCTTGGCCCCAAAAATTAAGCGGATTTCCCAAAGGACGTGGGGTATCTCACGTCCTCTCCGCTTCTAAAAGTATTACCATAGAAAGCAATGGTCAAAAGAGCCATAAAATGGCATGTTAGTACATAAAATATTCAGCAGAATACCACAGGTTCAAGAAGGAGCCGGATCCCCGATGCGCAGTCAATCCAACCGTTTCACCCCCCAGAAAGGTGGCCACCCGCATGTCTACGGCCACTGAGTTCTTTCATTCGTGGCGGTGGGGAACGGAATATTTTCGTACGGTACGGCCAGCCGTTATCCGGTCCTTAGGGGAAATTCGCAGTTGGGCTGAGCAGATCCCCCACCCTGACCTTCGGGAACAAGCGCTCAGTTCCCTGACATTCAAGCAATTTCATTGTGAAGGAGGCGGTGTCTTCGGCGGTCCGTCTCGGGACCCTAATGGCCATGTCATGGAGTTTCTCGTGCCGTATCAAACCCTTTGTGATTATCTGGACACGGTAACGGACCGCGGACCATCTCAGGATCCGGAAGACCTCCGATGGCTCCACCAGTCACTCCTTGATGCTGTCTCCCCCCAATCACCTACGCGAGACTACTACGCCCTGCACCCTCATCAAGGGGACGGAGGCTATATCACACGATTGATAGCCGCATGCCATCACAGCTTGCAACAATTTCCCGGATTCTCGATGATTTCTGACTCATTGACTTGGTTCGCACAACTCTACGTGGACCTCCAAGTATTCAAACATGGCCCTATCAATGATCGCGTTCGGCATTTAGAAACTTGGTTCCGTCGCGAGCAAGGAGAACAGTGGGATATTCATTGGTGGGAGTTTGCAGCAGCAGCCGGATCCACTTTGGGATTGTTTGCGCTTTTGAATATGGCGGCTACAGAATTGCCTTCTCGGAACGCGATTACCTTAGTGAAAAATCTATATTTCCCCTGGATTGGATCTCTTCATATTTTGCTAGACTATCTTATCGATCGTCAAGAAGATCTAGAAGGAGGCGACTTAAACTTCGTTAGTTATTATCCTGACTACGCAACCGCAGTAGGCCGACTGCAATATATTTATCGCAAAGCTCTAAGCGAAGCCAAAAAATTGCCGGACGCCGCTTTCCACCGCTATATTGCGCGTGGTTTGTTGGGATTTTATTTGTCGGACCAAAAGGTGCGACATCAAATTGACCGGCCAACTTGCGGATTGTTGGCCAGTGGTGGCAGTGTTAGTATCGGAGTCTGGCTCGCTGCCCGCGTGGGACGCTCCCCGTGATTACCCTAACGGTTAAATCACGTCGCCCAAATGAGCATCCGGCTTTGGTTCCTCAACCGCACGCTTTTTCGACTGCAACCACAGATGCGATGCTAATGCGAACCCCACAGCAATGATCCAAAATGGCAAGGGAAATATCCAAAATACGTGGCTGCCAAAGTACTCTAACCCGATGCTCAAACCAAAAAAAGCGATAGCAAGGATTGGATGTTTCAATACCGAGATGATAGCAACGAGGGATACCAATACCGCCCAAATTAATGCCAGGGACCTCCACGCGTCTCCAGACGATATTGCTACGGAGAGCGTCGGATGCAGACGTCTCAACCAAATTTCCAAAAAAGCGACGCCGATTGCCGTCAAAGACCCATACAACCCAAAGAAGAAGCTCAAAAGTCGCATCAAGAATCATCCTCCTCTCACGACAAAACCATTCCCTCCTACGGATCGCGCTACAGCCTACGACATCTAGAATATTCGATGGCAGGCTCCAATTTTTGTCTTATTTTGTCATAGCGAGATTAGAATTGGCTAAGAAACCGGAGGAAACGTCAGCTCACGCTGAAATACCGCTCGCGCCACACGCAGCGCATCATAGGGGACGGTTCCCGATAGCGCTTCATAAACTGGCCGCAGCCGTTCCGTTCCGAGACGATGAAATTCCGCAAAAATTTGTCGGTAGGTATCGGTCGGCAGCAATCGCCGGACATAAGAAGACCACTCATCGGGATCCCGGGTCTGGATCCACTCTTGAAGATACTCTATGACAGTACTGCGACTACGCTCTACGCGTTTCTCCACTTCACCAAGAGGGAGACCTTCGCGAAACATTTGCATCGCCAAGGTTTTCGGTGTTTGCAAAATTTGGCTAGGTTCGCTTGTCATTACGGCACTAGATGCGAAGGGCCGTAATATAGCAAGAAGTTCACGGCCATACCGCTCCCGTTTCACCGGACCAATCCCTGGACATAATTGTAAATCTTCAAGGGTTTGCGGCAACGCGTACGCTAGGGAATGTACCGCCTGATCACTTAAAACAATGTATGGAGAAACATGCGCTAGCTCAGACTTCTCTCTTCGCCACTGCCGCAATTGGGCCACAGCTGACCAGTTAGGATTGGCATTCTGCCCTACCAACGCAGGTTGTTTCCCACAATTGTCACAACAATTAACCGAAGCCGGTTCCAAACATTGCCCAAAATATTGTCCCACCTGAACCCGACGGCAATCTTGGCCAAAAATGTAGGTTTTCATAAGACGAAACTGTTCCTGACGATATTGATGCTGCTGTTGCAACCGTTTGCCTATGGACTCCGCAACCGTAGGATCAAAATCCGCCTGGCGCGTCAGGGAAACCACGTATCCACTTCTTCCCTCAATAGTGACCATTTGCATCTCATGCAAAGCGGCAAGGACGATAATCCCCAATTGATCCTCTTCGTCTAGTTCCCATCGCACTAACCGCTGGAGCGGAAAATTCGCAACGGCGGTGACTAACCGGGTAATTGCGGAGTAATCTGGCATCGTGCCGTTCAGCCGAAACTCCCGCTGTTCAATGTCATGGTAACGCACAATCATGCGGGCTTGAGCTGGAGAACCGTCACGGCCAGCTCGGCCCACTTCTTGATAATAAGCGGCAATGGACTCGGGAACCGCCACATGAAGCACTAATCCTACATCGCGGCGATTGATCCCCATTCCAAAAGCTGTAGTAGCCACGACGATATTAAGAGTACCTTGACCAAATTGCTCTTGCACTAATCGCCGGACTGAAGATGGCAAACCCGCATGATACATGGCGACAGGGCGTGGCATGACCGAGGTTAGCCACTTTGCCCACTCTTCGGTTCGCCGCCTGGTTCCTGCGTAAATAATGGTGGGTCGGTCGTTGTTCAACAATGTATCTAGGACACGTTGTTTCTGTTCGCGTGCAGATACCGTCACTTGCACGCCCAGACTAATGTTGGCACGGTCTATTGAAGACTCATGATAGACCAACGGAAATTTTGGCGATCCCAGTTGATATCCAATATCACGACGCACCCGGGGGGAAGCCGTTGCGGTTAATGCCAGAATCGGAGGATTGCCCGCCAACTCGCGAAATTCACGGATACGACGGTAGTCGGGGCGAAAATCATGCCCCCATTCTGAAATACAATGGGCTTCGTCAACCACCAGCAAACTAATTTTCAGTTGGTTTTTCAGTCCCTCGATAACTTCAGGATGCAATAGACGCTCAGGCGCTAGATAGATCAACGGTACCTGGTGCCCTGCCCAATCTTGCAAAATCTTCTGTTGTTCATCACGTGACAAACTTCCTACCAGCGCGTGGGCTCGAATCTGTGCTTTGGCCAGACCATCAACCTGGTCTTTCATTAATGCCACTAACGGCGAGACCACAACAGTCGGATGCGGCAGCAACAAACTAGGCAGTTGATAGCATAAGGATTTCCCCGAACCGGTTGGCAAAATTGCCAGTTGGGATTTCCCCGCCAATACCCCCAGGATAATTTCGCGTTGCGGAGAGCGGAACTGTTCCAATCCAAATCGGTGATGCAATAGGTAGTCAATCTGACTCAGCATTTTCAAATTCCCTGACGTCATTGGTTTTCCGACGACAATTCCAGCCAGCGTCGAGCAAACATTTTCCAATGGGTTTCGTGATGATTGGTCAGAAAGGTGTTAACACTGTGGTCAAAAGCATGTTTCTGGTCTTCGTTAAACCATTGTCGATGATAAGCATAGGATGCAAAAATCAAGGTCGTCGTCAATACATCCAACTCACAATAGTCCCGTATCTCCTGTATCTGGTTCCCTTGATATAAGTCCGCCACATCTTTCCCAGACACCTCCAATTTCCCTGGCATTTTCATCATGCATGCCATTTCGTGCAACGACATCCGTGGTGCTGCACCATACCCGCTGAGAACGTCCATAAGATCAATGTGCGATTCCTCGTCAAACCGTTTTCGATAGCCATGATAGGGTTCGCCAAAGCGATAGAACTCCGGGGCCGCAATCCCATGCAAAACGGCTCTCAATACCAAGGTTGGCAAGTCAAACCCTGATGAATTCCACCCGACCAGACGCGGATGGGCATCGCTGATAATCCGAAAAAATTCCTTCACCAATTCAGACTCTGATGAGTCGAGTCGACCTAATGCGGTAAGCCGCCGCAATGCCCCGCTATCATCCACAATCGCCGCCGCAATCGATACCACTTGATGAAACCCAGGCTTGAGGAAACTGGAGCCACCAGTTTCCTCAATGCGCTGCTGCACCATTGATGTTCGCACCTCATGGTCCGGAGCCGAGTTTGGCAACTTGAGCCAAGCACGGCCTGAATCGGCATCAGGTACCGTTTCAATGTCGAATATCATCCACATGGAGACCGCTCCTATAAGTTCAGCACAATAACCGTCGGATAAGTCATTTCTTCAATCGCAAATTCCGGTCCTTCTCGGCCAATCCCTGAGTCTTTGATGCCTCCATACGGCATGTTGTCTGCTCTATAGGAGCTGCTATCGTTGACCATCACACCGCCTACCTCCAATTTCCGGGCGGCCTGCATGGCAACCGTTAAGTTCTGGGTAAATATTCCTGCCTGCAGCCCATAACGGCTTTGGTTAGCCCAATCAAACGCTTGGTTTACGTCTTCATATGGTACCAAGCCCGCCAAGGGAGCAAACACTTCTTCAGACATCACTCGCATTGACGGGGCGACTTGCTCTAGCAATATCGGAGGCACGACAACTCCCCTGCGTGAACCTTGAACTAGCGTTTTTGCTCCAGCAGCTACCGCTTCGCGATACCATAGATCCGCCCTGTCCGCAGCAGCCTCGTTAATCATCGGTCCTACATCTGTCGCTGGATCCTCGGGATCTCCTACCACGAGCTTTTCAGTCGCTTGCACCATGGCATCACGAAACGGTTCCCAAATCTTTTGATGCACGTATATCCTCTGCACCGCGATACAGACTTGTCCCGCATAACCATAAGCTCTAGCTGCTAAAGTTCTTGCTGCCAAATCCAAATCAGCGTCCTCATGCACTATATTGGCAGAGTTATTGCCTAGCTCCAGCAATACGGGCTTTAGTGCCGCCTGAGCGCGAATAATTTGTCCGACGGCGGCCGAACCGGTGAAAGTAATCAGTTTCACTCGGGAATCCTTCACTAACTGCTCCCCGATTTCCGGCCCCTGACCCGTGACGACATTAACCCACCCTTTGGGAACTCCGGCCTGATTAAGTAGCCGCGCCAGCTTCAAAGAAGTGATTGGTGCCGCGGGTGCTGGTTTCAATACCACAGGGTTTCCCGCCGCCAATGCCGGCCCGACCTTATGCAACACTAAATTTAACGGAAAATTGAAGGGGGTAATGGCCAATGTGACCCCGTAGGGTTTACGGATAGTGAATGCTAGCCTATTTTCCGCGCCGGGATTGCCTCCAATGGGAATCTCCGATCCTTTAAGAGTTCTTGCCGCAAGGGCGGAATAACGAAGCGTTTGCTGACCTCGGGACACCTCAACTCTGGCATCTTTGATGGGTTTTCCGGCCTCTTGGGCTATGGTCCGGGCAAAATCTTCTGCTTGCTGCCCTAATAATTCGGCTGCATTTTCCAACACTCGGTAGCGGTCAAACACTGGCCATGAATTCTTAAATGCGCGGGTGGCTGATTCCAAAGCATAATTTAAATCGTCTGTCGATGCTTCCCCCACTTCAGCCAAAGGTTCTTGCCGATATTTGTGCTGTACGACGTAATATCGTTGAGCCACCGTTTCTTCCCCATTGATAAAAAAGCCATAACGATCCATGAGTAAATCCTCCTCTTTTTAATGCATTGTTCGGTGATCCCGACAAAGTCCCGATAGTGACGGATCGCAACGAGTGCATAATGCACGTCCACAGTGTGTGCAATATATCGCTGCCCACCGTCCATGCTCTTCACAATGAGTCGCCATCGCAGAAGACGGTCGCCAGGTCGATCGGGGAGATCCTCGTGACCGTTTGGAAGAAGGCTGTTGACGTATCTGACGGTAGGCGGCGGTAATCTCTTTCATTTGTTGTTCATGGCGCCTGCGCGCAATGTCATCAATACGATATTGGTCGGGGTGATGCAATTTTACTAGCCGCATATACGCTTGGCGCACCTCTTCCGCCGAAGCGTCAGGTTGAATTCCCAATACACGCCAAGGATCCGTCATGTCCCGGCCTGGCATTTTAGTGGTCGCCTCCTAAAGCTTGCGCAATATCTGCCAACAAGTCCTCCACATCTTCGATTCCCACAGACAATCGGATCAGACCATCACGAATTCCCCGCGATTCTCGGACAGCCCGAGGGATTGCCGCGTGCGTCATGGTTGCCGGATGACCTACCAAAGATTCCACGCCGCCTAAACTTTCTGCCAAGGAAAATAGGCGAAATCTCGCCAGCACCGTCCTGGCAGTTTCGAGAGCGTGGTCAGCGTCTCCTCCTAGCTCAAATGAGATCATTCCGCCGAACCCCTTCATCTGTCGCGCCAAAATCTCGCGTGCTTCACCTTTAGACAAGCCAGGATAATAAACTTGACGAACTCGTGGGTGTTCTTGCAAGAATTCGGCAATCTTCATGGCATTCACAGTATGCCGTTCCATACGCAATGCTAACGTTTTTAAGCCTCGAAGAGTCAACCAAGCCTCAAAGGGGCCGATAATCGCCCCGGCCGCATTTTGCAAAAACTTTATGCGATTGGCGAGTTGATCATCGTTTACCACAATGGCTCCACCAAGCACATCAGAATGTCCGCCAATATATTTGGTTGTGGAATGCACGACAATGTCCGCACCATGCCGTAAGGGATTTTGTAAGTATGGCGAAGCAAAGGTATTGTCCACCACCACTAGCAAACCTGCTGCATGTGCCACTTCCGCTAATTTTTCGATATCATATACTTGCAATAATGGATTGGTGGGAGTTTCCACCCACAAAATTTTCGTGTCGGATCGAATGGCATTAATCAATTGGACGCTGTCGCTTAAATCCACGTAAGTGACCCGATGATTGTCGTGATGAACCTGTTGAAATAGCCGATATACTCCACCATACAAATCATGCCCGGCAATGATATGGCTCTGTGCAGGCAACAAGCGCACCACAACATCGCAGGCGGCGATGCCCGAAGCAAAAGCAAACGCATGCTGGCCATGCTCTAGAGATGCGAGTGCCGTTTCCAGCGCCAACCGGGTCGGGTTGTCGCCCCGTCCATATTCAAATCCTTTGTGGTGTCCTAGGCTCTCCTGAGTGTAGGTGCTAGTAGCATAAATCGGAACAATAGTCGCGCCAGTTGCCGGGTCAGGAGCTTGTCCCACATGAATTGCCCGTGTAGTAAATCCGTGTAGTGTCGTGTCCATTTTGCCCTCGTGGTTTCGTTTTAGGATACCCTATCATTTAAACAATTTTCCAGGGAAAAAGAAACCACCAAAGCGTGAAGCGCTGGTGAACTTAGCTATTAACCGCTACGGCATCCCACGATTCGTCCATAATAGTGCCGTCCGCATTTAGTTTGAAACGAAAGGGCGCGTAATTCGTATTCGGGTCGTAATAAAGTCGGTCATAAGCTTCGTTAGGCAACGGTTCGATATTTATATAATCGTAATTGATATAAGTGGTGGATTCAATGGCTTTCGGCTCATATCCCATACGCTTTTCAATACCAGCTAAATTGACTGGAACCTCAAAGTTGACATAATAAGTATCGCTCCCTTGGTCTTGGGCAGGGCCAAAATTATAGTATCCAGGAATCACCCCGCTGCCGATGTAGGATTGATTGCCGGTAGCCAGAAGCATATTGACCCCAATATTATTACCCGATAAGGTGGGGCTATTTACCACTTGCTGCACCGGGCGCGGCATAGCGGCAATGCTATTGGGATTGCCACAGCCCGCAGCCAACAGCCCTATCGCCCCTAGCCCTATTAGAAGACGATATCGATGGAGCGCCAAATTGATCCGCATCGTGATCATGCCTCCTCCTCATCATCATATAAACAAGGAGGCATCTCTATGCTTAAACGGTAACTAGCGGCGGCGTGTGAATAGTTTTGGTATCATGGTATCATTGGTATACAACCCTCGGGTCAAAATGAGCAGGAACAAACGAAAATCGGCTTCCAAGGACCACCACGGATATTGCCAGGTTGCGGGCTTGTTGCGTTCAATAAACATATGGGAATACCACGCTAACCCATATCCCAATATGGGCGCTAGCAATATATAATAGATATTTAAAGTAAAGATAGCAGTGAGTATGCTAAGTAGAGCCAGCCCGGTCCCAATAAAATGCAACAATCGCGTTCCTGTCTCACGGTGCTGATCTAGATAGTAAGGCCAGAATTCATCAAATGAGCGAATTTTCACAGATGTTCACCTCTACCGCTGTATTCGCGATTAAAATAGAAAATTCCTGCTTGCTACAGCATACTCCAAAACTCCCTGGTACGTGTACGCGCTCCTGGATCCACAACCCTGCGATATGCGTTGATAAATTTTGGGCATCGACGATAAGAAGCTCATCCCATGGATGCCATGTCGGATGAGACTTCTCTCAGGTCTTATGGGTTAACTCCTGCCAGTCTCTATTAGCGAGACTTGAACGTATGACAAGCGGTGTCGGTAATGCTATGCGCAGGTGTATTGCCGATGGATTGCACAAGATTTCCCTCTTCTTCTTGACCAAACGTCATGCTGGGATGATCGTTTGTTGCGGAGTCCGACGTGATAAGAATACTATCGGCAGAGCACATATTGTTCTTTGCCCAAAAATAACAATTGTTCACCGTACATTTTACGTTAACAGATGCCACCAAGATCCCTCCTCATGACCATTACAGTCGCTGTTTCACCAATATCGTTCCCCTAATGCCAGTCTTTATGCCGAAATCTCTTGCATCTCGTTACCGTCCATCCAAATCACGGCACACCGTGTGCGAAGATGCCTAGGCTCGTGACCAGCTGCTGTGTCTAACAGTCCTTCCTGATTTCAAGAAGAACGCCGATCATGGGGATTACGCGTGAGTAACGCTCGCAACCCGGCTGTCGTATAGACAGCCAACGGAGCAGCATTGGGAAGTCTCCAACAGCGGCACTACCCATACGATATTGATGATGTCTAGGTGAGTTCCCCGCAATTGGGCATTGGATTAATGGTAACGCTCGTTTAACGTCCCTTGACAATGCATCCGTGATAAGTCTTGACGGTATCGCCTCACAGACGACGTCATTGCGTCTTGTGACTACCATCATGATACGCATGGCCGAAAGGGCCCATTTTAAAGTGCCCCCTCGCGTTGGTTAGGTCGAGGGGGCCTGGCACTATTGTCCTAAAACGTAAACCGTTACCGGCTGCACACCGAAGTCGTTAACAACGCTTTCTGATTCGTTCATAAAGATATCGATACGGTCCCCTTGAATCGCTCCGCCGGTATCAAGAGCTTGTCCTACAAAACCTTGCGACGGTAGATAGTTGTCTTGGTATCCTTGAATATAGAGCGTGGAATGCAGGGGAATGACTGAAGGATCGACAGCCACCATCCCCCATTGTAAGGGTTGCCCAAAAGCATCGACCGCACCATAAGGATAATTGTCCTGCAGACTTGGAGCATAGGCGGTAGCCACCATATGGTATTCGGCAATAACCGGTCTGCCATCAACAGTTTTCACACTGGGCGTAACCTGGCCGGTGGCCGCAGCTGTCGTGCTGGGTAAGGAGGGTTCCACTACCGGGGTTTGACCGGTAGGATTATACTGTTCGTTCAACAGCATGGGAATGTTGGTGATATTGGTGCCTGTTTGGGATGCACTGGTGGTCGGTTGGGACGTAGGTGTTGTCGTGCTGGTAGGCGGAGTACTAACCACAGACGGGGCCGGCACGAGTCCTAATTTTGCCAATAAGGCCTGCCAGAACAACGGGGTAGTCACACCGGAAACGGGCAGTCCCTCGGCCTGTTGAAAGGCTTTTACCGCAGATGCGGTCTTGGGCCCAAAAATGCCGTCACCTGGCCCTACCTCGGGATACCCTGCCAATGCTAAATCATCTTGCAATGTCATCACCCAATGTCCCGTGCTACCCTCTTGCAACCATTGGGACATCGCAGGATGCTGAGCAATGAGTTGGTCAATCGTCGCCATCTGAGCCGCGGTCGTGTCCGCCGGGACGTATTCGGGCACCAGATTAAGTTCCGCTAATATATCCTGCCATACCGGCGCACTGGTGACCCCCGTCACTGGGAATCCATTGGCTGATTGAAAGGCGTCTAAAGCATGCAAGGTTTTGGGTCCAAAAATTCCGTCATCAACACCAACACTGGTATAGCCTAACAACGCCAAGTCGGCTTGAAGTGTTGCAACCCAATGATTTTGGCTACCATAGCGTAGCACCTGATTCATTGCGGGATGTTCTTGCGCAAGGGCGCTGGTTGTGGAAGATACGGTGGCAGCAAACACTTGGGGCGCAGCAAAACTTCCCATCACTAGGGCGGCACTGGCCACTCCTAGACTGTAGCGAAACGTATTTGGCATCAAGATTCTCCCCTCGCGATATTGCCTCCGGAGTTAGCTGACGGGTTCGGGCGCGGAGAGAGGCCCTACCTAATGACGCGGATTCACCCCATACTTGGTTCCCCCGGTTGCTTGAGGTGCAAGCAATTTGGCAACCTTAGTGTAAAAGAGGATCAATATCATGTCATTTGCCAAAAAACCCACTAAGCCTCTAGGAGTCCAAATTGCTGGATTCATAGAGAGACTTGCCGAAGTTTGTCATACAATGTCTAGAGGATTCCAAGTGTAGGAAATTGACCGTGCTGCTATACAAAAACAAAAATTTTCATCATCAAAAAACTAGATATTGACGCCAAAAACATGGCCACCACTTTGGCGATGTTATTGGCCATAACGTGTGGAATGGCATGGGTTTCCACTATCCACGGCGCAATGATCCACAAAATGGCATCATTCACCCCAATGTTTACTAGTGACTGAATAACGAACAAGGTTCGTTGACGCAGCGCCTGCTTGCCCTGATGTTTGACGGTCTTGCGAAAAGTCCACCGGCTGTTCCAAATGTAGCTGTTTAGGATAGCTGCCATGACAGCCATGGTATTATATACCACCAGCTGATTCACATTGCGTGTGGGATCTAGAAAATATAGCCCGTTAAACACCCCTAGATCAATAAAGGCATTGCCGAGGCCTACTGAAATAAATTGTACGAATTGCCATATTCGATTCATGCTAGTCCTGGATTGGCTATGATCGCCTGATGGTACCACTCTACCAGTTCCTTGGTCGGGACGTTCCATCCCCATCGCTCTGCCTCATTTCGCGCCACTTGTTTCAGTTGCACCAGACTTTTAGAAGCCAGAAATTTTCGTACGACAGTGCCTAACTCTTCCGGCCGATCCGAGGAAAACAGAGCTCCAGCCCCGCTGTTGTCAACCAATTCATGGGTAGGAAAGCTTTCTGCAGCCACAATAGGCAGCCCAGACGCCATGGCTTCCAGCATCACCAACCCCAACGTTTCCGTTGTCGACGGAAAAACAAAAATATCGGCAGAGGCATAGGCTCGAGCCAGTTCTTCACCCAATAGCTTTCCAACAAATGTCGTAGGCGTGTCCCTAAATTGCTCACGTAAAATACCTTCGGCAGGTCCCTCGCCCACCATAGCTAAATGAATGTCCGGATTTTCAGCAAATAGGCCTAATAGGCGGTGCAACCCTTTTTCCAAAGCAATCCGTCCCACATAGAGCGCAACAACGCGGTCTGGATGACCTTCGGTCAATCGGTTGCGCATTTCTATAGACTTGCGGCTGGGATCAAATAATGCAAGGTCTACACCCCGGCGCCACACACGAACACGCTTAATGCCTTGTGACTCCAACTCCCGCTTAACCGCCTCCGAAGTGGCCAAATTAATAATCGCACGATTATGCAAGGCTCGAAGAATACCCCATATCGCGGGTTTGGTAAAGCCTAAGTGATAAAAATCCGCATACCCGGCAATGTTGGTGTGATAGGATGCCACTAAAGGGATTTTGAGCCGTACCGCGCTCAATACTCCTGCGACACCTAACACAAAAGGATTAACCACATGCACCACATCGGGTTGAAATTCTTGCAGGTAGGATTTTACTCGCGGCATTGGTATTCCCCAGGGCTTTCCGCCGTAAATAAATCCAACCGAAACATTGGGAACATCTCGAACCGGTATCCCCTCAAACTCCGGGGATCCGCCGCGGGGAGCCACAATCAGCAGGTCGTGGCCCATTGCCTTTAGCTCGCGCACAGTCGCCGTTACCCGGGTGACCACACCATCGGTCGAAGGCCACCAGGTTTCGGTGACAATTGCAATGCGCATAGATTTCACACCTACCTCGCCGATGATTTCCACCCGAGGGAAACCCTGGCATCAGGACCAGCCAAGATTAAGAACCAAATTAGTATAGCATAGACCCTAAATGATTCTCTAGCCTAACCTTAGGCATTTCATCTTGGCTTAACCTTCCATTTGTGTCACAATATAAATTAGAACGTAATAGCCATGCACTCAAGGCCGACTTCACATCTATTCGGATGGGACAGGCAAAAAACTTTTTAGAGGAGGTAATCGCCGATGAGCGATCGTAATTGGGATCGATTGACGGGATTGTTGCTTGGGGCCTCGTTAGGTTTGGTCGCCGGCCTGCTGTTGGCTCCTTCGACTGGTTCAGATACGCGCGAAACACTTAAGAAAAAGACACAGGACTCCCTAGGCCAATTTCAAACCAGCGTACGGGATATTCGTGATTCACTGACGCGCCGTGGCCAGGATGTGCTTAAAAGAGGGGTGACCGAAATTCCGCTCGACGATGAGGGGACCCCGGGACCTACAGATGAAGGCCAGGGCGCTTGAGTACTCAGACAGCTTTAACACTTATTGCAATGTCTCTCATGATCGTAGCGATCATGAGTATTATCGGCATTGTGATCCTCTGGCTCTTAGCCAAAAGGCTTATGGAAATGGAGCGCACTGTCGGTAACCAGATAGAAACACTGCGAGCAGAAATTCAAGGTGCCATTCGGCAAGCGCGCGACACCACGCGAGACGTTTCTGAGACATTGTCCCATCTGCGGCGCGGGGCCTACAATGTAGGCCTCATCGTCTCGGGGTTAACCTCATGGGCAGCAACACGTCGCCGACTTTCGCACCAGGACCCCCAAGACAAAATCATCCAGCCATGGTGGGTTCAAGGCGTTGCCACCGCGTGGACATTGTTTCAACGGGCTCGTCGTAAGAAATCTATCGATAAGCCGTCACAAAAGTCTGCAGGCATGTAAGAAATTTTAGTGGGGCTGTTTCCAGTCTTTCCCGAGTTGATCCAATGCTAGTTTTGCCCGAAAGAGCTCAACGACCTTTTGATGGACGCTAAATGCTAGTCTAGGCGCTTGATGCACATTAACCCAGGTTGCTTCCATAGCATCGGTTCCCGCCTTTAATTCACCACCTACAGGATGGGTGACGAAGAAGGTAATTAGTGTTTCGTTAGAGGGGGTTGACCAAGTTCCCAATTGATCGTCGATGATCACCTGCAACCCGGTTTCTTCAAAGACTTCGCGCAGCAATGCTCCTTGAACTGATTCGCCAAATTCAATTCCGCCGCCAGGAAGGGTATAGCCACCTACTGATGGAGGGTAGCGGCGTGTGACCAGCAAAATGTTTTGTTGTGCAGCATCATAAATGATTCCTGCCGTAGCTGGCAAAGGCCGTTCCCAATAGACAAACCCGCATTGGGAACAAAATCGGCGAGATTTCCCGTCCCATTCATGATTAGTAAGAGGCGCTTGACACAGCGGACAAAATTTCCACCGACTCGGGGCCGCGTGTCTCCATTGTACAAAGAGGTTTAAATCCTCTCCTTCAGCCATACCGCCATCACCCTAGCTATTGTAGCACAGGGTGCTACGATGGCGTACTGATATTAAAGTGGCAAATGGCCCCGGGCCGTTTAATGCGGAGGGTCAAGGTTTCTAAGACTCTAAACGCATGGTTCATAGCACTTGATTCCAAGAATGCCACGGTGGTATCCACGCCTATTGCCAAATCCATGTTTTCAGGGCTAGTGGCAACCACCAAAAGACTATCATTGGGCATCTGCGGGGTGACAAAGACACCTCCCTCGACCAGTTTGCGAATTTGGTCAATCTCCAGCACCCCACTATTGCCAAAGAGCCTATGCCACGCCGCGTACCCTTCTGTCCCAATAATTACCGTATAAGGCGGATAAAAGCCCGCTGATGCTAAATGATTTATAGCTGTGACCACATCGCGATAGCCAGACTGGCTCTCGGCCCAGCCAGAGGTTTCCAGAACGTGTCGACCCGCAACCGTCGTTAATCCTTCAATATGCAGCGCGCTGTCTCCGTGGAGGATCAGTTGGTCTTCCACGCGAGCCACAAAACTCGCCGCTGCTTGCGCCATAGACCAGTCCATGGGTAGCCCCCGACGTGTACTGGATTCCAAGTCGCGCCAAAACAAAATGAAATCCTTGTGCAACATGGGAAGCTTTTGATAAATTCTCCCGGCTAATGCCACAGGATCATCATGGGATCCCACCATATCCACTTGCCCAAGATCGTACCCTGGGGAGCGGTCTGTGGGAATGACTTCCACTTCGGCTCCCAAAGGACCGTATAATTGGAGAAATCGCCTGCCAACAACCTGCCGCCTCACTACTTGATGTACGGTATCATCCAGTTCGGCCCATTCCGTTTCATTGATGGGAGCATCTTGCCGCAATAAAAAATCCATGACCACCCGAACTCCCCTATAGATTATTTGACCCTAGGGTTTTCCCACAGTCCAACCATCGGGCACGATGTTTTGCATCTGATAGCGCTCGTGTTGGATTATCCGGTCCAACAAGGGCAATAACTGCTGTTGGCCCTCGTTGGCCCACTTTCGCACATTTAGGTACTGCATCATCTCGGATTCCTCGTCAACACTTATCGAGTGACCAAATAATGGCGACTGTCCTAGCTTGGCCATTTGTTGCCCAATCCATCCTAAATGTTTCATCTCGTCAATCGCCTGGTCTTCATCGTCCATCCCGACAGATCGGCGATGAACACGGATAAACGAAGAAAACAGGTAGCCAATCACTTGTTGATACTCCATAGACACCAACACCTGCAACTTGCTGGCGGTATCCTTAATAGACTCCGATGAATTTCCCTCGCCCCACGGTTTCCCGTGTTGACTATCTTGGAACCCAAGAAAAAGGCGCAGATGGTCCTCTTCATCGACCACGATGCGCTGCAGCAGATCTCGAACCCGCCGATCCGCAATGGTTGCAATGTGTTCGCGATATTGGGCAATTGCTGTCTTTTCCGCATTGATGTCTGATTCCAACGCCTCTTCCAAGGACGCCCTAGGGTTCACAGCAGGGGTACTGAGGTCCGGTACTCCTTGCAGCGCTACAACCGAATGAGCCAGCCACTTTAAGTGACGCATTTCGTCCTTGGCAATTTGTTCGATTTGGGGACCAAATTGGTAAGCAACAGTCCAGGCATGGGTTAAATAGTGTAAAATGGCGTCATGCTCACCGACGATATCCTGATTTAATAGGCGCACTTGTTCTTGACGGTCATAGAACACACCAAATCGCCTCCGCGGTTAGTATATCCGGAATTCACCAACCATAATTCTCCACTCGCAATAATAGTCCCCAGGCAAAATATCGTCGGATAAAATTGTGTAAACGGGTGGATTCTCGAAGGCTTACCGAGGTGCGTCGGGAAAAGATCTCTCACAAATCCCCTGGTTAGGGGTGCTAAACGCGGGGAACAAATTCAACATCTGCGAGTTGGGTTAGTGTGGTCCATGAAAGGGTACGATGTTGCCTGCGGAACCAACGGATTAGATGATATCCCATGGCATAACCAGCCCAAAGAGGCACACCCATATCTGTCGAGCCAAACATATAGGGAGACGTATCGGATCCCACAAGATTAAGATGGGAGGCATAGACAGGCCACCAATAATGAGACTCTTGATCGGTCCATTGGGTAGCCCAAGGCGCGGTTGTCACTCCCAGAACCTCTTGCACAAAATGTTCTGCTAATCCTTCTAACACCAATCGGGATAACAACGTTTCTTGGGACTCAAGAAGTTGAGCTTCAGCAATTCTCCAATGATGATGATATTCATGCACCACGGTTTCTTCGAGAGCTTGAGCCCGTGCCCCAGAATGCACCACCAGGGTCATGAGATGTTCATACGAGGTATAGCCTGACACTCCACGAAGTTTCTCAATCCCGAACTCATCGTCCGG